>CAZGKT010000017.1:0-58330 GCA_964525605.1 uncultured bacterium
TTTAGAACAAAATAGCCTTCAGCTCCGGCGGGACGCCGTCGCGGATCAGGTCCAACACCTCATCGGGAGTCCGCAATTTCAAGGCTTCCTTGGCGATCACCTGGGCCTTGTCGAAGGGCATCAGCCGGATCACCTTCTTGATCTCGGGGATCACCGACATGGAGACGGAAAACTCGTCCAGGCCCATGCCCAAAAGCAGGGGCACGCATTGGGGGTCGCCGGCCATTTCCCCGCACATGCCCACCCATTTGCCATGCCGGTGGCAGGCGTCCACGGTCATCTGGATCAGGCGCAGGATCGCCGGGTTCAAGGGCTCATAGAGATAGGCCACCGCTTCATTGACCCGGTCCACCGCCAGGGTGTACTGGATGAGGTCGTTGGTGCCGATGGATAAGAAGTCCAGTTCCTGAATCAGCAGGTCCGCCATCAGGGCCGCCGAGGGAATCTCGATCATGGCCCCGATCTCGATGCGGTCCCGCAAAACCTTGCCTTCCAGCTTGAGTTCCTTGGCGCATTCATCCAGCAGTTTCTTGGCCTGCCTCACCTCGTCCAGGTTGGAGATCATGGGAAACATCACCTTGATGGGACCGCTGGCCGCCGCCCGCAAGATGGCCCTCAGCTGGGGCTTAAAGACATCCGGGCGTTTGAGGCAAAAGCGGATGGCGCGAAGACCCAGGAAAGGGTTGGATTCTTGCGGCGCGTTTAAATGGGCGAGAACCTTGTCGCCTCCCAGGTCCAGCGTGCGCAAAATGGCCGGGCTGACCCCCGCCTTTTCCGCCAGGTTACGGTAGGCTTCGTATTGTTCTTCCTCGGTCGGCACCTCGGCTCGGTCCAGAAAAAGAAATTCGGTGCGGAAAAGCCCCACGCCTTCCGCCCCGTGGCGGAAAATCTCGTCCAGTTCCTGGGGAATCTCGATGTTGGCGGCCAAAGTGACCTCATGGCCATCCGGGGTGACGGCGGGGAGGGCCCGGAGTTCTTCCAGGCTGCGTTGGAAAGCCTCGTAGCTTTCCTTCAGGCGCTGATATTGCTTGAGGGTCTGGGGATTGGGATTGACCACCACCAGTCCCTTGTTGCCGTCCACGATCAGCAGGTCCCCATCCTGCACCTCCCCGACCAGGGTCTGCATACCCACCACCGCGGGCAGGCCCAGCGAGCGGGCCACAATGGCCACATGGGAGGTACGCCCCCCCACATCGGTACAGAATCCCTTGACGCGATCCGGGGGCATGGTGACGGTGTCCGAGGGGGACAGATCATGGGCCACCACCACGACTTCCCGATCCAGTTTTTTCAGCTGATCCTTCTCGGTTCCCGTGAGGTTCTTGAGTAACCGCTCCCCCACATCCTGGATATCCACGCCCCTCTCGCGGAAATAGGGGTCTTCCAAACTGGCGATGAGGGTTTTGAATCTTTCCAACCCCTCCACCACCAGATGCTCGGAGTTCAGCCTTCGTTTCGAGATCGCCTGGGGAATCTCCTCGAGGAAGAGGGGGTCTTCCAGCACCACCTGATGGGCCTGGAAAATCGCGACGTGCTCATCCCCCAGTTTTTCCTGCATGCGGGTTTCCAACTCGAGAATCTGGGTCTTGGTCTTGGCGAGGGCCTCGCGATAGCGGACCGTTTCGGCTTCCACTTCCTCGGGACGCAGGGTGCGGCGGGGCGCGGAAAAGCCCAGGGGATGGTAAAGATAAACGGGACCGATCCCGATCCCGCCCGAGGCGGCAACTCCCTGGAAGATCTTTTCAGGCACGGTCTACTCCTTTTCCCCGAACTTCTGCGCGAGAAGCTGTTTGAGGGCCGCGAGGGCTTCCTTGGCGTCATCCCCCTCGGCCGCGAACTCCATTTCGGTGCCCTTGGCCGCGGCCAGGGTCATGAGGCCCATCAGGCTCTTGGCGTTCACGTTCTGGACCCCGTGGTGAATGATGATCTGGCTTTTGAACTTGTTGGCCACCTTCACCAGCTCGGCGGCGGCCCTCAAGTGAAGCCCCAGCTTGTTGGTAATCGTCAGAATCTCGCTTGCTTTCATGACAAACCTTTCATGGGAGTGTGACTCCGGTGGATGGAATGCCAACCACGGAGGAGATCCCGGGCAAGCCCGGGGTCGCGCTCAAGGTCGGCCAGTAGTTCAGCAATAGGGAGAAAAAAACGGCGGCGTAAAACAACTGCGCCGGACTGATCCTGCGGTGCAGGGCGAAGACGAAAAGACCCAGGATGGCGATAAAAAAGAGCAGTTTGAGAAGAAAATTCCCGGGCTGGCCTTCCAGATCCTCCCGGTTGACAAAAACAATCAGGACCGCCACCAGAAGAACGGAGGCGGTTCGGATGCCCCGGACGGTTTCCTGGAGGCCGATGCGCCTCATGGAAAGCACGACCTGATCTCCCTTTTGGTATCCCATCCAAAAACCACGGAACCGCATCCCCAGGTGCATGACGTTGAACAAAACCAGGAAAAGCAGGGGGACGGCCCACGTTTCCATCCGGAGTCCCGTGACCCGGGTCATGACCAGGGTGACCGCCAGGAGCCCGCAATAGGGGCGAACCGTGGCCCAGAAAAAGTTATCTCCCATGGCGGCGAGGGGGCCCATCATTCCCACCTTGAGGGCGTTGATTTCCTCTTCTTTTTCTTTCCGACGTTCCTGGGGAGCCCCGGCCCTTTCCTCCTCCATTTTGATGACCGCCCCCAGAATGAAAGAACCCATGTAGGGGTGGGTATTGAAGTAATCCAGGTGGCGGGACAGGGCTTCTCCCCTTTCCGCCTTGGGATAAAGACGACGGATCACGGGACATAGCGCGAAAGCCACCCCGTAGTTCAGGTATCGCTCGAAATTCCAAACGGTTTGGAGAAAAAAGCTCCTGATAAAAGCCGAAGCCAGCCCGAAAAATCCGATTCGAGACGCTGGGGCCGGAGCGGAGGGGGTTTCCTTCATTACGAGGTTTCTCCCTTCCCCGCCATGAGCAAAATAGCCCCGAAACCGGCCAATAACGCCAGACCCAACAGCCCGAGGCTTTGCACATGCCCCAGAAGAGCCAGGCCGAGGATCAACGCCAGGGATAAAAACAGGGTCAAGGCCATGCGTTTTTCAAGCACCAGGTCAATGACGGCCGCGCCGCCCAGGGCCGGCAGGAGCCAGAGGGCGGCGTCATGCAGGCCCTTGACCGCCGTCGGGGGAAGCAGGAAGAAAAGGTTGGAAGTTCCATGGGCTAACGTCAGTCCCAGGGCCGCTATGAGGAATCCCTTGAGGAAAAGCTCGAGGAGAACCACGATGTTCACTCCCTCGAAGGTCTTGAAATGGTTGCCCATGGCCATGCGTTGGGCGAAATGCACCCATCGAACATGGAATTTTCTCAACACCAGCTCCGCCTCGGTGGATAAAAGCGCCAGGGGTATGGCGATGCCCAGCGCATAGGTGCCGGCGGCTTCCAGATCAGCTCCCCGTCCCACCAGCTCGCTGGCGAAAGCCACCGAGATCCCCGAGAGCATGCACAGGTCCATCGGCAGATGGGACCCGACGGCCACATCCGCGATCCACAAAAGCTCGATCAAGGCCCCCAGGGTCAGCCCCAGTTCGGGATGACCGGCCACCAGCCCCACCAGCGGACCCACCACGATGGGCCGGGAAACCATGAACTGACCGATGGCGGTCACATCCAGGCTCAGGAGGGCGAGCAATAGGGAAAGGGGGAACCAGAAGGGCATCATGATTTTTTGAGCTCCTTCCAACAGTGCTGAAAGGTTGTGGAAAAGGCCTTCCCGGGAGCCAGGGAAATTTCCCATCCGAACATCAGGCAGGACCCCTGGTACACCCGCTCGAACCCGCCTTCCGATTGGGAGATGGTCTCCACCGGATAGCGGAAAAATTTCGCCTCTTTTTCCAGCTCGAACCGCAGGTCCAGTTGGAGCCAGCCGTCGGTCATGCCGGCAGTCTTCACGCCGTCTTCCGTTCCCAGGCTGTTCAATCGGGAATGCTCCAGGGTCCGGCCCTTCACGTAATAATTACGGTCGGGGGCGTCCCCCGCCAGGAGGGTCAAGTTCCATTCGGTGAAATAAAGGAACCGCAGTTCCCGGTCGCCTTTGTTTTCCAGTTCCAACCGGACTTCCAAATCCAGGTCGCCAGGCTGGAAAAGAAGTTCTTTTTTCAACCGGAGGGACTGGCCTTCCACCTTTCCCAACCGGGAAAGGGAAATCTTCAGGGGCTGACCCTTGCGTTTAGGTTCGGCGATTTTGTAATCGAAAATCCCCCGCCTGAAATCGGACAACTCGCCCGCCCGGGAACTGTAAAAGTCATCCGGGGTGGTTCCCAAAGGCGCGAACCGGTCCACCAGGCTGACCCGGCGGTCGGCGTCATAGAAAAGCTTTTTTTCCAGGCCCGGTTCCTTGACCCTTACGATTTCATGGATGCTCGCCACCTGGCCGGACGCGCCGCCGTTTTGGGCGAAATTCAAAAGTTTGGCGTGATAGGCCTCGCGCCGTCGGGTGAGCGTGTCGGAAAGATTGATGGGATGCTTGAGGTAATCCAACTCGCTCAGGGTTCCTCCCTGGGAGGGCTCCAGAAGGGCGTGAAACCCGGCCGATTCCACCACCACTTCGTCATAACCGTCTTTATTAAAATCAGTGGCCTGGGCTCCGATCCCGTGGGAAAGCGGCGGCAGGAGGGCGTCCGCCGCCTTTTCGGCCGCGATCAGGTTTTGGTAGAGGGCAAACCGCAGGTGGTTCAGGTAGAGTCCGCCAAAAACGCCGTGCCAGTAGGCGCAGTTGCACTCGCCCCGGTATAGGGCGGTTTCAGCCTCCGCCAGGAGGGCTTTTTGTTTGGCGGTGGGTTTGGGGGCCGTTGCCTGCCGGGCCCTTTCCACCTTATCGGAAACCCACAGGAGCTTCTTATGAAGTTGGTTGCTCTCATCGTACTTCGCCAGAAAATGGCGCCAGAATCCGCCCTTCAGGTAGCGTTCAAACCGGGGCATCTCCCCGCGGTTTTGAACCTCATGCCGGAGGTTTTCGTAATCCTGCGCGGCGGCCGGGGGCAGGGCCCATTCGCCCATTTCGGTATAGGATCCGGTGGGCAGGCTCAGGCGGCCCAGGGGTGGATATTTTTTCGCGTATTCGGCGAATGTGACGCTCTTGAGCCAGTCGGAGTTCGCCTCCAGCGCGCTGAAAAACCTCTCCAGGTAACCATCTTCATAAACCCATTTATAGGTGTCGGGCCAGCCCCCGAATTTCTCTCCGTCGTCCATCAGGACCACGCACCGATTGCCGTCCTCGTTCGCCACCCACCGCAGATAGTTGATGCTCTCGTCCACATCCTTGAAGGGAACCATGTACCGCATTTTTTCGGAAATGGGGAAAACCCCGCAGGTATGTCCCTGTTCTTCCATGAGGTAATAACCGAAGGTCTGGTCTTCCTGGAGGCCCGCCGACTTGAAGTGGGCGTCATCCATGACCAGATATTTCACCCCTGCTTCCGCCAGGGTTTTGGTCAGGTGGGGCTCCCAGACCCTCTCGGCCGTCCACATGCCCTGGGGTTTCACCCCGAACCTATCCTCTATATAAGTGTTCATGCGGTTGATTTGGCCCAGCTTGTCCCGGTCGGGAAGGATGGCCAGGATGGGTTCGTACATGCCGCCGGTGAAAAGTTCCACCTGTCCCCGGCCCACAAGGGCCTTCAACTGTTTCAGGGTCTCGGGGCGGTTTGCCTCGAACCATTCCAGGAGGGGCCCCGTGACGTGGAAGGCGCATTTGACCTTCGAGTGGCGCTCCAGAACCTGAAGAAAGGGATGATAGGAAACCCGATCCAGGGTCTCAAAGACCTGGCCGAAATTGCCCACCGGCTGGTGGTTGTGAACGCCGAAAATGAAATGGACTTGATTCATGTTCCCTCTTTATTTTTCAAAAACGTTAAAACAAAATTCAACACAAAGACACGAAGACGCAAAGTTCAATCCGAGTTTAAACCAGTCTTCCAAACCCTTTTTATGCCTTTCTTTGTGGCTTAGTCCCTTCGTGTTGGATGTATTCTTTCTGAGATTAAACAATTCCCTCGTCTTTATTTCCCGTGGTCCGCAGGAGGAGTCGCTTCCCCCTTCAACTCGGGCAGGTATTTTTCCAGCGGTTCCCGGTTGTCGCTGGGAACCGCCCGTACTTCCAACTCCAACCCCAGGGCCTTCAGATCGCGGAAGGCCTGGATATCCCGCTCATCCACGCAAACCGTGGGACATACCTGGCGCTTACCGGCGCAGAAATGCATACCTCCCACGTTGAGGGAACCCAAGGTTCCCCCCGAGCGGACGTAAAGGAGCGCGTCCTGGGGGTTGCCGAAAAGCAGAAGAACCCTTTCCGGAGGACCCGTGGTGCGGGAGAACTCGACCGTCTGCGGAATCGTCAGCAAGCTCACCTTCAGCCCCGAGGGAACGGCCATTTCCATCAAAGTACGCTGCATGGCGTTACCGGCGATGGTGTCGTTGGCGACCACGAGCCTTTCGATCTTGAGGGCCCTTGCCCAGCCCACCACCACCTGTCCGTGGATGAGTCGGTCGTCGATTCGAATCAGTTGAAGTTCCATGGATTCCCGTTCAAGCCTGGTGGGTGCCCTTGAGTATGTCCCGCGCCCAAACCACGCCGTCTTTTCCCGCCTTGGCGACCTCAGGCGCCAGGGCCTGGATGTCCGAATCCCCCTGGTGGGAGACCGCCTTCAGGAGCATGGGCAGGTTCACCCCCGTGATCAACTGGATGGATTTTTCCTGGGATAAGCGGAAAGCGACGTTGAAAGGAGTTCCCCCCAGCATGTCCACCAGCACGAAGGAACCCTCCCCTCCGGGGTCCACTTCCGAGAGGGCTTTATCCATTTTCCCCTGGAAAGTCTCAAGGGAATCGGAAGTTTCCAGAGCCACAGCGGCCAGCCCCGGGATTTCCCCCAAGATCATCCGCAGGGTTCCGGTGAGGGACCGGCCCAGTTCACCGTGGGTGGCAACGACGATTCCAATCATGGTTTTCCTCTCCTCAACGAATGGACTAGGGGCTCAGGCGTGGTCACATGATAAACGGGCACGGAGCCAGGGACAATCGGCACTAAAACTTTAACTTGTCAGCTTTTTAATGCAAATTTCCAACTGAACGGCAATGGGGGTACTTTGAATACAACCGTTATTGGGGTTCGCGCGTCATCTGGGGATGGATGGACCTTTTTATAACGACAATTCTCAAATCACCAGCCTGCGGACAATGGCCCGGCCCAACT
The DNA here is from genome assembly GCA_964525605.1 of uncultured bacterium. Classification (GTDB taxonomy): domain Bacteria; phylum Oederibacteriota; class Muellerivitia; order Muellerivitales; family Muellerivitaceae; genus CAVTWJ01. Next base: position 7,230 of record CAZGKT010000017.1, read on the forward strand.
TGAACGGGCTATGCCGCACGAAATCTTCTTTATGCAATAGGTTGGCCTTGACCAGTTTCACGCCCAGTTCCTCCACGGCCTTTTCATCCACCTCCACGGGCCGCTGACCCGAATCGGCGTATTTTTTCAGGAGCGTGGAGGGCGCTTCTTCCTGGTTGGCGATCACAAAATGAACGAAACCCGATCCCGTATGCCGGAAAAGCGCTTTGAGATGATCCGCGACCGAGTAACCATCCGTTTCCCCGGGCTGGGTCATCACATTGCAAACGTAAATCTTCACGGCCCGTGAAAGAGCGATTTGTTCAGCCACCTCGGGAATCAGGAGGTTGGGGATCACGCTGGTAAAGAGGCTGCCGGGCCCCAGCACGATGGCGTCCGCCTCCAGGATGGCTTTCAAGACCTCTTTGTTGGGTTTGACTTTCTGCTTGAGCATGACCTTTTCAATAGGGGATTTTCCCGTCGGGATCAGGGACTCGCCGGTCATCACCCGGCCGTCCTTGAGCTTGGCCTGTAAAACCATGGGATCAAAGGTGACCGGCATGACCGTTCCCCGGGTCGTGAAGAGCCGGCTGGATTCCTCCACCGCCCGCCCAAAATCCCCCGTGATTTCCTTCATGACGGTGATAAAAAGATTACCGAAGCTGTGGCCTTTCAGGTCGCCGTGTCCCTTGAAGCGGTACTGAAAAAGATCGTTCAAAAGGGTTTCCTGGTCGGACAGGGCCACGATGCAGTTGCGGATATCGCCCGGGGGGGGAGTGCCAAAATCGCGCCGTAGACGTCCCGAACTTCCCCCGTCATCAGCTACGGTCACGACCGCCGTCAAGTTGCTGGTGTAATGCTTGAGGCTGTAAAGAACGTTGGGAAGACCCGTTCCCCCGCCCACCGCTACGATACGGGGGCCTCTCTTCAGGCGGAGCCGGTTATAGGCGATATTGACGAATTCTTTTTCCCGGGCGGGGATCAGGATGGTCAGGATGGCATATACGGATCGTCGATAAGCCAAAAACAAGCCGATGAAGGCCAGAAGAATCAGAAAGAAATCAATGAACTTGAGATGCTTCAGGTGTTCGCCGAATTGCTCAATAACGGGAGGATTGTAGTGAATGCCGGCCGTGTGCTGGCTCATCAGCCCCGAAAAACCCACCCCCAGCAGCACAAGGGAGAGGACCATGAGGAGGAACCAGCGTTTCAAACGGATGCCGGGATAGAGCCAGCGCGGCCAATTCATCCTTGGGTTCCTTGATCCCGGCCCTTCTTTTGGGGATGCGCCGATTCCTCGGCCATGATTCGGCTGACCCGGTCGGAAAACTCCTGGGCCGAAAAGTAACCCAGCTTCATGAGCCGGTTGTTCATGGCCGCCACCTCGATGATGACCGCCAGGTTTCGGCCGGGCCGGACAGGGATGACAAAACTGGGAATATCCACGTCGAAGATCTTGATGTTGGACGGAGTCAAGCCCAGCCGGTCATATTCCTTTTTGGAATCCCATTCCTCGAGGCGCACCACCAATTCAATGCGTTTCTTGTCCCGGATGGCGCCCACGCCGAAAAGGCTTTCGATATTGATGATCCCTAAGCCCCGAATTTCCATGTGGTGCTTGATGATTTCCGAACGGGCGCCCATGAGGATGCGGTTGGCCAGGCGCTTGATATAAACCAGGTCGTCGGCCACCAGCCGATGCCCCCGCTCCACCAGATCCAGGGCGCACTCGCTCTTGCCAATCCCTGAGTTTCCCAGAACCAGGATTCCCACGCCATAGACGTCCAGCAAGGTGCCGTGCAGGGTGGTTTCAGGCGCGAATTCTTCTTCCAGGTACACCGAAACTTCCGAGACGAACTTGGTGGTGGGGGTGGGGGTGGTGAAGACGGGGATCTGATGAAGGCGGGCTTCGGTGATGAGTTCACGGGGAGGTTTCACCTTGTGGGTGACCACAATGGCGGGAATCCGGTAGGCCAACAGGGTCTTGAATATCTTCTTGCGTTGGGCGGGCTTGAGGGTGGCCAGGTAATGGATCTCGGTCTTTCCCAAGATCTGAAGACGTTCGTAAGCGAACCACTTGAGATACCCCGTCAGGGCCATTCCCATGCGGTTGATATCCACGCTCACGATGTAGCGTTCCGGCATGCCCTCCTCGGCCAGGGGAGTCAAGTGAAGCCGTTCCTTGGCCTGTTGAAAAAAAGTGTCCACCGATATTTTTTTCATAGGGTTTTCCAAGCTGGTAAGGATTTTTAGAAAAGGGCGGATTCGGGCTGGAGCGGCCGCCCCATCGCCTTTACCCGCGCAATGAGTTGCTAATGCTTAAGCTTTTCTTCCTCTTGGATAATCTTGATCACGTCCTCGGGGGTCTTGGCCGTGAGAAGGGACTTGCGGAAATACTTGTCTTTCAGGAGGCTGGAAATTCGGGCCAGGGCCTTCAAGTGTGCGCCCGCGGCGCCCTCCGGGGCCACCAACAGGAAGAAGATGTTCACCGGCTCGCCGTCCAGGGACTCAAAGCTGATTCCCTCGGGAGAAAGGCCGAAAGCCGCCGCCAGATCAGTCACCGTATCCGACTTGCCGTGGGGAATGGCGATTCCCTGGCCGATGCCGGTCGAGCCCAGTTCTTCGCGCTCGTAAAGGGTCTGGATCATTTTCTTCTTATCCTTGACCTTCCCTGACTTGACCAGCATTTCCACCAGTTCCTTGATGGCGTCCTTCTTATTTTTGGACTCCATGTTGAGTTTGATGGCGTCAACGGTTAAAAAATCCAGGATTTGCATGAAGGGTTCCTCCCCCACAGATTGGTGCGTCCGATTAAGACCCGGCTCAGTATTCCGGCTCGATGAGGCCGATATGGTTGTCCTTGCGCTTATAAACCACGCAGGTTTTGTCCGTCTCGGCGTCAGAAAACACAAGGAATTCGTTTTTTGATACGGCAAGCTGAAGCGCCGCCTCTTCAACCGTCATGGGCTTGATGTCGTGTTTCTTGGAGCGGATGACCTCGAATTCTTCCCCATCGACGGAAGGGGGAATGAGACCGTGGATGACCGCAGAGGCTTTGGCGCCGGGAGCGTGCCGGCGTTCGACGCGTCTTTCTTTGTTTTTCCTGGCCTGGATTTCGAGTCTTTCCAGTGCCGAATCGATCGAATTGTACATGTCCCTCGAGGAAGACTTGGCGGAAAGCTTTAGATGAGGCGCGGTCAGAGTAACTTCACAAAGATGAAGATTGCGCTCGTAGGTCAGAATGACGCGGGCCTCCGTAATATGGCCCAGGTACCGTTCCACCCGCTGGATTTTCGCTTCAACCTGGCTGGTCAAAGCATCGCTTAAATCTTCGTGCCGACTGGTAATGTTGAGTTTGAAGTTGCCATGGGTTTTACGAAACAAGGGAACCCCCCAAAAACTGGAAGGAGCCGTCAAAGCCCCTAAAAAGAGGGCTTATTCTAACATTCGACAGGGGGAAGTCAATCAACGGGGTCGAGAGAAGTCTCGCAATTGTCACAGTTTTCGTCTCTGGGAAGCGGGCGGAATACGCAGTTCCTCGCGATACTTGGCAATGGTTCGCCGCGCGATGGAAAGGCCGTCGGCCGTGAGAATTTGCATGATCTTTTGATCGGAGTAGGGCTTGCGGGCAGGTTCCTGGGCCACCAGTCCCTTGATCTTTTCTTTCACCGTCAACGAAGAAATGTCCATGCCGTCCGAGGACTCCAAACCACTGGTGAAAAAATATTTCAACTCGAATAGCCCCCTCGGGGTCTGAACATATTTGTGAGTGGTCACCCGGGACACGGTTGATTCGTGCATCCCGATCATGTCCGCCACCTGCTTGAGGGTCAAAGGCTTCAAACCCACCAATCCCGCCTCCAAAAATTCACGCTGAATGCGGAAAATGGCTTCCGTAACCCGGAAAATCGTCTTACGCCTCTGTTCAATGTTCTTGATAAGCCAAAGGGCGGATTGGATCTTGGTTTCGAGGAACTTCTTGGTTTCCTTGCCGCCCAGGGCCGTCTTGTCCCTCAAGAGCTTGCGGTAATAGCCCGAGATGCGAAGTTTGGGCACGGGTTCGTCGTTCAAAACCACAACGTAATCCCCCTCGATCTTACGCACGCTCACGTCGGGGGTGATGTATTTGGTCTCGTCCGTCAGGAAAGCCCGGCCCGGTTTGGGTTCCAGGGTAGCGATGAATTCGAGGATGGGTCTTAAATCCTCTTCGGCGCATTCCAGCGCCTTGGCGAGGGCTGCGTAATGCCTTTTTTCCAGATCGTCAAAAAAGTCATGAACGACCCGGTAGGCTTTCTGTGCGGTTTCCCCCACCTTGTTTTCGAGTTGAAGGAGGAGACATTCCCTCAAGTTCCGCGCTCCCACTCCGGTGGGTTCGAAGGCTTGGATGACCTCCAGGGCTTTTTCGAGTTTTTCCAGAGGAATCCCCTGGACAGTGGAGAGATTCTCCAAAGTATCCGTCAGGTAACCGTTATCGTCCAGATTGCCGATAAGCATTTTGCCGATGGATTTTTCTTCCTCATTTCCAATCGCCAGCAGCAACTGCCACTCCAGGCTTTCCGCGAGTGTCTGGGTGCGGGTGATGGAGGCCTCGACATAATCCCGCTTTTCCTGTTCCGCGCCTGAATCTTCCGATCCCCCGTAACTGCCCGAACCGCTCTCGTAGTCGTCGCCCTGCCCCATCAAGGCCCAGGCCTCGACGTCGAAATGATCCCCTTCCCTCAGGTGTTCCACCACGTCGGAAGGAGAGCGCTGGCGGAGTTTTTCGAGGAGATCGGCATCGACACTGCTGGCTTCCTGGGAAGCGTCGGCGGGAGGCGCGGGAGAAAGGGTCTTGTCGTCCGTCTCGGTCGAGCCCTCTTCCTGTTCCTCTTCCAGGGTGGGGTTTTCCAGCATTTCCTTCTCGACCCATTCCTTCAATTCCAGAGTGGAAAGCTGGAGGATCTTCATGGCCTGCTGAAGCATGGGGGTCATGATCATGCGCTGATGCATGCCCTGGTTCATTGAGAAGTGTTGGCGCATAATCCATGCCACCTGGAGGGGAATACCTACGCAAGAATTATACCTTTTCGGGGAAAGAGAAGGGGGTTCATTAAATGGTTTCGGTCAAATCTTTTGAGGTTTTCGCTAGGCAAATACAGACTAGCGGATTTTATATTATTCAAAGCGACATTCAAATTTCGTTGCTCTGCCCAGAACACCACGGTTCATCCATTTTTATTTATCCGACCAACCCTTTTCAAACTTCGTCTTCTCCCACTGACCGATCCAAAAGTCCAGGTCGAAGGGGCGGGGAAATTCCAGGTTGCCCTTGGGGAAAGCCTTTCCCCCTTTATAAACCATCCGCAAAGTGCGGAAATTTTCCGGGTTGGCCACCGGATCGAAATGGTAAATACTGAAATCGGCCAGTTTTCCCTTTTCCAGGGTGCCGATGGAATCCTCACCCAGAATTTTGGCGGCCTCCGAGGTGGCCATCTTCAGGCACTGAACCGGTGTAACCCCGGCGGATTGCAGATCCTTCCATTCATGGATGGAAATTCCGTAAGGCATATGGGGATTGCCGGCGTCGGTTCCATAGGCAATTCGTCCTCCCAGACCGAGGAACCGCTCCAGATTTTGAATACTCACGCGGTGGCCCTCCCGGAAGCCATGCCGGCAAAATTGGCCAAAGGGATGTTCAGCCCGTCTTTTCCATTCTTCCGCCCATCCCTCGTGAGCATGCAAAGTGGGAAGGATAAGGATCTTCTTTTTGACCGCTTCCTTCCACAAATCATCCGAGACGGGACGGGAAGGCATATGGGCCAGTTCATCCACGCCATAGGCCACGCAAAGTTCAAAATCAGCCTCGTTGGTGATATGGGCTGTGACGCGTTTGCCCAGGGAATGGGCGGCGGTCACAGTACCTTCCACCTCGGATTTGGAGAGACAAGGCCCCAATTCGTGTTCCAGGCCAATCTTGATGACATCCATGCCCAGTCCGGATAATTTTTTCACCCGGTCCTGAGCCTGATACCGGCCCTTGAGGGTCAAGGCGACCTGGGGGCCCCAGACGTTCTCTGGGTATCCCCCGGGGCAGGTCAATACCGGCCCGGAAGTGAAAATCCGGGGAGCGGAAATACGGCCGGCCCTTTCCTTGGCCTTCCATTCCAGTGCCTCGTAAGCGTCGCAGGCTAGGTCCCTCACCGTCGTGACTCCGTTGCGCAAGAAACTAGCAAGGGAAGGTTCATCCACCAGAGCGTGGACATGAAGGTCGATCAGGCCCGGAAGGATGAAAGATTCATTTGCGGATATTGTTTCAACCGCGTCGTAGTCCGGGGCCAAAGAAGATGACCCGGCATAAGCGATTTTTCCCTGTGAAACTAATAAGACTGAATCCGAAACGGGTTTGTCGTGAAGGCCGTCGTAGAGATGTGCTTTTTGAACGGCCAAATCAATTTTCAGCATGTTCCCTCGCAAAACTACGTTTAAACCGCAAAGCCGTGAAGAGAGACGAAAAGGTTAATTTCAGATTAAACATGAAAGACTCACTTCGCGTCTTCGCGGTAAAAAATTTTCCCGTTAATGCCCGAACACATCGTTCAGCAAGTAAGCCAATCTAACCCCTGCCTTTTGGAGTTGCTGTTCCATCACCTTGCGCATTTTACCGTTTAAGTAGTCTTCCGGCAGGTCCCGGCCCCAGCGATTCTTCGGCAGGGGCCCGGGCCGTAATTCGTCATAGATTCGTTTTTGCGCGATCAGGTAAGACTCGTAGGCCCATTGGGCGGGAGTTCCACCCACCCAGTTGACCTCGTCATTCGGGTCCAACTCCGCCTCAAGCCGATTGGCCAATTCGCGGGGCGAGAGGGTTTTGGGCGTTCCCAAAAGATCGTCCCAATAGGCGTGGAGGCTCACCCAGGCGTGGCCAGTCCTCCCTCCCGGCAAATTGAACCATTTCTCATTTCCCCCCCGGTCGTTGTCGTCAGCGCAATGCAGGGGCTGGTGAAGATCCCCCACAAAATGGATCAAAAACTTCAGCGCTTCCCTTTTGACACTTCGCCGGGCGAAGGGTTCGCGGAGGATTCGAAGGTCCTTTTCGATTTGGTCGACCACGCAGTCTTCCTGCCGACAGGCGGTTTCCAGGTCGAAAAGCCCCTGACCCTCCCGAACGTTGAGGTTCAGGTAATGCCAAGGCGCTGTTTCGGGCCTCACATGCACGATGAAATCGGCCCAGGTGGAGACGGAGGGAAGATCCCGGTCCTCGCCCAAGAGTTCCCGGACAGCCCGGAGAGCCTTAGGTGTCAGCCGATCCTGTGCGATGAAGGCGACCGTTTTATGCCCAAGCGATGCCCAGGCCAAAAGCGGCAATGGAATGGAAATAAACAAAACCAGAATAAAGCCCGAAGAGTAAATGAATCTTGAAAATCGCATGGGAGGTTATTCGTGCGCGGGTTATATCACCGGAAACTCCGGAGTTAACGGATTATACAACCCCTTTTAAAATTAAAAAGCCCGGGAAAAAGTTATGTTTCGAATGAAATCGGAAGCCGATCCTCGATGGGACTACCTGGGATATTCGATAAAGGGTTTCGAATTTAAACGGAAGGATCAGCTTCAATGAAAAACCCGGATTACCGCAAGATAAGCATTTTCCCTATGGATCGGCCGTTGTTGGTGGTGACCACCACGTAGTAAACGCCGTTGGCCAATGGAATATTCCAAGAATCCTTCAAGGAAATGGGGCAATCCTGTCCAGCCACCTGGTTCTTATAGGTTTTTTCCTGAACCTTACGATAGGCCAGCGTAAAGATCTGCACCTTCACGTCGGAAACACCCATAAAGGCGGGCGGCCGAACATTGACCGGACTCGTGCCATCAACCGGGTTTGGATAAATCACCGGATACTTCTGAGGGACCGGGGTAGAGCTGGTGGTAGGCGTGGGACTGACCGTCGGGGTGATGGTGAAGGTCAACGTGGGGCTGAACGTCGGAGTGGAAGTCGGCTGGGCGACCACCACTATGTTCCCCACGATGGGAAAGTTGGAGAAACTGGCCGGTTGGCCCCCGTTGTTGGCGCTGGTGCCCGACATGCTGCTGATCGAAAGGGTGTAAGTACCATTGGCAGTGCCCGAGAAATTCGCCAGGATTTGCACAGACTGACCCGGCCCGGACGGCAAAATGTAATTATTCAAGTTGATATTGACTGGATTCCCGTTAAAGGCTGCGGCCGGTCCCTGTTGCGTCCCGTTGATCAACACGATGACGCTGGTGATTCCCGACGGATTGCCCGAGCCCGAATCGGCGACAGTAATTTGAGTCAAGGTGACGCCCATACCGCTGGAATTGGTGATCGTCCCCTGGACCGCCGTCACATCGGCGGCACCCGAAAGCACTTGGGTTGTGCCGGAAGATCCCGCCCCCGCGACCACAAAGGCCGACGTGGGGGTCGAGGAGGGGGTAACAGTGAGGGTGTTGGTGAAAGTGGGAGTTTGAGTAAAGGTGTTGGTGATTGTGGACGTGGCTGTGGGGGTCCGGGTAGGTGTATTGGAGGGCGTTTGGGTCAAAGTCGGAGTGGAAGTAAAGGTCGAAGTTTGAGTGGGAGTGACGGTGACGGTGGGGGTGAAAGTGAAACTGAAGACAGGAGTATTGGTGATGGTCGGGGTGATCGTCCAAGTGCTAGTCACGGTCGGAGTATTGGTCACGGTCGGGGTATTCGTGGAGGTGGCGGTCATTGTATGCGTGCTGGTGTTGGTCGGGGTAAAGGTACTGGTGGGCGATAGCGTGTTCGTGGGCGAAAGGGTGTTGGTGGGGGTGTAGGTCGTAGTGAGTGTATTGGTGATCGTGGGGGTATTCGTGATGGTGGGGGTATTCGTGATGGTGGGGGTAAAGGTCGGCGTGCCCGTGTCGGTGGGGGTGAAAGATGTGGTGAAGGTCATGGTAGATGTGGGCGACAGGGTATAGGTGGGGGAAAATTGGGAAGTAGGTGTCGAAGTGGAGGTCACAGTCGGGGTATCGGTTCGAGTGGCGGTGGAGGTGTTGGTGGGAGTTAGGGTTCCGGTATTCGTGGGGGAGAGGGTTTGAGTCGGCGACAAGGTGTTCGTCGGGCTGAACGGAGAGGTGGCGGTTGATGTAAAGGTGATCGTGGAGGTAGAGGTGATGGTCGGGGTATTCGTCCGGGAGGCCGTGAAAGTGTTCGTGGGAGTCGTGGTGCTGGTAACTGTGGAAGTGTTGGTGGGAGATGGGGAAAGGGTATAGGTCGGGCTGAATTGGGCGGTGTTGGTGGGTGTAGAGGTTGAAGTGTTGGTCCGGGTGGTTGAGGGCGTCGCCGTTCCAGTAACAGTCGGGGTCACTGTCTGGGTGGAGGTGGAGGTTGTGGTCTGGGTTTTAGTGGGGCTATTCGTGGCCGTGGCGGTCATCGTAATAGTAGAGGTGTTGGTACTGGCCACCGTATTAGTCTTGGTGGGGGTATTCGTCATCGTGAGGGTGAATGTGGCAGTAGGGGACGGAGTCGGGGTGAAGGTGTTGGTCGCGACCACGGCAGAAGGCGTGGGCGTGATGGGAAAGGGGGATCCGCTTAAGCAGACGTCATTGATTGAAAAGCCCAAAGTTGTCGGAGCACCTTGTGTTTCCCACTGGAAGGAAAGTACCTGAGTCATTGCCTCCGACTGGGTAACGATGGCGCCGCCACTGGCGGTGGGCTCACCACCCGTGCCATTGTTATTACCCCAATCTTGAAACTCCATCCCGGACAGGGGTATGGATTCCAATATCCATGTGTTCGCCTGGTTGACGACAAAATTCAAGCCATACTGGTTACCGTTTCCGCCGCCCGGAAAAACAGTACCCTCCCAGGTGACGGGCTGTTGGTTGATAAGGGGACTGCTGGCTTGGAACCGGAGCGTCACGGGCGCAACAGAAGATCGGATATAGAAGGAGAAGTTGGTCACCCAGCTCAGGTTGGTGTAGCCAGGGGTAAACTCTGTTGCCAAACCGAACCCAGCGTAAGTAGCGGGCGTGGATGTTCCGTTTTCGCTGTAACCGCCAGAGACGAAAGCCGAAAAGGTTTCCCCGTTCGGGCCCGCATAAGCATTGTTCAGGATGGCCGGACAGGTGTCGTTGGTGGCGGGGCACATCATGTAAGAAAGCGCAGGAGTTTCCGGAGCACCTGTACCGCTGGTGGTCCAATCGAACGTGAACCACTTTCCATTCAAGGTGTTGACGGCGGTGGTATAGGGATAAGTTGGAGCATTTGTAAAGTTGGTAAGCATGAAGCAGTTGCCCTGCGTGGGCACGGGGGTAGGGGTGTAGGTGGCCGCCCCGCCGGGAGCCGTCGCGCAACCCAAAGCGGCTGAGGCAAGCGCAGTCTTGACATAAGCCCCGTGGTAGGAGGTGGTATCGTAGTTCCAGTCAGTAATCAGTGGGGGATTATCCGCAGTAGTCGTTTGGTAATCCATGGTCCAGGCGGTCCAGCTCAAGTTCCACGGGGTGAGATAAGTGGAGATGAAATTCTGGGTCCACGAAATGGAACCGCAGGTAGCGCAGGGGCCAAACTCTCCCACGAAAGTAGCATAATTAGCGAATGTCGTCGGCTGTGTAAGTGCGTTGTTCGAATAGACATGATTATCGTATAACACCCCATAGCCGGAACCCGTATCCACCAACGCATCAGCCGGCAAAATATCGGTCAAGTCATTGCAGTAAGCGATCCCCCCCGCAACCACGATGTTGTTGGCCCCTGTCCCGCGTACCGTGGCCAGCAAGCTCTTCATACCCGGCGAACTTCCGAAAGATCCCCCGTTGTACCATTGACTGGCGGAACAATAAGGTTCGTTGTAAAGGTCGAACATGACTGCAGGATTATTCGCAAATTGGGAAGCCACACTGCTCCAAAAGGTTGTGGCATTTGCGTCGCACATGGGTTGTTGACCCGTAGAAGTGTTCCATCCCGCGCCGTAGGGAGGAGCCGTCGCCGAGGTGGCTGTGCCCGAAAAATGAAGATCCAGGATGACATAACAATTCTGGGACGAGCAATAATCGACGACCTGTTGCACCAAGCTGCGGTAACTGTCGGGGAAAAAAAACCAACGGTCCTGGTTCAGGGGAAGACGAATCACGTTACATTTCCAAACATTGATAGCCTCTTTCGCCGTAGCGGTTACTCCACCGTTCGTGTCCCCATTATTAGTTGCAAACTGAAGCCCGTCGATGTCCACACCATGTAAGTAGACCTGACAACTTGAGCTACTGTTTTCGATTTTATTTCCAGCTATTTTCAGTTGCGGCGGAGCGGCATTCACCTGCGGGATTACCCCGATAAGGAAAAAGGCTGTTAGTGAAAAGAAAAGGATCGGTAATTGGGAAATGTTTCGGATGAAAATGAAAGAACGATCATTGGCTGGGTCGAAGCATCGACCGTAAGGAGATGATAAATTCAAGAGAAGCTCCATCAAATTAATACTGAATTATTCCCCGTCGAAACGAAGGATGAATTAATTTTATCTTAAATCTTTAAACTGGGGGCTTGGCAAGAAGAATTCTTGAGATGAATTTAACGAGCAACCTTGATATATTCAAAAAAATATTAATCGGTCATCGCTGAAAGCCGATTCCGCTAGAGTGAAGCCCGGTATTAAAAACTTTAAAAATTTTCGGGGCATCCTTAATTTTCCGCAAAATCTAATTCAGGGCACATGGGAAATACGCTCCCGCCCTCCAAACTTTGATGTTTATGCGCTAAATTCTTGTTTAATAAAAGTTAAAAAAACTATAATCAATACCTGAAATTGAAACCAGGGAGTTTCCATTGGGCAATAAGATGAAACTAAACAACGCGTTAGCCTTACCACTGGTCTTCTGTGTGACGGCTCTGGCCCTAGTCGTAGGCTGTTCCCGTTTCAACCCCGTCTCCATCCCAAACCCGATCCCTGCCCCCCAAACGGTTTTGAGTAACGGTGTCGCGGGAACCTGGCTTGGAAACGTCTTGACTCCCTCATCCTACGGAGGATGCTCCGCGAACCCAGCCATTGTGCCGGTCACGGACACGCTTTCCGACGACTCAAGCACCCTTCAACTGACCACTACCAGCACCTGCGGGCTATATATTTTTTCATCCCCAGTCACTGTCAATCCGTCATCTTATTATGCCAAGGGGCATTTGCAATTCGACATACTTTTGGGAAATCCCCCGGCCAATTTCAGCTCCATCAGCATTCAATATCTTTATTCAAACGGAAGTAACGCGACCTGCAATTTATCGGCAAATCTCATCAACAGTCTCAGCAACACCGTTTTCACCCGCGTTTCCATTCCATTTACATCTTTTACGGGCAATTACTACATCACCAATGTCGATACTCCTTTCTATGTCTTATGGCAGACCTCGGTTACCGGCTCCTCTATCACACTCGACAATATCGTCTGGACATCGAACTAAAGCATAAAAGTATTCTGTTTTCATTTCCCTCAACGATCAACTCGGTCAAGGTTTGCGAGCCGACCTTTTCATATCTCCCAAAATATCTAGTTGCCCCAATTTGGTTTCTAGGGTTGTAAAATTTAGAAGTATTTTCATCTCGAAAGGAATTTTCAAGGATACGAGAACATCGCAAAAGCAAAATCCAATCGAGACTCAGACGGAGGAAAAACCTTATTTAAAATTTAATTTTTCTTCTCAGCGAACTTTCGTGGGTTGGCTGAGTTTTCCATATTGGCCGATGAATTGTTCTACTAGTTCGTATGCTTCCGAATCGGAGTACTGAACCGGCGGAGTTTTGAAGAAGTACGAGGAGGGACCCTCTATGGCCCCGGCCAGCTTATGATCCATGGCCAGTTTGCAACACCGGATGGCATCGATCCCTACTCCGGCGCTATTGGGCGAATCCCAGACTTCTAATTTTAACTCAATCGTCACGGGCACATCGCCAAACTCACGGCCTTCCAGCCTGATATGAGCCCATTTGCGATCCTGAAGCCAGGGTACGTAATCCGAGGGGCCGATATAGATGTTGTTGGGATCGATGGGATGGGAGAGTTGGCTGACGACTGCCCCGGTCTTGGATATCTTTTTCGATTCCAGCCTCTCGCGCTCGAGCATGTTCTTGAAATCCATGTTTCCGCCGAAATTGAGCTGACTGGTCCGATCAAGGATGACACCCCGGTCGGAAAACATTTTTGAAAGGATTCGATGGGTGATGGTCGCCCCCACCTGGGCCTTAATATCATCACCCAACACCGGAAGCCCGGCGTCGGAAAACTTTTTCGCCCATCCACTGTTGGAGGCGATGAAAACCGGCATGCAATTGACCACGCCCACCCCGGCCTTCAGGGCCTCGGCCATGTAAAATTTCGCGGCTTGCTCACTGCCCACGGGAAGATAATTGACCAATATGTCCGCGCGGGTTTCTTTGAGAACCTTCGCCACGTCCACGGGTTTTTCGAGGGATTCGGTTACGACCTCGCGGTAATATTTGCCCAATCCGTCCAGGGTCGGGCCCCTTTGGACTTTCACGCCTTGTGGGGGTACATCACTAAATTTGATCGTGTTGTTGATGGGGGCAAAAACAGCCTCGGAAAGATCCTTCCCCACTTTGTTGGAATCGACATCAAAGGCACAGACGAATTCCAGGTCACCCACATGGTAGGCGCCCAAACGCACATGCATCAGGCCCGGAACGAACCCGTTTTCCTGCGCGTCGCGATAAAAACGCACGCCCTGAACCAGGGAAGAAGCGCAACACCCCACACCCACCAAAGCCACCCGAATCTTAGGCATAGTCCTCAAGCTCCTGAAATATTTTGATTCTTAACGGCCCCTGGGTGCCTTTTGGTAAACCCAAAGTATTCGCTGCATCACCGTCACCAGGGTCAGCACACCCACCACCAACAAGACCCCGTCCGGCTGAAAGGCCAAAAACCCGAAAGCAAGGATCAAGACCCTTCCCGGCCTCGGCAAAACGCCCACTTCACAGTCGATTCCCAGTCCCTCAGCCCGGGCCCGGGTATAGGAAACCAGCAGCGAGAGGATCGAGACCGCAAAGGCTGTTAAAAACAGACCCAATTCTTTGTGTTGGTAATAATACAAGAGATAACCCCCAAAGACTAAGGATTCGGAAACCCGGTCCAGGGTCGAATCCCAAAAAGCCCCAAAGGCCGTCCGGGCCTTGGCCTCCCGGGCCAGGGACCCATCCAGCAGATCAAAAAAACCCGCGGCCAGTAGCCATAATCCCGCCCCCGACCAATCGCTTTTAACCATTTCCACCGAAACCATGAGGGTAACGAGAACCCCGACAAAAGTGACCGTATTGGGGCCCACTCCGAGGGAGTTGAGAAGTCGGCACAAGGGTGCCAGCACTTGGTCCACCCAGTTTTTCAAGCCGCTATTCTTTTTACGGGAAGTTTTAATGAAAGACTGCCTTAAATAAATTACAGCGTGAACCGCTCGCCCAGGTATATTTCCCGGGCCTTTTTGTTGGAGGCAAGTTTGGCGGCGGTGCCGGAAAGCAGGATCTTTCCCTCGAACATGATGTAAGCCCGGTCTACGATGAAAAGGGTCTCGCGTACGTTATGATCAGTGATGAGAATGCCGATTTTCTTTTTTCTCAAGTAGCGGATGATGCCCTGGATATCTTGGACCGCAATGGGATCGATGCCGACAAAGGGCTCGTCCAGAAGGATGAAATGGGGCTGAAGCACTAGGGCCCGGGCGATCTCTACACGTCGACGTTCGCCCCCCGAAAGGGTATAGGCCTTTTGCTTGGCTAGATGGGTGATCTTGAGCTCCGCCAATAGTTCATCACGCTTTTTTTCCCGGTCGGCGGGAGAAAGGGGGGTGAGTTCCAGGATGGCCATCAGGTTGTCCTCGACTGAAAGCTTGCGGAAAATCGAGGCTTCCTGGGGCAGATAGGCGATACCCATCCGGGCACGTTTGTACATGGGCAGATGGGTAATGTCGTGAACAGTCCCTTCTTCGTCGAAGAAAACCCTTCCCTCATCAGGGGCGATGAATCCGGTCGTCATATAAAAGGTCGTCGTTTTTCCGGCGCCGTTGGGCCCCAGCAGGCCCACCACCTCGCCCTGATGGACCTCAATGGAAACGTGATCCACCACTTTCTTCTTGCTGTAAAGCTTCACCAGATTATCGGTGCGGAGGATTTTCACTGTTGTCCTTTTTAAAAAATTGGTTCGTTTTAACGAATCGGGATCTGTGGCGGAATCCCATAACGATAAGGGTTCAGGGTTGCGGGTGCGCTGTTCGAAACCCCCGCTCCAGCAGGCGCGGCGGATCCACTCGGGTTACCCGAAGCCGCTCCGTTCCCAGGTGCTGTCCCATTGACCGGAGTCGTCCCATTCCCCGGCGCCGTTCCACTTACCGGAGCGGTAGATGCCGATTTCCCCTGAGGATAAAAGTTGGCTTCAGCCATCCCCTCGGAAATGATACTTCGCTCTTCCCCAAAATTGGAAACGATCCTTCGCCCTGACATATCCCCATTCTTCATTTGGACTATAGGATCATCCTCCAGAATAAATTTATCCTCTGTGGAAATATAGGTCGCTTTCTGGGCCGTCGCCTTGGCATCGGCCTGGGTGATACTGACGTTCTGGTTAATCTGAATAGTTTTTTCCACTGAATCGAAAACCATTTGCTTGCCCAATATCGTCATGGGAAGCCCCTTTTCATCCGGAGCCGTCAATTGCGGGTGGTCATGGGCGGTCATGAGGTCCATCAGGTCCTGGTAGTCCAGGTTTCCGCAAGTGAGGGTCATGCCGTTGCTCGAGTCCACCACCACCACATGCCCCAGGGCGGTGGCATTGCGGTTGTCCGAAAGGGCTCGCATTTCATCCGAGTTCAAAGTCACCTTGTCGTGGATGGCCTTTACCAAACCCTTGAAAACTGTCAGGCTCTTCAATCGATCGAAATTCATTTGTTGGGAACTAATGCTGACAGGCTTTTTCGGCGTGATGGTCCGATGCTCCTGGATCTCGTAGCCGAGGGCCAGGGGAGCCGCCATCCATAGGCTCGCCAGGGCCAAAGTGCGCCAGGCGGCCGGATTAGAAAGGTTTTGGGTCACTAAAGGTCTCAATTTCACGGGTATCCCTAACTTGGGTATGAACGTCTTTCATAAAATGGACATTGTTGAGTTCCGTGTCAGCCACGAGGCCGACGGCCGTGATTTCATCCCCGCCCTTGTAGATGCGCACAGGTTCAAGGGTTTTAATTTGATCCGTATCCGGATCCCAATCAAGTTTTTCGGTCAGGAGTTTGGATCCGTTTTCCACCACGAGTTCCACATGGCCCTGGGCCTGGGTGGCGTTTGTCTCCGTGTTAATGACCGCCTGGTCGGCGGTGAGAGTGGAAACGATCTTCCCTTTCTTGAAGTATTGGGCGTCAATATCGTCGGCCAGGGCGTTCTTCTGATTCTGGTAAAGCCGGGCCCGGTTGGAGTAAAGCTCCCAGTGTTTCTCCCCTCGAACGGTGGAAATCAGGTGGAATTTCTCAATCACCGCGTCAGGAGAATTTTCGGCTTGGGTAAAGGCATCCACGACCGGAGCCTGGGCTTTCGTCCGGTTCATCAGGAAATATCCTCCGCCCAGGAGAATTAACCCGACCGCTAAAACCCATAGCGCTCGCCGGTTCCATCCTTTCCGGTCGCCCTCCGGCTGTTCCAGAAGGGGATCCCCTTGAAAGTTGATTGATTCGGTTTTTCTCCGCAACCCTTGCCTCCGGCTCTGCCCTTTTGACGCTGACCCCTACCTTATCAGACTACCGGCGGAGTAAAACCCGGAATTCTCTTTATCCATCAAATATCTAGAGAAACTGCCCCTATGAACGATACGACTTCTCAATATTATGGCAAAAAACCCGGAAGCGAACGGTGCTCTCAACCACTCCTCCCAGACAAATTCAATCCGGAAACAACGCTAATCCTTTTCCCCTTCCGGCCGAGTTTTCCAACGTTCATGCATCCACATCCACTGGTCGGGATAGGACTTAACGTACTTTTCCACCACGTCGGTGTAACGCCTGACCGTTTCGAGAATATCCTTTTCATCGTCACCGGTTCGCGGCACCTTGATTTCGTGTTCCACATGAACTTCAAAACGACCATCCGACCCCCGAACCATGAAGGCCGGTACCAGGGCAGTACCCGTTTTCAAGGCGATGCGGGCCGACCCGGACTGGGTCCAGGCCGGTTTATGGAAGAATGGAACAAAGACTCCGTCTTTTCCCGTGTCTTGGTCCACCACGGCAATGACGATATTATTTAACTTCAGGGATTCCAGGATTGCCCGTAAGGCAATGCCCCTCTTGAACATCTGGACTTTGATAATATTGGTTCGTAAATCCGTGATCAGGGTATCAAACCGGGAATCGTAAAGTTTTTGGGCAACGGCCGTGGTCGTGTGTCGACCTGCCAACCAGGCGCCCAGGAGTTCCCAATTACCCAGGTGAGCCGTCAACACCAGAGCCCCCTTTCCCCTTTTCAGTGCTTGTTCCATGTTTTCCCATCCGGTTTCCCTGGCAACCAGGGAAACCAGTTGGTCATGGGTCAGGGTTCGCCACTTCACCACCTCAAACAGATTCCTCCCCAAACCCATCCAAACCAAACGGGCCAGCCGTTTAATTCGATCATTTGAACATTCGGTCGAAAATGCTGTCCGCAAACTAGCCAGGGTCTTTCGGCGCTCCCCCCCCGCCAGAGTGAAAACCATGAGCCCAAAAGTTCGACCTAATGGGCTCATCCAGGAAAAAGGAAGTAAACCGAGACAGGCAATCAAGGCACGGGTCGCGTGATAGATGAGATCGTTCTTGATTTTCTGAAGGGGGCGGGCCAAGGCGTTTTAAGAACTTAAGCCGGGCACCCGGGAGGCGCGGCGGTGATTCTCCCGGTGAAAAACCTGGAGGGTTTTTTCCCAGATTCCCTGGGCTTTGAGGATTTTTTCAACCGCTTCCCGAAAAGCGCCATCTCCTGCCTGTGCTCGAGTGACGTAATGAACCGCTTTTTTCACCTCGGACCGGCCGTAGGGCACGGAAGCAGACCAGCCGACTTGGGTCAACAGCGGAAGGTCGATCAGGTCATCCCCCAGATAAGCCGTCTGGGAAAGGGTGAGTTTCATTTTTTTGCAGAGCACCTGGGCGGCGGCGAGTTTGTCGAGCTTCCCCTGATAGAGAATGGACACCTTTAGTTTGCGGGCCCGAGCCTGCACGGCCTTCGACTGCCGACCCGTCAGCCATCCCACGGTTAATCCCCCGTAGCCCGCCAACCGGTGCCCGATGCCGTCTTGGATGTCGAACTGAACATACTCATCCCTTTCCCCGTAATAGACCTTCCCATTGGTCAGGATGCCGTCCACGTCGGTTAAAAGCAGCTTTATGTTTTTGATTCCCATGAAGCGTTCCCTCTAACAAACGGTAAATAATTGGAGGACGAGGCTAAACAATTTGAGTCCGCCCCCGCCCCAGCAAGTCATGCAGATGCAGAAGGCCCAGGGGTTTTTTATTTGAGTCCACCACAATCAATTGAAAGATAGTCCGCTCCTCCATCATCTGGAGGCAATGACCCAGCGAGAGGGTGGGTGGAATGGTCGCGGGACGGGGAGTACGCAGATTCCGGGCGCCCCAGTGACGTATATCGGAATCCTTCAAAAGCGCCCGGCGAAGATCGCCATCCACGATGATGCCGTCGAGTTTTCCTCTTTTATCCACCACCAGGGTGCAGCCGACTTTTTTGGCGTTGATTTCCCGAACCACATCCTTGAACCCGGCCGCGAGAGAAACCCGGGGCAGTTGGCTCCCCTTGCGCATGATTTCAGAAACCGTCAATTGGAGGCGTCGCCCCAGGTCGCCGCCTGGGTGAAACTGAGCAAAATCTTTTTCTGTGAATCCGTTCTTTTCTAGAAGGGCGATCGCCAGGGCATCCCCCATGGCTAGGGCCGCGGTCGTGGAGGCGGTTGGAGAAAGATTCAGGGGACAGGCTTCTTTTTCAACACCCACATCCAGGGTCACATCGGCGTTCTGGGTTAAGGCGGAGGAGGGCTTGCCCGTGAAGAGGATAATTTTGCATCCCATTTTTCGGAGCGCCGGCAGGAGAGCTTTCAATTCGTCGGTTTCACCGCTATTGGAAAGGGCCAAAACAATATCGCCCTTGGCGGCGGTTCCCATATCGCCATGCAGGGCCTCTGCGGGGTTGAGAAAATGGGAGGGAGTGCCGGTGGATGAAAGGGTAGCGGCGATCTTTCGGCCTACCAGCCCTGATTTTCCCATGCCGGTGACCACGACCCGACCGTGGCTTTTCAAGACCAGGTTCACGGCCCGATCGAAATTTTTTCCTGTGCGTCCGATGAGCGAAAGAATGCCTTCCGCTTCAATTCTCAATACCCTTTTAGCCGTCAATCGACTCATCTTAAAGCCTTATATTTTGAGGTTAATCCTTGCGGTAAATATAACGTCCGCAGGTACAGCGCTGGATGGCCAGGTTGCGATTGATTTCATTGAGAATTTGGGGTGCCACCTGCATGCGACATCCGCTACAGGTTGCGTCCTCCAGAACCTGGGCCAGGGCGATCTTCTTTCCGTTGTTCCGCAGGGCTTCGTAGCCTTGCGCGAACTCGGGATTCAGGGCGGCCAAACAGGTTTGCCGATCCGCTTTTTTATCCGTGGAAGCTTTTTCGCAGTCGGCGATTTTTTGATCCAAGGATCTTTTATCCTCGGCGGCCTTCTTCTCGGCCCGGGCGAGATCCTCGTTTATTCCCTGGATCTTTTTCTTTTGCTCGTCTTCCTGAAACAGGATTTCAAGTTCTTTTTCCTCGGCTTGGGACTTCTCTTGTTTGGCTTTATCGATTTCGCCCTTCAAGGCGGTGAATTGCTCGTTGCTTTTGACTTCGCCTTCTTGGCCCTGATATTTTTGAATCTTTCCGTCGAGGGTACCCGCTTCGATTTCCAGGGTCTTGCGCTTTTTAGCCAGTTCTTCCAGGGCTTTTTTCTCGGTTTGGAGCCGTGTTTTGCATTCCGTCACGGCTGTTTCCAGTGTGGCGATTTCAGCCCGGAAGTTCCTTTTCAATTTCTCCAGTTCGTCAAGTCCTGAATCTACGGTTTGTATATCAATCAGTTTTTGAAGAATATCGGCGATATCCAAGAGGTTCCTTAAGCGAATGGGTTACGTTCAGAGTCTGAATGGCTTTGAAGTTTAACACGCCTTCCCCGCCCTTTTCTTCATAAATATCCCTCGATTTACGCCTCACCCATCGCGCATTATTGATAAAAAAAGAGGAATCTCATAAGAATGGGCCTGAGATCCAACCCATTTTTTCGAGGTAAACATGAACGAAAACGCAAAGAGGACCCTCTTGCAGCTGATTCCGGACGCTCTCTATGTCCTGACCGCCCAGTTTGAAAATAAAACCGCCGCTTCGACCATCACTTGGTTGTCCCAGGCGTCGTTCAAGCCCCCCCTGGTCATGACGGCGCTGAAGAAGGATTCCCACACCTTCCAGGTGGTCCAGGAAGCCCGAGCGTTCATCCTCAACTATTTAGGGGAAGGCCAGAAGGAACAAGCCCAGAAATATTTCAAGCATGTGGAGCCAGAGGGAAACCAACTGGCGGGAGAAGTTTTCACCCCCAGCCCAGCGCTGGGATTCCCGTTCTTTCCGAACATGGCGGGTTATTTGGAATGCAGGGTGACGGACATTGTGGATCGAGGGGACCATTCGGTGGTGGTGGCGGAAGTGATCGAGGCGGGCATGGGGTCAGCCCCCGGGCCTCTACTTTTGTCTTCCACTGGGTGGAAATACGGCGGTTAGGGAAAAGTTAAACTTTCCCGATCAGGTCCTGAACCGTTAATGGCTTTTCGATTTCCACCTCAAAACCGGTGAGTTTCTGGGGTTCCATCTCGGGAACGAGTTTGATTGAGGAACCTGATAATTTTTCAAACAGGGGCCTTATCACCTCTTCCAGTTCGGAGAAGCCTCGGTTTTTATTGGAAGTTTCCAGTCGGTCATTGACGAAGATCCTCAGGCGAGAAGGATTGAACTTGAGCTTGCCAGCTAATTCCGGTTCTTTCTCCAAGACTTCACAGGCCTTCAACGCCCGACGCAGGGCCGTTTTCAGGTGGTCTTCCCCTCCCTTGGCCGGGGCGCGCTTCTGGTTATAAAGCATCCCCCTTCGGCCTTCGGTCTCATCCACGCTGTAATTGCCCTCATGGGCAATCAAAAGAACGCCCGGACCCTCGTGCACATGGGTATATTCGGCCACGTCCACCAGCATTCCTTCTAATAGATTCTTCTGGATAAAACGGTGAAAGATGGGAATAAAGGTATTCATGGGAATCTCTTGTCCCTTTTCCAGATAGATCTTCACGTTGATCTTTTGCAAGTTCATAGGGTTCCTTTTAGACCGTTCACTTGCCCGGCATGGGCGCGGGCGTCGGGGAGGCGTTGGAGATATAGCTGTGCACCGCTTCCATGAAGAGTTGAGCTTCCTGCACCTGGCGGTGGGTTTCATCTTGCGCCCAGTCGGAAGAAGTCCCCGACTTGAAGCGGGTTTGGGCTTTGAACAGATAGGCGGCGAACTGGGTATTGTTCACGTGCTTGACGAATTCCCCCGTGTCAAAGAACCACTTTTTGAACTCGGCCACGGTGGTATCGGCGTTGCCGGTGTATTCGCGGTTCCTTGTGCGAAGGACCGCCTCAGTGGAATGGATCATGGACTGATAGGCCAGCCCTGCCGCGCCCTGGTAATCTTTCTGATCAAGCTTTTCCTGAGCCTCAAAAGCTTTGCTCTCGGCCGAAGTGAGTGAGAACTCATAGGGAGCCACGACTTCCCCGGCGCATTCTCCCACGCCGATATCGGCGATGGTGTACTCACGGGGATCGCCCCAATCGGTGAAGAGCTGAGGTTCGGCGTCGTGCGACGGAATCACCATGAGGTCCTGCAAAAGATTACGGATCTCGGTCTTGCCGATGCGCTGGACGAAGGCCTGGAAATTCTCCTCCGACTTGCGCTCCTTCACGTATTTATCCGTCAAGCGCTGGATGGTCTCCGGGATACGCTTAGAAGGCACGGCCGCCACGGCCAGTCCATAGGAGCCCCCGTTGTTCTTCCACTGTCCACCCAGGACCAGCTGGAAATGGGGAACGGTATAAGAGCCCGCCTTGCGGGAAACCCCGTAAAAACCCATATCTGAAATGTGATGCTGACTGCACGAATTGGGACAGCCACTCACTTTGATTTTGAGCTTTTTGACTTCCTCGGGCATATCTTCGAGTTGAGCCTGGAGTTTTTCAGAAATGACGCGGGTCAATCCGCGCGAGGCCGAGATTCCCAACTTGCAGGTATCCGTCCCCGGGCATGAAGTTATGTCGGAAATGGTATCGGCTCCCGCCTGATCCAGACCGAGGGACTTCAGGTCTTTAAAGAAATCTGGCAAGTCCTGCTCGCACACCCATCGGTAAATAAGATTTTGTTCCACCGTAGTCCGGACGGTTTCGCTGACATATTTTTTGGCCATATCGGCCAAACCTCTCAATTGGTTGGAAGTCAGATCACCGAGGGGAACCTTCACAGTCACTGTGACATAACCGTATTGTGGCTGGGGATAAACATTTGTTTTGCGCCAGCCCAGAAACCCCGGAAGAAAGGACCCTGACTTCAATTGGCCGGCCTTCTTCAACGGCTTCTCCGTTTGCTTGACGAATTGGGCGATCAGGCTTTTCCAACGGGGATCGGGGGTTAATATTTCCCGTTCTTCGCTGATCAACCGGCGAAATTCTTCGATGCCCAGCTTGGCCACCAAGAATTTAATGCGGGCCATGCCCCGGATCTTCTTTTCCCCCAGTCGGCCGTAAACCCGGGCCACGGCCTGGGTAATCGGAAGCATTTCCTCGACCGGCAGGTTCTCGAATAATTTCTTGGCGTTATAGGGTACTGGACCCAACCCGCCCCCCACGAATACGTCAAAAACCGGGGCCTTGGTACCGGGATTCAGTTTGGCAATGAAACCCATGTCATGCATATTCACCAGACCGCAGGCCTCGTGTTCACAGCCCGAAAAGGCGATCTTAAACTTCCGACCGAAGTCCTGGGCGTCCGGATGGCCCAACATAAAGCGGAAAATGGCCTTGGCGTAGGGTGTGACGTCGAAAGCCTCGGTCCGGCAAACACCAGCGATGGGGCAGGCCGTGACATTGCGCACCGAGTTGCCGCAAGCCTCGCGGGTGGTGATACCCACCGCGGCCAGGCGGCGCATAATGTTGGGAGTGTCCTCGACGTGGATGAAATGAAGCTGAATATCTTGGCGGGTGGTGATGTGGGCGATGCCGTCCGAATATTCCTCGGCCAGGTCAGCGACCACCCCCATCTGTTCGGCAGTCATCCCTCCCCAGGGGAACTTAATGCGCTCCATGCCGGGTGCGTCCCAGTAGGTGTCCGGGCCCTTCCAGGTCCCTTGGTTGGGATAATCGAGTTTGCGAATTTGAAGACCGTCGTTGCGCTGGCCGTTATCGTAGCGCTGGCCGTAAGCGCCCCGCCTCAGGCGGGTCTCGGCAAACACTCGGGGCTCGATCTTGCCTTGCTTGTTGAGGACGATCTGGGCCTCGTATTCGTCGATTTCCTTGGCCCAATCTTCGGGCATTTCATCCTTCAGAATCTCTTTCCAGCTCGCGGGCCCTTGGCTCATCGGGTTGTCTTCCTTTTATAAAGCATAGAAATGAGGGATTGTTTTACACCAGGGGATGAATCGAAATCAACGGAACTATCAATTGTTCATACATTCCGACCATGTGGGTGACATGGAAGTCTAGAGGCTGGTTTTTTCCACCACTTCAACGAAGTGTTTGCTGTTGTCCTCGATATCCGAGCCATTCTTCACCAGGTCGCCGCCCACCAGGAACATCACATCCCGGCCGTAAAACTCAAGCAATTCGGGGATGCGTTTCAGGCTCATCCCGCCCCCGGGGGTGGGAAAGATGGGCTTCAGGTTGCCCATATTGATGGAGGACCCCACCACAATCTCCTTGCACTCATCCAGCGTGAAACCGAACCGGCCCCCGAAGTGGGGGTAGATGGTAGCGTCCGCCCCGGCTAGGCGCATGATCTGGCCGAAGAGGGCAAAGGGAGAGATGCCGTTCTCCCGGCTGGTTACAAAACTTCCCAGGAAGGCCGGGTGGGCCAGGATGGGCAGGTCGATCCCATCGTCGTCGGCCAGAGCCCGCATGGAATCGAACCCAATCAAGCCCGGACAGACCAGCAAAGCACCCGCGCCTTTTTCTTTGGCGTAATGAGCCCGACGTTCCAATTCCCCCGCAGGGGCGGTGACATTCGGGGCGTATAGGATCTTGCGGCCGGCCCTACGGCTTCCCTTTTCCGTCGCTTCCACACAGTGTTCGACCCTTTCGGCGAAACGGGCGAAAGGCTGATTGGCCAGGCCGTGGTCATCCTTGATGATCTCGATGCCGCCCGAAGCGAATTTGTAGGCCATCTCGGCTAGGGCCGGTGCGGACAACCCGAGGGGCTTAAGGGCGGTACAAAGAAGGGGTCGGTGGTGGATACCGGTAATCTCCCTCAGGCCCGGCTCCCCGAAGCGGGGTCCCTTGAAACGGTTCCAAAGGTTGAAACAATCCTTCAATCGCTCCAGGCGGAACCCCTTTTTCAGGCTGATGTTGCCGTAAAGCACATTCAAAAGCTGGGTGAGTTCTATCCCCGTGTCGTCGTTGAGAAATGTGATTAAGGCTTTCCATTCCAGCCCGTTGGAACCTTCCACGGGTACAAATTCGGCCACCTGGCCCACCACCTGGTCCTGGATGAATCCTTTGGGGACCAGGTCGCTAGGAAATTCCACGGTCTGTTCAAGACAAAGGTCCGCGGCTTTGCCGCGAGCTTCTTCGAGTGTGCCCGTCAGTCGGTACCAGACACCGAAGCGGTCGCAGTCCCTGCAAAAGTCGTGGCGACAGGGGTGATGTTCTCCCATTAAAGCGCCTCCGCCTTAGATTCGCTGTGAACCGGAGTCAGATGCACCGACCCCAGTTCTTCTTCCGTGACCCCGAAGCTTTTTCCCGTCAACTTCTCGATCTCCCTTACGAGAGAGATACCGTTCATACGATTCTCGCGGGCAAGCGTGGTCCGACTGGCCCCGTGAAGGAACCGGTCCATAATGCCCATCTTCACCAGCCGGCGCGGAAATCCCTTTTCGGCGATGACTTCCGCCACGGCGCTTCCTAATCCGCCGATGATTGAATGGTTTTCCAAGGTGATGGCTCCATACCTAGCCTTTTCTAGAGCCTCCACAACCTGGTGGTCCGTGAAGGGTTTCAATGTGGAAATATGAAGGTGCTCGATATAAAACCCCTTCGTTTTCAGGGCCTCCACCACCTTTCGGGCCTCCTCGGTGCAAATGCCGGAGGAGAAAAGAGCCAGATCCACTCCCTTGTTCAAAAGGCGAGCTTGATTGAATACCATCGGTTCAGACTTTTCGAAAAGACGGGGCAATTCGCCCCGCAGGGTCCTCACATAGACCGGCCCGGGCACTTGGTAGGCAACGTCCAAGACCGATTGCGCATCGGTAGCGTCGCCTACCTCCAGGATCGTCATATTGGGGAGAGACCGCATAACCGAAATATCCTCGATCGCCTGATGGGTGGCCCCACCGGGCGTGAGGATTCCGGGGAGAAACCCGAACATCTTGACGGGGAGATTGGGATAGGCCACCGACATGGCAATCTGGTCGTAAGCGCGGCGGTAAATGAAAACCGCGAAGGTATGAATGAACGGGATATAACCTTCCCGGGCCATGCCTCCGGCAAAGCTAAGCATGTTCTGTTCCGCGATGCCCATGGAAAAAAAACGGTCCGGATAGGCTTTTTGGAAGAGATCCGCCTCGGTGGAACTCGTCAGGTCGGCAGAAAGCACCACTACTTCCGGCTTATCGACCGCCCATTCCACCAGTTTCCTGGCGTGAACCTTGGTCAGTATTTCCATAGACCACCCCATCCAACACGAAGCCACGAAGACACAAAGTAAGGCAAAGGTTTTGATTTTTGATTCGCCGAATCCAGTATTTTCATTCTCTTTTTTATTTCCTTAAAGATTTTCTTTGTGGCTTAGTGTCTTTGTGTTGGACGTTGGTTTTTTTTAAAGTTGTTTAAAAAAATCCTCGTAAACTTTTTTCTCTTGGTCGCTGGTGAAACGCAGGTAATGGAACTTTGGGGCCCGAGACTTGAGCGGTTCCACGCCCGTATAGGGGATCGTGTCGCACAACACCACCAGGGGTTTGCCCTTGCGCGGTTCCAGGGCGGGCTTCGCCAGGGCCAGGGGATTATGGCCGTTGACCCGGTAGGTCTCGCAGCCGAATGCCCTGAAGCGGTCTTCCAA
Organism: uncultured bacterium; assembly: GCA_964525605.1. GTDB lineage: Bacteria > Oederibacteriota > Muellerivitia > Muellerivitales > Muellerivitaceae > CAVTWJ01. The sequence goes on from CAZGKT010000017.1 coordinate 33,541, forward strand.
TGGCTCGATACCCATGACCTGGGACGTTTTCCCGTCGCACTGGTATCCGTTCACGTCCACGTAGATACCCATGTTATCCAGGTGATAAAAGGCCATACATTGGACCGCTTCCCAGACCTGGCCCGGCTGGAGCTCGCCGTCGGACATGAAGACCCAGACCTTCCCGGTGTCCCCCTTGAGCCTGCGGGTCAGGGCGATGCCCGCCGCCTGGCTGATGCCCTGCCCCAGGGAGCCGGTCATCACTTCCATGCCCGGGGAATGCTCGGCCCCGATCATTTCCAGGATGCCGCCGTCCTTATTGAAATCGGCGAAACCATCCGGGCTCATCCTACGGGTCTCCACCAGGCAGGCGTAAAGCACGAGGGAATAGTGGGTGGGCGAAAGGATGAATCGGTCGTAGTCCGGGCCCTTGGGCCCGTTGTAAAAATCGCCCCGGCGGTAGAGAAAGCTTCCCTCTCCGGGAACACCGGCGAAGGGGTCGGGCTTGATGGGAATGGGCACAGGCCCCAGATTCATGATTCGGGTGTAGAGGGTGGCGAGGATCTCGGCGCTGGAACAGGCCTGGCTGAGGTAACCCCCATTGTGTTTGAGCGTGTGTTCGAGAACCCGCCGGCGGATACCGCCCGCCACCCGGGAAACTTCCTGGGCTAGATAAGTCTCAGAATCGCTCAAACCGAGCATGGTTCCTCCCCATAGGTTGTTGGAGGCCTAACACTAATCTCAAAGACAAAATATGTGGATGACTGAAATCATAGTCCAGTCAATATGAAGCCGATGGGTGGAAGGGACTACATCGCAGCCTGAGTCGCCAGAACGAGGGGGTTCACCGTTTGCATCCTCGGGTCGCCGTCTTTTTCCAGGTTGGAGATCTCGGTCCCCAAACGGCTCAACACATACTCCCGGAAGTCGTTGAAGTGAAGGTAAAGGGCCATCACGGAAACCGAGTTCCGGAAAGCGCCCGGGTTCTTCAATAGGCACATGAACAGCACTTTCCAATAATAACGCCGAGTATTTTTCCAAGTCCCCAGTTTAAGGCTCAGGCGGAAGAAGGACCGCAGGTCGCGCAGGTGATGCTTCAGGGGTGCCACCATCTTGGCCTGGGAACAATCCATCATCAGGGCCAGCCGAAGCACCCGGCCGAAATATTTCTCGGGGGACATGGCTTCTTTCACGATGCTGTGGAAATCTTTTAATATTTCCCAGCGGGGGCGCAGGGTGGTGAAATTCAACCCCGCCACGCATTGGCAGGCCGTGTCGGCGGGCGGGATTTCGAAGGAAGGGTCTAGTCGGTTTTCCCTCTTGAGCCGCTTGGTCAACTGGGTGTTGGGCAGGGCGAAGAGCAGACCCACCATGTTGACCGGAATGGAGGTGGCTTCGATGCTGTTCAGAATAGCCCGGGCCACGTTTTCTCCCTCGTTGTCGAACCCCACAATATAGCCAGCGTTCACAATCATGCCGTGTTTCTGGATCTTGTGGATGCTGTCGGCGATGGAGCGGTGGGTATTCTGCCTTTTCTGGGTGGCTTTCAGGGTCTCCTCGTCGGGGTTCTCGATGCCCACGAAGAGCCAGGTGAAGCCTGCGTCCTGCATGAGTTTCATCAGGGGTTCGTCATCGGCCAGGTTCATGGAAGCCTCGGTCGAGAACTCAAAGGGATAGCGGTGGGCTTTGTTCCACTCGATCAAGAGCGGCAGCAGTTCCTTGACGGCCTTCTTGTTGCCAATGAAATTGTCGTCCACGATGTCCACGTGACCCCGGTATCCGAGATCATAAAGTTTTTGCAGTTCGGCCAGGACCTGGCGAGAGCTTTTGCCCCGGGGGATACGGCCAAAAAGTTCGATGATGTCGCAAAATTCGCACATGAAGGGACAGCCACGGTTCCACTGGATGCCCACATGCAGGTAATTAGAGAAATTCAGAAGGTCAAAACGGGGAAGGGGGCTTGTCGCCATGTCCGCCTTGCGTTCGCCAGCCGGATAACTGTGTTTAGCGCTGCCCTGGATGAAATCGGCAAGAAATTCGGGCATGGTGATCTCGGCCTCCCCCAGGATCAGGTGATCGGCCTTGTCGTATAGATGGGGGCTGGAGGTGGCGTCCGGGCCGCCCACAATGACGGTCTTGCCCAATTTCTTGAAATGATCGATCAACCGCAGGTGGTCAGGCTGTTGGGAAATCATGCCGCCCATGAGAATAATCTCGGACCATTGCACATCCCGATCGCTCAGATCCTGGGCGTTCAGGTCGTTCAAGCGGACTTCCCAGTCAACGGGCAAAAGACCTGCCACGGTGATGAGGCCGAGGGGCGCGGCGGGGTATTTAGCCCCGACCACTTCGCAAGTGGCTCGATAATTCCAAAAAGATTGTGAAGAAAAACGGGGATAAACAAAAAGGCAACGAGGGGGCCTAAGGGCCATGAAGCGATCCTTTCATTACGGCAGTTGCGATGTTTGGGGGGGAGGAACTGCAGTGATGAGAATCGAAATCAACACGAGGGATGACTCTCAGACCCAATTTCCTCTAATGTATTGCTTTAACGATACGAGCGCCACCTAAAAACCCGCTGAACTTTTTCTTTTACCTTTTTGAAACAGACACTTTTTAGAAATCACACTGTCTAATGGATATTCAAACTTGAGATGTCAACCGGTGGAGATCAAATGAAAATCACTCTCAGCCAAAAAAGGAATGTTATTTTCTTTTTCATCCTATCTTCTTTCGCCATACCTTCCTCCGCTACCCTCCTGGTAGACGATTGTGAAGGGGCTGGATTGGGAGGGCATTGGTCCTCCTATTGTGATCACTTCTCTTCCATCGATCCGAACCCCTTCCGTTTTTCCGAAGGTGGGCACACCACGACCCACTGCGCTCGATTGGATGTGGAGATCAAAGCCGGAGAGCAATATCCCTACGCGGGCATGAACACCATGTTTCCCCCGCAGGATCTTTTGGCTTACGAAGGGGTTCGCTTCTGGGCCAAGGGCAGCGGCAACTGGGGCTGCCAGCTTCCCCTCCCCGCCACGGCCACCACCTACAACCATTACCTCTCCCCCATCCTCGTGACCGACGAATGGACGCTTTTTGAATTACCCTTTTCCGGTTTCGTGCAGACCTGGGGCCCCCATGTTCCCTGGAACCCGACCGCCGTTAACGGTGTGCAATGGGCGGTCGCCGGCTACCCTGGCACCAAAGCCTGGATCTGCGTTTCGAATATCGAGTTCTATAAGAAAGAAGAAACCAAACTTGGCAAAGCCTCGGCCAACCCCGTCGTTCCGGCCCCCAAGGTGAACCAGCAGGGCTACCTGCCCGAGGCTAAAAAGGCTTTTTCCCTGACCCTCCTTCCCGACGGCCCCAAACCGGACGATGCTTATGTGATCCTGGATGAAAAAGGTTCCCCGGTTCTGAACGGAAAACTTTCCGGGGATACCACGGATGACACCCTCTCTACGGGTGAAAAGGTATTGCGGGTGGATTTCAGCGACCTTCGCGCCTCCGGGCGCTATTCCCTTTCGGTGGGCGCGCTCAGATCCCAGCCTTTCGAGATCGGCCCAGACATCTACTTCCCCCTTTTCAAGGACGCCCTCCGCTGTTTTTACCTCATCCGCTGTGGAACGGCCATCAATGACCCCCTGATCGGCATCAAGCACGAGGCCTGCCACATGAAAGACGCCGACCAGAAGGATGGCAGCGCTCCGCCGGATGTGACCGGCGGCTGGCACAACGCGGGCGATTTCGGCAAGTGGACCCTGGAAGAATCCATCTCCTGCGCCTACATGCTCTGGACCTACGAACTGCGAACCAAAACCATGGTGGGGCTGAATATTCGAATCCCAGAATCGGGCAACGGTGTTTCCGATCTATTGAACGAAGCCAAGTGGGGCCTGTTATGGCTTTTGAAAATGCAAAGACCGGATGGAAGTGTCTGGCACAAGGTAGATACAGAGGATCAATTCTGTTTCGGAACAGTCCCAGAAAAAGATCCCTTCCCCCGATACGTCCAGGGCGCCGGAACGATCGACGCGGCGGATTTCACCGGGGTCATGGCCCAGGCCTACCGGGTTTACTGGAACGTGGACCAGCCCTTCGCCAAGAAATGCTATCTCGCCGCCAAGAAATCCTGGGCCTGGTTGGAGAAGAACCCGAACGTTGTCCAGCACGATCCCGATTACGCCGACTCGGACCCTTCCCAGGAGAAAATGTGGGCCCTGGGGGAGATGGCCCGCCTGACCCAAGATACCGCCCTGCTGGAGAGGTTCAAGACCGAAACCCGTCTTACTCCCCTTAAAGCTTGCGGTTGGATGACACCCCAGATGTTCGGGTATATGGCCTTAGCCACCGGCCCCAAAACACCGGACGACACAAAAGCGGATCTCAACAAGAATTTTGCCGACGAAGCGGACGCAATCGTTGAAGTTTCGAAAAAAAGCGGCTACCGGGTGGCCCTGACCAACGACGAATACTATTGGGAAAGCAACGAGAACCTTTTGGGCAAAACCGCATTGCTCCTTTTCGCTCATTTCCTCACGGGGGAAGGTTCTTATGAAGAAGTGGCTCTTGATCAAATGGGATACTTCCTGGGGAATAACAGCCTGGACCTTTCTTTCGTCACCGGCCATGGCGGGCACGCCATCCAGCATCCCTACCATTGGGACCAGGCCGCCCTGGGCAAGACCATGCCGGGATGGATCGCCGGCGGGCCCAACAACGGACCCAACGGGGCCGACCCCCTGCTGGTGTCGGTCATCCAAAAAGGAACCCCGCCTGCCAAGTGTTTCGTGGATGCCTGCGGGGGCAACGGGTCTTGGGCCTCGGGCGAGGGAGAAACCAGCGAAAACGCCGCGCTTGTTTTTTGCGCAGGGTATTTGTCAGGCAATGAAATTCGCTAATCTTTCACGAGCCTTTTTCCAAAACTGATCCCGGCCGTGTTTTGGGTGTAACCAAACTTTTGATAAAAGGCCCCGACGGACTTATTACTGACCCGAATATAAAGGTTGATTTTGGGGCATCCTAACCGAGCCATCTTTTTCTCGATCGTTTCCATCAACGCCCGACCCACTCCCTTGCGTTGGTAAGTAGGCGCTACCCCGAAATAATTGATGGCCCCCCGGTGGCCGTCATAGCCGCCCATCAGAACGCCCACGATCGTCTTTCCGTCCAGGGCCACCAAGAAGAGTTCAGGATGTTCCCTGCGTTTGCGTTTAATGTCTTTCACCGGATCATTGTCTTGGGATAACAATCTGCAATCTTTCCACAACCGGATCACGACTTTCATGTCGACGGTTTGAAAGGGTCTTATCTTGATTTTCATTTTGCCTCTTAGGCTTACCATGCGACTCAATTGTATCGTTCCATCGTCAAGCTATAGTCCTGAAACCCAAGGTCTTTCCAAAAATTGAGTCCGACCTTGTTGTCTACCAGAACATCCATTCGGAGAATCGGTGTTTTTTTCCAAACTTCTTTGCTAAGGGCGTTAAACGCCTTGCGCCCCAAACCCTTCTTTCGGTGGATACGCTCAATGTAAAAATGCCGGATGTAAATGAATCCCTTTTCTTTTCGAAAAAGGCAGTAACCGATAATTTTTTCGCGTTCTTTGAATAGGTAGGCCGAATATTCTTTGGCCAGCCATTTTTTCATTCTCCGGGCCAGTTGGGCTTGGTTCATGGGGTTCCGATGGCCTTCATCGCGAATGAGCCGATGGTTCATTCGGGCCAGCAGCTGGCCATCCTGAAGGTGTGCCTTTTGAATTTTCATGGTTTATCCCTTCAGCTTTGCCCGGATGAGTTGAATGCGCTCCACCCGTTCTTGTTCCTGGGTGGGATGTTGGTCAAAATCCTCCGCATGATGCCAGGGCTGCCTCAAATGATCGGGGTCGGATTCGTACCGGGGAAAGAGGTGCCAATGGATATGGGGCACCTGATTGCCATAGCAAGAGTAATTCATCTTCCAGGGTTGAAAGGCCTCATGGACGGCCTTCCCAGCCGCCATTAATTCTTGAAACAATTCCTGCTGCAAACCGAACGCCAACTCGTGCATTTCCCGAACATGGGTTTTAAATATCAAAACGCAATAACCCTTGTGGTACTGGTGGTCTCCCAGCACCAAAAAGGAATTTTTAAACTCGTGGATCATTGAGGGGTTTTGACCCGATTGGGTTGACTTCACTTTCTGGCACATCACGCATTCGGTCATGTTCTTAACTCCCTTGAATTCGCCCAAAAGAAAAGAGGGCGTAATATACGCCCTCTTGGTTCCGCAGAAACTAATTTTTCTGGTTCTTAAACAGTACCCGTTGGAGGCGAAGGAGAAGTCCCTGACCCAACCGGGCTACCCAAACCGTCCCCTCCCTTGGATCGGGCCAATTGGCCCAGGAAAGCGTCCATCAAGGTGCTCCCCTTATCCCCAGAAGTCGCTAACACGTCAGGCGTGATCCGAATACCCTTATCTCCGATGACCTGCATGAGTTGCAGAAGAGTGTAGTTGGTCCCGCCCAGGGATTGCACACCTACGTTATAGGTTTCAGCCTTGGCGTAACCCACCTGACGCAGGGCCTCTGCCTCACCCAAAGCGCGAAGCTTTACGGCCTCGGCTTCTCCGCCAGCCTTTTTGACGGCTTGGGCTGCTTCCATCTCCGAAATGCGGACACCCTGCTCGCTCTTGACGATGTCGTTTTGGATGTCGGCCATGGCTGTTTCCCGAACCAATAGTTGGCGCTGTTTCTGGGCCTCTTCCTGGATTTCATAGGTGCGCTTCTGCTCGTCCGCGATCTTCCGGTCCGTCTGGGTCTGCATCAGCGCCGCCGGGGGCGTGATATCCCCGATCAGGGTGTCGATGGCTTCTACATCGTAGGCGTTAATGGCGGCCCGAATATGCTCCGCAGCTGCCTTTTGGCGGTCGCTGCGGGCGGCCAGGAAATCCAGGACCGTATGGTCCTGAGCGCTATTTCGGAAATAGTTTCCTATTATTGGTTCCAGGACATGGTCCACCAGGTTTTGCATGTTCCCAACTCGGGAAATGACCTTGGGAGCCTCGGTGGCTGCCACATGGATAATCTGCGCCACATCCAGGTTGAAGGCGAACCCATCCTTGGACCTGACCGTGATGGAACTCAGGTTCTGGTCCCACTTATGGGACTCGGTACGATTGGCCCAGTTGAGAACAATATTGGTGGTAGGCACAAGTTCCACTTTCATGACCCGGGTGTTGACCGGGTGTTTGCCCGGCATCAACGGGGTCACCCAAACACCCTTATGGCCTTCCTGCACCAGATCCCCGTGTTTGAACCCCGCCCCGGATACATCCACATGGGCCTCTCCTACATAGGAAATCACCACACCTACGTGGCCGATGGGAACTTCCGTCATGGGCACCTGTTCGACCCGGACGAACCAGGGGTTCAGGTTCCATGAGCCGGAAAGAAGGATCTGCTCCTGTAAGCCTCTCTGGCCGTCCATAGTCATGAAGTCTTTGATGTTCTGGAAATTGTTATGCCCTTCCACGTTTCTCGCGGCGATTTCGCCCTTCAAGATAGGCTTACCATCCATGGTCGTAACGATTCCCACCTGGTCCGTCGCGACCTGATAAACGTGCATTTGCTGGGACAACATGTCGTGTTTGCCCGCGTTTTCCGCGGTGATGACCTGGAAAAGGGCTAGGTTAATTCGATAGGTTCCCGCGGTCAGGATGCCTGTCTGTCGCCCTTTTTCACCGCCGTTCTGGAGGAACCGCCTGGCATCCTGGAAATGGTCGCAGTCGACGGCGTGCCCCAGGATCCGTTCCGGTGGGATGGCCTGGCCATCATTGGCGACCACCAGCCCGATTTCACCCTGGGGGATGACCACCATCTGGACCTTTTCGACCCGGTACTGCCAGGGCCAATAACCCAGGTGCCAGCCCGGAGCCAGCGTCTCGGCCTGGTAGCCCGCCTCCCCATGTAAGGCGACCACTTTGCCCGGAGGAAGATCTGTGGTTCCAAATTTTTTCACCACGATTCCCACCTGGTCTTCCCGGATACTGACCAATGCGATATAGATCAAAAGAAAAACAAAAATAAGAAAACCAATACCGAGGAAAATCAAAGTGCCTATATCCATGGAACTTCCTCCTTAAAAACAACGACTTGATATCAAGCTTAAGCGCGACCATTTTAGAAAATATTTTTGAGTTCCACAGGGGAATTATGGGAAAGTTAACTTTGGAGAAATGGATGATTTTAAAAGGCTTGGCTTAATAAAAAAGGCGCGGAACCCGATATATTCACTGGGTCACGCGCCTAGCTACCCTTCCGAAGGGTTTAGGCTAAAGCATCCAGCCCCGTGCTGGAATCGGATGAAGAGGAACCAAAATTCGCCAGATCTTGGTTGTAGAGCAACCCGGCCTCCAATCCCAACGCCGCGTTTGTATTAGATGCCGAGGAATTATTGGTACCTGTGGTCGTGCCGGTGGGGGTCGAGGAAGTAATCCCTAGTTGCTGTTCCAACTGCTGGACTTGCGACGAAACGGAACCCAGATCCAAAGCTAAGGAGGACGTGGAAGAACCCAGCAGGGAATCCGTTGAAGAGCCGTCGCCCGAAACAGCGTTATAGAGGGTGTTCATGTCGTTGTATTGAACTTCCAAAAGAGCGTCCTGCATCTTCGCAGCAGGGGTGGTGGCCTGGTTCATGGCCTGGGTAAAGATGGAATCAAAACTGGACGCGCTTCCGCCTAGGGCGTTCAGAAGCGAATTGGTGTCATTGGCCGAAACAAGGGAATTGTTGTTGTTCGAATTGATCGAATTGGTACCGCTCAACATGGGGACAACCTCCTTCGTTGTTCTTCCCCATACCTAACGGCCCGGATTCGATTTTCTGAAGTGGTAAAAAACCAATAAAAAAGCTAAAAGCGAACCAAAATCCGACACCAAATTCCAACAAGAAGACACTAAGAAAAGCAAAAATGAAACGGTTTAAAACTAAAAGATTTACTCTTTGTAATCCTACCTTTGTGGCTTTGTGTTGGATGTTTGTTTTCGTTCTGTCCTTTTATCTTTCCTTGCGACGTTTGGGCTTGAAATGGCCGCCCTGGGGATGGAACCCACCCTTGTCATGGGGTGGTTTTCCAAAGGGTCGAGGAGCCCGATTGGAATCAAAAGCGGGTTTAGGGCCCTTCGCTTTGTAACGGTCATCCCCCGCAAAGGGTTTACCGCCGCCCTCGAAACGCCGGGGAGTAAACTTTGGTTTTCGGTTATCTCCCCAAGAGGCGCCTGAAAAGTTGTTCCGGGGTCTTTCGGCAAAGCCACGGGCATGGCCTTCCGCGGCACCGGGCAGGTTCCAGTTCTTCTCCGCCTGATCCCCCGCCCCCGCTGGGGGGTTAAGCCCGGGCCCGGATTGGATACGGCGTTGGTGTTCTTCCGCCCTCTTTTGATGCCTTCCATCGGGATGACGGTTCTTTTTCACAAAACCCCCGTCTCGGGAGTTATGGACTGGCCGATGCTCAGGTTTCCCGGCAAAGCCCTGTTCCCTTTCGGGCTGTTTGAAAGAATGTTGATTCGAATCTTCCGCCTCGGCTTTATTGATCTTCTGCCACACGCCCTTTTGGGGCGGGTCGGAGGTTGTGCGCAAAACGGGCGGACGATGATCCGGGCGATTTTCATGGGGGCGGCGCTCTTCCGGGCGTTGAGTTCTGGGCCAGGGTCCTTTAGCCTTTCGATCATTTGACCGTTGGTTATTCAACCAGGGACGATCCTGGCGATTTCCCGCGGGCCGAGGGCCCTCGGAGCGGGTGTTGAATTCTTCGGACGTGTAGCCCCGGGAAGGATGTCCATGGCCGGCGGGAGGCCGGTTCTTTTGGAATCCGCCTGATGGGCGGAATTTGTTTCCCTGGTAATTCGGCTTTCCCCCTGGCTTGAAAGAAGAACTGTGCGGCCGGGAGCCACGGTGGTCTTGCCCCGGACGGGAAGGACCCTGGCCTCGGTGGGACGCGGTTGGTTTGGGGGTCATGTCCCCAAAGCGGGAAGGCTTGTTCGTGATGGACTCTCGCGCGGGCCCCATGAGGCTGAGGATCCTCTGCCAGAGGGCCCCGTTCTCACTGGTTAAAAAGCAAAGCGAGTTCCCCTCGGCCCCGGCCCGAGCGGTGCGCCCGACGCGGTGGATGTAATCTTCCGGGTTCCTCGGCAGGTCGTAATTGATGACGTGGGCGATGTGGTGGATATCCAGCCCCCGGGCCGCGATATCGGTGGCCACCAGGATGCGGTATTGCCCCGCGCGGAAATGCTCGATGGCCAGCCGACGCTGGCCCTGGGTACGGCCTCCGTGGATGCGGGTGACCTTGAAGCCGCTGACCTTCAACCGGTCGGCGATGTTATCCACCCGATGCTGGGTGCGGGCGAACACCAGCACCGAACCCTGGCGCGAGTTCAATTCCCCTTCCAGCTCTTCCGGCTTGTGGTGCTCGGTGGTGTAGATGATCTGCTGGTCGATCTTTTCGACTGGCTGGGTCTGGGCCCCGACGGAAATGCGGACCGGGTCCTTGAGGTACTTGGCGGCCATCTGCTGGATGTCGGGCGGGATGGTGGCAGAAAACAGAAGGGTCTGGCGGGGGCCGGTCAGGCGGTTGCGGATCTCATCCAGCTGGGGGGCGAACCCCATGTCGAGCATCCGGTCGGCCTCGTCCAGCACCAAAAACCCGGTCTTATCCAGTTTGAGGGATTTGCGGGTCAAATGGTCGATCACCCGTCCGGGCGTGCCGATAAAAAGCCTGGGTTTTTTCGACAACGCCGTCAACTGGGGCCCCATGGGGGCTCCCCCGATCAACAAGACAGATCCACCCAAATAATGCTGACCGTTCAATTTACGAAGTACATCCAGCACCTGGCCAGCCAACTCCCGGGTGGGGGTCAAGATCATGGCCGTTTGATCCTTATGTTTTTCCAAAAACGCCAAGAGAGGAATGCCGAAAGCCGCGGTTTTGCCCGTTCCAGTCTGGGCGGAAGCGATGACATCCTTTCCTTCCAAAGCGGGAGGAATGGCCTGGGCCTGAACCGGCGTGGGCTTGATGAAATTCATCTGCTTGATAGCGCGCCCCAAAAAGTCGGGCAAGCTTAGCTCTTGAAAACTTTCCATGAAAATCCTTTATGCGGGGGGTAAGGGGCTCAACGATCCAACTGAATGAAGGAATCACACCTAGACTAACGGGCTTCGGGGAGAAAACAAACAACAATGCGGGAAAAAATCGGGTTTTCGGACCAGAAAAAGAGACCAGTCTCCTCCAACCCGGTTTTGAACAGGCCGAAGGGGACTGACCCCTTACCTCAAATAAAAAATTAATCTTTAAAGACTATTTTTAAACCCTTCGAAATTGAGTTCCTATCCTGCTCTTGGCGGGATGTCGAAGGCCGACATGCACTGTTTCCCCTACCTTGCGGGTCGAAAGGCTCCATTCTCGAGTGCAGGTTCCATTCTCTCCCGAACCGGTGAATGTGACCGACACCCTTTCCAGCGGTTTTCCTGTCTGGAGGGTCTGGGTAACTGAATTGCGGATTCCGCATTGGGGGCAGTAGGGCGTCTGACCGCAGCCATCTCCCAGGGTGGAGTTACGGCAATCCATGAAATCTCCGTTTAGTAACCCGTAGGGACGAATTCCAGTTGCTTCCACTTCTCCCCGGCCTTTTCGGTTACAAGCGACAACACGAAGTTCAGAATTGATTACGATCAGGGGTTCTTCAAACCGATCCAGGTATTCGCCGAGGGAGACACCCCCGTATTCGGTTATGAAATGATCTCCGCAGTCCGGGCAAAGAACGGGACCGAGATCGGGATCGGTATGATGTTCGCGAATTCCAACGACCTTCTGACAATGCGAGCAGAGAATTTTCACAGGGGACTCCCTTAAATTGAGAATCTCCCCTTTGTCTCCCCTGGTTTTCATTATCCCTCAATTTCAGACAAATGGCACAAAAGAGAACGGGACAAATTTAATGTTTGTGCCAAGGTTTGTCTTTGAAATTGTCGAATTGAAAACACAAGACCCTTATCAAACTATCAACGGTTGACTCTTTTTGCTCGATTCGATGAAGTCTCAAATCAAGTAGTTGAGTTTTTTTACCGGGAAATTCCGAGAAGGAAGGCTTCCACCAAGACAAATTCGTATGACTACCCCATCCAAGCCGCCCAGGCCAAAAGCGCAGCCAAAGCGGTAACAGTCACGGGAATTCCTAAACGGGCGAAATCCTTGAAAGAAAGGGTAACGCCCATTTCGTGGGCCTGTTGGGCCACGATGAGATTGGAAACACTTCCAGCAATCAAAAGGCTTCCGCCGAAACTGTTAGCCAAAGCTAGGATATAGGAAGTGGTGGGCTGAGAAAAATGAATCACCTTAAGGAGAAGCATGACGGTCGCCCCGTTCCCGATCAGGTTGGAAAGGGCGGCCGCGGTCAAGGCGAGATTGGAAGACTTTTGGAGGTCAAACCCGGCATGGGCCAGCCAGGTTGCCGCCACATCCCCGTATCCGGTTGATTGGAACGCTCCTGTCACCGCAAAAAGACACATGAAAAGCACCAGCACCTGCCAGTCCACCTCTTCCAGCAGATCTTCAGAACGGAACTTTCGGCTGGCCAAATGAATGCCCGCGACTGCCAAGGCGATGATTTCCTTGGGGATGGGCGTAAAAAACAAACCCACGGCGATGACCAAAAGAATAAGTCCCTTGACCGTATGGGGACGGTTGTAGGGATAAGTTTGAATGTCCTTGTGGGGGGCGACCAGGGGCAGAATCCTGAGGTTCGCTTGGGACATCCACCAGACGATTCCATAGGCGGCTCCCAGCGACACCAGCACGGGCGGCAGACTCCAAGACATATAGGCGCCGAAACTGAGGTGGGCATATTCCCCGATGAGCATGTCCTGGGGATTGCCAATCAGGGTCGCCGCCGCGCCAATGTTGCTGGCCAGCGCCATCGCCACAAGGAACGGCACCGGATTAAGTCTTTTTCCCAGGAGAGCGATCGTGACCACGGGCGTGAACGCCACACAAACAATATCATGGTTGAGAAAAGCCGAAAGGCCCGCAGTGACGGCCATCAGCGTGAACAGGAACTTGGCCGGATGTTCCAATCGCGCCGAGATCGAGTGGGCTGCCAGGTCGTAAAAACCCGAAAGCCTCAATTGCGCCGAAATAACGAAAAACCCGAAAAGCAGAAGAACCGTTGGCCAGTTGACCATGGAAACTACTTGGGCCGTCGAAACCTGAGCGAGGACCATCATTCCGATGGTTCCCAACAGGGCGATCCCAGCCCGGTTCAACTTCAAACCGGGAATGCGTCCAATCGCTATACCGACATAAGTCGCTACAAAAACCGCTAGGATAGCGACTGAATGGGGATTCGAGGAAGGATTCAAGCCAACACCTTTCTTCTCTGAAGGATGGTCCCCTTACCTAAAGGGCTGTCGTTTTTTTAATACGCCGTTTGTTAAAACACCGCCATTATAGCGCATGAGTTTTCCTGCCCGTTTTACTCCTTTTCTTTTTTCCCCCGAACTCCGTTGGCTTGTTCCGGGGATGGGTTCATTTTTTCGTGCGCTCTCCCCGGTAACGATCGATGATTTGGAGTAATTCGGAAGAAATCTTGCTTGATGGTTTTTTTCTCAAGCAACTGCATTCACAGGAAAGCGCTTGGTCATGAAGAGTCAAAACATCCCCCTTTTCCGAAAAGGTCAGGGGCCAAAGAACGCACATTTGGGGTTTAACAGTCCCCAGGGGCAATCCCAAATCCATCTCGACGGCGTGCAAGGAACATCGAATCAGCCCATCCCGCTTGAAAGCAAAAACGCAAAGACCGTTTTCATGGGCATCGATCGCATGCAGGCCATTTTCCGCGTCTTCAAAGATGTTGTCATATCCGCCATCGGTTTTAAGGTGGGGACAAAACTTGGACACTTCGGGAAGAACGGGAATGATTCTTTTGAGTTCCGCATCACTTACGCAGACGTCAAATTTCGCGCAACAGCACTTGGAAACCTCGGAGCGCCCGGTGCATTCGTAATCGATGGAACAGATGGATTTGTAGTCAATGCCGATTGGGCCAGCACATTCCACCGGCGCCATCTTATCGTTTTTGCTGACCCTGGTTTTTAGTTTTTTATTTTTTGATTTCACGATGGGTAAGTTCGTCTTCCCTCCAAGACAAGGGGAGAGAGGCCAACGCAAAAATAAGCGTTAGCTTTTAAGGCGGGAAAGTATTCCAGGGCCGTTCACCTCATCAATGATTTTGAATTGCCCTTCCTGCGGATCAACGTAATAAACATCGGTATTCTGAATGTCAAACCAGAGCCCGTGAAGGGCCAGGCGGCCTTCTTTTTCCAATTGCGCCACTGAGTCGTAACTCCTCAAATGCTCCAGTTGAAGCATAACATTCTGGCGGGAAACTTCATTGATTTCTTCAGGTTCGGTCAATTCTTTCCCCTGGGACCGGACCCGGGCCAGGGCCGCGTCGCCGTGCCGCAGCCAGGATTTCAGGTAAGGCAGGTCCAACCGGCTTCTTCCCTGACAGAGGGCTTTCATCGCCCCGCAATCCGAATGTCCGCAAACAATGATATGACCCACCTTTAATTTATCCAGGGCAAACTCGATCGCCGCCACTTCCGATTCGTCGGATGAGGATGTTTCGGATGGGGTCACCAGGTTTCCCGCGTTTCGGACAACGAAAAGGTCGCCCGGATCGGTGGAGGCGAAAACGTTCACAGCGACCCGCGAATCCGAACAAGCGATGAAGAGAGCGTCCGGTTTCTGTCCCAGGGCCAACTTGGCAAAGGTTTCCTTCACCGCGTCGCGTCGTTTTTGATGGAATTCGATGATGCCTTGGATCAGTTTCCGCACAGGTTCCCCTTTTTTCTTTCCCACGCTTCCATATCGTGATGGGTTTTATACCTATGGGTAGGGGGAGGAATCAAGTTCCGGACATTTAATTCCCTGGAAGCCATTGAAGCAGAATGGACCTCAGGGCCTTGCCGTTCTTGAACAAAACCGCCGGATAGCGGCCCGGTCCAGCCAACGTGCCCAACGAGGTCTTCCCATCCCAACTGGCCCAGGCCTCGCCCCCCGTGGTCATGGGCGAGTCCCAGATCATTTCAAGCAACCGGCCCTGACCGTCTTCCACCGCCAATTGATATCGGCCAGCCCCATCGGCGAAGCGAATGAAGATATTGACCGGAGGGCGGGAGAAAACCAGGGTCACGGGAGTTGAACGTGTCTGGGAGACGGGCGGGGCCGCAGGGCTGGCGGACAGGGTCGATTGATTGATTTCGAACATTCGCGCAGTCCCTGACGGAGGCAGGGTTCCACTTTGTGTATTTAAAACGGATTTCGTTTTTTCCGCCACGGGCGGGATCGTCGTTGGGGCCAAACGTGAACCGCAGGGGCAATCCCACCCCCCCAGCCACTTGGCCGCGGCCGGGAAAAAATAGATCGTGGTTTTTTTGGCCTGTTCCGTTTCCCACCGTTCCTCGGGGGAAGAAATCGGGAGCTTCCAGAGCGACCACATGGTGGCATCCCAGACCACGAACAATCGGCCCCGGGAGCAATTTTCTTCCCCCACCCTCAATTGGGAACTCTCCCAACCGCTGGCGATGGAACGGTCGACCCCATCGTTGTTCTGCCAGCCGACACGCGTCTGGACAAAACTAGTCCCCGTCAATTCGTCCAGGGGGATACCGCCCACGAAAGCGCCCCAGAAAGAAACCGGGCCCAGGTCATTCAAGACCGGATAGGAGGAAGGGTCTTCCGTGATGCTGTTCCCCCGCCGGGACGGGGGACAGGAATCGAAGCCTTCCCGGACCGCCCCGACCCTCTGGAGAAAAGCGTAAATCCCCTCATTCCGGTCCGTCAGTTGGTAATTCTCTCCCGCCACCAACATTTTTCCGCAATGGGCGAGGTAATCCTCAGCCCGTTCCCGCCAACGGCCATCGAAATAATCCGCCGCGTGCTTGTCCCCGCTCCCGCAGCTTTCCTTGTTCTCGTCCACGAAACGCATATCCCATACCTGGTCAAAGGCACCCCAATCCTCAGCCCGAGGGTCCGGGTTTACGCCCGCCACATCCACTACCTTCACCTCGTGGCCCGCGTCCCGCAAAGCGGTCACGCAATGGAGAAATCCCCCTTGGGTTCCATCGAAACGGTTGTAGTAAAAGAGGATGCGGTAAGCGAAAAGGGGGGAAACGAGGGAGAAAAACACAAGAGACAAGGCGGCCAAAAGAAAAAACCTTCCCGCCGGAGGGCGGAAAGGTTTTGGGTAAAACGATCGGTTCATGAAAACTCGATAGCCCGGGGGCTTCAGAGCCGGTTGGCTCTCAATAATAGAAATCGCCCTGGCTGACGAACTTGGCGCCGTCCCATTTGTAAACCGTCAGGGTTTTCCGGGTAAACCCGGCCTGGCCGTTCTCGTCCTGACCGTAGGTGCTCTTCAATTTGGTTTTCAACTCGTCCGGCAGGTCCACCCGTGTGACGTTGACCACGGACAAAAGCCCGCTCTTATCCACATCCTTATAAAGAAGGTAGCCTTCCAGGGTGGAGGTCACCTGCAGCTGCTGTTTGACATAGTTGGAGGTCTTGATGACGCGGATGTCGTTGTAAATGTCCTGGGGCAGGTTCTGGAGGGCGTCCTCGTCGAAGGTGTAGAGCGTCTTGACGACCTGGCTTCCCCCATCATAGGTTCCGACCTCGAAAAAGAACGGGGCGTCCTTACCCAGGGTGATAAGCCGAGCCGAGTTGGGATAGCCCTCGCCGTGAAAGAGCGGTTTGAACTCCAGCCCGATTTTGATGTAGATGTCGGTGGTGGAAAACAACGAGTCGTATTCGTCGGTGTAATCGGCCACCAGAAGGGTCTGGGCCAAGGCCTTCAATTCGTACAAGCCGGAAATAGGCGTTGGATCACCGTTATCGTGCTTGATTTCAGAAGGAATCCCCAGGGCCTCCGCACGGGACAGAGCCAAGGGTTTCATCTTGGCCACCTTGCGGTGGAGGGACGGAAGGGCGAAATAGGGCTTGTTGATGTTGATCTTCTTGGCCACATCCTGGGTATCGGGGTCTAGCTTGTCGTTGTGTTGGGCCACCCAAACCCTGGCCACGGCTTCCCGCTGAGTATCCGTCACCGCTCCCCAGGCAAAGCCCAGGCCTATCAGGAAAGCGATTGATAACAGGAACGGGGTTTTCATCATTTCAGGGCCTCCATCACGGAAATCAGGAAAGCAGGTGGAAAACCCCGACAGCTTATCATAGGCCCCCCCCGGCTCAAAAGCCTTTCCGAGGCCGGGGACAGATACAAAGACAACAAGGGCAGAACACCTACAGCCAACGTATGCTGATCTTCTTTGAAGTTTTTATGGGGGGCTGTATAGTCCCGTTTTCCTTTGCTCCATAGGAGCAAAGGGGGACAAAAACGCCAAGACGTAAAGTAAGGCACACCCAAATCCAACACGAAGCCACGAAGACTCAAAGAAAAGCATATTTTTTCGTTTAAAATCTCAAGCCAAAAATAAAACCAAAGATTTGAACCGACTCAAATCCTTGGTTTTACTTTGTGTCTTCGTGGCTTTGTGTTGGATATTTTTTTTGAACCGTTACCCTTATTTTTCGATGGTCAATTCGCCCATCTCGAATTCATGGTCCCCGAGGGTGTGGGGAACAATATTGAAAGTTTCGATATGGGAGAGGTCCTGGGCCGCGCCCTTCTTGGCTTCGGGAGGCTGGTAATACTCGTTCAGGTCAAATTTGTCGAAAGAAATGGAAAGTGTTTCCCATCCCTTCCCTTGGGTTTGGGGGAAATGAGCCACGTAGGAATTTTGATTGGCGTCGTTGAAGCCCAGTTCGATGAACAGCGGTTCCTTGCTGTAGATCTTGCAAGTGATCTTTTGGGCGCCCGTCCAATCCTGACCGCCCCACATGTCTCCGGCCCTCATCCAGTAGCCGCACCATCCCCCCGCTTTCATGCTGTATTTGAATTTCGCCACCGAACCAGATGTGACTTCCGGGTCTTTTCCCAGGTCGAGACCGATCTTGGTGCCCATCTTATCGTCGGTGAACGGACCATAGGCCCCTTTATCCAATACGGTGAAATCCTGCACGATCAGCTCCTTGGCGTCAGGTCCGGGATAACCGGTCATGGCCTTCACCTTGCCCGACACACCCTCGACCGGACCCACGCAAATCGCTGAGTTTCCGAGCGCCTGAGGTTGGAGGACCAGGGTGGTGATCTTGGCCAAGTTCAAGTCGGTGTCCTTGGGGGCGCCTTCCATGGGCCAGGGAGTTTTCTTGAAATAGGAAAGGGGGAGGACAAATTCGGTCCAATCCGCTGAAACCACTTTCACCATGGCGATGTATTGAACCTTCTGTTCATCGTTGAGGCCCACCGTCAGGTAGCCGGGCACCGTACTTTTGGCCATGAACCGCAGGGCCTTCGTTTTGGAAAGGTCCTTGGTCATGACCGACCAGATGCCGGCCCATTCGGTGAGGTTTGAGCTCATTTTTATGGCCTTCTGCCCCGCCGCCGGACCAGGCACAAGGACCAGATCGATCTTAGAACCCTTGTTATCGGCAAAGGTCCCCGCTTCTTTGGAAAGGTCCAGCTTGGACCAATCCTGAAGAACAGCCGCGGGAACCACTGCCGCCATCCCCCAAAGGATCAAAGCCCAAAACCATGAATTTCTCATCGACGTCCTCCTGCTTAGAATGCACTTTTCCTGTAAGCGTTGATTAGACGCTCGCGGAATCAAAAGTGTCGAAAACTCAAAAAACGCAAACCAACTTGTAACACGAAGCCACAAAGAGAGGCTAAAAAAAAGCGAATTATTTTTTAAAATCCAATTCTTTTCGCTTTTCTTAGTGGCTTAGTGTCTTTGTGTTGGATGTGGGTTCTCTGTTTGTTCGCTTTGGGTTTCCCTTTCTTTAGGGCGCACCCGGCGCCACCGCGAGGGCCGTGGGACCGGACTCCAGGCTCCACAAGAACCGGTCCATCTGCCCGTGTATCCGGTCGTGGATCATCATGAAGGCGTCGGTTTGGGAATCGGTCAACACACGTCCGATGGCATCCTCCCCTTCCCGATCCAGGGTGAAGACCTGAAAACGCCACTGCCTGCGAAGCGATTCCATCCGACTTTTCTGATCCTTCAAGATATCTCCCACCTTCCCCTGCTGGTCCGCATTCAGTTTCAAGTCCTGGCCGAGCTGAACGAGGAACCTTTGGGAAGCGTTCCAGCTGCCAAGCGTTTGATCGAAATAAAAACGCATCCCCCAGGCCCCCAACACGGCGCCCAGAAGGAGTCCCGTGAGTGCGTAATAGATCGGTTTATTCATGGCGGGCTCCTTCGGAAAAAAGAGGATGGGAGTGGGCAAGACCTTCTGTCGGGCCGAAAAAAGCGAAGGATCGGTCCGCCTGAACCCATGATTTTTCAGGATGCCAGAAAGCGGCCACGAGCAATGCCGCGGCTACCGCCCAGCCGGTTTTGAGCGCCCATCCCGTTCGATTCAGCGGAATTATCGTTCTCTTCTTTTCATTCAGGCGAAGCATAACCCGGGATGTGAAACCCGGGGAGGGGGCTTCATCTTTCCACCGTTCGGTCAATTCTCGGCACAGGCCGCAGACGGCCAGATGACCTTCCAGGGCGGACCTTTGGGAAGGGGATAAGCTTCCCGCCCGGTAGGCCGCCATATTTCCGAGGACTTCCTCATGTCGCATGTCGTTCTCCTTCTTTCGCCAGGCCGAACCAAATGATCAAGAGTTTCTGGCGCTTTTCTCAACCCATTGATGAAGCTTGGCCCGGGCCCGCTTCAAGCGGCCCTTGACCCCATCCAGGCTCAACCCCAACTCTTTTCCGATCTCCTCGTAACTGATACACCCTTCCCGGTCGCGGACCAATTCCACGATCTTTCTTTCCCCCTCGCTCAGGGACCCCAGCATTTCCGGGGTTAAAACGGGCAGCGGCTCCGGCGGCTCGGGAAGACGCTCAATGAGCGCATCGGGAACTTTTCTTCCCTCCTCCAAGAGAATTTCAAGGGAAAGGAACCGCCTCTTTTTCCGCGTCCGCAGCAGATCCCGGCAATGGTTTAGGCCAATCCGGGTCAGCCAGGTTCGGAAGGACGAATCGCCGTGGAAAGAACCCAAAGCCCGGTAGGCTTTGATGAATGCCACCTGGGCCGCTTCCTCCGCCTCGTGGGGATCGGAAAGGATGGCGAGGCAAAGCTGGTAAAGGTTCCTCTGGTGCCTTTCCACCAACCGGGCGTAAAGGTCCCTTTCTCCTGAGAGGATTTTTTGGATGAGATCCCGCTCTTCGATGGCCGACCTCCGGGAATCCTGCCGTCTAAAATCCGCCAACCCTCCCAGTATAGCTTCCAGGCCCAGTAGGCTCGAAACCTCACGGGGTACCTTCCAGCGATTAGACGGTCATTCCTTAATAAGTGTCGAAAAGCAAACCAACGTCCACCACGAAGGCACGAAGCCACAAAGGAATGCAAATAAGGACTATTTTCCTGATCTTTAAAGCCTAATCTTTTCGTTGTTCTTCGTGTCTTAGCGGCTTCGTGTTAGATGTGGGTTTCGGCTTGGTCTTCTCTAAACCTTGTTTTACTTTGCGGCTTTGTCCTCCTTAGCCCTTTGGGCAAAGGGAATCAGGACAATACCGACCTCTTTAAATGTCTTATAGAAGGTCGGCATGCGTTGGATGTTGGTGTGCCGTTGGCTTGCTTTAGATTCAGGTCTCTTTTGGGGGGGACTGCGAAAGCTTTTCTTGAACGATATCGATGGCCGCCAGGGTCTCGTCGGGTTTGGCGTCCGGGGTGTCGTCCTGGGGCCAGGGAAAACAATCGGGGGCCATGGAGTCTTCCTGGGATTCTTCCCCGTTCAAGCCTGACTCATCCCCGTTTGGGTGGTTATTAAATGATTCCATGGAGCAGCCTCGTTTGATACACCCCATTTTAGGATGAAAAGATCAGCGTTCAAAGGGCCAAACTTTTCACCCGCATTGTTACATCTACGTTAAAGCCGTTGGAAAGCGTCGTTCTGTTTGACCCTTTCGATATTATGAGTCCCCATTAATCCATCCCTGGAGAAAAGCATGATCGGCAAAAGCTTCCTCAATAAGTTCTTGGTAAAACCCGGCAAGTCCATCTCGTTTAAGGACCTGGATCCAGGGTGGGCCTCCCATAAAGAACTCTTGGACAAATACGGGGAAGAACGGGTGAAAAAGATCGCGAAGAAGATCCTCGACCGCAACCTGGCCAACCTGGCGGAGGCGCAAAACCTACTTTGGGCCAGCGATACCTATGGAGTTCTGGTGATTTTGCAGGCCATGGACGCGGCGGGAAAAGACGGCATCATCCGCCATGTCATGTCGGGTCTGAACCCCCAAGGCTGCCAGGTGCACAACTTCAAGAAACCCAGCGCGGAGGAAATGGACCACAATTTTCTTTGGCGATACATGAAAGCCCTGCCCACCCGGGGGCGCATCGGAATATTTAATCGTTCCTATTATGAGGATGTGTTAGTCGTAAAGGTTCACCCGGAGATTTTGGAAAACCAAAAACTTCCTCCCGGAATAAAAGGTGAAAACTTATGGAAGCACCGTTATAGCGACATTAACCATTTCGAAAAGCATTTGACCCGCAACGGGATCATCGTGTTGAAGTTCTACCTATATATTTCAAAGGATGAGCAGAAACGGCGCTTTTTGGATCGGCTCAATAACCCCGCCAAGCATTGGAAGTTTTCGGAAAGCGACCTCCCCGAGCGGGCCCACTGGGACGAATATATGGAAGCCTACGAGCATGCCCTGGAAGCCACCTCGACTGAATGGGCACCCTGGTACGTCATCCCCGCCAATCACAAATGGGCCTCGCGCACCCTGGTGGCGGACGTTTTGACGGGAACCATCCAATCATTGGGACTCAAATTTCCCGAAATGACCGCTGAACGCAAGAGGCGCCTGGAATTGGCCCGGATCCAGTTGGAGAACGAGGATATCGACTCAGAAGGAACCCTGTCGGCGTAGTGAAACACCAACTTCCCGTCAAAAACGAAAACCAACGTCCAACACATGCCGACCTTCTATAAGACATTTAAAAAGGTCGGTATAGTCCTGATTCCCTTAGCCCAAAGGAGCTAAGGAGGACAAAGCCACTAAGCCACTAAGAACAACAAAAAGAGAGTTTTGAAAGACCAAACAAAAATTTGCTTTGTAAGCCTTTCTTGGTGGCTTCGTGACTTCGTGTTGGCTTTTGGTTCGCTGTTGTTCGATCTTTAATTTCGACCCGGGATTTATCCGGCCAGACCCATTTCCGCAGCTTTCGGGAACAAGACGTTATTTTCTAGATGGATGTGTCGATGCAGATCGGCCTCCAGGTCCGCCAAACCCCGGTAAAGGGCTTGAAAAGAATTGCAGGCGTCCTCGGGGGGCGTGAAGTTGTGGGTTAACCCCCGGGCCTCCAAAAGCTGTTTCCCCACCGTTTCGTGTTCCATCATCATGACCTTGATGGGCATGGTTAACACCGGTCCCATCCCTTCCGCTCCTCCCGCCTCGGCTTTTCTGAAAAAGGTGAAAAGCACCTGTTCTTCCTTGGCCAAATGGTCATCCAGTTCATCCGACATTTGTTGAACCAGTCGGTTGAGCCCCGCCAATTCGGAATGGTTTTCCCCATGCCCCCGGGCTACCTTCTCAGCCAGTTTTCGCAACAGGCCGGTCTGACTACGGGTATAAATATGGTGTTTATCCTCAATGAAACGGATGATTTCCCCCACAGACTTTTCTTTCCAATTCATTTCTCCGGAATCCATGCGTTCGGCGGCTTTCCTTTGCAGCGTCCCCAAGACTTCCTGCAACGGCAAACCTTTTTGCTCGCAGGCTTCTTTCAACGATTTTTTACCGCCGCAACAAAAGTCGATTTTCCAATTCTCGAAAAGCGGTATCGACCCGGTGTACTCAACGGCAATTTCCCCAACGGTCCTGGCCTCGGTGATATTCATGACTTAATGTCCTTCCGGTGATGTGGTTTTAGATTCTTCAGGCAGGATAAGAATGGAGGAAATACAGCTTTCACGCCGTGACAGAAGTCACAACCGCAAAGGGGGCAAACCCACAGCCAACACGAAGCCACGAAGACACAAAGCAAAGCTGAAGATTTGTTAACGGTTTAAAATCTTTAGTTTTTCGTTATGTGCATTAAGCCCAAACTTAGCCATTCTTCGTGGCTTTGTCCTCCTTAGCCCTTTGAGTTAAGGGATACAGGACAATACCGACCACATTAAATATCTTATTGAAGATCGGCATGTGGCTTCGTGTTGGAAGTTAATTTTTGTTGCTATTGGTCTTTCCGAGTTATAAGCAAGCCCTCAAGATCGCCTCGACGTCTTTTTCGTTCAGCCGCTTATAGGCGCCAATCGGGCCGTTTCGGACCGATTTCTTGGCCATTTCCGGTATCCGTGTGTCATCAATCCCAGCGTCTTTCAGACTGGTCGGCGCCCCGATCGACTTAAAAAACGCCTTGGTTTTCTGGATGCCCTCGAGAGCGACTTCTTTTTCGGTTTTTCCTTTGGTATGTACACCCCAGACCCTTTCGGCGTATTGGCGAAACTTGGCGGGGCCCGCGTCCATTACATAAGCCATCCATTGAGGCGACAAAATCGCCAAGCCGGCCCCGTGGGCGATGTCGTAGGCCGCCGACAATTCGTGCTCCATGCCATGCGTAGCCCAATCCCCCTGTTTGCCAAGGCCCACAATGTTGTTCAAGGCCATGGTGCCGCACCAGAGAATGTTGGCCCGCACATGGTAGTTTTTCGGATCTTGTATCGCCTTGGGGGCGTTCTCAATCATGGTTAGCAGGATGGATTCAGCCAAACGGTCTTGCAGGGGGGTATCTTCGATTTGGCTGAAATATTGCTCAAACACATGAACCATGATGTCCACGCAACCGTTGGCGGTCTGATCCAGTGGAACTGAATAGGTCGTCTGGGGGTCGAGAATGGAAAACATGGGCTGAAGCACCAGAGGGGTGACCAGACCCAGTTTTTCGCCCGTCGCCAGGTTCGACACAACCGAGTTACCATTCATTTCGGTGCCGGTAGCCGCCAGGGTCAGGATACAGCCGATGGGCAGGGCCTTGACCGTGGGAACTTTGTATTGATAAAGATCCCAAACATCCCCTTCATAGAGTGCTCCCGCTGCCATACCCTTGGCCGCGTCGATCGCGCTTCCCCCGCCCACGCCCAGAACCAGGTCAATTTTTTCTTTTTTACAGATCGCCACCCCTTCTCGTACGCTTTCCACCCGGGGATTGGGTTTCACGCCCGACACCTCAAAAACCGTCTTGCCAGAAGTTTTTAATTCTTTCATCACGCGGTCGTACAGGCCGGATGCATGAACGCTTTTTCCGCCCGTGACGAGAAGAACCTTGGGACCGTACTTGGCGAGTTCCAGGGGAAGTTTCGATAATGCGTCTTTGCCGAATAGTAAGCGGGTTTGGGTTTGAAACTCAAAATCCAGCATGGCGGCCTCCGAAGGGTGGGGTCATTCAGACGAATTTGATGCTAACACCCCCGTTTAACCTCAAGCCACGAATAACCTGCGTGATAAGGAAAATTTAAATATTTGTAGGAAGCGCTTCCCACCCCGCACCATCATTCAACGCGTAGCCGATAATCAACATCCAACACGAAGCCACATGCCGACCTTCAATAAAATATTTAATGTGGTCGGTATTGTCCTGAATCCCTTAGCCCAAAGGGCTAAGGAGGACAAAGCCACTAAGAAAGACTAAGTTTTGGCTAAAAGCGAAACACAAAAAA
>CAZGKT010000017.1:58430-63290 GCA_964525605.1 uncultured bacterium
CTTCGTGTTGGATGTTGTTGTTCGTCGTTGCCTTTGCCTAATCTTTTATCCCAAGGCGATGAAATCGGTTATGTTAGATGTGTGCTAAGAACCATCTTCGAAAAAATTAAACACGTTTCCCATTACCGCCATAATACCCATCGGGAGACCACGAACCGGCTGGCCCGCCGAACCTTGTTCGCCTTTCTTTTGATGTTCCTGCTCGCTCGCATCGATGTCTTTCTCATCATGTCCGGCCTGATCCCAAATATGTATTTGTTCATGAAGGGAACCCATGTTCACCATTTGAATTACGGTATCTTCCTGCTCTCATTCGTTTGCGGCTATAGCGTTTTCCGCAGGCCGACGGGAAGGGCGGCGGAAATCACGGCCTTGTTTTACGGGGCCGCCCTGGCCCTGACCTTCGACGAATTCGGAATGTGGCTTCATTTAGGCGGTAGTTATTGGCAAAGGGTGAGCGTGGACGCGGTGATCACGATCGCTGCCCTGATCGCTTTTCTGGCCTTCGCCCGGTCCATCAAGATCTTCGAAAAAAGGCACCTTTGGTCCTTCATCGCCCTGGGGCTCACTCTGCTAATCTTTGGTATGGTCTTATTCAGGGTCGCGGACAAGGTCGGCGATGACGTGGGGCCTAAACTGCAGGAACTTGAAGAATCTTCTTCGCCTTAAGAAAAAAACTCGCACCAAAATCCAACACGAAGCCACTAAGACACAAAGAAAACCAAAAGATTTTGAGAAACAACGATTTCTTGAATTTATATTCTGTTTGGGTTTTAAAAAACTTAGCTGTTCTTAGTGGCTTCGTGTTGGCTGTTGGTTTTGGGGAGCCGTTCGATTTTCGGATTACAATTTTTCCAATATTTCCACAGCGCCGCGCACCAGGTGGGGACACCGAGTGGTGGTTAACTTCTTTTCCGCCGCGATTTGGGCCCCTTCGGGGGTACTGATGTCACAGCCTAACAATTCCCGACAGATGACCGAACCGTTTCGTTTCGCGAACTCACCCATGAATCTAGACGCTTCGTCATAATTTTTCTTCCGGGCCTGGGCGTCGCCTTCTTTGACCATGCCATGGCGAAGTCCCAGAACCATCAAGGCGCCTGTGACGGCCCCGCAGGTTTCCGCCCGGCGGGCCATTCCCGCGCCAAAACTTCCGGCGATCCGCAGACAGGCTTCCTTGCTTAATCCCGCCTCTGAACCGAAGGCGCAAAAAACGCTTTGGGCGCAATTGAACCCCTTATGAAATAAATTCAACGCCTCTTCCGTTTTGTTGACCATATAACTCACCTCACAGAGGGTATTGGTCCATTATACGTTTTTTTATTTCAGCGCGTACTTCCCGGAAACTTTGAAGTTTTTCCTCATCCGTCGTCTTGCCCACGCCCGGGTCCGACAGGCCCCAATGGATACGTTCCGCCTTACCTAAAAAGACCGGGCATTCCTCCTCGGCGCAAAGGGTAATGACCGTATCCACCGTGGAAGGGTCGACTTCGCTGACCGATTTGGAACGGTTCTGGGAAATATCGATTCCGATTTCCGCCATAGCCTTGATGGCAAAGGGGTTTACCATCGAAGGCTTGGACCCAGCGCTCTGGATCAGGGCCTGGTTTCCAAAATGCGCCTTGGCCAGCCCTTCGGCCATTTGGCTCCGGGCCGAGTTGGCCACGCATAGAAAGAGTATTTTTTTCATGGTTTCTCCTTGTTGATTTTTTCGATCGAGGGATTCAACCGTATAGCCTCATAAAGCAGGGCGGCCAATACCGCCCCCAGGCAGGGACCCAGAATATAAATTCCCATCACGTCCAACCGGCCCGCGAAAAAAGCGGGAGCCAGGGACCGGGCGGGGTTCATGGAAGCTCCCGTTACAGGCCCGCCCACCCAGGCCGCCAGCATGACCGTTCCCCCGATGGCGGCACCCGCCATGGTGCCCACCGCGCGGGTATCGGTAGCCACCGCCACAATCACGAACATGAGAAAAAAAGTCAGAATAATTTCCCAGGAAAGGGCAGGCCAAAAGGCGACCCGGGGTAGAGTGGCTCCGAAAATCTGGCCGGCAGGTAATAGGGCAATGAGCACCCCCATCGCGGTAAAGGCACCCGCAAATTGGGCGGCCCAGTAAGCCAAGACTCCCTCAAAGGGAAAATGACGGGCCGCAGCGAAGGCCAAGGTCACGGCGGGGTTGAAGTGAGCGCCCGATATATGGCCCACGGCGTAAATCATCACGGCCACGGCCAAGCCGAAAATAACCGGGATCGCCGAAGAAGAAATCGTTCCCGGGAACCTTTCAGCCACCATGATGCTTCCGCAACCGGCGAAAACCAGTGTGAAGGTGCCGATGAATTCAGCCAACGACTTCTTGAAAAGCGGTTGACTCAAGGTTTTGCTCCCCAAACCGTCACGCTGAAGATACCCGCGCCCTTGGCTGCCAGATCTCGCAGTTCCTTTTCCGATATAAATTTCAAAAGAATGTCCCGGGGCACATCCACCGCACGTTCCTTTTGAATCTTCACATCCTTAAAGCCCGCCTGTTGGATGAAGGCCAAATATTCGTTTCTAAATACCGCGCCCGATACACACCCCACGTAAAGCTCGGCCTGTTCACGCAATTTCGACGGTAATTCGGCGCCAAGAACGATATCCGAAACATTGAAATGCCCCCCAGGCTTGAGCACCCGGAAGATTTCCTCAAAGGCCTTGGCTTTGTCGGGCACCAGGTTGAGAACGCAATTGCTGATGACCACGTCGATCGTGTTTGCGGCCACCGGTAAAGACTCGATTTCTCCTGGAAGAAATTCAACATTGGCATAACCCAGCTTTCGGTTGTTCGCCCGGGCCTTCTCGATCATTTGGGGTGTCATGTCTACGCCCGTCACCCGACCCTTGTCCCCCACGATTCGCCGGGCTACAAAGGCGTCGTTACCTGCCCCGCTCCCCAGGTCCAGTACATGGTCCCCTTCTTTGATACCCGCCAACTCGGTGGGAAGGCCACATCCCAGACCTAAGTCGGCCTCAGGCTCATAACCCGGAAGTTTTTGGTAATCATCCCCGATGAAGCTGTAGGAAAAACCGCCTTTGTCTTCCCCACCCGCGCAACAGGAAGAAGCCGTTTTGGTTTCTTCCATGCCACAGCAAGAAGTGGGTTCGGCCAATTCGGCGATCTTTCCGTATCTTTCCCGGACGGCGATTTTGATTTTTTCGGATTCGGCAAGTTTCTTTTCCATTACGAACTCCTCAACAAATTTTTATCCCTTGGACTCGGCAATGAGGGGAAAACCCTTCTCGGCGACTTCCTTGAATTTTACGACGATCTCATCCCGCACCTTGCGGAATTCCGCCAGGATTTCCGGCGTTTCTTCTTCGGTTTGAGGCGGATCGTTGAAAGGCCAATAGAGCCTCCTGGATACGCCCGGGAAGATGGGGCATCTTTGGTCGGCGTCGGAACAAACCGTGATGATGAAACCGAAATAGTCTCCGAGAAAATCAACGACGTTCTTCGAGTGTTGTTTAGAAATGTCGATACCGATTTCCTTCATGACCTTGATGGCGTTCTTGTTGACGTGGGTGGGCTCCAGCCCCGCGCTCTCGACGATAAACCGGTCTTTCCCGTAATGTTTTAGAACCCCTTCCGCCATTTGCGATCGGCAGGAATTTTTAGTGCAAAGAATCAAAACTTTTTGCGCCATGCCAGCCTCCCCTAACTTTTATTCTTTTTCACCCAACCACCCAACACGGTTTTCAATTTCTTTTTCATACCTTGAAGTTCCTGGATCTTGGCCTCGAACTCGTCAATTTTTTTCGAGAACAAATCAACTGTCAGATCACAGCAAGGCCCCAAACCCTTATCCCCGCAACACATGATTTGTTTGATTTCTTTCAAGGTGAGGCCAAACCCCTGGGCCTTCTGGATGAACCGTAATTGGTCCACGGTTTCTTGAGGATAAAGGCGAAATCCACCCCCGCTCCGGAAGGGGCTTTTGAGCAACCCCTCTTTTTCGTAAAAGCGGATCGTATGGATGGAAACTCCGCTGGCCTTGGATACTTGGCCGATCTGCAAGCTGGCTTGGATTTGTTCCATTTTGATCTCCGACCGAAAGTATAGACTCTAGAGTATAGTCGAGAGTCAAGAGCCAGAATGGGCAAACAAACGGCCAATAAAGACACACCCACGACCAACACGAAGGCACAAAGACACAAAGGAAGGCAAACAAAAACAAATTCCCCTGACTTTTAAACCCAATTCTTTTCGCTTTTCTTCGTGGCTTTGTCCTCCTTAGCCTTTGGGCTAAGGGATTCAGGACTATACCGACCTCCTTAAATTTTCAATCGAAGGTCGGCATGTGGCTTCGTGTTGGCCTTCGGTTTGTAGTTTGCCTTCTCCCAAACTTAGCTTTTCTTCGTGGCTTTGTGGCTTCGTGTTGGTCGTTTGGTTTTATTCTTTGCTATTTTTTACCCTAACTTGGCTTTTCTTCGTGACTTCGTGTTTGCCGTTGGTTTGCTTTGGTATTGCCTTTTTTTTATTTGTCTTCCTCAATGATTCCGCTTTTTCGGGGTCTGGCTTTTCGAGGGAAGGCGTGTCGTAATATCCCCACTCATACCAAAGGGGAGAACAATGAAAAAATTTCTGTTGGGACTTTTGCTGGGTTTGGCCGTTTCTTTCGGCTGGGCTGACGAACCCATTACCACCGTTTACGGTTTCAAAGCCCTGACAATCGACAACCAGCCCGCTACCCTTTCAACTTATAAGGGTAAGGTTCTCTTGATCGTGAACGTCGCCAGCAAGTGCGGATTCACGCCTCAATATGCGGGTTTGGAAAAGCTTTATGAGAAATATAAGGACAAGGGTTTCGTGATTCTGGGCTT
>CAZGKT010000018.1:0-40428 GCA_964525605.1 uncultured bacterium
CTTTTATGCCGACGACAGTCCCGAAACCATCACGGCGGCGGCCACGTTGGGCGTTGCCCATCCCCCCGGATATCCTCTCTTGACTCTTGTGGGCCGGCTGTTCTCCCTCCTGCCGTTGGGGAACATTTCCTTCCGGGTCAATCTTTTGTCGGCCTTCCTGGCGGCGCTGGTTTGCGTTTTGCTTTACCTTTTTTTGGAGCGGTCCCTGCGGGTTTCAACCTGGATCGCGGCGCCGATCGGCTTGCTTTGGGCGGTGGGGGCCGATCTTTATCCAGCGGCTTTAAGCGCGAAGGGTGAAGTATACGAATTGAACGCCCTATTTCTCCTGGGGCTCTTTTGGGCGCTTCAGGAGGGCAAGCTGGGCCTCACCGCGTTTTTGGCGGGCCTTTTTTTCACCCACCATTGGATGACCCTGCTGGTTTTTTCACCGGGCTTTTTCGGGATGGTCTACCTGGACAGGAAAAGGCACTCTGCGGAACCAAACCTCTTTCGGGGTGCCGCTTGGTTTTGCCTGGGCGCCTCGCTTTGGCTGGCGCTGGTTTTTCTTTCCAATCGAACCCCCTTTCTGAATTGGGGAACCCCCTGGAACCTGAAAAATTTCCTATTCGTCCTCCTGCGGAGGGAATACCAGGGGGCGGAGGCCAATGGCTCCATTTCGAATTGGATCGCGCAGGGCGGTTACGCCCTCGCCGGGCAGTGGAGGGAATTCGCGGGGCTTTCCCTGGCGGCGCTGGGGCTGGCCTTCCCGCTGTTTAAAAGAAAGGAACCCCTGGCCCTGGGGCTTTTCACGGGTTGGGTCTGCCTTTTCGCGTCCGTCTGCCTTTACCTGCATCTTTCCGTGGAAAGGTACTACCTGATCGATAACTATGAAATGGCCTCCCACCTGGTGCTACTTGTTCTTCTGGGTTGGGGCCTGGAGAAAGCGATTGAGCAAACGGTCCTGCCCCAAAGATCCAGACTGAGGGCCGGGGCGGCGGTATTACTCGTGGTCTGGCTGGCGGGTTTAGGGGCCTTCCGGGCCCTCAAGGACCGGCAGACCAACTATACCTTTGTTTACGATTACGTTCTCAACTCCTTCAAGGGCCTGCCCCGGGACGCCCTCTTTTTCTGCCGGGGGGACAGCGCGGTTTTTCCTTCCTGGTATTTCCAATGGGTGGCGAAGATCCGGCCCGACGTGGCGGTGGTGGGGGTGGACGGCTTGCCCATGGAATGGGTGCGGCGAAACTTGAGCCTTCAGCACCCGAAACTTTTAGTGCCCTATTCCAAAAACCCCATGGGCAACGAATCCATCTCCAACCTCCTCTCCTGGATGGTGGTCAAGAACGCTTCGGTACCCCAGTATCTGAGTTACAACCAGATTGACTCGAAAACCCAACCGCTGCAGGGGCTTCTGCCCTACGGACTCGTTTACCAGTTTTTCGGGGACAAACCCCTTCCCCCGCTGGAAGAGGCCCGGGCGGACCACCTGTGGGACTTCATGCGCTTGCGGCATTTGGGGGATAGCGGATTTCCCATGGACGACCGCACCCGCAAATGGATTCTGGGAAATTACGTCGTCGACCGCAACAGCCTGGGGCTTTACTACGAAAACCGGGCCGACGACTCGGCGGCCCGGGTGGCCAAGAGCCCCCGCATGCAAGACCATGTGACGATTATTCAAGATTACTTCAAATCCCTCCAGCAATTCGCCTGGAGCCAGGCCCTGGACCCAACCGACCCCGTTTACGCCTTCAATATGGGAAACGCCCTGGTTCACCTGGGGCGCAATGAGGACGCCTTGAAATCCTACGCCACGGCGGTGAAACTGAACCCGAAATACGTGGAAGCCTATTTCAACATGGCGGTGGCGGCCTTGAACCTGGGGCAGGGGCAGAAGGCGGGTGAAATGTTCCAGAAGGTTTTAACCCTTCAACCGGATCACTCGGAGGCCAAGCGGGGCCTGGAATATGTCAAGGCGCAGGGCCTGTACCATTCTCCTTTCTAAAACAAGAGAAGCGTTTGAACATCCATATCCAATTTGACGGCGCCCCATTGGCCGGGTGGTGAAAAAAGTTTTTCTTCTCGGTGTGCCGAGGCTTGGGCGGAATGATGACCGCCCAAGCCCCTGGGTGCTTCTCTCAGGCCGGTGTGGCTTCCATCATTCGTTTTTTCATTTCCTCGGGGGAAACATCCTCAATATGGGTTGAAATCACCCACTGGTGGCCAAAGGGGTCTACCAACCCGCCGGATCGGTCGCCGTAAAACTGATCCTTGAGCGGCCGCACTTCCTTCGCGCCGGCCTGCAAGGCCCGGTCGAAAACCTTATCCGCGTCCTCCACGTAAAGCATGAGACTGGTGGGGGAACCCCCCAAGGTAAGGGGTCCCTTTATTTCGGGGGTTTCATCGGCCAGCATGATGACCGAATCGCCGATCTGCAACTCGGCGTGCATGACTTTGCCCCCGGGGCCCGGCATACGGTATTTTTCATGGGCCCCAAAGGCCCTCTTGTAGAACTCGATGGCTTCGGCGGCGTGGTGGACCATCAAATAAGGCGTCGCGGTGTGGTATCCCTCTGGCTGAGCTTTGACGTTTGACATGACAACCTCCCCTTCTTTTTTCCAGCCGCCCTATTGTGGCTTGCCCAAATGATTAATTTCAAAGCCGTAAGAAGCTTTTTGCAAATAATTAACCTGGTGTGGAACAATGGCGGGCGAGGGGAGAACGATGGACATCCACATTCAATTTGACGGCGCCCATTTGGGGTTTCGGGAGCCGGTATCCCTCCTTTCCTGTACCCGCGCGGAACAATTGGAAGGGTGTTTCGAGGAATTGGAAAAGGGGCTCGACCAGGGATATTGGGCGGCGGGGTATCTTTCTTTCGAGGCGGGGTACGCGCTGGAGAGAAAACTCAAGAACACCCCCGAAACGGCTTTCCCGCTTTTTCATTTCGGGCTTTACCATCCACCCGAAGAATCCCCTTCCTTCGTCCGTTCGCCGGGGTCCTACACCCTGGGAAGTTTTCGCCTCAGCCAAACCTACGGGCATTACGAACGAAACATCAAGGCGATCCGTGATTACATCGCCGCGGGGGACGTATACCAGATCACCTATTGCCTCAAGGCCTTCTTCGATTTCGAGGGAGACCCCTTAGGGCTTTACCAGACCCTGCTGGAAGAACAGCCCGTGCCTTACGCGGCTTACCTGGAAGAGGAAGGACGGGCCATCCTTTCCCTCTCACCCGAGATGTTTCTGAAAAAAGAGGGAAGTTTCATTGCGACCAAGCCGATGAAGGGCACCTGGCCGAGGGGAACAGACGAGACCAGCGACCGGGAAGCGAAAATATTTCTAGAAAACGACCCCAAGAACCGCGCCGAGAACATCATGATCGTGGACCTGATGCGAAACGACCTGGGCAAGGTGGGGCAGGATGTCCAGGCCCCCAAATTATTCGAGGTTGCCCCTTACAAAACCCTCTACCAAATGACTTCCACGGTGACCTCCCGGCTGGATCCAAGGCAGAAATTCCTCAACCTCATGCGGGCGCTTTTTCCCTCGGGGTCCGTCACGGGAGCGCCCAAGATCAGGGCCATGGAAATTTTGCGGGATTTGGAAGGGGAAGACCGGCGCATTTACACGGGAACCATCGGTTACATCACCCCGCAAAGGGACATGTATTTCAACATACCGATACGAACTCTATTAATAGAAGGCGGGAATGGGGAAATGGGGATTGGAGGAGGAATTGTCTGGGATTCCACCCCCGAAGGGGAATGGGCGGAGGGCCTTTTAAAAGCAAGGTTTTTCAGCGATCTTTTTCATAAAACCTAAAAACCCTATCACCCCTTTCTAAAATAAAAATTAGCCACAGATCCATAGGATTCATGGGATTTTTAAACCACAAACTTTTAGGCCTTATCTCGGCCTATCCAGTGCATCCCATGAATCGGTGGCTCATGGAGGCCTTAGCCCTGCCTTTCGTCTTAAATCTAAAAAAAACCTGATTTTTAATAATCTCAAGCTAAGGGATTTTGTCTTATTTGGATGGCAGTGAACCCGTTTTTACAATTTTGTAATGGCTTATTTTGAAGCAAAAATTAAAACAAGAAGAATGTTGACAATAGTTCGGGCAAACAAGAAACTACGGGGGCTTTAGCGGTAAATTATTAAATGTGGGAGGCGCTTATGCGTCGTTTTTGGCTTCTGGCTCTTTTGGCCGTCGTTGCATTTCTTCCGTTGGGTTGCGGGAGCAGTTCCAATCCAACCTCCTCCGCGAAATCCTCTTCTTCGGGATCAAGCTTTTCCTATCCTTTCGTTTCCAATTTTGGGTTTTACTATGGAACGAATTATGACGATCTTTATAACTCCTACTGCGGTTTTTACTTTCCGGAACCAGGTGGATTTTCCGACCTGACTGGCGTGGCCGTGGGAAATGGCTACATCTTCGCGGGTGACGATGACTGGGGTGACATCCAAGTGTTCGATATGAATGGAAATTACATCACCTTTTTCTGGCCTTATGATTCGGAAGGAAATGAGGAGATGGATGAACCGGAAGGTATGACGGTGGCCAACAACCGGCTTTACGTGGCAGACTCCGATTGGGGATACGTCAATGTGTTCAATATCCCCGAAATTATCAGCCAAGCGGCTCAAACCCAAAACTGTAACTATGTCGTTGCCTATGGTACTTACTATGATGCGGGAGATTCTGATTCCGATGTGGCAGTGGATTCCAAGGGAAATATGTATGTAAGCGATTGGGACTTCAACACGGTTTATGTCATTGCTCCTGATTTCTATACTACAGGGACCGATGGCGATGGTAATTGGGGAGACGATGTCATTGCTTCCACCTCAACGGGGGTCACCGGCATCAATAGCGGCAATTTGAATGATCCCTCGGGAATCGCAGTGGACCCCGCAGGACAACATGTTTACGTGGGTGATTACGACAACAATGTGGTCCAGGTTTACAGCTATAACGGCGGGGCGACATTGACCTCTACTGGGGCGATCGGCAGTCCAACCGGCGCTCCTTCCACCCTAACCGGTCAATTTGACGGACCCTGGGGAATCCGTGTGGATAACCAAGGCAACTTGATGGTTTGCGATACGGGCAATGCCCGAGTGCAGAGGCTGACCACTAGCGGGAGCGTTCTGAATATCATCGGCAGTTCTGAAACGGCAGCCGGTGGGCTCTACTCACCCGAATACCTGGCGGTGGATTCGAGCAATAATCTCTATGTAACGGATGAAAACGTGGCCACGATTGACATTTACGCGGGACATTAACCTGAGCCGGGGAAATATAAATACCCGCTCTTTAACTCAAACTTTTCGAGGAGGAATTCATGAATAAGTTTTTTAAGATGTTGTTGGTTTTGGCATTCGCTCTTTCAGTTTCGGGCGCGGCTTTGGCCGCTGGGCCTCATAGGCAACCGAATGGAAAAATCCATAAGTCGCAACACAACCCCCACAAGCCGGGGCCTGCTTCAAAGGCAAGCCGGGGAGGGCACAAACGGAACCACTCCGTGAAACCCAGCGGGAATTAAGGACTCAAAGGGATTTGTAGATTCAATTTTTTAGTTCATTTTGCGGCCAGGCCTAAAAAGCCTGGCCGCTTTTTTTTCCCCACAAGACACCCAATATCCTTCAATCTCCGCTTCGTTTCTTCTAATGACTTAGGCCGTTATGATTATTTTGAGATTAAAAAGACAAACAACGTTGACAATAATGGTGTTTCTCAACAAACTATCTGCGTTTAAAGGCACACATTTAAAGCGGGAGGCGCTTATGCGTCGTTTTTTGTTCCTAATTCTCCTGGGCCTGGTGGGATCTCTCCCTTTGGCCTGCGGAAACAGCTCCACAACTACCTCGGCCGCTAACCCCACTTCACCCACCGCGCAAAATTTCAGCTATCCCTTCGCATTCAATTTTGGATACTACATGAATACGTATGGGTTTTATGACAGCTATTGCGGTACAGACCAACCCTACCCGAGTGGGTTCCGTGAACCGTTCGGGGTCGCGGTCGGTGATGGTTATATATTCGTGAGCGACTCGGATATGGAAGACATTGAGGTTTTCGACATGAATGGCAATTACTTGACCTTCTTTTGGCCCGAAACATACGAAGGTAATTTTGATGATTATCCCTTGGGTATGAAGGTTGCCAACAACCGCCTCTATGTGGCCAATGGGGGTTATGGAGTGATCGATGTGTATAACATCCCCGAAATCATCGGCCAAGCGGCTCAAACTCAAAACTGCAACGATGTCACGGCTTACGCTAGTTATTGGAATGGGAATATATATGCATATGAACCCTATGATGTGGACGTGGATTCAGTTGGAAACATGTATGTCGTTGACCCCTACGCGGGTTTCGGCCAGCAGGTTTATGTGATTGCTCCTGATT
This sequence comes from uncultured bacterium, assembly GCA_964525605.1. Taxonomy (GTDB): domain Bacteria; phylum Oederibacteriota; class Muellerivitia; order Muellerivitales; family Muellerivitaceae; genus CAVTWJ01. Next base: position 6,398 of record CAZGKT010000018.1, read on the forward strand.
TTAACTATGATCAGGGACCCAACGCGGGAAACCATGTATTGGTCGCTACGAGTTATGGCTCGCCCAGTATCGATGGCGGCGAAGTGGATTACCCCTATGGCATCACGGTGGACCCAACAGGGCATCACGTTTACGTGGCGGATACAAGTAACAACGTGATTCAGGTTTATGATGGGTCCTTGAATTCCGTTGGTTTTATAGGAAATCCAACCGGAGGTTTTAGTACCTTGGCCGGACAGTTTGATAATCCCAATGGGGTTCGAATGGACAATCAGGGTAACCTTATCGTCACCGACACGGATAACGCCCGAGTGCAGAGGATCACCACCAGCGGGAATGTGCTGAATATAATCGGTACCTCGACGGGTAATGGAGAACTCTACTCGCCTATTCATTCGGCGGTGGATTCAAACAACAACCTTTATGTCACGGACAATAACCTGTCGACGATCATGGTTTACTCGGGCAAATAAGCTGATGCTTTTTTTAAGGAGGATTTAATGATGAAGTTTTTCAAGATGGCAATGGGGTTGGCCCTGATCTTCGTGGTTTCAGGAACAGCTTGGTCGGCTGGCCCTGATCAGAAGAGGGCGAAGAACCCACCCAAAACCCATCATAATCCGCACAAACCGGGAATCGCATCCAACTCCCAGCCGGGGGATCACGAGAGCTTGCATAAGGCGAAGACGGGTAATAACTAAAGGGAACATCTAAAATTCAACACAATGCCACGAAGACACAAAGAAGGCCCAATTTTTCAGAGGTCGACAAAACGAAAAAGGAAACTTCTAAAGGCGCCTTAAAGCTTTTACTCTGAAAGTTGATTTGAGATTGTTGAACTCATTTAGCGGCCAGGCTTATCAAGCCTGGCCTTTTTTATTTTCAAGTGATTGGGTTATAGGGCTCGGGTAAATTTGATTCTGGTTTGGAGGGATACCTGGTTTTTTCTCCCGGAGGGTCGGTTAAGTTTGGACATCGTTTAATCGGCTTTTAGCAAACTTCTGGGGCTTTGAAGCGTCTGAATAGGGATAGAATGAACTCCATGAACTTAACCCCTATTGTCGAAACCAAACTTTCCCTCTCTCCCCGTTTTTCCCTAGTCGGGATAATCCTGGGATTGTGCTGGTTGATGGCTATCCCTTCCTTTGCGGGGCCCGGTCAGCCTGTTTTCTACGCCTTCCGTCATTGCCAATTAATCAGCGTGGCCAAGCCCCAACGGCAAAAGGGCCTCTACGATCCCGAGATCCAGTTCGATATCAAAAAGCTTCTCATCAAGATCGGCCTGATCCCCAATATGCATCCCAAAGAACGTGATTTGAGCAAGCTGATGAGGGAACATCCGCCGAGGCTCAAAGACGGTACGGCCCACCAGTACCTGCTTCCCACGCCGGGTCAAAAGTTGTGGGTCTTCGGGTACGCTCCGGCCTTGGACGGTATCAAATACCTGGGTGTTACCAAGCCCGCCTGGTTCCAGGCAACCTATAACGGGGAAGACGGGGATTACGAGTTGGACTTTAAGATTGATCTGCGCCCCCTGACGAAAGTGACTTCCAAGTTTTCGAGGGACACCGCCGCGGAAGTGATGGAATGGGCTCTTTTTGTTTCCGTACCGCCGGGAACCGCCGTCAAAGACCAGCCCCAGGAAAGCGATGAGGACCTGACGGCCTTGGACCCCTTCGTTGATAAGGTTCACGCCCTTTTTCTGAAGAATTTAAAGGACCCCAAACCAACGGAGGACTGCCCCGTGATCGCCCGCCAGGTCATCCGTGTTTTGGGTTCCAGGTACCTGGCCCTGGTGCTGGGCTGTAAGGGCGGGCCGGTCTATCAAGTTTATAAGTTGGGGAAATACATCAATACCCTGGTTTATACCGATATGATGAAGGTGGATTAAGAATTCGTTAGCCGAGTTATGCGCTTGGCAAACCAAGACAATGAACCCTCTCCCCTTGGGGGAGAGGGCCAGGGTGAGGGGTGCTTTACTAGCTGAATCCCCCCTCATCCCAACCTTCTCCCTCAAGGGGAGAAGGAGAAAACCCGGTAAAAGGCTTTTTCTGTTATAGGTTTGCCTAATGCCTAGTTTCGTTCAATCTTTAAACCGTTTGTATTTTCCACCTAACCCAGTACCGGTTTCGGACAAGTATTTCACCCGCGTCATCCTTTGAGAATGAGTTTCTTCCATAATAACCAGAGAATTCGGGATGTCTCCGCCTGAAAGGGTCTGATTTGACCAGGCCTATGGATCATTCGCGGGGGCCCTGTGCGACAATGAGCTTATGAATCTGGTGGTTTTTGATATCGACGGCACGCTGGTGAAATACCACAAAAAAAGAAATGACCAGGCCTTTGTCCGGGCGGTCAAAGAAGTTTTAGATATCACCCTCGAAGACAGTTGGTCGGATTACGTTCATTCCACGGATTCGGGAATCCTCTCCGAAATATTTGAAAAAAGCAGGGGCCGAGCCTGCACGGTGCGGGATATCGCCGAGTTTAAGAAAAGCATGGCTTCCTGGCTTGAGAAAGAATACGGCGCGGAGCCCTTTGAAAGCACGGCAGGCGCGAAAGTTTGCCTGAGCGCCCTTTTGAAAGATCCCGGCTGGACCACGGCCATCGCGACCGGAAATTGGGAATTTTCCGGCGGCTTCAAACTCAAAAGCGCCGGGATTGATTTCTCGGATATTCCCTTCGCTTCGGCCGATGACGGGATCAAACGCGAATGGATTTTGCAGATGGCCTTTTCAAAGTCCAAGAAAGCCGTCCGCGTCAACAAGTTCGAGAAGATCGTTTATGTGGGGGACTGGACCTGGGATCTACAGGCCGCCCAGGCTCTCGGTTGGAAATTTATCGGGATCGCCACCGGCGAAGCGGAAAAGACCCTTCGGGCCGCCGGGGCGCAAAACGTATTTCCCGATTTTTCCGGATTAACGCAACAGCTCAATAAGGTTTAGCGGGATTGACCTGATTTGGCGGCACACTCAAAGCCGGCCAATCAAAAGGGGTGATTTGGAATCAAATACGCTGCTCAATTGCCGAAGGTGCCACACCAGTTGGTTTATGCCGACCGGGATTACCGAGACGCAAAAAAGAAAATGCTCCGATTTTGTGGGGGCGGGTTCCATATCCAACGCGGTCGATTTACTCAAAAGCGAGGTGGGAATGACCCTGAAAGACGCGAAGGTGACGGTTTCGCATATTTCCAAAACGGGACAAAAATGCCATTGGTGCCAAAAGGATTTGGCGGCTTCCGGGGAGTTGGAATGCCGGGATTGTCATTCACTCAATTTTGTGTGGCGGGCATTGAAGTAACTGATCGCCCGGGGTTTTTCGCATCCACGCGGGCCCTATTTGGATATTCTCCTGAACTTGAAAATCAATCGAACTTGGGGCCAAGCCCTTGGCCTAGATAACTCTTTATGCTAAAAAAGCTCCCGATGAATCCCCCAATTATTGAGGTTAAAAACCTCACCAAGAAATTCGGCGATTTTACCGCCGTGGATAATATTTCCTTCACTGTGGGAAGGGGCCGGATTTTCGGCTTTCTCGGACCCAACGGGGCGGGCAAAACCACTTCGATCAAGATGCTCACCACCCTGTTGAAACCCACGTCGGGCCAGGTGCTTTTGGACGGGCACGATCCCGCGCACGACCAAACCGGCGTGCGCCGAACCTTTGGAATCGTCTTCCAAGATCCCAGCCTGGACGATGAGCTGACCGCCCAGGAAAACATGGAATTCCATGGTGTTCTTTATAAAGTTCCCTACGCATTAAGAAATGAACGGATCGAGGAACTGCTCAAGATCGTCGAGCTTTGGGACCGCCGCAAGGACCTGGTGAAACAGTTTTCCGGCGGGATGAAACGGCGGCTGGAAATCGCGCGGGGGCTATTGCACCACCCCCAGATTCTGTTTCTGGACGAGCCGACCGTAGGTCTGGACCCCCAGACCCGCAACCATATCTGGAGCTACATCCAAAACCTCAATCGAAAAGAAAAGATAACGGTCTTTTTCACGACCCATTACATGGAAGAGGCCGACCGGGTGGCCGATGAGGTCACCATCATTGACCACGGGAAAATCGTGGCCCGGGGCACGCCCGCGGCGTTGAAGAAAAAAGCCAAGGTCAAGACCCTGGACGAGGCCTTCATCAAACTCACGGGCCATTCCCTGAGGGACGAGGACGCGACCGAAATCGAGGGCCTGCGCATACAACGGAAAATGTGGAGGCGCTGAAATGAGCACGGTTTACATCATGTGGCTGAGGCAATTGAAGCGTTATTTCCGTTCCAAACCCCGGATGATCGGTTCCCTGGGACAACCCCTGATTTTCCTTTTGGCCTTCGGCTTCGGGTTTGGGAGGATCTATTCGCAGGCCGGGAAGGGGGACTACCTGCAGTTTTTGGCCCCGGGCGTGATCTGCATGGGAGTTCTCTTTACGGCTGTTTTTACCGGTATCGAAATCATCTGGGACCGGCAGTTCGGTTTCTTGAAAGAAACCCTGGTGGCGCCTGTGCCCCGGCTTCACATCATGATCGGCCGCACCCTGGGCGGCGCCACGGTGGCCCTGTTTCAGGGCCTGATCGTCCTGGCCCTGGCGGTTCTCTTCGGCTATCGGCCTTCCCTATCGGCCCTTCCCCTGGCGTTGCTATTCATGATCCTCATCGCCGTGCTCTTTACCGCCTTTGGAACCGCCCTGGCCTCCCAGATGGACGACATGCAAAGCTTTCCCCTCTTCATGAACTTCCTCGTCATGCCTCTCTTTTTTTTATCGGGAGCCATGTTTCCACTGGCCGGTCTTCCGCCCGGGATGGCGGTCATGACCGCCTTGAATCCTCTTTCCTACGGAGTGGACGGCTTGAGAACAGCCTTGGGGGATGTTTCCTTTTACGGATGGGGAACGGATCTGGCGGTGTTAAGCCTTTGCTCGGCCCTGATATTGGCGATAGGAAGCTACCTTTTCTCGAAGATTCAAATATAACAATTCCCGTTTCCAACGGTTTTGGGTGGTCCGAGCGCTTTTACGGGCGTTATACTTTCTTTTGATTCGGTTCCCAAGAAGCCGGGGGAAAGATCCTATCCACTCGATGAATGGACGGATCAATGGCAGGTTCAATCAAAGTCACATTAGGTTTGGCTCATGGGTTTTCGACAAATGAAAAACACACCTCAAGAAACAACCGGAACAGACATTGATCAGGAAACCGATCTGGGCAACCCCTGGCAGGTGGTCTTGTTCAACGACGATGTCCACAGTTTCGAGGAAGTGATCCTGCAGATCCAGAAAGCCACGGGTTACCCTCTGCAACAAGCAGCCGAATTGACCCTGAGGGTGCATTCCAACGGCAAGGCTTCCATTTACTTCGGCACCCGGGAGGCTTGCGAAAAGGTGGACGCCATCCTGAACGCGATCAAGCTTTTAACCCGTGTGGAAAAGACCTAAGCCGGGTCTTCGGATGAACGGAAACCTATTTTTTGAATCCCACGGCGGCCAGGTTGCCGGCGGGCAAGGCCATGGGCAGGCTCCCGAGACCGATGAATTTCAAGGATTGGATGAGGGCGGGCTTCATTGCCCGGGGAAAGGGCAGCAGCTTGATCCAGTAATGGATCGGGTAGGCGTTGAAGATGGGCCAGACCCGGACCCTTTCATATCCCGTTTTTTCCAAAAAGATCCGCAGACTATCGGGTGAAAAAAGCTGGAGATGCTCGATGTCGAAAATGGGGGATTTGGTCCCCAGAATTCGGGCCGAGAGGCTTCGGCGGTTGTGGCCCACCACGAAAAGCGCCCCCCCTTTTTTGAGGATCCGGTGAGCCCCCTGGGCCATGACCAGGGGATTGTAAAGGTGTTCCAACGTTTGGAAACAGGTCATCAGGTTTAGGCTGTCTTTTTTGTAATTTTTAGGATTGAAGAGACCGTGGCGGATCAAGGGTTTCACGTCAGGGCGGCTGGCCTCGATGGGTGCCTTGGACGGTTCCACCCCTTGGACGTCCTGAAACCCCCTTGAAAGTAGTTCCTCTAAAAAAGCCCCATCTCCCGTGCCGATATCCAGCGCTCCCTTTTTCTCAGGCAAGGCACTCATAAATTTCAAAAGGTTGCGGCCGTAGGTACGCGCCGCGAAGTGGGCCTCCTGGGAACTGTCGAAGGATGCCTGATGGTAGGCTTGGGCCAGGGCCTTGAGGGTCGGCAGGGGATTGGCGTAAAGAAGGTCGCAGGCGGGGCATTCCACCAGGCGGTAATGCATGTACTCCGGGGTTTTACGGGAGGCGAAGGCGAAGTCACCCAGTTGGTCCATATTGAAGTGGGGTTCGGCGAATATATGGGACTGGTCCCGGGAGCCGCAGACGGGGCAGGGCCGGGTGACCCATTTCATCTTTTTCATCGGGGGACGGGACGTTCGGCGAGGACGGTGTAACCCAGGACGTCCGTGGAACCCACCTGGCCCTTGAACAAGTTCGCCGCGACCGCCACGAGAAACAGGAAGGGCAGGGCCAGGAAACCGAAAAGACGGGAAAAACAACGCAGTAGGAAGTTGGGACTGTCCGGGACCAATAGGCCGAATAAAAAGGCCATGATCTTGTAACAGGCCACCGTGAAGGAATTGCCCCGGCCAAAGACCCGGACGTTCTGAAACCCGGCTTGTTTTAGGATCCGATCCAGGCCCGAGGGGGTGAAACGCCAGTAGTCATAGGGAATGAAATGCCAGCGCGCCGCGAAAGGAACGGTCAGCAAAAGGGTCCCCCCGGGGCGCAAAACCCGGCAGGCCTCGCTTAAAAAAACAGAAATTTCAGGCACATGCTCCAGGGTCTCGGTGCAAAGTATGAAGTCGGAAGATTGGTCACCCGCGGGCCAAACGTCGCCGGAATAATAGAGGGTGTCGGGAGCTTCGTAGCCGAAATGGGCCTTGGATTCCGCCGTGTCCAGGCCGACATAGCGAACGTCCTTTGAAAACATATGTCGAAAAGGCTGGAGGCCGCATCCCGCGTCCACCACATCCCCCTGGACCCCGGGCAAGATTTTCGAAAGGTCGTTCCGGATGGTCCCGGCCTGCAGGTCGAGGAAACGGAAGAAGGATTCTTTCAGTTGGGGAAGGATCCGGCTGTCCGGAGGATATTGGGGAGGGGTCCAATGGTCATTCTTGATGTCGAGAAAATTGAGCCGCCCCGGAAACCAATCGCGCATGTTGGGTTATGACTCCGTTTTATAACGAGGGCCGTCAGCCGAATCCTGGATCACCGGGTGGATCTGCCCGTTCCGGATGAGGTTTCGCCGCACGTAATGGGGACGCTTCTTCACTTCCTCGAAAATTTTAGCGATGTATTCCCCCAGGATGGCCGTGGCGAAGAGGTTGATGGACCCGAAGAACAGGACAACCAGGATCATCGTGGTGGCGCCCTTGGGCGCCAAATCGGGATAAAGAAGCTTCAGGACGACCTGCAAGACCGACAGGGCGGTTCCCAAAATGAAAAGAAGGGTTCCCGCGAAACTGAGCATCGAAAGCGGCATGAACGAATAGGAAAAAATTCCTTTTTTGGCCCAGTCCAGGTTCTTGAACAGGTTGTTGGTGGTTTTGCCGAAAAGCCGCTCGGGGCGGAGGTAATCCACGCCCGTTTGCTTGAACCCCACATAGGCCCGAATCCCCCTCAGAAAAAGGTCACGCTCGGGGAATTGAAGGATCGCCTTCACCACCCGGCGGTCGATGAGGGAAAAATCGCCCGCGTCCCGTGGGATCGGCAGGTAGGAAAAGTACTCGAAGATCCGGTAGAAAAGCTTGTAGGCCACCTGCATAAAGAAAGAGGCCTGGCGTTTCACGCGCCGGCCATAGACCACGTCATAGCCTTCCCGCCATTTGGCGACGAAGGATTCAATGAGCTCGGGAGGGTCCTGCAGATCTCCGTCGAGGAGGACGCAGGCGTCCTTCGACGCGATTTCCAGGCCGCTTCGGAAGGCCGATTGGGAACCGAAATTCCTCGAATGGGAAATGCCGATCGTCCGGGCGTCCTTCGCGCTGAGGGCGGATATGACTTCCTCGCTGTTATCGGGACTGTTGTCATTCACGAAGATGATTTCGTAGTCGATGCCGATTTTTTGAAAGACCGCGGTCAGGCGCTGGTGCATGACGGGAATGGCCTGGCCATCCTTGTAGCAGGCCACGATGGCGGAAATACTGCGGTTCGCCTGTACGCCGGAACGCTTGGAAGAGGAGAGATAGGTTTCTGGGTCCTTAAGGCCCTTGAACCAGTCGGCGGTCAGGCGGAGTCCCTCCTCGAAAGAAGTCCGGGCTTTCCAACCCAGGACCTTGTTGGCCTTTTGGGGGTTCGAGTACCAATCCGTAAGGTCCCAGGAACGGTTTTCCATGGATTGAAAAGCGGGGTCGCCCTGGATTTCAAGGATTTTTTTGGCGGCGAGGGCGGCTTCCTGTATGGTTGTTTTCTTTCCTGTGCCAATATTGAAGGAGTCACCGTAATTTTCCTTCTTCAGGTTCAGGGCTGTATCCACGAAGGCCTCGCAGACATCGTCCACATAAATGAAATCGCGCGAAACCTTGGGGTCGACCAGGGCTGGGAATTTCCCCCGGGACCCTTCTTTAATCAGTTGGGGGATGAGACGGGAAGAATCTTCTAAGGGGCCAAAAACCGAGTAAAGCCGCAGGTTAGCGCAGGGCAGGCCCTTTTGCTTTCCGAAATAGCTGAGCAATTGGGCGTTGGCGAGCTTGGAGACGGCGTAATCGCTGTTCGGGAGGGGGGTATCGTCCTCGGCGGGCGCGGAAGCGCGGGTTCCGTATTCGGAAGAACTTCCCGCGTGAACATAAGCCGTCACTTGGGAAGGATCCAGCCTTCGCAGGATTTTCTCGGTCAGGAGGAAGTTCGTCTGGAAGATCCGATCCGTTTGGGTCTCGAAGGAATAGGCCCCATAGGAGAGGCAATTGAATAGAACCCGAGGCTTCACCTTCCGAAGAAGTTCCTCCAGATTGGTTTCGGATAGAAGGTCAACCTGAATCAAACGCTCGGCGGATAGACCCTCCAAACGCCAGGCGGGCGTGTGGAAAAAGGTTCCGAAGGCATCATCCCTTTGGGCGATCAGATGCCGAAAAAGGTTGGCGCCCACGAAACCGCTCGCGCCCAAGACCAAAATGGGACCCGGAAGCTGTTTGATTTTGTCGGAAATCGGGGACAAGCGTTGTTCCTAAGGTTTCAGGATGGATAAACGGCACTGTTTAGCTTCCAACCGTTGTCATCATACCCTGAAAACTATCCTAGGCGCAAAGGAGCCGGGGGTGTTTCCAGCGGCAGATGATTAGGGTTGTCCCTTACTACCCAAGCGGGGCAAACCGGTCCATTTTTGCTCGTTTATAAATTAAGGAACTAGGGCTTTGACGTACCCCATCCTTACCAAAGTACGGGGTTCTTATTATCACCTTCTCCCCTTGAGGGGAGAAGGTCGGGATGAGTGGGAACGAGCAAAAGGGGACAGGTCAAAAGAATATTTTTCCCGTCCGCATGACCGCCTGCCATGGGATCGAAAGGAATGACACGAAACCTTCCAGGGCCTTGGGGTCTTGACGGGAAAGGGAAGATTCATTAATGTAATTACATAGTAATTACATTTCCAAGGCTTTACGAGGTGAGGCCATGCGTTCCCAAATCATTCGAATCGGCAATTCAAAAGGTATTCGCATCCCCCGGCCTTTGCTGGAACAATGCCTGTTGGAAGACGAGGTGGAGCTGGAAGCCCAGCCGGGTCAGCTGGTGGTTCGGCCCGTGGGCGGGCCCCGGCATGGTTGGGCCGCGGCCTTTGAGAAGATGGCGCAATATGAGGATGACGAACTTTTGGACGGGGGCGGTCCCGAAACCCAATGGTCGCGGAAGGATTGGAAATGGTGATCTCACGCTTTGAGGTGCATTTGGTCCGTTTAGACCCGACCGAGGGAAGCGAGATCAAAAAGTCCCGTCCCTGCCTAGTGATATCTCCCGACGATATGAATCAATATATCCGCACTGTGATCGTGGCCCCCATGACCAGTAAAGGAAAAGATTATCCCACCCGTATTCCGGTCGAGTTTAAAGGCAAACACGGACAGATTGTCCTGGATCTGATCCGCACGGTGGATAAGACCCGTCTGGTGAAAAAGCTGGGAAAGATCGGCGACGCCACTTCGGAAAAGGTTCTGAGGCTCCTGGCAGAAATGTTCGCGCCCTAAAGATCGAAGGGACGAAACGTTAGTCAACGAAAGCGAAGAGCCTATGGGCCGTTTATAATCCTTTCACCCCGGGAACCATGAGGTCCAGCCTGACCCTTTTTCCTCTAACAATACATTTATGGATCAAAACGGAATGACGGATCAAAAACCTCAAGAACGTATCGACGCCCTGACTTCCCTCCGATTTTTCGCCGCACTTTGGGTGGTTTTTTTCCACCAGTGGCTGACTTATGACCCCCAAACGCTGGGGTCCTGGGTCTACCAAACCCTTATCAGCAAGGGCTTCCTGGGGGTGGACCTCTTTTTTCTTCTCTCGGGTTACATCCTGGCCTACGTCTACCTAAAAGGGGTTCAGCCACACCAAGTCAATCGCGTTTTCTTTTGGCGGGCCCGGTTTGCCCGAATCTATCCTGTTTATGCCTTATCCTTTTTGATTGAAACACCATTCATTGTAGCTTTCGTACTGGCTCAACAAGATCGTTCGGGCGAAACCCTGAAAGCCTTAGGAACCTTGTTGGCCCATTTGGCCCTTTTGCAGGCCTATATACCGCCCTTGAGATGGCATTGGAACTTTCCCTCGTGGACTCTCAGCACAGAGACTTTCTTCTACCTACTCTTTCCCTATTTAGGAGTCTGGTTTTGGAAAAAAACGGAAGGAAAGGGTTGGTTTTTACCATTCGTTGTCCTCTACGCTTTGTTATTGGCCCCTTCGGTTATTTATTCCGCCCTGGGGCTCAATGGTGTCATCACCGAATGGAACATGCCGACGTTGGTGATCCGATTTTTTCCGCCTTTCAGGCTTCCAGAATTTCTATTAGGCATTTTGTTATTAAGAATTCAGGAAAGAATCCAACCCCGTATAACCGGAAGGCCATGGATACCGTACCTTCTCTTAATTGGGGGTGGAGCGGGGTTGGTTTTGGCTCTCTGGGGAACCGTCTCTTGGAAAGCCCTTCTTTGGTACGGGGGCCTGTTTGATCCCTTCTTTATGATGGTCTTATTGGGAGCGGCGCTCGCCGGTGGTGCACTTGGCGCCTGTTTGGGCTGGAAGCCTCTCGTGCGATTGGGTGATGCCAGTTATTCCATCTATATTCTTCAAATTCCTATCGCGGAATGGTGGCAAACCTGTTGCCCGAGCGGGATCAGGAACGAACCTATCGGTTTTTGGCTTTACCTATGTTTGTTGGTCGCAACGAGTTTAGCCCTTTACCTCTTATATGAAACTCCCCTGAGGGCTTGGATCAGGTCAAAAGGAGCGCCTAAAAGCTAAGAAGGGGTTTAAATCGGACAATTTCGAGTAGATTTAAGAATTTTCAAAGGTTATTCTTTGAAAAGTTTTACTTACCTTTTGCATGGCGGCATGCCCCGAAAGAAGGCTTTTTTTAATTGAAAACCCGCGATGAATTTTTCAAGTTTTACCTCACCTATTGTCCTGTTGCCATGTCCTTTTGGAGATCCCTCGAATGCGAGCAATATGCCCGCCGGCCCTTGCCGGGGCCCGTACTGGATGTGGGTTGCGGGGACGGGCTATTCGCCCTGACGGTGTTCGGAAAGCAACTGGAAGCCGGAATTGATTTGGACCAGAAGGAAGTGGACCGGGCCATCCAACGCCAAGCCTACAAGAAAACCGTATGTGGGAGTGTCAACTACCTGCCCTTTTCCTCCAAAAGCTTCAAAACCGTCATCAGCAATTGCGTATTGGAACACGTGCCGGATATTGACGGGGCTTTGAAAGAAATCAGCCGGGTCTTGAAGCCCGGGGGACGTTTGATGATCACCGTTCCGAGCGAGTGCTACAACACCCATTCTTTTTTTGGCGGAATTTTCAGGGCTTTGGGTTTGGGTGGGGTTGAGAAAAAGTACATCGACGGACTCAACCGTATTTTCAAGCACCATCATGTCGATGACGCGAAGACCTGGGAAAAGCGTTTCAAAAAGGCCGGGTTGAAATTGGTCGAGGCCGAATACTTTGTCTCCCTTGAAGCTTTTCACGCCTACGAAAGATGGCTGATTCCTTCCTTCCCGGCTAAAATTTTCAAGGCCCTTTTCGGAAGGTGGATTATCACCCCCCGCATCCTCACCAAAGCCTTGGCGCCAGGCCTGGTCCGTAAGGCTCTTTATTCAAAGTCGGAAAAAGGAGCCGCTTATTTTCTCACGGCGCGGAAGGGCTGAGCGATGCCCGAGCACGCGGCCGTCCAACGTTGGCGTCATCCGGCCGCGTTGATTTACCTGATGGGAGGGATCCTGGGAGCGGCGGTCAACCTGGGAGTGACTTTTTCGCTCGTCTATTTTTCCCCCAACAACCCCTTCATGCCTTTCATCGCCTTTTTTTGCGGAACCTTCCTCAACCAGGCCTTTCATTATGTTTACTACCATGTGGTGTATGTGAACCAGGAGATTCGTATGCGAACCTCCTTCGCCATTCACCTTTTCATGAGCGTGTGGGTTTCGGCGGGAAGCGTGCTTTTGCTCTGGTTTTTCATGCGGTTTCTCCTATGGCCCTTTCCCGAATCCATCGCGGTTTGTCTGTCGGTCCTGATTGTTTCCAACGCGCTCCTCAACCGGATCGCCACCTTCAGTTCGGCCAAGATGGCCGAGGTTGAATACCGCGAGATGGATGAGGACTATTACGACGGCATGACCGATGAGGCCAAGGTCAGCCGTTTCCGGGCCTGGTACCATCGTTCGCGTTATGAACGTTTGACGGCTCACGTGATGGGATATTTCAAAAAAGGGATGAAGATCGCCGACCTGGGGTGCGGCAACTGTTTCTGGAACATCCACCAATTGCCTGTTTTCGGCTTGGATATCAACGCCAAGATGCTGGCCTTTGCCAAGCGGCAGAAAAGGCTTGCCGGTTTCAAGGTCTGCTCTGACCTATCCCAAACGGGGCTCAAAGCCAAAAGCCTGGACGTCGTGCTGATGAGCGAGGTGCTGGAGCATGTGTTCAACCTGACCGAGGTGCTCGGGGAAGTCCGTCGAATCCTGAAGGACAACGGCACGTTCCTGATCACCGTTCCTTACGACTTTTTCATGGGTCCCTTTTTCATCCTATTCAACTTGAATTGTCTCTATATGGGCTATGTGAAGGGGAGCCTGTACCATAAGTACCGATGCGGACATATCCACCATTACACGAAGAAGCGGTTGGCCATGACGCTCAAGGAAAATGGATTTGAATTAACCAAGGTCTTTGTGGTGAACGGGCTCTTGCTTTACGCCGCCGCCCGCAAGACCGGGGCTCTGTTAAACGGGCCCCAAGATGGCTCCCGCAAGCGGCTCGAGGTAAAATAGAGTATTCGGGGCTTCCCTCTGTTGGGAATTCCCAATTTTCCGGTCAAGGAACACCATGATTTATTTCCGCCCCGATTGCCGCCATTTCTCTGGCGAGAAGCCCTGCGCCCCCCATAAGGCCGAGGGAGTGGTTTGCAAAAATTGCACCCGCTTTGACGCTATCGAAGAACGGATTCTGGTCATCAAACTAGACGCGGCGGGGGACGTGCTTCGGTCGACTTGCCTTTTACCCGCTTTGAGGGCCCGGCATCCCCGGGCATCCATCTGGTGGATCACCGAAAATTCCTCCAAACCCCTGCTGGAGAAAAACCCTTTCATCGACACCCTTTTGACCCCGGAAGGTCCTTTGGGCGGTTTCCTGGGCGCGACTTCCTTTTCCCTGGCCTATAACTTCGACATGAGCCGGAAGGCCGCCGCCATTTTGCAGCTTGCCAACTGTTCCCAAAAACATGGTTTCGGTCTTTCCTCCGAAGGCGTGGTCGTTCCCCTGGACCCCTACGCCGAAGAATGGTTTGAGATGGGATTATTCGACACGGTCAAACGGGCCAATCTAAGAACTTTCCAGGATCATCTGTTCCAATTGGCAGACCTGAGATACGCGGGCGAACGTCCCCAATTGGTTTTGACTTCTAAGGAAAAAGAGTGGGGAACCGCGTTTGCCCAAAAGAACCGCCTGGCCAAGTTCAAAAAAATAGTGGGGTTCAATATCGGCTCGGGGGGGCGGTGGCCGATGAAACGATGGCGCCTGGATGGTTTCGCCTGGCTGGCCCAAGCGATCCGAAAAAAACATCCCAAGGTGGGTGTGCTCCTCTATGGAGGGCCTGAGGAGAAGGACCTCATGCCTTCTTTGGCGAAAAAACTCAAGGGAGCCTGTATTCCCACCGGAACCCAAAATACCCTGCGCCAATTCGCCTCCCTGGTGAATCTTTGCGATGTGATGGTGACCGGCGACACCCTGGCCCTGCATGTGGCGGTGGCCTTGAACAAACGGTTGGTGGCTTATTTCGGGCCTACCTCGGATGTGGAAATCGACCTTTATGGTTCGGGTGAAAAGGTTCTGCCCCTTTCCCCCTGCCAGGATTATTACAAGGGGGAATGCACCCAGAAGGTTTCGTGCATGGACAACCTGAAAGAAAAGGACATGCTTTCGGCGGTGGAAAGGCAAATCAAGCTCTCGTGAAAACCGTCATCATGATTCCCACCTACAACGAAAAAGCCAACCTTCCCGACTTGATCTCCCTTCTTCATCAAACCATGCCCGAGGCTGAAATCTTGGTTGTGGATGACACCTCCCCGGATGGAACCAGCGAGGAGGCCGCGCGCAGGGCCCAAACGGACCCCAAACTCCATTTGCTTCAAAGGGACCGGGCGGTCAAGGGGCGGGGATGGGCCGGCCGGGACGGTTTTGTGAAGGCCCTCGAAATGGGAGCTGAAGCGGTGGTGGAAATGGACGGTGATCTTTCCCACCAGCCCCGGTTTATCCCCTCGTTGTTGAAACCTCTTGAGGAAAAGCGGGCCGACGTGGTTTTGGGAAGCCGATACATGCCCGGAGGGAAGGATGTGGACAGGCCCTTTCACCGCCAGGCGACCAGTTCGCTGGCCAAGCAATACCTGAAAATGGTTCTGGGGCTCAAGGCCCAGGACCCTACCTCTGGTTTCCGTGCCTTTAGCCGGGATGCCCTCCTCAAGATCAAGGCGGCGACCCTGACGGCCCGGGATCCCTTTACCGTTTCGGAAATCCTCTTTCGTTGTTACCGCGCGGGGCTTCGGGTGACCGAGGTTCCCATTGAGTTCTTGGACCGCACCAAGGGTGAATCCAAATTAGGCCTTACTACCCTCTTGAAATATTTAGGCCGGGCTCTGCTTCTTCGCTTTCATCCCCGTTTCAAACCCTGAAAGGGCTGTTTTTCGGCCCCCCAAGTCGATCTGGAAATTGACAGATTTGGGAAAGGGCCGTATTCTCGAATCGTTTTGACCTTGGAACCCGTTATCAGAAGGAGATTTCATGAAGGGCAATCCCTACCTACCCCCCCTGTTCGTGGATTTGGTGAACGGCGTTTCCGGCCTATTCAAGAACCGCTCCAAGAAAAAAGGAGTTTCCAGAAAGCAAAAGAAGGCTTCCGCCCCCAAAACCGTTAAATTCTTCGCTCCCAAAAAAGAAAAAGCCGCAAAAACGCCTATGTTTAAACCCTATCGTTGGGCCCTGGTCGGGTTCGCGGTGGTATTCGCGGGTCTGGGACAGTGGCAAATGTCCAAGGTTTGGGACAACAGCACACTCTACTATGGCCTGGTTCTTTATGCCGTGGCGGTCGTTCTTTTCTTATTGGCCTTCCACCGGTTTCCTGATGACGGATTATCCGAAGCACCTCTGGCCCCCCGGATGGAATGGACCGTTTTCGGCTTGATCATGCTGATCGCGGCTTTTTTCCGCATTTACGGCCTCGACACC
Organism: uncultured bacterium; assembly: GCA_964525605.1. Taxonomy (GTDB): domain Bacteria; phylum Oederibacteriota; class Muellerivitia; order Muellerivitales; family Muellerivitaceae; genus CAVTWJ01. The sequence goes on from CAZGKT010000018.1 coordinate 22,330, forward strand.
TTTCCCAATGGCATCTTCATGGACCAGGGATTTGTTGGCTGGCAAGCGTTGAAAATCGCCCATGAGCACACGATTCCCTCCCTGTTCGCTTATTTATACGAAGAACCCATGAACGCGAGCAGTTACCTCTTTTATTTAATGGCCCCCTGGTTTTGCATCTTTTCTCCCACCCAAACCCATCTTTTCCTTTTTTACGCCCTCTTAGGGCTTTCCACCTTTCCTCTGATCTATTGGACCTTTCGCCAGATCTTCGGGGCCCGCGTGGCCCTGCTTTCCCTTTATTTTTTGGCGATCATGCGCTGGCATTTCAACCTGAACCGCAACGGTTTTCCCACCAGTCAGGTCCCCCTTTATATGTTCGGAACCCTGGCCTTTTTCCTCTATTGGTTGAAATCGAGGAAAAGCTGGTCGCTCTGGATATCGGTGGCTTTCTTTACACTGGGACTTTATACCTACCAAGCCTACAAGATCTTTCCTCTATTACTCTTGTTGCTGTGTTTCTACGAGTTTTTGACCCGTTGGTGGCTACCCTTGACGGCCAGCGAGAAGAAAAAGGGGCTTTGGGACAAGGCCCGCTTCCTGTTTTTTTCCAAGAAGGGAATCGAAAAACTGTTTTCCCTGTTGCGTCTGCCCGAGGCTAAAAAACTGGGGATCGCCCTGGTGATCGTCGCCGTATTCGTATCCCCCATGGTGATTTACATGATCCACATGGGCAAGATCGGAAGCCGGGAGGGCGAAAACATCTGGGCCGTCTGCAAAAGCCAGCACAGCCTGAAGCCTATCAAGGAAATGATCGGCAAGACCCTCTTAATGTGCAACCGTTCGGGGGATGACAACGAGCGCCACAACCTGCCCAATTACCGCATGCTGGACGACTTTTCCGGGCCCCTGTTCTTTATAGGCGCTTTTTACGCGATGTCACGGATTCGGCAGAGAAAATTTTATTACGCCATCGTAGGCATCCTGATCATGAGCCTGCCCTGTCTCCTGTCGGTGGTGCCTGCCCACGCCAACCGCATGATGGGAGTGACGGCTTTCGTGGCTTTCCTGATCGCGACGCCCCTGGCCGCGATTTGGGGAAGGGTGCGCCAACTCTGGGGAACGGTGGGAGAATTTTTCTTCTGGTCGGTTCTGGCCATTCCGCTGTACATGGCGGCGGTCCAGAATTACCAAATCTATTTTCACGACCAGGTCAACGAGGGCTGCTACTGGACGAATAGTTTTTATGGCGGTTACTCTTATGACGCCAGCGAGATCGGGAAAGCGATCGCCAAATACGGAAACGAATACGATTACTACCTTTACAAACGCCATTTTGACCATTTCACGGTGAAATACCTCGCCTATCCCTATCGGGACCGGGTGCACCAATTGGAGGTTCCGGGAAGTTTCGCCCCGCTGGACACGGACGGGACAAGGGGTCTTTTCTTCGCCTTCCAACCCGAGCAAAGCGGCTTCATGGAGATGGTGAAATCCTTCTACCCGGATTGCCAGGTGGACGTGATTAAAGACTTGAACGGGAAGGCCGTCATTTATTTCGTTCGGGTGAGCGCCGATTCGGCCAAAAAAGCCAAGGGGTTGACCTTGAACCGGGGAAAGGGAGAGTCCCTGGATGTCCCTCTTTTTCCGGAGGGCCTTCCCCCGGGCCCTTATCGGGGCGTCTTGAAAGGCGCGGTTTACGTCGATCAGACAAGTGATTATGGGTTTACTTTCCAATCAAACGCCAAGATGACCTGGTCCCTGGGGGGGCATTTGATCGGAAAGGCGACCACCTTGCGGTTGGTCAGGGGTTTTTACCCGATTGAGATTCATCTGTCCGCGGGGGCGGGACCGGTTCAAGTTCAAATATCCCTGGTCTCGAATCTTGGACATACGGAACTTTTGGACAATGCCCATTTCACCCATTTGGATCTGGCCCGGGGCCTGAAAGCGGAGTATTACGACCGGACAAACCCCAATATCAAAGCACCGGTTCTGGAAGAATGGGATCCCCTGGTTAATTTTTCCCAGGGCAACGACTTTCCCTATGTCAACTCGAGTGAAACCGCCCATTGGGAGGGCGAGTTGATCGCGCCCCAGAATGGGATCTACCATTTTTCGGCCAAGACCGACGAGTTCGCCAAGATTCTCATTGATAATCAAACCGTCGTGCCGTGGGGCCGCAACCCGTCGGGCAATGTCACGTTGACGGCGGGCACCCATGCCTTTAGTGCCGATTTCCAAAAAGATTTGGGACCCAGCCTGAGCCTGATGTGGCTGCCCCCGGGAGCGCCCAATCAGGAAGTGATTCCCAACAGCGCTTTCGGTCAGGCCCACTGAACTTTTCACCTTTTTAATGGGGTCAGTTTCATAGGATCTGGTTAATTCATCCTTTGGAGGAGATTCAAAAAATGGCTTTCAATTTACTCGAGAAAATTCTTCCCCCTGTCCTATACGAAAAAATGAGAAAAGGGTTAAAAAAATCTTCCGTCTCCGGCTCGGCAAAAAAAAGTAAATCCGTCGCGCTCCGATCCATCACAAAATTGAAGACGGCTCCTAAAGTCAACAAAACCCATGGCTCCGTGAAAGCTGCTTTTGGACCTACTCAACTTTTTTTAATCGTCCTCGCCTTCGCTTTCGCCGGTTTAGGACAGTGGTTTTGGATGCGGTTGGAAGAGGATCACACCAAACTGCCCGGGGCCATCTTTTTCATTTTGGGGTGCGCTCTTTTTATTAAGGTTCTTTGGCCCTGGAGAAAACAGGAAGAGGGGCTCGACGCCATTTCTCGTCCTGTGGAAACGAGCGTTTTTATTCTGATCATGGCTTTGGCGGCTTTTTTCAGGATTTACCGGTTGGGAGATCTTCCTCCGGGAATCTTTTTCGACCAGGGGTACATGGGTTGGCTGGCCGAAAGAATTATGCACGAGGGGTACCATCCTTTTTTCCCTGATGAATTCACCCACAACTCCCCCATGCTGGCTTACCAGTTAGTGCCTTGGCTGGCGATTTTCAAGTTGTCCCAATTCAACTACCTTCTTTTCTTTTCCATCATGAGCCTGGTTTCACTTGGGTTTATTTACTGGGCCTTCCGTCAACTGGCGGGGCCCCGGCAGGCGCTGGTGGCCTTTTTTATCCTGGCGGTCATGCGCTGGGACGTGACCTTTTCCCGTAACGGATTTCCCTCCGTGGAGGTGCCCTTCTATATGTTCGGCACGATCGCTCCCCTTTTATACGGACTCAAGACCGGAAAACGATGGGCTTTCATCCTGGCCGGTCTCCTCTTCGGCATGGGTCTCTATACTTATCAAGCCTATAAAATCTTTCCCGCGCTTTTGGTCTTGTTCGGGGTTTATGAATTCTGGACCAACCGGGAAACGATGCGCAAGAATTGGAAAAACTTGGCGGTGTTTTCCCTGGTTTTCTTCATGACAGTCTCGCCTATTGTCGGCCAGGCCATCGCGTCCAAGGCGATCGGCTGGAGGGAAAGCAATTACAATATTTTTTCACAAATCCGCGAGGCCCACAGCCTGAAGCCTCTGATCGAAATGGTGGAAAAAACCGCCTGGATGTACAACCGCACGGGCGATTCAAACGAGCGGCATAATATTCCCAACCACCGGATGCTGGACAATATCACCGGGGTCCTTTTTGTCATGGGGTTGTTTTTCGCGCTCTTCCATGTGAGACAACGCAAGTATTTTTTCGCCGTCATCGGGTTTCTCGTCATGCTGCTCCCCTGTCTTTTATCGCAAGATCCGGCCCACGCCAACCGCTTGCTGGGGTCCGTGCCCTTTCTGGCTTTATTGGCCTCCTTTCCCGTGATGGCCCTATGGGGAAGAGTCCGCGCCAAATGGGGAAGCGTCGGGGAGTTTTTTTTAATCCTGATTCTCTTACAGCCGGCCTTCCTGATGGGGCTGGAAAACTATAAAACCTTCTTTGAGGAGTTTGCCGCGTGCAATTCGCTCTATAGCACGGGAGTCTTCGCGGGTTATTCGGTGCCTGAGACCCGGGTGGGAGAGATGGTTTTAAAGGATGGGGAAAACGAGGACTATTACATCGACCCGAGATTTTATGATTTTCCAACCGTCAATTTTTTAACCTATCCCCATAAAGACCGGGTCAAGAAATTTGAGATGCCCGGTGATTTTGCACCTTTTAAAACCGACGATCCCAAGCGGGGACTCTGCTATGTGATCATGCATGAGCACACCGGGGTTTTAAGAATATTGAAGGGGCTTTATCCGACGGGAACCCTGGAGGAATCTCATGATCTGAACGGTTCGGTCATGGTGGAATTTTTCAAGGTGCCCCCCGAGGCGGCTGCCCAAGCCCACGGTCTCAAGGGCAATTGGGGCAAGGGCGACCAAGTTCTTTCAGCGTTTCCCCAGGGCCTTCCTTCCGGTCCCTTCCATGGTGTTTTCAAGGGGGATTTGTTCGTGAAGATGGATGGGGATTACCATTTTACGGCTCAATCCAACGGTAAGGTTACCTGGTCCATCGCGGGCCATCCCATCCTTCCCTCGACCCATCTTTTCCTGCCGCGGGGTTTTTATTCGATCGAAGTTCACCTCGCCGCCCCGGAAGGGCCGGTCCAGTTGAACCTCGCATTGGCCGGGCCCAAGATCACCGTACCGCTGGGCAATGATAATTTGACACCGCTGAACCTTCATCGAGGGGTTTTGGGCCATTGGTTTTCGTCCCAAGAACCCGGCGGGCCTATTGTTTTTGAACAATGGAGTCCCGTCTTGAATTTCCCCCATGGGGGGGATTTCAACTACACCAACTGGGCCTTCAGTATCATCTGGGAAGGAACCCTCAACACCCCAGAAGTCGGGGATTATAGTTTTGAGGGGAAAACGGATGAACCTTCCCGGCTGGAAATCGACGGGAAGCAGGTTTATGACTGGGGCGCCAACCGGGTGGGAACGATCCACCTTCTCAAGGGCAAACATAAAATGAAACTTCTTTATCGGAAGGTTCTGGGACCTATTTTCAACCTTTATTGGAAAACGCCCTCTGATGCGGAGTTCACCGATATCCCCCTGGAAGCTTACGGGGAAACCGGACCCATGGCTTTGACCTCGAACCAAGCGGTGCCTGGGCCGGCCACGGTTGTCCATTAAGCCGGGTTGAGTTCCTCTTCCGAGGTTTTCGTTGTAACGCATGGGATGTAAAAAAAGCCCGCCCCTTTCAAAGGGGGCGGGCTTTTTTTATTAGAAGTTGGGGAAGATATTACTTGGCTTCGATCGGTTCTAAGGAGAGGATTTTAATCTGGGCCACTTGCTCATTCTCAGCCAGCAAGAGGGTGCCATCCGAGGCGAAATCCATTCCCTTGATGGAATTGAACCCATCCTCGCCCTTTTGATCTTTCAGGCTTCCCACATAATCCCCGGCATCGGGCTTGTATACGCGGATGAAGCCGCCTTCCGCTGAAGAGACAAAAAGATAACCCTGCGCGTTCACGGCTACATCCGTGGGGCGGCCCTCCAGATTGATGATTTTCACGACTTGCCCGGAGGCATTTAGATAAACCACCCGCTTGTTGTCAAAATCGGCCACATAGTAGTTACCCTTGTGGTCGGAAGCCAGCGAGGTAGGATTGTTGAAACAAGTTTTACAATGTCCCTGGCTGCTTCCCCATTTTTCAATCAATTCGCCCATGGGGGAAACCTTCAGGATACGGTGGCTTCCGGTGTCAGCCACGATAAAGTTTTTACCGTCCCAGGTGACGGTTCGGGGACCGTAGGTTCCCATGCTGTTCAGGACGACACTTTGAATGATATCGCCTTTCGTGTTATAAACCCGGACGTCGGCGGATCCGCCATCAATGATATAAAGATTGCCCTGGTCATCCGACTTGATGTTGGAAATACTTTGGAAATCCGTGGGCCCTTTGCCTTCCTTGCCCCAGGTTTTGATCAGGGTGTTGTCCCGGCTGAAGAGCAGGACGCGTTTGGCGTGGCTATCCACCACCGCGAACTTGTCCGTTCCAACCGCGGCAATGCCTTCCGCGCTAAAGGCGCCGCAGGGTTTTTCAACTCCGGAGAACCGGCTGATGGTTTCCGCCGGAAGATCCCTTTTCAATTTGCCTTTGAGGAACGCCGTGTAGTTGATGGCGAGGAATATCACCAGGTAGACGGCCACGATTCCCACAAACCACCATTTGTACTTGAAAAAGATTTCCGCGGCCCCGGGCTGGCCGGAACCGGATGTTTTTCGTTTGCCGACCGGGGAGCCTTTGGGGCGGACTCCGCCTTTTGCATTGGATTTTTTTGAAGATTTGGAAGCCATACTACCTCCCTGAATTTGTTTAACAGGTTGTTGAAAAAGTCCGAAAAACGGACTCATTCCCATATACAAACGAGCCACAAACCCTTGAAACCATCTAATGAGTGGGTTGTTTTATCCCATGGCGGCCGACAGGGTACCTGAAAAGTATTCTTTAATAACCCTGTTGAGCCGGTGGGGAATTCGGGATCCTTCCGTGAATCCAGGTGACCCCTGCTCAAAAACAACGACATCTTACCCTTCCAGAGTGGGTTGTGCAACGCAAGCTAGAATGCGAGATGGGCCTTCGCCCAGGTCACGGTGGACTGCATAAGCTCATTTTCCCAGGCGGTTTTATTAAAGGTATGGTCCGCGCCTTTCACGATTTGAAGGGTGGCTTGATCGCCAAGGGCTTTTTTGAAGAGTTGCGCTTCTTCCAGGGGAACGGTGGTGTCCTTTTCTCCGTGTAAAATGAGGGCTTTTCCTTGAAAGGCCCGAAGGGCGGGAAGGGGGTCGGGGAGGGCTACCCCATCCTGAAGAAAGGCCGATGAAAGAAGGTTGCCCCCGAAATCCCTTTCCCCGGTTATTTCCCAATCCTTCCGGTTCTTGCCGCTCAGGTGGTGGTAATGGTGAAAATAAGTCGCGCCCCGGGCACTGGCCGACCAAAGGACTAAGGCTTTGAGCGTTGGATCTTGCGCCGCCACGGAAGCGGCCACATACCCCCCCATGCTGAGACCCAATACCCCCAGACGGTCGGATTTCACTTCGGTTTGTGCCCGGAGAAAGTTGAGGGCGGCCTTCGCATCCTGAATTTCACCGCTCAATGTCATGGATTTGAAATCACCCTCACTTTCCCCGCTTCCGCGAAAATCCAGCCGCAGGGAAGCGATCCCCTCCCGGGCGAGCCATCGGGAGGTTTTGACAAAGAGGCGGTGGGGTTCGATTCGAGTTCCCCCAAAGCCATGAAATAGACTCAGGGCGGGGAAGGGCGGGGTGCCTTCCGGGAGATGAAGCATTCCGAAAAGCCGGAGCCCTTCGACCTTAATTGATATTTGCTTTTCCATTTTTTTATCTTATCCAAAAGGTTAGGACAGGGCTGTGAAATTAAGCGCCTGATTAATGTTCCGGGGGGTTTTTGCGTTGACGCCCCTTTGGCGCCTATGCCATACTAACGGGCGCGTAAACTTTTAACTGTTTCTTCCATCCATTTTTGAAAAGTTTTTATCACCCGGGAGGTTTCATGAAAAATTTTCGGTTGGCGTTTACGGCCTTGGCCTGCTTGATCCTGGTTTCTTCCATCGCTTTTGTCGGATGTGGTAACAAATCTTCCGGAAAACTCAAAATTTCCTCCTGGGGCGATCTACAGGAAAACCAAATCCTGGTGGATTTGATCAACGATTTCCAAAAAATCCATCCTGAGATCCAAGTTGAATTGCAGCGCATCCCCTACAACGAATATGTAACCAAACTTTTGACCCAGATGGCCGGGAATGTGGCTCCGGATGTCATCTTTACCGAGGTTGAAAACTTCGCCGATCTCTTCCTCCGAAACGCCCTGGAGCCCCTCAACCCTTTTATCCAGAATGACAAGCTTGACATGAGTGTTTACTATCCCCAGGTGGTGGACCGCTTCACGGTGGATAAACAACTCTATGTCATTCCCCGGGACACGGCTCCCATTTGCGTCATTTATTACAATAAGAAAGCCTTTGACGAGGCGGGAGTGCCATATCCTACCGATGACTGGACCTACGAGCAATTTGTGGCGACGGCCAAGAAGGTCATGAAGAAGGACAAAAGCGGTAAGGTGACCCGCTGGGGCTTCGTGGATGATTGGGTCATGCCCGAACCCTGGATCTATGATTTCGGTGGCAGTTATGCCAATGATGTGAAACATCCAACCCAATGGACTTTCGCCAGCGATCCCAACACTTTGGCCGGGATTCAATTCCGCGCCGACCTCATATACAAATATAAAATAATGATGCCTCCCTCTATGCAGGCGGAAATGGGCGGCATGGGGACTTCCGATATGTTTATCAATGGATCGACCGCAATGTTCCTGTCGGGCCTTTGGAAGACCCCGAGTTTCCGCGAGATAAAAAATTTCCAATGGGATGTGGTCATGTTTCCCAAGGGACCCAACGGGAATCGGGCTTTTGGTACCGGTGGATCGGGTTATGGAATCTTGAAGAATTCCACACACAAGCAAGAAGCCTGGGAACTCGTGAAATATATATCGGGTGAGGAAGGGGCGAAAAAACTGGCAGCCACCGGTTTGGCCCAGCCCGCCCTGATGGCCGCCGCTAACTCACCCCTCTTCCTGGACAATCAGGATCCTCACAATAAAAAAATGGTGTTAGACGCGGTTAAATACGTGAAATATAGTCCCATGTGCAAAAATTGGTTTGAGACGAAAAACAGCATCATTGGGCCTGAGTTGGATCGGGTGTGGAACGGAAGCGAGACGCCCGAGGAAGCCATGCAAAAATTGAAGTCCCAGCTGGATAAAAATCCGCCCGAGGCGAATTAATCCCGTCCTCTAGGAGCCATCCCATATGACATCGGCCGAACGCAAGGAAGCCATCAGCGCCTATCTTTTTCTGGCACCTTTTCTCGTCTGGATGGTGTTCCTTATGGGAGGGCCGATTTTGGCGGCCTTCTTTCTCTCTTTCTGCAAATGGGACATACTGAATCCTATTCAATTCGTCGGATTCGATAATTACAAAACTATGTTTTTTGACGATCCGCGTTTTTGGCGATCGATGTTTAACACCGCTTATTTCACCCTCTTGTCCGTTCCCATTGGCATGGTGCTTTCGATCGTGGTGGCCATCCTCATGAATCAGAAGGTTAAGGGGATTGAGGCTTTCCGAACCATCTTTTATCTTCCTTCGGTGATGGCCGCTGGAGTGGCCATGGCGGTCCTTTGGAAATGGATTTTTAACGCTGATTCAGGGCTATTGAACTATCTCATTTCCATCTTAACCGGACTTCCTATGTCCGAATGTCCCAAATGGCTGGCGAGCGAGGCTTGGAGCAAACCGGCCCTGGTCATTATGAGTTTTTGGAATGTGGGCTCAGGGATGATTATTTATTTGGCCGGTTTACAAGGCATCCCCACGACCCTTTATGAGGCCGCCGAAATCGATGGCGCCAACAAATGGCAGCAATTTTGGACCGTCACCCTGCCGGGTCTCTCCCCGGTTATTTTTTTCCAACTCATTATCTCCATCGTTTCCTCCTTCCAAATCTTCAACCAGGTTTACGTGATGACGGACGGCCTGGGCGGTCCGGCGGATTCGACGCTCGTGATGGTGCTTTACATCTACCAGAAATTCAAATACTTCCAAATGGGATATGCTTCGGCCCTGGCCTGGGTTCTCTTTATGGTGATCATGCTGGCCACCTGGATCCAGTTCAAGTATTCCAAGTGGGTCTATTACGAAGGCGAACTCCGGAAATAACAGGATGAAATCATGACCGAAAAGATTTTGAACCCCTCGACCGGGAAACATTGGGCGAGTAAAAAACGGAACGAAAAAATCTCGAATATCCTCGTGTTCGTGATTCTTTTGGTCGGATCCATCACCATGCTCGGGCCGATTATTTGGATGCTTTCGACTTCGTTGAAAACCCCAACGGAAGTATTCGCGATTCCCCCGGTTTGGATCCCCTCCCCCCTCCATTTCGAGAATTATCCCAAAGCCTGGAATATTTCCGGAATGTACGCTTCGGAGGGAATTACGTTCACGACGTACCTGATCAACACCCTGATCATCGCGGGTCTGAGCTGCCTGGGAACGACTCTTTCGGCCTCGGTAGTCGCCTTTGCCTTCGCCCGTCTCCGGTTTCCCCTTCGGGGTCCCTTGTTTCTCCTTTGCCTGGCCACCCTCATGGTGCCAGCCCAGGTCACGATGGTTCCCAGTTTCATCCTGTTCAATTACCTGGGTTGGAGAGACACCTTTTATCCGCTGATCGTTCCCGCCTTTCTGGGCGGCGGGGCTTACAATATCTTTTTAATGCGCCAGTTTTTTATGAGCATCCCCTACGAGATGGACGAGGCGGCTAAAATTGACGGCTGCACGAATTTTGGCGTTTATTACCGCATTCTTCTCCCCCTGTGCAAACCCGCTTTGACGACCGTGGCCGTGTTTTCTTTCGTTTACAATTGGAACGATTTCATGAATCCCCTGATTTACCTGGATTCCAACAGCAAAAAAACCCTGGCCTTGGGACTGACGAATTTCATTTCCCTCTATGGGCAGGATTATCACCTCTTGATGGCGGCGTCCCTCTTGATCTCCATACCGATCGCCATCATGTTCCTGGTCGGCCAAAGGTACTTCATCCAGGGCATCGCCACCACGGGTTTGAAGTAGACGGTAGATTTTTACGAGCCCTTGTCCCCCCTAGGGGCAAGGGCTTTGCTTTTATGAGTTGTGGGCGAATAGTGATTCCGGCCTCAACAACACCTTTCCACGCTTTCCTGACGGAAGAACCGGGCTGTACATTTTAATTTGAAGGAGAATAGTTTCATGAAGACCGCGCTTTCCCCGCTTGGCAAAGAAAAGTTTTTTTTCACTTCCGAATCGGTGACCGAGGGACATCCGGACAAGGTCGCGGACGCGATCTCGGACGCGATCCTGGATTCCTGCCTGGCGCAGGATCCCTTCAGCCGGGTGGCCTGCGAAACCCTCCTGACCTGTAATTGGGTGGTCGTGGCAGGGGAAATCACCACCAAGGCCAACGTCAATTGGCCCAAGGTTATACGAGATACGATACGCCAAATCGGCTATGTGGACGCCAAGGCGGGATTGGACGCCGACACGGCGGGCGTCTCAGTGGCCATCAACCGTCAATCCCCGGATATCGCCATGGGAGTCGACACGGGCGGCGCGGGCGACCAGGGGATGATGTTTGGTTTTGCCTGCCGCGAAACTCCCGAACTCATGCCCCTGCCCATCATGCTGGCCCACCGTTTGGTGGAAAGACTGGCGGCCATCCGGAAAAACGGAAAAATTTCTTATCTTCGTCCCGACGGCAAGAGCCAGGTCTCGGTGGAATACATTGGCGGCAAACCGGCCCGGGTGGATGCGGTGGTCGTTTCGACCCAGCACGCGCCCGTGTCCCAGGCCAAATTACGGAAAGACGTGATCGCCCATGTCATCAAGCCGGTCATTCCCACTCATATGATCGATTCGAAAACCAAGATTTTCGTCAATCCCACGGGCCGATTTGAAATCGGCGGTCCCCTGGGCGATACGGGGCTGACGGGGCGAAAGATTATCGTGGATACCTACGGGGGTTACGGCCGGCACGGCGGGGGAGCCTTTTCGGGCAAGGATCCTTCCAAGGTGGACCGGTCCGCCGCCTATGCGGCCCGCTGGGTGGCCAAAAACATCGTGGCCGCCGGGTTAGCCGACAAATGTGAAGTCCAGATTTCCTACGCCATCGGCGTGGCGCAGCCCACCTCGGTGCTGGTGGACACGTTTGGAACCGGGAAACTCTCGGAAGAAAAAATCACCCAGCTAGTGCGCCAGGTGTTTGACCTAACCCCCCGGGCGATCATCAAGGCCCTCAACCTGCGTCGTCCGATTTTCCAGAAAACTTCGGCTTACGGCCATTTCGGCCGCAATGACAAGAATTTCACCTGGGAGAAAACCGACAAGGCCGCGACGCTCCGCAAGGCGGCGGGCCTGAAATAAATTTTTTCGAAACCTCGGCCTCTCCGGACCCGCCGGAGGGGCCGTCTTTTGCACCCGAAGATCTCATAAAAAATTTGGAGGATCCTTCCCGATGAAATACGACGTAAAAAATCTAAAACTTTCCGGCATGGGAAAAAACCGCATCGATTGGGCGGAACGAAGCATGCCGGTGTTGCGGCTGATTAAGAGCCGGTTCACCAAGGAAAAGCCCCTGAAAGGCGTCCGGATGGCAGCCTGTCTCCATATCACGACCGAGACGGCCAACCTGTTGATCACCCTCAAGGCGGGCGGGGCCCAGGTGGTCGCCTGCGCTTCCAACCCCCTCTCCACGCAGGATGACGTGGCGGCGGCTCTGGTCAAGATTTACGGCATTCCCACCTATTCCATCAAGGGAGAAGACCGCAAGACCTATTACAAACACATGTCCTCAGCCCTGGATTTCCACCCGAACATCACCATGGATGACGGGGCGGACCTGGTTTCCGAACTGCATTCCACCCGCGCCTCCCAGGCCGGCGAAATTATCGGATCGACCGAAGAAACCACCACCGGTGTCATTCGTCTTCGGGCCATGGAAAAAGAAGGGGTTCTCAAATTCCCCGTCGTGGCGGTCAATGACGCCAAGACGAAGCATTTCTTCGACAACCGCTATGGAACCGGTCAATCTACCCTGGACGGCATCATCCGGGCGACGAATCTCCTCATTTCCGGGTCGGTTGTCGTGGTAGCCGGGTACGGATGGTGCGGACGCGGCGTGGCCATGCGGGCCAAGGGATTGGGTGCCCGGGTGATCGTGACTGAAATTGATCCCATGAAGGCGCTGGAAGCCGTGATGGATGGGTTCGATGTCATGCCCATGGCCCAAGCGGCTCCCCTGGGGGATATTTTCGTGACTCTGACCGGGGATATTCACGTGATCCGCAAGGAACATTTCGCCAAGATGAAAGAAGGCGCGGTGGTTTGCAACTCGGGCCACTTCAACGTCGAATTGGACCTGGACGGCCTGAAGACCATCACCCGCAAAACCCGGGAAGCCCGGGCCTACGTGGAAGAATATTCGCTCAAAAACGGAAAAAAAGTGAACGTCCTGGGCGAAGGCCGCCTGATCAACCTGGCCGCCGCCGAGGGCCATCCGGCCTCGGTGATGGATATGAGCTTCGCCAACCAGGCGCTGGGGGCGGAATTTGTGGTGAAAAATCACCGCAGCCTCCGGAAAAAGGTCTATTCGGTGCCCGAAGAGATCGACAACGAAATCGCCCGTCTGAAACTCAAGGCGATCGGCATTTCGATCGACACCCTGACCGCGGAACAGAAAAAGTACCTGGCTTCGTGGGAAATGGGCACGTAAGGGAACCCTCCCTTCGCGTTTAAAAGGTTAAAATCAGAGGCGGACCCCCTGGGGCCCGCCTCTTTTGTTTTGAAGGAGCCGGAATGAAATCGACGGTTGACCCTTCCTCGGTCCGCCGAATCGGCGTGATCGGGGGTTGGCTTTTCGCGGCGGCCCTGGGGGTTTGGGGCCTGGCCCGCTTTGACGCCTGCGAGTTCCTGACGGGTTTTCAACTGGTGGCCGGTGGCCGGGGCGACAACCGGCTGGTGGTGGCCCTGCTGGAGTATTGGCGCCAGGCCTTCCTGGGCCATGGTTCCATCCTTTCCCCCGCCTTTTATTTTCCCGCCCAGGGGGTTCGGGGTTACGCGGACGCTTTTCTGGGGCAAGCCCTGGTGTACCACCTGCTCCGGTCATTTTCCCTCGACCTTTTGACCGCCTTCCAGGGCTGCGTCCTTTTTTTCAACGCGTTGAATTATGTCCTGGCCTATTTCATGCTTCGCCGGGGCATGAACTGTTCGCCCATCGCCTCGGCCCTGGGCGCTTTTGTCTTCGCGTTCAGCGCGCCCAAGTACAACCAGTGGGGCCATCCCCAGATGCAATTCTTGTGCGGTCTGCCTCTCGTTTTATGGATTCTTTCCGCCCTGGCCCGCGATCTGGAAACCCTTTCGGCCCGGCGTGTTTTTTTCTGGGCCAGCGCGGCCGGGTGGGGGCTGGCCTTCCAACTGCTCTCGGGTTTTTACGCGGGGTGTCTCTTTCTTTTTTGGGGCGCCCTCGTTCTCGCGGTAAGTCTTGGTTTTCCTTCCGTCAGAGCTTTTTACCTGAAAGCCTGGCGGCTCAGGCGCTCTCCCCTTTGGGGGGCCGTGGGGATGACCGTCTTGGCTTTAGCCCCCCTGGGGATACTGTATGGCCCCGTTTTTTTGAGCGTGGGAGGCAAACCTTACAGTGAAGTGGAAATGATGATCCCGAATCTTTGGACTTATTTTTGGATGGGCCCCCGGCACGCCTGGTGGGGATGGATCTGGGACCAGGTACCCGCCCTCCAGTCCCTTCCCATCGAGGGGGAAATGCGGATGGGTTTTGGGCTTTCCCTAACCCTCCTGGCGGTGGTGTCCCTGATCGCCTGCCTTTTTCATTTGTTTAAAAAGGGAATTCATTCCGCCGAACCGGCGGACAAGCCATGGGGTGCTTTCGCGGCCGCCGGCCTGATGGGTACGACGGTCTTCTGTCTTCTCGCCTTTAATTACGGGGTGTTCTCTCCCTGGAAGTATATTTATGAATTCGTGCCCGGGGCTTCCGCCCTCCGGGCCCTGGGGCGTTGTTCCGTCGTGCTGGCCTTGCCGCTTTCCATCCTCCTGGCGTTTTTTGCGGACGGGGCCTGGAAAAAAATACGAAACCTCGAGCGAAACTCCCTCCGCGTGGCGGGCGGGATTCTCCTGGGAATATTTTTATCCTGCGTTCTTTTCGAGCAGACGGCCTTCCCCCCGACGCCCGGTTTCGCCAAGGGCCCCGAACTCGCCCGGCTGGAACGTTTGAATTCCAAACTGCAACCGCACGCGGGGCCCTTTTACGTCACGGTCAAACCCGGTCTTATGACCGGTTCCTACGGCGGGCCCCTTTCCGCCACCGATCTTCAAATCGACGCCATGCTTTTATCGGCGGTTCGTGGCATACCCACCTTGAACGGATACAGCGGAGCCAATCCGCCGAATTGGAATCTTTACAAGGTTCGAAGCCCCCGCTATCCGGCCTATGTGCGGGATTGGGTCAGCGGAAACAGTATTCAGGGCCCCGTCTATCATTTGGAAATTGACGAATAAGCCGAGCGGTTGAAGGGAAAAGCTTTTAAGAAACCGCGGACTCGAAAGAAACATCCACCTGCCGCGTTGATCCATTAAGCCAATCAAAACTAACCTTGAAATTGGACTAGGGATATTTGTTGTTCATTTGGTTTAACGATAATCAGGAAAATAAGGCGGTTTTTCGTAATTCCAAAAAATGGTTTAGTTAAACGGATTCCCTAGCAATTCATCCCCCGGCGAGTTACCTTTCAAGGGTGTTGTTCATACCCTCGCGACGGTTTTATTGAACCGTTTTTAGGATGTTACCATGACTCCATCGGCCAACCCCTCCCCTAAAAACCGAAAGACCCTGAAACAAAAAGCCGAACGTTTTTACCAACAGGGCGTCGAGGAACTTCAGGCGGCCCGGCTGGATTCCGCCCGCGCCTCGTTGGACCAGGTCTTGTTGGTCTACAACCAACTTTCGGATCACGCGGGCATGGCTTTGGGTCTCCTGAAATTGGGAAGGGTTTTGGAATTGTTAGGGCAATACGACCGGGCCCAGGAAACCTATAAGGGAAGCCGCGACCTCTATGAAGGTTTAAATGATCCCCTGGGTATCGCTCGAGCGAAAGCCTTTTTAGGAAACGTGGGCTGGGCCAAGGGAGATTACGCCGGCGCTTCAAGACGTTTGGAGGAATCCCTTCACACATTCCGGGCCGCGGGCGACAAGCCGGGTTCGGCATGGGTCCTGGACATGCTGGCAAACCTTCACCTGGCCCAGGGAAAACATCATGAAGCCGAAAAGTTGCACCGGGACGCTTACGAATTGGCGAGGGAAATCGGCGAGAATCCCGAAGGCCAGGCTTGGAACTATTATCATCTGGCGGCCATCGATCTTTTTCGCGGCCACGGGGAAGCGGCCCAGGCCGGGTTCCTGAGCGCCCTCAATCTTTTTACCGGCCTGGGGGATGTACTGGGCCAAGTGGCGGTCTGCACCCATTTGGGGGAAATCGCCTGCGGTCAAAAGAACCTGGCGGAGGCGGAACGGTACATCCTTCAGGCCCTGCGGCTGGTGGTCCCGACCCACTGTAAGCCCCTCTTAACCGACGCCCTGACCAGTCTGGTGCGCCTGCTCAAGGCCCGGGGCGAAGAAAGCAAAGCCATGGGCATCCTGATGGTGGTGCTTTCCCATCCCACCTGCCGCCAGCAAACCAAGGACCGCATGGTCACCCTCTCGAAGGAACTGCAAGCCAACTTTTCTTCGAAGGAACTTGAAAGCGGTTTCCGATGGGCCAAAGAGTTTACCATCGAGGAAATGGCCAAGGCCTGGATCAAGGTGCTCTCGCCCAAGCCTCTGGAGCACTCCCCGGCCAAGACCCCAAAGCCAAAAAAGAAGGGAAAAGCCTCTTAGCTCAAGGGCCTTTGACCGGGTCCTACCCGACCCTTCCTCCCGACAACCTTCCTTGTTTCCCTCTAAACCATTGGGTTGTCTCATTTCGAATCTCCCCAAAAGGATCAGTGGTGTTTGGATGGGGCGGACGGGTCCACCAGTTTTTCCGGCATGGCCAGCAGGGTGAAACAATGAGCTTTTTCCCAGGCCGGGGCGAAATCCCGGGTCGAAAGGGTTAGGGGCCCGGTCGACGGGTCAATGAAATACAACTTGGCTTGGTTCTGGTTATAACCCACAATCAAGTCGAAGTGGCTGTTCCGGCCGTCTTTCGAGGTCACCATCACCATCAAGGGCCTTCGCTGTCTCAATTGATAGTAAAGTCCGGCGGGCTCTTGCGGAGAAAGTTCGCCCGAAAAAATCACCGCCTCGTACTCAGCGGTCTTCATAACCATTAAAAGATCGTTTCCCGTGATCCCGGAGGTCTTTTTGGAGCATGCTCTCAACCAATCCTTTTGATCCTCAGTCAAAGGCTGGCGATAAAAATTCGCGACCATTTCGACGACGGCGAGCCCGCCCAGTTCCGGGCTTTCTTCTTTTATCCAAGCTGCGTCCAGTTTGACCCGCTCGGGAAGGGATGCGGGCGGGTCGGCGCAAGCGGCTCGGCTTAAAAGCAGATAGAGGCAAGACAGGGAAATGAGGGCGAGTTTTCGGCACATGAATTGCCTTTAGGATTGAATCGGATTTAGCCTCAAAAAGATTTACGGCCAAAAAAGTGCGGGTCAGCCGAAACGACGTTGATTTTTGCATAGAAATTTAGCATATTACGCAAATTAATTTATAGGGGGCGTTTTTCATGAAAACTTTGTTTTACTTGTTGGCTATGGGACTTTTGATTCAAGCGAATCAGGCGAAGGCCGGGTCCACACCCCCATCCGGGGGCGCGGCGGCCATGTGCATTGGGGTTCTTTCGGGGCTGGGTCTGGATCCGATCGGTTTGGGCCTGACCGGGTCTTCCGCGCCCTCGGAGACTCCGAAGGCTTCCAAAAGCGAAAGCAAAGCCCGGAATGATTTTGATAACTTGGCTTCCAATCCATCCGCCGTCTATTTAATGTACCAATCCGCCAGCGGAAACTTGAATACGCGACAAATCATCAAGTAACCCAATACCGCTCCATCGGGCCCCGCCGCTTCCAAGCGGCAGGGCCTTTTTTATTACAAGCCCTAGTCTCGAATAAGGTTCTCCAAGATCCGTTGGAACTTTTAGGTGGATGGAAGGTCGTCGAAGGGTTTAACATTCGGTGGTTCATTCTTTTCGGCTTACCCCTTCCAAGGGCCGTGATCGGTAGGAATCGGCGGGTTTGACCGAAGACATCCAAACGACGAGGTAGGAAATGGAAGAGCTAGAAAAAATCATCGCGGTG
Source organism: uncultured bacterium (assembly GCA_964525605.1). Classification (GTDB taxonomy): domain Bacteria; phylum Oederibacteriota; class Muellerivitia; order Muellerivitales; family Muellerivitaceae; genus CAVTWJ01. The sequence goes on from CAZGKT010000018.1 coordinate 40,203, forward strand.
ATCTGGCAGATTGACGGCGATTGGAAAAAGACCATGGAGGTCTTTTACATCCCGGATGACGAGGAGTCGTTGGATGAGCTGGAGGAGAAATACCCCTATCCCGAATACGAGGTTTATACCTGGTACGGCTCCACCCTGGAGGAGTTTAAGGTGAAGGCCGGGAAGGCCTACCCGAAGGATTTTGACCCCTACGTCAAGCCATAGAGGTTCCCGGCGGCCTAGACCT
>CAZGKT010000018.1:40438-58121 GCA_964525605.1 uncultured bacterium
TTTATTTTTCGCTTCTAACTTAGAACCCAAAACTCGCAGAGTGCCTATAATGTCGTCCGGGGATACCCTATCCATCCTTTGAGGACCGGAGGTTCTTTTGAAAAAGATCTACGCTCTAGGCATCCTGATGGCTTTTTCTTTATGGATTCCTTCAGGCCCCTGGGCCCAGGTACTCCCGGTTCCGCCTAGTCCGGTCGAAAACCCGGCCGCCGTTCCATCCAATCCATCCGACAACTCAACCGCGGTTCCCCCGCCCCTTCCGATGCTTCCGTCCGATGACGCGAACGGCCTTCCGGCTCTTCCGGTTGACAACCCAACCACCGTTTCTTCCCCCGCGTCCAATAACAACCCGCTCGTTCCCCCCATGCCGACCGATAACGCAACCGCCCCGGCTCCCGCTCCCTCCAACAACCCGCCGGTTGTCCCGCCGATGCCTTCCGATAACTCCTCCGTCGTCCCGCCGATGCCGGCCAATAACAACCCCGTCGTTCCGCCCATGCCGACCGATCAATCAACCGTCATTCCTCCGCCCCCGGTCAATAACCCAAGCGTTGTTTCATCGCCCCCGTCGGATAACTCAACGGCCGTTCCTGCCCCCCCGGATAATAATTCAGCCGTCATTCCGGCCCCTCCTTCCGATAACACAACCGCCGTTCCTCCTCCCCCGGTCAATAACGCCCCGGCCGCCCCGGCCATACCGGCTGACACCACCGCGGCCGCGCCGCCGTCTCCGGCCAATAATCCGCCCGCTGTTCCTCCCATGCCCTCCAACGTCACGGCGGCGGCTCCTCCTCCGGTCAACAATCCTCCCGCCGTGGCGCCGATGCCCTCCAATGTCATCGCGCCTGCCCCGGCTTTCCCGGCCAATACCGTTTCCGCCGTTCCTCCCTCCCCGGGGGATTATTCAACCTTCAAGAACGCCATCTGGACCGGTTACGCCGCGACCCGGTCGAAACAATGGCAGGTCGCCTTGATCGCCTTCCGGGCGGCATTGCCTCTGGCCCAAACGCCGAAAGAACTCAATTACACCCAGCATTGGGTGCACTACACATGCGTCCAGATGGGTATCCCGGCGGTTCCTGTCCCGCCCCTCCAAACGACCGCGTCCGCTTTTCCCTCCGCTCGCACCCCCGCGCCGTTCATGGCCGCTCCCGCGAACCCACCGCCGGCGGTTGCCGCGCCGTCCACCAACCCGCCGCCCCCTCCCTCCCTGGAAGCGAACGCGTCGACCCCCCCGCCCCCTCCGGGCCCCGCGCCCAGCGCCAAACCCGCGGCCGATGGTTCTCCCATCGAATTGAGCGCCCTTCACGCCTACAAGGGCCTGAAGTGGGGTTCTCCCCTGTCGACTTTCGTGAAACTGAAAAAAATCAAGGACATGAAAGACAAGGGTGAGACGGCCAAGGGGTTCGGGACGGATCAAACCCAGTTGTCCATGCCGATCGACCTGCTTTTGTCCAATTTCAAGGGCACGCCCGAAGTGTCCCTGTTGAATGTGTATTTGAGCAAAGAGGACGTGTATTACCTCTTTTACAAGAACCGTTTTGCTCTGGTCGCCGGTTCCTTATTGAACGGGAACTACGCGGAAATATTGAGGCAGTTCAAGGAGAAGTTCAAAACGATCAAGAACTTCGACCATACGGCGCAGGATGGCTACGGGGTCAATTACAAGTTCACCTATTCGCAATTCGAGTCCTCCAACGGCGTGTCGGTGTATTTGATCCAGAACACCCGCGATTATTCGGGGGATACGCTGGTAGATACGCTCTTCGTCTATGTGCCGAAGGATCAATTGAAGGAAATCCAGGACCAGACCCTGGAGAAGATCAAGGCCGACGAAGCGAACGGAAAAAAGCTTCAAAATCCCGATCTCGAAAAAGACATCAAAAAACTTTAAAGAAAAGCCAAAGGGGCGCCCGGCCTCCTTTCGGAGGCTTTTTTTCATTTCTCGACGGCCGAGAGTGTTCGTTGGATTTTTTTAATGTATATGTATATAATATACATCCATCATGAACCTCCACGACCTTCCGCTCCATGGCCTGGGCTTTGACTGGGACCAGGAAAACCTTCTCAAAAATTGGGAAAAGCACGGGGTGGGATTTTGGGAGTGTGAAGAAGTTTTCTTCAATCAGCCGCTCTTGTTGGCGGATGACGCCGGACATTCCGGGGATGAACAAAGGTTTTATGCCCTTGGAAAGACGGATGGGGAAAGGCGGCTGTTTTTGGCTTTTACCGCCCGTCGAAGGAAAATCCGGGTCATCTCGGCGAGGGACATGAGCCGGAAAGAAAGAAGGGAATACCAAAATGCCGAAAAAAAAGATTCCGAGCTTTAAATCCGAAGCCGAAGAACGAAAGTTTTGGGCCGCGGAAGACTCGGCTGAATATATCGATTGGTCCAAGGCCAGGCGCGTTGGTTTCCCGAACCTCAAACCGTCCTTGAAAACCATTTCTTTGCGCTTGCCCGCGTCCATGATTGAAGAGTTAAAGATATTGGCAACGAAAAAGGATGTGCCCTATCAAACCTTGATGAAGCTTTTTCTGTCCGAGCGAATTACGAGCGAATTATCGATGCCGTCCGCCCATGAAATTCCCGCGTCCTATGGGGGAAAGCGGCGCTGACCTGAAACCAAAAACGGTAAAACATCCGCCCGCTTTGCCGAATCCATATCAAGAAACAGAAAGGCACCTCATGAAAATTGATTCTGTCGATGCGGTCGCGAAGGTGATTGACCACTCCCTGTTAAACCCCGTGATGACCGACTCGATCCTGCTGGAAGGCATTGAAATCGCCAAAAAACACAAGACGGCCTCCGTTTGCATCAAACCCTATTTCGTTTCCCGGGCGGCGAAGTTTCTGGAAGGGTCGGGTGTGGCCGTGGGCACGGTCATCGGCTTTCCCCATGGCGGGCACAGCACGGCGGTCAAGGTGATGGAAGCCCAGCAGGCCATTCAGGACGGGGCCACCGAACTGGACCTGGTGGTCAACATCGGCAAGGTTTTGAGCGGGGACTGGGAATTCGTGGAAAAAGACCTGCGGTCGGTGGTGTCCATCTGCCAGGCCACCCAGTCCATCAGCAAGATCATCTTCGAGAACTGCTATCTCGAGGATAGCCACAAGATCCAGCTGTGCCAGATCTCCGAAAGAATCGGCGCGGATTTCGTGAAAACCTCCACCGGTTACGGCTCCGGCGGCGCCACCCCTGAGGATCTGAAGCTTATGCGGGCCCATGTTTCCCCCAAGGTCCAGGTCAAGGCGGCCGGCGGGGTGCGGGACTTGAACCGGCTCCTGGAAGTGGTGGCATTGGGTGTCACGCGCGTAGGCGCCACCGCCACGGAGAAGATACTGGAAGAAGCCGCGAAACGGTTTAAACCCTAGTCAGGGTTGGCCGACCCTCCCTTTTCCTTCGGAACGTGAAAAAATTGAGTGATGAATTGGGCTTGCTTTTATATTACACCATAGGGTGTAATATATTCATGGATCAACTGACGGATGTGCTGAACGCCCTTTCCCACCCGACCCGGCGGGCCATCATCGAACAGCTGGCCAAGGGGCCGGCCCGGTTCCTGGATATCGCCGGGTCATTCGACACCGCGCTCAACGCGGTCACGAAGCACTTGAAGCTGTTGGAGCGGGCGGGGCTCATTGAACGGCGCAAGCAGGGCCGGGAAGTGATCATCTCCTTCCGGGGAGCACCCCTTGAGGGGTTGGCGGGGTTCGTTCATACCTATGAGCGGTTCTGGAACACCCGTTTGGATCGATTCGAAAAGCATTTCAAGGACAAGCAAAAGGGGAGGACGCGATGACGAAATCGGAGAAGACACTGGAATTCAAGTTCGAGCGGACGATCCCGGCGCCCCCGGGCGAGGTGTTCGACGCCTGGCTGGATGCGAAGGTACCGGGAACGACCTGGAACGCGGCGGAAAGGTACCTCCTGGAACCGAAATTGGACGGTCTTTTTTACTGGACCCTCAAGGGGACGGCCCATTACGGACGGTTTACCGAATTCAAGCGCCCGGGCCGGATCCGCCACACCTGGGTGTCGCCGAGCACCCTGGGCGAGGAAACGACAGTGACCGTGACCTTCGAGAAAAAGGGGGAGGGCACCCTGATGACCCTCGTGCATTCGGGCCTGCCGGAACACGAAAAGGCCCGGGGCCATGAGCGGGGTTGGAACTACTTTTTGGGGGTGTTCCTGGAGCAATTCGGAATCGGCTCCCGCAAGGCCTTTAGCTGGGAGGAAGCCCATTCCTCCGATAAAAACTAACGGCCGGGAAAATTTCCAGCGCCAGAAGAGGGGGAGAGTGAAAATGAAATCGAAATTTATTTATGTCAGTTACATTAAAACGACGCCGGAGAAATTGTGGAAATCCCTGACCACCTCCGACGACATCCCGCGGTGGTGGGGGGGCGGCCTCCGGATCCAATGCGAATGGAAAGCCGGTTCCCCCTGGAGGATGAGCTATGAAAATGGCCGGGTCGCCGACCAGGGGGAAATCCTGGAGTCCCATCCACCCCAACACCTGGTCATTCGGTGGCAAAACGAATGGAACCCGGAATTGAAGAAAGAAGGGTTTTCCCTCTGTGCCTTTGATTTGGAAGGGATGGAGGGGGCGGTCAAGCTGACGGTCACGCACGGAATCGATCTGCCGGATTCGAAATTCATCGAGGCGGTATCCGCCGGGTGGCCCATGGTCCTCTCCAATCTCAAATCGCTCCTGGAAACCGGGGAGATCGTTTTGAAGGAACGAACCGAACAGTACGGCCGGGGGTGAGGCGGGGGGGCGGGCGGTTCAGGAAAAGGGATGGGGATGGGGATGGGTGGGCCGGGTCGATGCGGAAAATGAAAAAGGGGAGAAAAACGTGAAAAAATCAAACAAGACGATGGAGTTGAAATTTGAGCGGGTGATCCAGGCCCCGCCGGCCGAGGTGTTCAAGGGTTGGCTGAATCCAAAAATGCCGGGCACCCCCTGGCATGAACATGACAGGCTGATCTTCCAACCCAAGGTGAACGGGTTCTTTTACTGGCTCACCGGAACCACCGCCCATTACGGGCGATTCACCCAAATTCAGCGTCCGGGCCGAATCCAGCATACCTGGATGTCCAAGTACACCTCCGGGGAAGAATCGATGGTCACGGTGACCTTCCAAAAAAGGGGAAAAGACACCCGGATGACGCTCGTGCATTCCGGTTTGCCGGACAACAAACTCTCGAAGGCCCACCAGGGCGGGTGGAATTATTTCATGGATAAATGGGTCAAGACCTTCGCGAAAAGGAAGTGAAGGGAAACGGGAAAATCTTTTTTCGGCCCGGGGTAGGTATCAGTGGCTGTATTTGTAGACCTTGTGGAGCCCGACGTCGGTGATATACAGGTTGTTCGAGCTGTCGAGCGCCACCCCGCCCGGGCTGGTGCCGACCGGGTTGGTAAAGGTATAGAGGTAGCTTCCCGAGTTCGTCAGTTCCACCACCCGGTTGTTGGGATTCCGGTCGGCGACATAAACGTTGTCATTGGAATCGACGGCGATCCCCTGCAGCTGTCCGAACGACTTTCCGTTGGCCGTGGTCACCGTCAGGGTGGGACTGGCGGTCCCGAAGGCCCCGGGGGCGAACTTGTAAAGGGATGCGGAGGACGTGACCCAGAGGTTGTTGGACGAATCCATGGCCGCCCCCGTACAGCCCGAGACCGTGAGGGAAACGCTGGACTGGCCCGACAGGTTGAAATAATCCAACTGGTCCGCGCCGAAATCGGCCACCACCAGGCTGGTCCCGGCGCTGTTCATGCAAAGGTAATCGGGCTGGTCGAAACCGCCGTAACCGCTATCAAAATACTGCCACATGCCCTGTGAAACCCCCGCCGAGTTGTTCACCCGAATCCCCAGGTTGGACTGGTCCGCGACATAGACGTTTCCGGAAGGGTCCACCGCCACCCCGAAAAGTAGAACCCCCGAGCTGTTGCCGTACTGCTGGCTGATGAAGCTTCCGTTGCTGGCGTTGAACTTTTGCAGATAGTTGTTGTTATCGTCCGTCACGTAAACCCAGCCGTTCAGGTTGTCCACCGCGATTCCCCAGGGCGCGACGAAAAGCCCGTTCCCGGTATAGGTGGTGTCGTCCCCGCCGAAACTGTAGATCAGGCTGTGGGGCAGGGGCGTGGCGGTGGAAGTGGGCGTGCCCGTGTGCGTGGGGCTCAAGGTGGGGGTGGCCGTCGGGGTGGATGTGGCCGAATCGGTCGCGGTGAAAGTCGTCGTCGCCGTCATGGTATCGGTGGGCGTAGGGGTGAGCGTAAAGGTTTGGGTGATGGTCGCTGTGGGGCTGTCCGTGTGGGTGGAAGTGATCGTCGGGGTGGAGGTGACGGTCAAGGTGGTGGTTATCGTGGGGCTATCGGTGGATGTCAAGGTGAAGGTCGCCGTCGCCGTTGTCGTCGCGGTGAAGGACGAGGTAGGCGTCATCGAATCGGTGGGCGTCAAAGTTTGCGTCGGGGTAAGGGTCTGCGTCCAGGTGAAGGTGACCGTGGGAGTCAGGGTAATGGTGGGTGTCGCCGAAGCCGTCGCGGTGAGGGATTCGGTCGGAGTCATCGAATTCGTCGGCGTGTGGGTCAGCGTGTGGGAGGCCGTAACCGTCGGCGTCATCGAGAAGGTGGGCGAAAGGGTGGCGGTGATTGTCAAAGTCCAGGTGGGCGTCATCGACTTCGTAAAGGTGGAGGTGACCGTGGGGGAAAAGGCCGGGGTCGGGGTATTAAAAAAGGGAAAGGTGGGCGGAACCGGGTGATTGCCGGGGCAACCGGCCAGGGCGAGACTCAAGCCCGCCATCCCCATATAAAAGGACACACGAAATAATTTTCTCATGTCGAACCCGCTCCCCGAGGTCGGTAAGAGATGTTTTGCTTGGCGGAAGTATTATTGAAAAGGTCCTGAAAAATCAATATTCGGCCTGGGGAGGGAATAAAAAAATAATGTAATACGTTCAATATTTTTTAAATAGATGTTGGCCAACACAAATGAAATACGAATCTGCCCGATCCGTCCCCCGAAACCCAGGCGGAAGAGGAAGTTTCAACGAAGAGGCGGGTTTCAACGCAGGAGGAATCTGCCTGTCCCCCAAAGCCACCGCGTCGGGGGATTGCGTTGGCCGATACGTCGTAAGAGATATGGGGTGCCCTAAGCCGATCAGCGGTTGTTGGTCATTCTCCCATCCGCGACCTTGTGCAAAACGCTCGAGATATAGGTTTGGTAGGGTATGCCTTCTTCCATGGCCTTGAGCTGGATGGCCTTCAGGTCGTATTCGGACATACGGATATTGACGCGGCGGTTTTTCTTGAGGGTTTCCCGAGCGTAAGATTTGTATTTCTTTATTTCGGCAGGCAGGTTCTTGACGCTTTTCAACTCTCCCGCTTCGAAAGCCCTTAGAATTTCATTTTCATAAGGGGTTAATTTAGTTTTCATCTGTCTCACCTCTTTTCAGGTAGCGCTGATTGGCCTTACGGCTTGGAATGATGGTGATCCGCCAATAACCATCCTCCCTTTCCTCGAAGGGAACCAAGAAGACATAATCAAAAGCATTCACGACGAAGATTTTTGTCCGGGATATTTCCCGGGATGGGGATGGGAAATGACATCCAGCAGGCCGTCGGATTGAATACACCCAACCATCCTTTCAAAAGAAACGTTCCTTTCTTGGATCAGTTTCTCGTTCTTTTGGGGATCCCACGAAAAGGAGGCCATATACCAATATTAGCCTCTTGTGTGCCTAATGGCAACAGACCCGCTTGGGATCGCTTTCCCGCTTTTCTTCTTAATCGCTTAACTTTGTCCTGGCCATGGGAGGGTGGGGGCCTCAAACCACCGCGGTGCGATCGCCCTGAACTTTCGTTACAATATCTCCATGCCCTCCCGCCCCCCCAAAAAGAAAGCCCCGTCTTCGGTTTCGAAACGCTCGGCTTCGAAGCGCGTTTTGGGGATCCCCGGTGAAAAAACAAAAAGAGCCAATGGGCTCCGGCGCGTCTCCGCCCGGGCCAAAGACATAACCCTTTCCGCCGCGCCCGTCGAGGCCACAACGCCGCCCTCCGTCCCGGCCCCGGAATCCCGTCAACACAAGTTCTGGAAATGGGCCGCGCCCACCCTGGCGACCCTGCTCTTTTTCTCGCCGCTCGGCTTTCCCTATTACTCGAATTGGTTCCATCTCGAGTTCGTGGCGTCCCAGACCGACAAGAATTTTAGCGGCGTTCTGGATCTTTTTCAGAAGGGGGACGTGGACAAGATCAACAGCCTCTTGAGTCCGGAAGCCAAGGCCGAGGCGGAAGGGAAACTCCCTCAGCTGATCCAGTTCATCCAACAAGAAGGGGCGGTTTTGGATTCACATATGATCTACTGGACAACGGGGAATGGCAGGACCAAATTGTTTTATTACGTGGATTTTGAAAAGGGCCCGGCCATGCTGGAAATGATCTACCTCCCCGAGGGGGAAGGAAACCAGGTGGAAAAATTTTCGATCCAACCGGAGGACCAAACCTTCACGCAATTCTGCGCCTTCCCCTTCAACGTGCCCGTCATTTATTATTTGTTCATGCTCCTGGCCTGGGGGCTGGTGCTTTTAAACGCCCACACCCTGGTGCGCTGTTGTTTCATGCCCCTGAAAAGAAAGTGGCTGTGGATACTCTTTATCCTGATCGGGATCGGGGATTTCACGGTCGATTGGCAAATCGGGGGCAGCCTGAACCTGAATTTTTTGGATATCGTCATGCCCGTGGCCCAGATCTCCAGAAACCCGCTGATGAGCCCCTGGGAAATCGGGTTCACGATACCGGTAGGCATGATCGTGTTCCTTCTCACGCATCGCAAGACCGGGGAAAAAGCTTAGACCTGCCCCGTCTATTTACGGCGGTTCATTTTTACCTCGGTAACCAATTTAATTCAAATAAACGAATCCGGTTCTTGTCACGCTTGGCCCTCTCGACAAGAAGGGAAAAATAAAATTCTCGTTTATCCCAAGGCCCTTTCGCGCGGGGATATAATTACCCCACTGTTTCTTACGAGGTGCGCTGCCATGAACTATCGATCCCTGTCGAAAAAATCCGGTCTTCCTTCCCTCACCCCGCCCTAGTTTCACCCTTTCCATACGAAGCGCGTTCCTTCCAGTTGTCCTAAGCCTATGCCATGGCGCTGGTCCTGGAACCTTTAGCTGAGCCCCCGCTTTTCCTTTTCGAGTCACCCATTCCGACTATGCGCCGGGGTTGAGCTAAAACCGAACTTTCGTTCGGGCGGACCCTTGAGCCGAAACCCTGGTTTTTTGAATTTTTCCCGGGACGGCGTTTGATAGGGAACACGATTGTTCCAGGCCCCGGGGGTCACCGGGGCCGACCGCCCTTTCCAAAGCCCTTAGCCGGGCCTCGATCTTGAGCCTCTTGTGGCCGTTCGGGCCTTCCCAGCCTGATCAAAGGGGGATGGGCGGGGTTCCAAGCGGCATGAAAAACTGGGAAAGGTATGGGACGAAATGAGGCAATCATCCAAGGTTGGGGGCGGGACGGCCCTGTTGAAAGCCAAACCCAAACGCCGGGCCTCGAAGGCGGTCCGCTGCCTGCACCTGTCCAGGGTCAAGGGTTTCCACGACTTCGCGCGAAGGATCATGCGGAGGGGCGTTCGATCTTTCCGAGCGCTGGAGATCTATGTCGAGGACGGGGCCCTGCGGGCCCTGGAGCCGGGAACCTTCGATTTTGTCCTGGTCGATCTGGAAAGCCTGGGCCCGATCGCCGGGATGGATCTGGAAAAATGGAGAGAGCCGGTTCGGCGTCTGGTAAAAACCCAGTTCATCCTGATGGGCCCCCTTTCTCCCAAAGTGAAGCTGAAGTTCTTCCAGGCCGACAATATCTGGTTTCTGGAAAAGGACCTGCCGGCGGAAGTGGTGGCCTCCCTGGTACGGTGCCTGCGGGAGGGATAGAACCCGCTTTCCTGGATGGACCCTTCGCCGCCCTAGTCCCGGCGGCCCGTGAGGAAGGGAACCCCCGGACCGAAGCTCACCCAACCGGATGAAAGGATTCGAGAAGCCATGATCTTAAACATAAGCGATGTGGGGAAATTGGTGGTTCTGCCGATCAAGCTGGATTGGGGGCCGGGCCGGATCTTGAAGATCGAGGAGGGGTTCGCCCATGTCTTTTTTCGCGACTGCGAGGACCGGAGCGCGAAGAAATATCCGGCCGGGGACAATCTGCTCTTTTGGGCGACCACCCAGACGGATGAACGACTTGATGAGATCCTCCAGGCCGCCCAGAAAAAGAAGCGCCCCGCCGCCAGCCGCCGCCGGCTCGAGTTCAACGAGGCCCTGCGGATTTTCAAGGCCCGGTTTCCCCAGACCTTTTTCGACTACCTCTACAAGAATGGGACCGGGAAGGGCGGCCACTCCCAGGCCGAAGGCCTGTCGAGGGATTACCATGCCGCCTTCGGGAACGGCCTGCTGAGACGTTTGGTGGAGACCCGCTCCGTCCAGGGGATCGTGGACCGGTCCCTGTCGATCTTGAGAGGGCAGGACATGCTCTACGGGAAAGCCTTCGAGGGTTTCAAGGTCTTGCTCAAGGATGAGGTCTCCACCCTCGCCTATTTCCAGGCCCTCGTCGAGATCCTGGAGATGGGGAACCCGACCGAGACTTCCATAAAGTCCTATTTTGAGGCGGTGAAAGCCTGCCCGGTGCCGGGTTTCGCCAAGTGGCCCAATGCCACGCTCTTCCCGTTTTTGGCCCGGCCGGAAAGGTTCATGCTCTTGAAGCCCCTGATGGCCAGGTCCTACGCCGCCCGGTTGGGGCATCCGTTCGAGTTCGAGCACGAACTCAACTTGTGGACCTATTTGGACCTGTTGGAAATGGCCCGGGGCACGCTCAGCCTCTTAAAACCCATGGGCGCCCGGGATTACCTGGACGTGTTCGCCTTCATGACAGTGGTTCTGGAAGGGGCCGAACAAAAGACCGCCGTCTAGTTTGGGGGAAGATCCACGATTTGACGGAACGCTGCGGCCTCGCCACCAACCACGGCCAACTGACGCTGGACCAGACGAACACCCTGCAGAGCCAGATCACGGCCGTCCACCAACACATGATGGACCTTTTCCGGAAAAACCAGGCGGAGCGGCACAACCGCGCCCTCACCCCGGGCCAGGTTCAAACCCTGATGGGCGAACTGGCTCCAATCGAGAAACAGATTCCCTGAATGTTTTTTAAAAATCTAACACTGATCTTGGATGCAGGGAGCGAAGCGCCTGAAAATTAAAAGCTTTGGGCCCCTCCCATTCCCTCGAAAAAGCTATATTGATGCCTGTATAAAAAGTTATTCATTCAGGAAGGTGCTTCCCATGGGTCTCAGCCAGAATCTGGTTAAAAAAATCACCAAGCTCGTCCTTGGCGTCACCCAACCGGATCGGATCATATTATTTGGTTCAGCGGTTTCCGGAGGCATGACCAAAGACAGTGATATCGACCTGTTGATTCTTCGATCCGGAAGATTCAAATATTTAGATGAATACGTGAAAGTCCGCAAAGCCTTGAAGGATATCGCTTATCCCTTTGATATTTTGTTCATGGATACGGATAAATACGAAAAGACCAAAAAAATGGTTGGTGGTATCGCCTATCCCGCCCATAAGACGGGCAAAGTCATCTATGAAGCGGCTTGATCCCGAGCAGATCGGTCTCATTCTTTCCTGGAAGCTAAGAGCCGAAGAGGATCTGAAAGCCGCGAAAACCCTCCTGATATCAAAAGGTGAATTCCTGTTATAAAAGTGTGAAAGGTTGACTGTTCCGCGCCGCGGGGCGACGCGAAAAATAATGGCAGGGTCTTGTAAATTCTCCGAATCCCTCTTTATAGTTTCGCGCAAACGGAAACCCGCCCGTCGCCGTTGAGGGCCTTTTCTGGAATCCCTATCGTCCCTAGGGTGAATCTTGCGTCAATTATTAACTTTCCTCATCCTGATTTTTGGTTCCCTCGGGCCCCTTGATGCCCAAACCCCGGGTGGAACCACTCCGGGTGATTCCACCCCCGCGACGCCCGCACTCGCCTCCACTCCCGCTTCCACACCCGTCCCCACCGCCGGACATCTTTATCTGGAACTGGGGGAGGGCCTCGACCTGCCGGTGGCCGCCTGGCAAAGCGCCTATGGCGCCAGTTACGGGTTAAAGGCCAGCGTGGGCCAAACCCTCGACCCCCACTGGGCCCTCCAGCTGGATTTGGAAACTTTTTATTATTTCGGTTCCAACTTCTCCGGCGCCATTTCCGATGAGGAAGTGCTGGTGATTCCCACGGTCCGCTACCAAATCGAAGGCGGCATCTTTCGGCCTTACCTTTTGGGGGGCTTCGGGGGTGAATTTGAAATTTTGTCGGGCCCTCCCTCCGGCGCCACGGTTGCCGATTTTGACGGCGCGGTGGGTACGGGCTGTGAGACGACCCTCTATGAGGGGTTTTCCCTTTTTGTGGAGGGAAAATACAATCTTATTTTTTCCTCCAAAACCGTCGGCCAGGATATGGCCTGCTTCATCGGCGCCCATTGGGACGCGCCCTAAACAGGTTCCACGGCCTTTAAAGCGTGGCAGGGGAGGCTTCAATATGAAACACATGTTCTCTCTTACGGCCCTGGCCGTCCTGCTGCTCTGCGGGCTCCAGGCCTGCAACAACACCAAAGGATATCCCTCCAGCCCCTTGATCCCCTTGGCGCCCACCTTGACCAACACGGTCCTCCTCACGCCCCTCACCAGCACCCCCAGCCCCACCGCCACCGCCTCGCCCACGGTTACCAAAACCTCCACCGCGACCCCCAGCCTCACGTCAACCCATAGCCCCACCCCCACGTCCTCGCCCACGTCCACCCCGTCCTCTACTTCCACCCCCACCCTGACCCTCACCCTCAGCCCCACGCTTACCCCCACGCCCACGGTCACGAACACTCCCACCATTACGAATTCCCCTACGGTCACCGTGACTTCCACGGTCACACCCACACCTACGGTGACCGATACCTCCACCGTCACCTTGACCCCCATGTCCACTTCCACCGCCACCCATTCGCCCACTTCGAGCCCCACGGCCACCCCGACGGTGACGGAAACCAACAGCCCCACCGAAACCGCCACCGATACCGCCACGGCCACCTTAAGCCCCACGATCACCCTTACCTCCACGGATTCGCCGACCCATACCGTCACCCCCACGCACACGTCCACCGCCACCCTGACCCGCACCCCCACCTCCAGCCCCACCGTCACCGCCACCGCCACGCCCACTTTCCATTGGGTGGACTCCTGGCCCCTCAGTTCGCCCTTCGGCCTGGCGTGCAATAGGGCCGCTTCCGTCGTCTACGCCACCCTGCCATCTCAGGTGGATATTTTTGATTCGGTCACCAATTTCAACACCCCCACCAACCAATGGATCAGCTATGGCAGTACGGCTTTCATTTCCCCTCAGACGCAGGCGGTGAACCCGGTCAATGGGAACGTCTATGTGCTGGATGGCGGATCGGGCGGGGCCCAAGTGGTCTATCAGTTCACTTCCACCGGGGGTTTGGTGAACCATTCCACCACCGCCTTTAACACGATCCAGGATGTGGAGACCGACTCGGCCGGCAACGCCTATGTGGTGGACCAGGGGGGCGCCACGCTTTATGAGCTGAATTCCAGCATGGGGGTCGTCAAAACCTGGACCGCCGCCGGCTCCACCGCCTTTTCAAGCCTCTTTTCCGTGGCCCTGGATTCGTCCAACAACATTTATGTGTGCGATAACGGGTCCGCCCCCGGCCACAATCACATTTGGGAATTGAACGCCGGGGCGGGAACCACGGTGGTCAATACCTGGAACACGCCGTCGGGGAATTTCATCTACCAAATGTGCGTCAACCCCAGCGGGACGGTTTACGCCGTCGACGAGGGCGTGGTCGGGTTGGAAAAATATGTCCCCGGCACCCCGACCCCCGTCACCTTTACGGGCTCCGAAGGCGGTGGCACGGCCTTTTCGGCGCCGGACGGGGTGTGTTTCCTTCCCAACGGCGACCTCCTGGTCGCCGATTTCAGCATCAACAAACTTGAGGAATATACGCCCTAACGCAGGTCCCTAGCCCCCAAGGCTTTTTCCGGGTTGGCGGGATACCCGGCCGAGCCATGTTTCGGGGGCCTGGGATCATAAGCGTTCTTGGGCATAAAGGATTACGGTGTTCGAGCCGGACAGGGATCATTTCGATCCGCTTGATGCGAGGCCACCAGTCGAGAAGCGAGACTTGGTTGTCCCATCCGTTTTTTAGGTGGGGTTTAAAAAGCGGAAAATAAAGATTCCGCATTTCTGTATAATCATAAGAGAATTGAACCATTGAGGATAAAATTATGCCAAAAACCAAGAATGACGTTACATCCGAAGCCTTAAAACTCCCCGCGAAATCCCGCGCTCAATTGGCGAAAAAACTTATCTATAGTCTTGAGGATAGCGGATCAACTAAAAATGAAAAACTTTGGGCACAAGAAGCCGCCAGTCGATATGAAGAAATCGCCTCTGGAAAAGTCAAAACCAAGCCGGCCGCCAAGGTGTTAAGGGATATCCGCTCTAAATTAAAGTGAATTGTGATATCGCAAACGTGACGGAAGATTCCGGGGAGGCGCCTGTGTCAAACGCGAAAGATGAAGTCATCCAGATCCTTCAGAAACTCCCGGCGGACGTGACCTAGGAGGATATCCAGTACCACATCTATGTCAGGGAAAAGGTGGAAAAAAGCCTTCAAGACGCCCAGGCAGGCCGTACCCTGACCCAATTTCAGGTTAAAGAAAAAATGGCGAAATGGCTCAACCCCTAGTATTGAATTTTATTCACGGTTCCAGGGACCTTCCCACGCTTTGGGCCAACCGTTCTATAATGGGCTCATGAATACTTTGAGCTGTCTGGAAAAAAATAAAACAGGCCGCCCCACACCCCAAATGCTTAAACGGCTCGTGAAAGCCATAATCGCTGTCGCTCGTCCGACGCGGATCATTCTTTTTGGTTCCGCGGCCCGGGGCGAAATGGGTGAAAATAGTGACTTGGATGTATTGGTCATTGTGCGCCAGGGTGTGCACCGCAATCGCACTTGCGACCGGATTTATCGAAAACTTTTTCGGATCGGGTTCGCCAAGGATATTGTCGTCGTGACCGAGGAAGACGTCGACCGTTATGGCGCTAATCCCTACATGGTGATCCACACGGCCTTGAAGGAAGGGCTGGAACTCTACCATGCCGCGTAATACAACCGCACCAGGTACCCCTGAAGATTGGCTTTTGCGGGCCAAAAGCAATTTGGCGCTGGCGGGTCAGCCCAAACCGGAAGGCGCTTTTTGGGAAGACCAGTGTTTTCAGGCTCACCAGGCCGTTGAAAAAGCGCTTAAAGCTGTTTATATCAGGCGAGGTTTGCTTTTCAAGTTCGTCCATGACATCGATGAACTCGAAAACGGTTTGGCGAAAAGCGGCCTGCGGATTCCTCCGATCGTGCGCCGGGCTATTGTATTGACTCGTTATGCCTTTGAGGCGCGTTATCCCGGGCCCTATGAGGCAGCGACGGAAAAAGATTATCGAGTTGCCCTCGAAATGGCTCAAGCGGTCATTGATTGGGCCGAAAAAACGATCCAAACGCCGGATAAACCCGGCGGCCCCCTTTTGCAGGAGCCTCACGCCGCATACAAAATCGGAAAAACTAAGAAGCTAAAAGCCAAAAAACGAAAATGATGTAACGTTGCTGATATCTAAAAGCTAACTGCCAATAGCTATTTGAATTACCTTCTCACTCCTCATTCCTAACTGTAGTTCTATGTATCCCGTTTCTAAAGCGAAGGGAAGCAATAAGAAGTACACCGACCTATAAGGGTTTTAAGGGCAGAGAACTATAGCGTAAAATGACGAACACTTTCTCTGGAGATTAATTTATGAATCACAAAGATCCTAAGACAACGATGATTTATGTCGAGTCCTTGATCCAGGTCATCCGAAACCAACGAGTTATTGTGGATGCTGATTTGGCAAAACTGTACGGCGTGGCCACCAAACGACTCAATGAACAAGTTAAAAGGAATCTGAATCGATTTCCGACTGATTTCATGTTTCAACTCTCATCGATCGAAAAGGAAGAGGTGGTCGCAAATTGCGACCACCTAAAAGCATTGAAATTTTCTAAAGCTTTACCACAAGTATTTACTGAACATGGTGTATTAATGGCCGCCAATGTATTAAACAGCCCAAAAGCAGCCGAAATGAGTGTGTTTGTTGCTTGGCCGCCCGAGACTACAAGTCGAGGGCGAAGATTGCCAGTGCCTGTTTTTTTGAATTAAATAACAGGCAAGTGCATTTGTGAAGATGAGAGAAAGATTCGCTTTAACTCAAGTCATGGAAAAACGATTGGCGGTCATTGAACGAAAACTGCTTCTTCATGATTCCTCTTTGCGCGATTTGTATGACCGCATCAGGCCGCTTTTGCTACCTGCGCCAGAAAAGCCAAAAAGAAAGATCGGCTTTCTTGAAGAACCAAAGGGTGTTTATAGGGTTCGGTAATTTCCAAGGCAGTTGTCATTGCGAGCACCCCTTTGAAATAGGGTGCGCGGCAATCTGGTTGTTTCTTCGATTCATGGGTTTCATCCCCCAAAAATGTAGTTCTTGGCGAACTTGGCGTTCTTGTCCCCTAAAAAGATCGGGGATCAAAAGAATCCCCTTCGGGGGAGCGGTGGACAAAGAAGTTTAAAGGTTTGTTTAAAGGTTTTGCTGTCGACTGCTGACTGCGAGCTGCCAACTGGTGTATATAATGTCTTCGTGCTCCCTCTCGACCATCAAGTGCGCCTCAAAGCCTTCGATCTCCTCAAACAATTGCAATCGATCTATGGAGACAACATTCCCCGACCTCTCCTAGAAAAAGGCTTTGAATTCGAGGGTCGTAAAGTGCCCCTCATCGGCCCCCAGGGCATCTTTAAGCCCGCGATTCTGTTTCAGTTTTAATCCAATTCTATGTTCCCTTGGCGAACTTGGCGTCTTGGCGGTAAAAATCCAGCCTATAATGCCGTTATGGATTCCCCCACTACCCTCGCCGATCTCAAAAAGCGTGTCCAAACCTTCTGCCAAAAGAGGGATTGGGACCAATTCCACGGCGCGAAAGACCTGGCCATCGGCACCATCACAGAAGCTTCCGAACTCCTGGAGCATTTCCGCTTCAAAAATGATAAAGAAATCGAGGAGATGTTCAAAAACAAGGCCAAACGGGAAGAAATCGAAGATGAACTGGCGGATGTGTTGTTTTTCATTGTACGGTTCGCCCAACGGTACGACATAGACTTAGCCAAGGCCGCCAAAAGGAAATTGGCCAAAAGCGGGAAGAAATATCCGGTAAGCAAAGCGAAGGGGAGTAATAAGAAATATACTGATTTATGAGTGGTTCAAGGAGTAACAAATCTAAAGTTGTAATATGTTGGGCAAAAGGTGTGGCTCTCAAACCACTAGCCCCTTTGTTCCATTTGTAAATTACTTAAAGGCAAAGAATGTTCAAATCACCGTGGTTTTGGCTAATTTTCGAAAATATAGTTCTTTGGTGCGGTTTAATTCTTGGTTTGTGGGAAATTGCAAAAGTAAATGATACAAGATTTAAATATTTAATCTTAATTACCGCAACGGTAGCTTTTAATGCTTATAGAATAAATGAAATTATTAATTACGAAAAATCAAAAG
>CAZGKT010000019.1:0-55201 GCA_964525605.1 uncultured bacterium
CCGGGATTTCCCAGATGACTTCTCCCTGCAACATCCCCGGGTAATTTGTTCCTCATTATATTTATTGCCCCCCCTTCTTCCATCAAAATTCTGAATTTTCAGGTCCAGGGCCAGTTGAATGAACCCCAGGAAAAGGTTTCTGTGCCCAAAAAAGTTGAAATTGACCTTCCGGAAAGCCAATTTTCATTGTGAGCGCACACCTATCCTACGGTAGTTGACCGAGTTGAAGCCATGAAGTGTTCCTGCGGTTATCGCAGTACTGGCGCTCGCGGCCTTACCATTGCCAGTAGCCGTATCCGATTAAGGATTTCAGCAAACAGGCGTTGGGAAACCATCACCTCCGCCATCTGGAAAACCACGTACCGCGAATGACGGATAACATTAGCCCCGATCTTGATGAGTTTTTCCCGCAATGTCGTCAGTGACCAATGCTTCACCATTTCTGGCAGAGCCAGTCGGCGAAGGAAGTTGCCCAGGTTGTAAGCCAGGGCGAATAGTTGTAACCGCACCTGGTTATCCGCAAAGTCGTGGCAGCTTAGTCTTGTCCACTTCATTGCGTACTTCCCCTCCTTGATCCACTGCTCAGCCGTGCCTCGCCCGTTATAGAACTTCACCACCTGTGGAGCCGGCCGACGAAGGTTCGTCACGATGAAACCCACCCTCGGGAACAATTCGCCGTTGTGATGTTCAATCTTTGCCACCACGCGGCGGGGCTTGTCCCAACTGTCGGCTTGGTATTGGAAGCTGTGATATCGAACCACCGGCTTGTGGGAAGGGCGACCCACGGGACGGGTTAAAAATGGCTCGATTTCCCGTTGGAGTATGTCATTGGCAGGTTGGCGAATCGCGTAAAGGTATCCTTCGGCTTCCAGGTACCCGTATAGTTCCTGACGGGCGAAAGCCGCGTCACCCCGGAAGAACCGGCTGATGGGAAGGCCCCTGTAGCGAGCGATAACCGGTTCAAGGACCGAACGCCATTCGTGGGCGCTGGCCACATTGCCGTTGCGCAACATAGCCCGTTCCAAATCGCCGAACTGGTTGAAGCAGAACAGGGGATGGTAACAGGTACAGCCGAAGTACCCGTTGTACAAGGAACCTTCCTGGTCCCCGTAGGTCTCGCTCACGGAGCTGTCCATGTCGAGAATGATTTGCTGGATGGGCTTTTTTTCATGGACTCCATCGATCCATTGTCCCGATAGGTCAATCAGGCTGGTCAGGTTTTTGGGCTGGGTGAGAACCTCTGTCTCGAAACGTCCCATCTGGCTGGTGGAGGCGGCCTGTTTTTCCCTGGCCCGCCCTCCAATCACATGCCGCATTGCAGGATCAACACTTAGGCGTTCTGCGTCGTTAGTGTCCTCGTAACCAGCCAGGCGGCTGTAGATCGATTGGCGAAGAAGTGCCGTCATCGTGTGTTGCGTATTCTTGCCGGTCCGCCGATCCCGCAGGAGGTTTTCTGTTCTGTCAGTCAAACCAAATGATTCGTCGAGTTCGCGATAGGGGATCAACCCGCCGTCGGAAGTGACCTTCGCGCCGTGGAATTCCAGCTTGAGACCGGCATCAAAAACCACCCGAAGAGCGTCTTTTCCCCTCTCACCCATTGCATTTCCTCTTTTCGTTACCCCTAAAACTATGAAAAGCCTTTGCTTATATGGCCAAACGATGTCTTATTATACCCGAAAGAAAATTTCATCTGGGAAATCCGGGTTAATACGTTTCAAGGAAGAAAAAAACGGGATATATCTTTTACCCTCATGATCCATGGTGAAAAATAAAACGGATTCCCCTTTGGAGATGATACGAGATCGATCAGGCGCAGGCGGGTGGCTTTCGTCGACGAGTGAATTTATAAAAAACACGTCCGCGTCGAGAATATCTCGGTAAAACTGCGGGCGGTGGGAAACGTTGACGGTAGCCTCAACGAGAGATACCTCCAATGGGTTTTCCGGCTCAAAGACTTTCGAATCCGTCATAGATAACCGGCCTTATAGAAATGGGTTCGATCCTAATAATGATTATATGTCACCTGTCCAACCGCTTCCCTATCGTGGACGACTTCAACATGACCGGTTCGCTTCTTCATGAGTTTCGTTTCCGATAATTTTCCATAAAAACGGCCGGTGTAACTATTTTGACATGGTGAAGGCCGGAAGGAAAATGTTTAAGGTTACCGGTTACAAGCATCCCTGGTTTCCCAGCGACAGCCACGTCCAAGAAAGCTTCGTCGTGTGGGTCCGTCAGGCGCCGGGTTAATGGCTCCGACACCACCACACCGCCTTTTGATTGTATTTGTTCCAATAAAAAATCAATCTCTTCAGGATGAAATGCAAATTTCGGCCTCCTCAAGACCTGGGAGAATTCCGAGAGAATGCGGGCGTCAAAAAACAAGGAAAGGGCCCCCGATGAAATCAATCGAACAATTTCACCTGGAGGGCCATAGGGGGATAAAAGACCAGAGACTAGGACGTTCGTACCGATAACAACCTTCAACGTTGACGGGCCTTACGTACAGCGGAAATCTCCGCGTCAATTTCTTTCAGGGATATTTTGGAAGTTCCCTTGGCCAGGGATCGGCTTTGCATTATTTCTACGGCCATCATGACCCTGACTTGACGAAGGGCAGCCATGGAATCTTCAACGTTATCCTCCGAAACGGCTGTAACAAGGGCGATCGGCTTGCCGTTTGATGTTAATAGAAAGTCTTTATCGCGTGCCAAATCGCTCCAAACCTTGCCGGACTTAGAACGAAAATCACGAACCGAAACAAACTTCATAACAGCCTCCCTGCATTGGATGCCATTAGTGTTCACAAATGGTATCCATTCGGCAACCGCTCCCATAGGTTGAATTGTCACTATTAAGTTATCCACGACGTGTCTCACACCCTATGCCCTAAAGGGCGGATGACAGGCCGACCTAGCTAATCCCTACTCGATGCTTTCCTGTTTCTTTCCGGGGTGCCCGTGCAGGTCTGGCAGTTGAAGTTACGCCTTAATTTAAAACGGAATAAATTCTTCGTTTATAATCCGCCCATGAAACAATTCGACGTCATTGTCATCGGCGCGGGGGGAGCGGGGCTTTTCTGCGCCAAAGAAGCAGGGCAAAGGGGCCGGTCGGTACTTGTTCTGGACCACAACCCCAAAGCCGGGTCGAAGATCCTCATTTCCGGCGGGGGCCGGTGCAATTTCACCAACCAAAATGCCGGGCCTGAGAACTACCTTTCCCAGAACCCGCATTTCAGCAAATCGGCCCTATCCCGCTACACCAGCGCCGATTTCTTGGATCTCGTCAAAAAACATGAAATCCCCTATCACGAAAAGAAACTGGGCCAGCTTTTTTGCAACACCTCCGCCCAGGACATAGTCGACATGCTGTTGAAGGAATGCGAAACCGGGCGGGTGCAAATCGGCTTAGGCGTGCAGGTGCAGTCGGTTGAAAAATCCGGGCTTTTCAAGGTTTGGACTTCGGAAGATCTTTACATGGCCCATTCCCTGGTCGTGGCCACCGGCGGGCTATCGATCCCCAAATTGGGGGCCACCGACCTGGGATATCAATTGGCCCAACAATTTCAACTTCGAATCATCCCCACCCGCCCCGCCTTGGATGGCTTCAGGTTTTCAAAGGATGACGAAAAGAGATTCGGGGACCTGACCGGTCTTTCGGCGGATTGCGCCGCGACGTGCGGGGGTAAAACCTTTCGGGAAAATGTCTTGTTTACTCACGCCGGGCTGAGCGGCCCCGCTGCCCTGCAGGCTTCGCTTTATTGGGAGCCGGGGGATTCGCTTTCTTTAAACTTCTTCCCGGATGAAACCGAAGAATCTCTGTTTCAGTGGTGGGTCGAAAAGAAAAGCGCCTCCAAATCCGAGGCGAAAACCCTTCTGGGCCAAAGACTACCCTCCCGATTGGCCGAAAGGTTATGCGATCTTTATCTTTCTCCCCGGGCCGTTCCCTCCCAATTGTCCGAAAAACAATTAAGGGATTTCAGCCGAACCTTGATGGACTTTCAAATTCACCCCCACTCGACCGTGGGTTATTCCAAGGCCGAGGTCACCAAAGGAGGGGTGGATACGATTGAACTTTCTTCCCAAACCATGGAAAGCCGCAAGGTGAAAGGGCTTTATTTTATCGGCGAGGTGGTCGATGTGACCGGCTGGCTGGGAGGATACAACTTTCAGTGGGCCTGGTCTTCGGGTTGGGCGGCGGGACAGGTGGTTTAAAAACTATTCCGAGCTATGCGCATGGCCCAACATGAAAATCACCCTCACCCTGACCCTCTCCCCTCTAGGGAGAGGGTGATAAGTTTTCAAAAAGACAACTTTTAAAACTTGTCCCGGTGAACCAGATCGGAAAGCTGGCGGCGGGTGGTGGAGGCGGCGCCCGCGGCGGGATACCCGATAGAAAGCAGACCTACCGGCCGGATGTAATCCGGCGCCTCGATGGTCTTGCGAACCGTTTCTTCCTTGAAGGCCCCGACCCATACGGAGGCTAGGCCCAAACCCGAAGCGGCCAATTGGGCATAGGCCCCGGCGATGGACGCGTCTTGAATGCAGTACAAACTTTTGCCCCGGGCTCCGAAAGTTCCCTCGCTTCGCTTCTCGTTCGCGCAAAAAACCAGCACCACGGGCGCGGGTTTCTCGAAGGTTTGATCCGAGAGGGCCTTGAAGATTTCGATAATGCGCAAAGGCTCTTCCAAAACCACGATTTCATAACCCTGGTTGTTTCCCGCCGAGGGGGCGTGGTTGGCGGACTCCAGTATTTTTTCTATTTTGTCGGTCTCAACTCCCTTGGGCAGAAATTCCCGAACCGACTGCCTTTTGCGGATGGTCTCGAAAAAGTCCATGCGAATAGCCTACCGTTCTCTCCCCTGGTTCGACCCTGATTGGTGACAAAGGTTAAAAATCAAACCCCATTGATCTTGTCATGATTAGAATAGGCTCTTTTGAGGATTTCAAAAACAGTTTGTTACGTCAAAAATTCAAAATTTCACCGCCAAGGCACCAAGTCCGCCAAGAAATCGTTTATTTTTCAGAGTAAACCCAAAAAGATGAGGAACCATAAAAACCCTTTTGAGGGGTTGCAGCGAGTGAACTTTGAGATAGGTTCTCAGCCCTTATTGGAGGTTCGAACCGTTATGGAAAAGGCTTAACCGGGTGGCCCGTATGACGATTTTGACAATCCCCGGTGCCCTCCCCCGGCCTTCTCGCTTAATTCTAGCCTCCAAATTACTTCTGGATATAATGTGCCCTTGTTTGCAGTCCCCCATCACACAAAAAAGGTAAAAAAATGGAAAAATTCAATCTCGACGGGCCGGCCGCGTTTGTGATTCCCCACTGGAGCCAGGGTACCGCCATGGAGCGCAAGTGGCTGGATGAGACTTTAGAGAGGATCCTGCTTCAAACCGATTCCAACTGGGTCATCCTCATCGGCGACGGCAATTCCCCGTCGGCTGAGGCCAAGGATTACCTGCGCAAGCTGGAAAAAGAATTCAAGGGCAAGATGAAGGTCCTCTTCATGGACCATTCGGACGGCCCGGGCCATGCGCGCAACGTCTGCATCCAGTACGCCTACGAGCAGAAATACCCCTTCATCGTCTTCATCGACGCCGACGACCTGACCCACCCCTGGCGGGTGGAGGTGGTTCGGGACATCTTCAAGAAGAACGCCAAAGCCGGGGTGGTCTACAGCACCTTCAACGTGATCGACGAGAACGGAAAGCCCACGCCCTACCATAAATGCTCGCAATCCATCGTGGAGATCCTCGAATCCCACTCCGACGCCCCCGAGGGGCCCGACGCCTGGATCAACATCTGCACCGAGGCCGGGTACACGAACCTGACCTCCACCACCTCGGTTCTGACCGGCATCGCCAAGGAAATCCCCTTCCCCGGCGAAAAGGCCAGCGAGGACTATTACGCCTGGCTTTGCTACTCGGCCAGCGGGGCGGAATTCGTGTTCACGCCGTTGACCCCCACCAACTACCGCATCCCCCAGAACACCCAGGGGTCGGCTTCGCGCAGCCGCGAAGGCGGAAAGTCGAAATTCTACGAGACCAAGTGCCGGGTGGACGCGGCCGGGGTCGAGAAGGCCATCGAGCTGGCGCAAAAGCGGGGCGTGCTGGACGAGACGAAAGCCAACGACATCCGCGCCAAGTTCTACATCAAGGAAGCCGTGACCATGTTCCGCGAGAACGAAATGGGCCTGGCCAAGATGTGCGTGGATAACGCCGTGAAGCGCAACGCCGCGCTGGCCAACAAGCTGGCGGCGGAAAAGGGCGTGGCCAACCTCAAATAAGTTTTCTGGTTTTTAGGAAAATAAAAAAGCGTGAACCTTTGCGGGGTTCACGCTTTTTTTATGCCCGGACTTAAATATCGCGGGGAAGGTTATTCCTGGGCCTTGACCGGTGAATCGAAATTGACCTTGAGGCCCACCGTCAGGCTTTCGTAGGCGGTGTTCAAATCGCCGCTGCTCCCGCCCGTCCCGATCACATGGGGCGGGTAGCTGGGGTTGTTGGAAAAGATGGTGACCACGGGCAACTGGCCGCAGACAAACACCTGAAATTCCTCGTTCAATTGATAGCCCAGGTAGAGCCCCGCTTCCGTACCATAGGAACCGAAGGTGTAATCCTGGGTGGGAACGGAATATTTGACGGAGTCGATCTGGTCGATCATCACATTCGTCATGCTGATGCTCTCGTAATTCAACCCCACGAAGGGGCTGATTTTAAAACTGCTCTCCAGCGGCAATTCGTAAAGGAACCGGAGTTCCACGCCCAGGGCGGTCAGGTTGGGGTTCACGTTGTTGCCGTTCAAATAGGTTCGTTTGTCTTTGGCTTGGTCCATCGTGATATCCGAGTTCAAGAACGAGAGGAACCCGTTGAGTTCGGCTGAAAAATGACCGACAAAGGTCCGCCCGATTCCCCCGGTGAAGCCGTAACCGCTGGTCACCTGGGGCAAAAAGAAATAGGGGATGTTTCCGCCCGCCAGGCCGTTCAACTGTCCCAGTTCATTACCGTCGAAATTGCCCCCCAAACCCGGCAGAGACGCCCCGATGCGGAAATAATCCCCCGTTCCGGCGATTTTCGCTTCTCTCCCGTTTCCGCCCTCGATGGCGGACGGCTCGGGAAGCTTTTGGGTGACCCCGGCGGCGGAGGCAGCGCTCATTTGGGCCAATCCGTTCTTGGCGGTTTCATTAGAGGAATCGGCTTCCAGCGCGGCCATGTAATAGGTTCGGGCCATATCCAAATGGCCTTCCATCTTTTGGTGATTCTGGTAAATTTCGCCCAAAGCCGCGTTGGCTTGGGCGGTTTCCACGCCGTGGGTTCCCAGTTCTTCGGACGCGAGGGCCTTTTCCAATAAGGGAACGGCATTTTCGAAATCCTTGTCCTGATAAGCCTGCAAGCCCTTCTTGAAGAGATCCATCGTGGTCTGGGAAGGGGCTTGTTTGGGGGATTCAGAAGTGGAGGCGGTCGGAACAGGGGTCAACAGCACGGCCAGATCGGTCGGAACAGGGGTCACCGTCGTCGCCGGCGCGATACCAGGGGTTGATCCCGTGGTCGCTGAAGAATCGGAAGGGGTTACCGCCTGAACCGCATCCTGGGCGGACGCGCTCGACACCCAAGCGGGTGTTCCCAAGAGCGACAAAACCAAAATGACACCGAGATAAAAAAAGAATCCTTTTCGCATCGAATCTCCTATTTCATCAAGTTTGCACCGCAGGGCACTTTTCACTTTTAACAACCTCGTCATGCTTTGGATGGGTAACGGGAAAAGTAGGGTTCCAGTCTTTTGGATAAAAATGACGGGCGTTGAACCAATCAGGGCTTGGATTGGGCTTGATTGACGTAAGCCTTCAATAGGTCCTCATCGGTATCTTTCAAGGCCAAAAAGTGAAGTCCCAAGCCGGATTCATTCGACCAGGCCACCTCCGCGAAAGCGGCGATGGGGGAAGTTTGCCCCGGAATATTCATATCCAGCCGAAGAATACTGCCAACCGTAATCACTTGGTCCGCGACTAAATACATCCCTCCCAGGCTCACATCCAAAGTTTGGCTGGTCTTATCCCGGTTCTTTCGCGCGAAAACGGACTCTATTTCCGCTTGTTCCTCAATGACGCGGTATTTTACGGCAACCTTAACCGCGACGCGGGGATGAACTCTTTTTTCGAGGAACATGTTGCCTTCGGGCATATAGGACTCCATTCAAAACCTGAGGATCACACCGTGATGGAACGACTATATCATTTTTTGGGATGTCATGAAAACAACGCCCGAAACCGGCTTATTTTGTTTATTTCCCAGGGAAATAAGCAGGGTGGAAGCGGTGAGGGTACCACCCCGCTCAATGGATCGGGACTTTTCCGAAAGCTCTCGGGGACACTACCGCAAAATCGGATTGTCCGGGCGGTTTCCAGAGCAGGTGGAAATCGGCCCTGATTTCACCCGGTTGCGGCCTCGCGTTCGATAGCTCGATCCGGTGGCTCCCCCTTGCCAGGCGGACCTCCCCCTGCCCAGGCCCGATGGTTTCCACCACGGGTTGTCCGTCGACCCGGAGCTCTCCATGGTCGGTGGTAAGCAAGAAAAAGCCGTAGGTTCCCGTTTGAGGGGCGTTCAAGACTCCGATCCAGCGGGCGGAAAAGAGGGGACCCGGGAGAGGAAAATCACCCAGGTTCGTGAAGTTCAGGATGGGGTCCCAGCGTGTGGCAAGGGGGTTCCCCGATCCATCCCCCGATTCAAAATATCGGCCTTGCAGTCCTCGCCGCTCGATCGGACGAATTTCCCGCCCGGGCGCGGGTTCCCAATAATATAAATACGCCAAGGCATTTCCCCAGGGATCTTTCAGATCCTCTTCCCTTCCCTCGGGATATACCTGTTGAATGAGATCCATCGTCGGCTTTTTACCCTGATCCAAAACGAAGCAAAGCTTTTCATGGGGGGGCCCTTCCGGTTTGAGTAAACTTTCCAGATCAAGCGGATGGACCCTGGCGGCTTCGTTATAACAAAGGAACTTGACCGTTTCGTGGCCCCAAAAACGGGAGGCCATCTCAAAAGCAACATCAGGATGCGAAAGCACCGCTTGCCCGACCCATGTTTCTTCGGGCATGAAATTCTTCCAGCTTTCCCGGTCACCCGCCTGCTGTCGGAAATAAACATCAAAATTTTGGTAAGCCGAGAACGACAAAGCCGATGCCAGCGCAACCCCCAGGAAAACGGGAACTTTCCCCCATTTGTCTTTGGCTCCCTGGATAATCCCAGCCACCGGAAAAGCGGCGAGAGCCGCGGCGAAAGGGGCGGCGCCCACGATCCTTTCGATCCCGAAATGGTCGGAGGCCAGAATCACGGGAAGGCTCATCACGAAAAAACCCGATAGGGCGTAAAAGCATGGCCGCGACTTCCAATGACGAACGGCGTAGAACAATCCGATCCAAAGCAAAATCGAGGTCACGTCGTCTAAAAGCCGATGGCCGTTGATTCCCATGATCGGGTAAGGCACTTCCCGGCGATTGAACATCAGCAGCCAATCGGTCAGGTTCCCCCATAAAGGCATGAAACTTTTTTGGGCCGCCATTTCATGCCCGATCCAAAGCTCCGATTCCCGAACCCCCAAGCTTCCGTTCAGTACCCAGTCCACCATGGCGGGGGCGGCCACGATCAGGAAAGCGCCTCCCATCCAGACCAGGCCTTTCCAGCGGACCGATGATCGGTGGAGGGCCCATTCGTAAACCGCGAGGAGGACCATCAACACCGGCAAAACCTTGAGAGACTGGTAGGTGTAAAAACCGGCTCCCAGAAATAGACCGGCAAGGATGAAGACCGCCCTTTTTTGTGTCTGGAGTGCCCTCCACCAAAAATACAACACCGCGAGGGTAAAGAAAGGAACTTGAATGCTCGAATGCCCGTTTCGCGCCGTGAGAAAATACCATCGCATGACGGCCAACAGGGTCAAGGCGATCAAGGCCCAGCGCGTCCCCCCCAAGCCTTGGGCCACCTTGTAAAAGAAAAACATCCCCAACCCGGCGACGGTCAAAAAGAAAAGATGAACGGAAAGGGGGGTGGCGGGAAAAAAGATGAACCAGGCCGCCAAAAGATAAATCACCAGGGGCGGGTGGTGAAGGATATTGGGGTGGAAGGGGGGAAACTGGTGCCCCTTGAGGAGCCGGAGGGCGTCGAGGCCCATCGCCCCCTCGTCAATAAATAGACCCGGAGGCTGAATCGAAAGATGATAGAGGCCAAAAAATAAAGCCAATGCCGTGGCCAGGATCAAAAAAGCGGTGGTTGTCCCAGGAGAGAGCGCTCCCTCAGTGATAAAGTTCGGCGATGCCGATGAAAGAAAATGGCTGAAAATGAGAACCGCCATGAAAAGCAACGGAAACCCCGCTCCCCAAGCCCACCCCTGCCCAGCGGAGGTGAACAGGAACTGGCCGGCCGTGCCCAATAATACAAACAATGAGAAATAGAAAACCCAATTTCCTTCCCGCGTCACGAGTTAAATTCCGGGAATCTTTTCGCCGCCAGGCCCCGTTCTCCAATCGGGTTGGGCATGGGCTCCAGGCTCGTTACAGGATCGGATAACCAGAGGGCTTGGTAAAGCTGGTGGCGCATCAGGTCAAACTTTCCCGCCGCGAAGGACCTCTCGGCCTTTCGAACCCACTCTCCCGATTTTTTCCGGGAAACCTCCGTCAGTCTCAATCGGTCATGGGAGGGGTCGGACTGGTCTTTTTCCAGCAGATACTTAATCCCCGCTTCGCCCCGCAACAAAGTCGCCCGGGCAAACTCCGGGTTCTTAATGAGAACCCCCAAATCGAATCTCGCCCAGCTTCGTAGCATGCGGGAGGTCTCGTTGATCTTCCGGAGGGTCTTTTCACCGTAATTCATGGCCCAGAGATCCTCCAAACCCGTCACCAGAGCCCTGCTTCTTTCATCGGATGGCTTCGTGTCCGTTTCGCAATCCCGGCCCATGGTTTTCATTTCAGCGCAGACGGCCAGATTAAGAAGTTTTTCAAATGGCAGGTTGAAATAAGACTCAACGGCTTGGAGACGACCCGGCATCACAGCGATAAAAAGAAATGCGGCCGTCCGTGCCGAAAACCTCAAGGTTGAGGGGATGGGTCCGCCGGGCCCATCTGCGCTACGGCCGAAAGGACCTTGGAGGGTTCGCTTTCTTTACCGTTTGCGCCCAAAGAGGTGAAAACCAGGTAATAAGTTTTCTCGGGTTCCAGGTATTTCAAAACGGCCGCTCCCTTACCGAAGGGGGCCTCGTTGGCCCGTATGTAGGCGCCCTTGGTTTTCTCGCAATAGTAAGCGTTGTAACCCGTTAGGTTTTTCTCACCCGGCTTGGCCCACTTGGCCATGTGCGCCGTCTGGACGAGGTCGATCACCCCCCTGGGCTTCAAGTCCAGATCCTTCTTGTTCACCGATTTCATCTTGGGGGAAAACATCAATTCCAGCGAGCCCGCCCCTTCCTTCAAGGGGGCCACCTGCAATACCTCCCGAACCTGGAAGCTGAAGGGGGAGCCCGGGGTGGTGGTCATGTAGAACTGGCAGTTGCGCAAAAGCTTGGCGTTCAGTTTGAAAAAAGGCCCCTTCGCCCCTTCCCGGCTGTAAACGTTAAAGCCCTGTACCAGGATCTGGTTAGGATCGGACCAGGAGAGAATTAAATGACTTTCATCGATCTTTTGGGCCTTGAGGGTCAGAAAGGACCGGTTGGAAGGGGAATCAGCGCCCCCGGCGGGACCAAAGGCCAAACCGAACGTAAAAGCCAGGGTTAGAACCGCAAAGAATAGGGGCTGTCTCACCAGAAAAATCGCTTATTCATCATGCGGTAATTATACAGCCGCCGATTGGGTAGTCCAGGGATTCGCCTGCGGGTATGCCATGGGTTCCTCGGCGCCCGAAAGGATGGCTTCGGCCTTCGTCATCGCCAGTTCCATCTTGGGATAGCGAATAAGGCGATAACCTCGAACTTCTTCGGGAACGCTCAGGGCCCGCACCCAGCGACGGTACTCCACGGAATTCTTGTACTCGAAACGGCCGACCATTTCCTGGTACCAGCTCCGGAAGGCCTTTTCCCGTTTGTGCCAGGAAGGCAAAAGAACCCGCAAGAATTTCATGCGCTTCATGATTTGAAGCATCCAGTCCCGGCTGTCGAAATCGAACTCGATGGCAAAACCCAACACATCAAAATGGGGCCGGTTGATGTGCCGATAGATGATCCGGTCCCCGCCTTTCAGGTCCACCTTGTAGCGTTTGGCGTCCTTCTTGTATTTTTCCGGGCTGGTCAAGAGGTGGGCCACATAGACCTCGTCCTTGATTTCCATGACTTTGTGCAGGTACTTCACGACGGCCTTGGTGGCCGCGAAGCCTTCTTGGGCGCTGTCCTTTTTCAAGACTTCCAGGACGCGATCCAAATATTCCTTGGCGTAGGCGGCATTCTCGAATTCCATCATGTCATAGAGGCGGGTGACGAACTGCAGACGGGTATCCTCATCGCCCTCCCAGGCCGTCAGGAATTGGTCCGCCAAGGCGCGGTAGGGTTTGGCCCGGCGCCCGCCCAGAATGAGTGACTTGTAGGTCAAAATTTCCTGAAAACCCATCCGGACGTCGGCGTTGTATTTTTCCGGATGAAGGGCCAGGTCCCGTCCGATATGGAGGGCCTTGATGTTGTACTCGGCCGCGCGGGGAGAGAAGTTTTCCTTAATCGATTCGATGAGGTCGTTCAGTTCAAGGGGCAACAAGCCCCGCTGTAAAGCCACTCCCAGAAGAAGCACGTTCACGAAAACCTTGTTGCCCAGATACTTTTCCGCGATCTGGCTCATATCCGCGCCCACGTAATCCTGGGTGTATTTCTTGAACAGTTCAGCCAATTCAGTTGGGGAAAAGTCGTCCTTCCCCATCAGGGTCAAGATGGTGTGGGTCTTGTGGGTGTTAATAACCGAGTGGGTGTGTTGCTTGGAGGCAATCCGGGAGTTGAACCGGGGATCGATACCCCTGGCGGCTTCCAGGATATCCAGCCCCATGATCAGATCCGCCTTGCCCTGGGTGAACAGGGGGGACAGGATCTTCTTTCTTTTGGAAAAGGTGATCTGGGAATAGACCCCTCCATTGCGGATGGCGATTCCCTTCTTGTCGCAGAAATTAACGTAATAGCCCCTTCGGTGCGCGGCCCGCACCAGCACGGACGTGGAACTGCCGATCCCCATGCCGCCCACGCCGGCCAGATAGCCCCGCCAGTCCTCCTCGAAAGGGAGCGGCACGGGCAATGGAAGGGTTTCGGGGTTGGGCAGGGTCAGCGAGGGCGCTCGGTGATTGCGCACAATGGTCAGTTCTTCGAACGAAGGGCAGGCCTTGACGCGGGTGCAGGCCATATCGGAAACGCAATAGGAATAGTCGGTGGACATCTTGGGGCCATAAACCGTTTCCTCAATGGCGAGACCGGGACAGCCGGTCTTGGTGGTGCATTCCAGGCAGAATTCGCAGGTCTGGTCGTGGATATTGATTCGCTTCTGGGTGGGGTGATAACCCAATTTGGCGTTTTCCCGGCTCATCTGCTTGCGGAATCGGCGGTGGTAGGTGATCCCGCACTCTTTGTCGGCGATCACGAATTTGACCCCGTCCTGAAGGATCATTTCCTCCAACAGTTCCCGGTAGGACGAGCGGTCCTCCGGGTTCACCCTGGCGATGGAAACTTCCAAACCTTCCGTCAGCCCCGCGAGAACCTTCTCGATATCCTGGGCGAAGGTGGGATTGCCCATGAGGTCCTTGTCCATACCCGCGTGGGGCTGGTGTCCCGTCATGGCGGTCGTCTTGTTGTCCAGAACGACATAGAGGACGTCCTGGTTGTTCTTGATCGAATCGGATATCTCTGAAAGACCCGAGTGGAAAAAGGTGGAATCCCCGATGAAGCAAACACTCTTGTTGGTGGAAAAGGGGGAAAGACCGGCCCCGGTCCCGCCTCCCAGGCCCATCCCGATGTAGTTATGCATCAGGGGCCCGTTGGGGGGCATGAACAAGAGCACGTAACAACCCGCGTCGCCGTGGAAAAGAATATCGAGCGGTTCCCTTTTGTGTTTTTTCTTCATGAAAGCCGGATTCTTGAAATCGGCCACCAGTTCCAGGAAAACCGTCGCCGAGTCACGGTGAGGACAACCGGGGCAGAAGGAGGGAGTTCTTTTGGGCAGTTCCATCACGACATCGTCCAGGGAATCCAGGAACGCGATTTCTTTTTTGACCTTCGCGCTTGATCGTTCGTACTTTTCAAGCAACGGGGCCAGGGTCTTCATGACCAGGGTGGGGCTCAATCCTTCGTTGGCGGGAAACCCCTTCAGTCCGTCCGGAAAATCCTTGCCCCAGACCGTGGGCATTTTCTTGATCTTTCCCGTTTGGTGAAGGTCCATCACGATGTTGCGGACCTGTTTTTCAATGAATCCCCGTTTTTCCTCCACCACGATCAGGTTATTCGAATGTTCCAGAATTCCGGCCACCGCATCCGGGTCGACCGGATAGGTCAGGCCCAATTTGAGGATGGGGATCTGGCCGCTCAGGCCGAATTCGGATAGGGCCTGCTCCAGGTAGGTGTAGGAGGCCCCGGCGGTCACGA
The DNA here is from genome assembly GCA_964525605.1 of uncultured bacterium. GTDB lineage: Bacteria > Oederibacteriota > Muellerivitia > Muellerivitales > Muellerivitaceae > CAVTWJ01. The sequence goes on from CAZGKT010000019.1 coordinate 14,589, forward strand.
AGGCGAGGCCGTTCTTCCCATCTCCGGGCAAAATGCGGTTCAAGCCCTTCTTGCGTACCGATTCCATCAGGCGGGGAAACTTGACCTCTAGCGCTTCCTTTTCCAGCTGGGCGGTGTAGGGTGGAAGCACGATGCTATGTTTGAGGTCAAAGGTGGAACTGTCAATGGTGGCCTTGTTCAGGGTGCTGAAACCCTTGGGCGGCTGGTTGCGATGGACTTCCACGGACCCGCCCCCCTCGGCGGTGTAGGTGATGAGCAGGTAAGTGATGAAAAGATTGGCTTCTTCGGATAACTCAAAGGCGACCTTGACCCAATCCTTGATCTCTTGGAAGGTGGCTGGTTCCAGGACGGGCAGGAAAAGGTGGGTAGAAAGTTGTCGGGAATCAACCGGGACCTGGGTAGTGTCGCTATTCGGATCGTCCCCCACCACGATGACCCCGGCACCCCGGTGGTCCTTCTTGGCCAGGCTGGAAGAGATCAAACCGTCCGCCGCAACGTGGAAACCGACAGACTTCATGACCGCGATGGCCCGTAAACCCGCGATCTGGGCCCCGTTCAGGCGGGCCGCCGCAAGTGCTTCATTATTGGCGATCTGGGCGAGGATGCCTTTTTCTTTCAAATAATCGGAAATACTGGAAACGGCCTCGAAAACATCGGCAACCGGGGACCCGGGATAACCGGTCAGGAGGCCCATACCTGCTTCCAAACCGCCTTTGACGATAAGCTCATTACCCGTGAAGGTTTCAATGCCTTTTTCGCTTAAGAACCTTGGGTCCATCATTTAAATTCCCTGATTTCGTGAATTGAAAACAAAACAGCTTGGCGGGTGGGGGTATTGAAAATCAATACCCTTGGGGATTTTCTCATTTCCGTGATGGTTTAGGGGAAATTTAGCGTCCGGCGCGGGAAACCGGAAGGACGGCCTGGAAACCTTTCTCGAACACCTTGAAGTTGAGCGAAGCCAAGTGGCTCTTTTTTGCGCCCAAGGCCTTGGGCAGGGCCAGTGCGACCGAGGAGGGTTTCACGACCGGCTTGACCGCAAGGACCGCGCCAAGGGCCACCATGTTGGCCGCAGCGGGCAGTTTGTCTTCGGCGGCCAACTTCGAGGCTTCCACGCCGTAAGCCAGGAAACTTCCCGTAGGAAGTTCGGAAACCAGCGAGAGGTTGTAAACCAGCGTGGAATCCGAACGCAGGGCGGGAGCGTAACCCTGGGCCGCCCGTTGGTCCATAGTAAAAAGCAGGGTGGGCCGGTCGGTCACCGGGCAATCCACCGGCTCATCCGAAACCGTAACCGCGCAGAAGGAAGGTCCGCCCCGGCGCTCGGCGCCATAGGAAGGGATCCAGGACACGTGTAGCCCTTCCTCGACGGCCGAATGCGCCAGCACGAGCCCCATCAACAGGATGCCCTGCCCGCCCGAACCCCGAAAATGGAATTGTTCCCTCATGAATAACCCCCGAAAACATTAAGTCGACTTTCACCGCGAAGACGCGGAGAACAGCCAAAAAGCAAAAACAACCCTTTAGATTTTTAGCTTAATTGTCTTTATTCGCGTCTCTGCGGTAAAACAGTTTTTTTCTAGTCTTTAGTCTTATCCCTCACAACTCCCAGTGGGAAGGTCTTGATCATTTGTTCCCCCAACCATGTGATGGCGTCCGGGGGAGTCATCCCCCAGTTGGCCGGGCAAGCCGAGAGTAGTTCCACCAAGGCGAAACCCTTGCCCTGGATCTGGATTTGAAAGGCTTTTTTCAAGGAAGCCTTGGCCTTCCGTACATGCGCGGGGTCATGAAGCGACTGGCGGTCCAGGTACATGGGAGCTTCCAGTGCATTCAGTAGTTCGGGGATCCGGATCGGGTGCCCGTCCCCCATCGAGCGTCCCAGGGGAGTGGTGGTGGTTTTCATGCCAATAGGCGTCGTGGGCGCCATCTGTCCGCCGGTCATGCCATAGTTCGCGTTGTTGATAAAGACAACCGTGAGGTTCTCACCCCGGTTGGCCGTATGAATGATTTCGCTCATGCCGATGGAAGCCAGGTCTCCGTCCCCCTGGTAGCTGAAAACCACCCGGTCGGGCAAAACCCTCTTGATGCCGGACGCCACGCAGGGGGTGCGGCCATGGGGCGCTTCCGTCACGTCGAAGTTCCAGTAGTCATAGGCGAACACCGCGCAGCCGACCGGCGCCACCCCCACTGTTTTTTCCCGCACTCCCAGCTCATCAATGACCTCAGCCACCAGCCGGTGGGCCAATCCGTGGCCGCAACCGGAACAATAGCTCATGGGGACTTCGGTGAGGGATTCGGGACGCGGATTGAGCAGTTTCATGCCGACCCTCCTTTTGAAACATCTTTAAAGGAGGTCGGTATCGTGCCGATTTCGATATCATTTTTTTTAATTTGAAGATCGGCACATATCCTGGCCTTCCTCCCGGGGACACGTTCCATGGCCGCAAGAACCTCGCCCGGAGTTGGGACCGCTCCGCCCGGACGCCCGAAGAAATCCACTGGGATATCCTTACCTACGGCAAGGCGAACATCTTCCACCATCTGGCCCAGGCACATTTCCACGACCAGCACCCGGCCTGCGCGCTGAGCAGCCTCACGGATGGCCTGGGAGGGGAAGGGCCAAAGGCTCTGGGGTCGCAACAAGTCGACCTTCTCGCCCCGCCCGCGTGCCTCGCGCACCGCCGCCTTCGCCACCCGGGCGGAGGTCCCGTAAGCCACGATCAACAACTCCGCGTTCCCTTGCGTATCCAACTCCCATCGCACTTCCTTGGCCATGGTTTTGTATTTTTCGGCCAGGTGGTAATTATGTTTCTCCAGTTCCCCATCCACCATGAGAAGCGAACGGACGAGGCGAGCCTTGCGCCCCTTGGCCCCGTCCAGGCTCCAGGTACGTTGGGGAATGGTAGGCTGGGAGGGGGGAGCCAGATCCACCGGTTCCATGAGCTGGCCCAGCAACCCATCGGCCAGGAGAATGACGGGATTTCGGTACTTGTCGGCCAGGTCGAAAGCCAGTTGGGTGAAGGCGTAGGCCTCTTCCACGGTGTCGGGAGCCAGGACCAGGCATCGGTAATCGCCATGGCCGCCGCCCTTTACCGCCTGGAAGTAATCCGCCTGGGAGGGCTGGATGTTGCCAAGCCCGGGACCTCCCCGCATAACGTTCACCAACACGCAGGGAATTTCGCAACCCGCCATGAAAGAAACCGCCTCCTGCATCAGGCTGAATCCCGGGGACGAGGTGGAGGTCAATGCCCTGGCACCGGCCACCGAAGCCCCGAAACACAGGTTGATCGCGGCAATTTCGCTTTCGGCCTGAATGAAGGTTCCCTCCACATCGGGCATTCGGCGGGCCATGGAAGAGGTGATCTCGTTCTGGGGGGTGATGGGATAACCGGCGTAAAAACGGCACCCGGCCGCGATGGCCGCTTCGACGATCGCCTCGTTGCCCTTGATCAGGGTGGGGGTCACTGGCAGACCTCCGCAGGGGTTTCATCCACGATCCAGACCTGGATGGCCATATCGGGGCACATCAGGGCGCAGTTCCCGCATGCGGTGCAATCGGACCCGTCCAGGAACCGTATGGGGGTATACCCGATGGGGTTCAAGCCTTCGCCCGTTACGAAACAATCCTTCGGGCAAAATTCCACGCAAAGACCGCAGGCCTTGCAGCGGTTCGCTTCCACCCTCACCCGCCCCTTGCGTTTGGCCATGACCCCTCCCAAGGAATTGAGAATGCCCAATTATGCCGAAACCCCGTCGGGGCCAATATGACTTAGCTTGGGTTACAACGGTGGAAACAAAAGAATAACTAGAAAATTTCACCGCTAAGACGCCAAGTACGCCAAGAAAATCTTTGGTTTTCAGTGAAAAACAGAAGCCGTAAAAACCTAGAGGACAGATAAGGAACTGCGGAGGCGCGGAGAATACAGAAAATAACAATTTAGCTGTTAAAACAAAATTCATTGTTTTCTTCGTATCTTCGCGGTGGACTGGGTTAGATGTACGGCAGTGGGTCGACGGCCTTGCCGTTCTTGCGGATCTCAAAATGAAGGTGGGGACCGGTCACCCGTCCCGTGGCGCCGACCCGGCCGATCAACTGTCCTCGTTTGATCTTTTGTCCCTGTGTCACAAGAATCTTGGACAAGTGGCCGTAAAAAGTGATGAACCCGTTCCCATGGGCAATTTGAATCAGGTTACCGTATCCTCCCGAAATTCCGGTGAAAACGACCCTTCCACTTGCAGCGGCGTAAACCTTATCCCCGTATTTTGCCCGAAGGTCCACACCGGAATGATGCCGCACATCCCCATTCAGCGGGTCGGTTCTCCGGCCAAAAGGCGATGTGATAATTCCCCATCTTCCTAACGGATCCCCGAAGATCCCTCGCTTGGCGAAATAGTCATGCCATTCCTGGGTCATCCGAATAGGCTTGGCCCCGGGGATGAAAAGCACATCTCCCGCTTTCAGGGTCTTCCACCACCACCAACGAATATCATTGATCGATCCCAACTTTTGTGGATCCACTTTGTAAAGGGCCGCGATGCTTTGCAGGGTTTCGCCTTTCTGAACCGTGTGCAAAACCCCCCTTTCCGTCAGGATGTTCACCGGCCGATTAATCCGGGCTCGCATGGGGAGATTGGGATTGGCCCCGATCAGGGTGTTGATATCAATCTTGAAATCGCTGGCGATGGACCACCAGTTTTCGCCGTCTTCCACTTGGTGGACCTGTGCCAGGACCTTGGGATCCCGCAGGTGCTTCAGATCGATCGTGTCGTTATCAGAAGCCAGGATATAGCCGGGCAAGGACTGGGGTATCGGGCTAATCCCCGGGGTCGGGGACGTCGTAGGGGTGTGTGCATGGGCCCGGCGGGACTTGGGCGGCGGGGTGGCGATAGCTACCGGGGTCGTTGAAACATCGGGAGTCTGGGTTGAAACGGTCCGGGTGGGGGTGGGTACGGTGGCAATCGGGGTCGGTGTACTGGTTGTTTCCGAAAGGGTCTGACCGGCGAGAAGGAAACTGAAGAACGCCGACAGGAAGATAAAGCCGCAGCGAACCATGGCGGATGGGCTACGAAGAGGGGGCTTCATTTAGGAAACGACACCGAGCCGGACCACATTCTGAGTTTTCAACATTTTTCGGACTTCGTCCGCCACCTGCGAAGGTTCCAACCCGCAAAGTTCCCGCTGAATTTTCGGATTGGCGTGCTCGATAAATTTATCAGGAATAGCTATTTGACGGACTGCGCAGTCCGTCACCCCGTGGCGCTGAAGGGTTTCCAATACCCCACTTCCAAACCCTCCCATCAGGACGTTTTCTTCCATTGTGAGAAGGACCTTATGATCGCGGGCAAGGGCCAGAACCAGTTGCTCGTCCAGCGGTTTCACAAACCTCATATTGGCCACCGTCCCATCCAGGCCCTCTTTTTTAAGGATCAAGGCCGCCACCTTGGCCACACCCACCATTCGACCGACAGCCAGGAAGGCATAATCCTGGCCCGTCTGCAGGATTTCTCCCTTCCCAATGGGTAGTTTTCGGAAGGTTTTTTCCAAAGCCACTCCCTCGCCGTTTCCTCTCGGATATCGCAAAGCGATGGGTCCGTTATGTTCCACCGCCGTATAAAGCATCTGTCGTAATTCGTTTTCATCCGCGGGAGCCATCACGGTCAGGTTCGGGATACAACGCAAGTAGGAAAGATCGTAAACCCCTTGATGGGTCTCCCCGTCTTCCCCCACCAGTCCCCCCCGATCCAAGGCGAAAATTACGGGAAGATTCTGCAAGCAAACGTCGTGGATAATTTGATCGTAAGCCCTCTGCAGGAAGGTGGAATAAATAGCCACCACGGGTTTAAGCCCTTCACAGGCCAGCCCTCCGGCCATGCAAACCCCATGCGATTCGGCGATCCCGACATCGGCAAAACGATCAGGATATAGTTCACCGAATTTTTTCAACCCGGTCCCTTCCGGCATGGCGGCCGTGATGGCAAAAAGTTCGGGATGGTCTTTCGCCAGTTCAATCATGGTGTCCCCGAAAACTTTGGTGTAGGAAGGCGGCGCTCCCGGCACAGGAGGTGTTTGGGTCATCCCGGTTTCCTTATCAAAAACGGGAACGCCATGGTATTTCTCCGGATTTTCCTCGGCGGGAGCGTAGCCCTTCCCTTTCTTGGTGATCACGTGTAGAAGGACCGGCCCCTTGAGCTGTTTGACCCGCCGGAAGATTTCAACGAGGGTTTTCATGTCGTGGCCGTCAATGGGCCCGTAATAACGCAGACCCATCTCCTCGAAAAAGGTGCCGGGGGTGATGAAACCCTTCAGGGATTCCTCGGCGTGATGGGCCACATTGATCATCTGCTGTCCCATGGGGAACTTTTCAATCATGCGTTCGAAGTTGGCCTTCGCTTCGTTGTAGGTTTTTCCCGCCAGGATCTTGTTGAGATAAGAGGACATGGCCCCCACGTTGGGGGAAATGGACATTTCGTTGTCGTTCAAAATGACGGTCAGGTTGAGTTCGGGATGGGAGGCGATGTTGTTCAGGGCCTCCATGGCCATGCCGTTTGAAATGGAAGCGTCCCCCACCACCGCCAGGACGTTGAAATTTTTCTTTTGAACATCGCGGGCCAGGGCCATGCCATAGGCCGCCGATAAGGCCGTGCCGGCGTGGCCCACGGCGAAGGTGTCATATTCGCTTTCGTTGCGTTTGGGAAAACCGCAAAGGCCCTCGAACTGGCGAAGGGTGTCAAAGCGGTTCTTGCGCCCCGTGATCACTTTGTGGCCGTAGGCCTGGTGGCCGACATCCCAAACGATCCGATCCTGGGGGGTGTTGTAAACGTAATGCATGGCCAGGGTCATTTCCACCGTGCCCAGGCTGGCTCCCAGGTGGCCCCCGGTTTTAGAAACGGAAGTCACCAGAAAGTCGCGAATCTCTTCCGCCAACTTTGGCAAGGCTTCCTTGGGCAGGGCCCGAAGGTTCAATGGGCTATCGATCGAATCCAGGTACTTGTACATGTAACCCCAGTCTCAATGAATTAAGGGATAAAGGGCAAAAGAAAACAAAATCCCTAGTGCCGCGCCCGCGAAAACCTGCGTCGGGGTATGGCCTAAAAGCTCTTTTAATCTTTGTTGCGGGATGGGGCGCGACTTTTCAAGGTCATCCAACATTTGATTCAATATTTTTGCCTGCTGGCCCGCCGCCCGGCGGACCCCCGCCGCGTCGGTCATGACAATCAAGGCAACCCCTACCGCGAGCCAAAAAGCAGCGGAATCCCATCGAGTATCTATCCCGATGGTAGTAGCCAAACTGCACACGAAAGCCGAATGGGAACTGGGCATTCCGCCCATGCCGATGAATAAACGGAAGTTGATTTTATGGTGCTTAAAATAGTAAATCAACACTTTCAACCCCTGGGCGATGGCCCAGGATAGGCCGGTGATATAGAAGATATTTCCGAAATGATGTGGTTCGAATGGGTTCATGACCTAAGCCGTCCTTTCGGCCATGTGCAGGGCCAGCGCCCTTAAGGGTTCCGCGTTTGAACCGAAGGGTTTTAAAACCCCGACCGCGTCCCGGGTTAAGCGATAAATTTCCTGTCTGGATTTTTTCAACCCCACGGCGGCGGGATAGGTCATCTTTCCTCTTTCCCGGTCGCTTCCCGCCGACTTCCCCATCCTCTTGCTGTCTCCCGTTTCATTTAACACGTCATCCACGATCTGAAACGCCAAACCCGCCGATTGTCCGTACCGGGTCAGGGCATTCGCTTTAGACTGCGATGACCCTGCCAATAGGGCCGGCAAACGAACGCTGGAAAGAAGCAAAGCGCCTGTCTTGCGCCGGTGGATGGAAAGAACCTTGGAGATCTTGGGAGTTTTTCTTTCAGAAAGAACGTCATCCACTTGGCCCCCGACCATACCGGGATAACCGGTGTGATGGGCCAGTTCGGTCACCACAAGGGGTAGGTTTTTTTGATAACGAGCGCTATAAGCTTTTGGATTTGAGACCCATTCAAAAGCCAGGGTCAGGAGACTGTCCCCCGCCAGAATGGCCATTGCTTCACCGAAAACCTTGTGGTTGGTCTTGAACCCACGGCGGTAGTCATCGTTATCTAACGCGGGCAGGTCGTCGTGAATCAGGCTGTAGGTGTGGATCAGTTCCAGGGCGCAGGCGATCCGGAGGGATTCCTTAAACGGCAATCCCACCGCCTGTCCCGAAGCCAAAGCCAGAATAGGGCGAAGGCGCTTCCCCCCCGCGAAGACGCTGTACTTCATGCTCTTCCAGAGGGCGGACGGACAATGAGATCCATCGCGGAAGACTTGGTTCAATCCCTGGTCCACCAGATGACGCTTTTGTGCTAAATATGATTTTATAGAAAAGGCCATTCAGATTAGCTCTTCGATTCTTCGTCTTTGGGTTTGGCCGAGGCGGTCTTCAGCAGGGATTTGACTTTCTTTTCAATCTCAACCAAACGCTGGTTGCAGTCCTTGGTCAGCTTCACGCCATCCTCGAACAATTTCAGGGAATCTTCCAGTTTCAAATCTCCCGATTCCATCCTGGCGACGATGGCTTCAAGTTTTTCCAACGATTCTTCAAATGAAGGTTGAGATGCCATTAATTCCTCGCTTTTCGGTTCGTCATTTTACCTATTTTTAAACAACCTATGGGCTAAATCCATCTCACCGCTCGAACCGAAATACCCGATAAGAATGGGGCTGTAGTTGAACTGAGAAATCAGTTTTAGGCAGGTCGGGGTTCACCTTGGCCCACCAATGGTTCAGGTCGGGAGTTGGGACCGGTAGGGGTTTGAACACTTTGTCCGGTCCCACTTCTGTCATGTTCGCTCCGGAACCCGGGAAGGTAACCTTGACCTCGCAGGGCTCATCCCGGAAAGATTCCAGGACGAAACTCTGGTTGTCATAGGCGAATAGGGCGACCTCGGCGGGTGAATCGACCCGCACCGGGAAATCCCCCATCAGGTATCCCTTAATGGAAGTCAGAACCCCCTGGGGCAGGTTGTAGAGGTCGGACATATTCTCGGGGATATTCAAGACATAGAAGATCCCCTTGGAATAGCGGTTCATCATCACGATGGGGAAACCCTTGGCTGCGGCCACACCCCGGATGATGCCCCAGGTGTCGTTGGTCATGAACCGGATCTCCGGAAAAAGAACGGCCGGGTTGTCATGCTCAGGGTCGTTCAGACTGGACCCGTTCCCCGCCCCGAAGCCGTTAATGAAATTGTGGATCAAGACCGTCCGGCCGGTGCATTCAATCTCGGCGATATCCTCGATGCCCTTGCCTTGCAGGGCCTGCAAGAGTCCCGAGGTGATGAAGACCTTCTTTCCCGCCACCAAGCTTCCCTTGATCTTCGAAACGATCTTCGGGTCGAATTTCGCCGACTCGGTCAGCAAAATCGTGTCCGCATTCTCGGGGTATTGGGGCCTCAGGTCGATGGGGATACCGATATTCCCTAGGTAGTTATGGATGAAATCTTCCCCTGTCGATTGGTAGGGCTTGTAACAGGCGATTCCGATGGGCTTGCCTAAGGCCCCGAGGTCTCGGTCGATCGTCTCAAGCGAGTATCCGGCAGCCCGTCCCCAACCCACCGGGGCGTTATCCCCTGCGGCGGGCTTATAGGTCTTTAGCATCTCGTCCCAATTGAAGCTGGTGGGCAAGTTCTTCCAGGTGTCGCGATTTCCCGGCTCAAGGGGCCGGGTTTCCGACATGGGAGCCCAATTGAAGAGGGTGATCTCGGGGGCCTTGGCCAAAAGGGTATCCCACAATTCCTCGGCGTAGCGGTCCACATAACGGGTGCTATAGACATCCACCCAACCACCCAGGTTGCCGCCATCGGGGCGGATGTTGGTGAAATAGCGGAAGATCTGGTAGCTCTCGTACTGTTGCAAGAGTTGGTCGGTTATGTAGGGGTCGCGGGTTTCGGTGCCGGTGTAGATGTAATCGAAGGCATGGGCTTCCTGGTCCAAGTCATAACCCAGGCCCTGGAAATGCTCGTACCAGTTGGGGTACTTGATGATCATCTTGATTTTGGGGTTGACCCTCTTGGCCGGGCCCAGCACCAGGTTCTTGGCCGCCTCCCGCATGGTGTCGAGGCGGTATTGGGTCCAGGATCGCTTGCCCTTGGCCTTGATGTCGGCGTCGGACTTGCTGGTGTAGAAGAAAAAATCATCCAGGATCACATGGTCGAAATGCCGGGCGGCCATCTCCACCGCCCTTTTGCACTCGGCCCGGTCTGCGGGGAGTTCATAATCGAAGGTCCCGAATTGGCCGCCCTTCCCGCCCGCCGCCAGGGTGATCCCGCCCCAAACCTCAACGCCATGGTCGTGGAAGAACTTGATGATGCCGTCCAGTTTCGACTCATCCGCGAAGGTCTTATCCCGGTAAACCTCTAGGTAAACCTTGTCGAACTTCACCTGGGCCATGGTGCGGTCGAATTCCTGCTGAAGTCTCAGGGGATCGGAGAATGAATTGGTGGCATTCACGACGATGTAGATCGCGGTCTTGAAGTTTTTGTAGTGGCCTGGGTGAGTCGTTTGGTCGGCCCCGGCCGGCCATGCTGCCAAGAGGTCCAAGCCAAATAAGAAAACTATAAACGCTTTCATTTTTTGCTCCGGTTAAAATAATTTTTCCTGGTTTGATTCTCGCTCTTTCTTCCTTCGCTCCTTCACAACTTCCGATTCCAAAATCCCCTTTTGCAATTGAATCTCTAACCGGTCCCCTGCCTTGGTTTTATCAGCGTCCCGAAGGATATTCCCTGTTTTCTTGTCCCGCACGATGGCATATCCCCTTTTCAAGGGCCCATAGGGATGATAAGCCTGCAGTTGCGCCTCCAGGCCCTTCAGCCTTTCCTGCAGGGGCTTGATGCGCTGGAGTGGCGTGGTCCGAGTGAGGAAGTCGGCCAATCTTTGGAAATCCTGCCGCTTCCCTTCCAGGGCCGTCTGGAGGGCGTCTTGAAGTTCCTGGGTCTTGTAATCCAGGTTCTGCCGGGCCTGGTCCAGCAAGACATCGGGCCTGCGGTCTTTCAGGTTGGTCGTGAGTTCCTTCAGGTCCCTTCTTTTCTCATCCAATAGGTTCCCCAGGGCGTCAAAAAGCCGCCTTTGATATTCCTTCAAGGACTCAATGATTTCTTCCTTTCCGGGGGCGATATGGGCCGCCGCCGCGGTGGGAGTGGGTTCCCTTTTATCCGCCACGAAATCACATAGGGTAAAATCCACCTCATGCCCGACCGCGCTGATCGTGGGGATGGAACAACCCGCCAAAGCCCTCACCACACCCTCGTCATTGAAGGCCGCCAAGTCCTCCAGGCTTCCCCCGCCCCGGGTCACCACCAGGACATCATGTTCTTTCCGGTTGGACACTTCCAAAATGGCCTCGCGGATTTCCTCCGGGGCTTCCGCGCCCTGAACCTTTACCGGGAACAATTCCACTTCCTCGATGCCCGCCCTTGTTTCGAGGATCTTCATGAAATCCTGGATCGCGGCGCCCGAAGAAGATGTGATAAGAGCAATGCGTTTCGGGAAAGCAGGTAGGGGTTTCTTACGTTCCTCCTCAAAGAGGCCCTCAGCCTGAAGCTTTTTCTTGAGCTGTTCAAATGCCAGTTGAAGCCCGCCCAGCCCCTTGGGTTCCATCATCCTGACCAGGAGTTGGAATTGGCCCCGGGCCTCGAAGAGAGACAAATGACCGCCCACAATGACCTGCAACCCTGCTTCCGGTTTGAAGGTGAGGGCCTGGTTATAACCCTTGAAGAAAGCGCAAGGGATGAGGCTTTTATCGTCCTTGAGGTCGAAATAGATGTGCCCGGAAGGATGCCGAATGAACCGGCTGATCTCGCCCTGAACGAGGATGTTGGGAAACTTGGCTTCCAACAGCGCCCGAGCGGTCTGAACCAGTTCGGTGACGGAATAGATAACTCTTGTTTCTTCGTTCACGAAACACTCTTTAATTCTAAATGCTTAAATAATCCCGAAACTGCCATCAAATCAAATTGTTGGATATTGGTTTGGGCCACGGCGGCGCCTGAGGCGCAGGCGACCACCGCACGTGCCTTGAGGGGGTAGCCTTCGACCAGGGCTTTCAAGTAGCCCGCCAAAAAGGCATCCCCGGCGCCCACGACCAAAGCCGACTTGATGGGTTTAGTCAGTTTCACTTTCACCATTTCTCCATCTTCCCACAATAAAGCCCCATTGGCGCCATGGGTCACCGCGCCATGCGTGAGTCCCAGCTTTTTCACGAGGGCAGGCACTTGGTTCAACGAACTCACCTTTCGCCCCACGGCTTCGGAAAATTCAAAAAGGTTCACTTTGAAAAACCAGGGTTTGGCTTTGAGTCCTTCCCTTAAGGCCATGCCGGAGGTGTCGAGTAAAATCTTTGCCCCCTTATTTTGGGCGGATCGGATCCAGTGGGCCTGGGTCTTTGGGTCCATCCCCTGAGGGAGCCTGCCGGTCAGCACCCAATAGTCGCCGGACTTTACGAATTTCAACAAGGCGGGCCAGATCCGGTTGGAAAGCGGAAAACCTGGATGGTTGTACTTGACGCTTTCGGCGTTCCCCTCAATCACCGCGTTCATGCGGATGGGAGCGTTGGGGTCAAGAAACTTGACCGTAATGCCTTCCTTTCGGAGAAGTTTTTCGTAAAGCAAATGGGTTGGGTCACTTCCTCCGCCGGCTCCTAGCCAAACATTGAAAGGCACACCCCATTTCTTGAGAAACCGGGCGATATTTAGGGCCTTTCCCCCGGCTTCTAATCGGTATTCCTTCAAAACACCTATTTTTCCGTTTTTGGGTTTTTCGAGACTCAGGTCCAGATCAAGAGCTGGGTTCGCCGTGAAGAGTTGAATCATTCTAAGTCTTTGAGACGGCTGGTCGCAATTTGGGCCAAGCCCGGATATTCTTTTTGTTCGGCGGCTGCGAGATATTCCATTTTGGCGTCTTTCGCCATTCCCCTTCGTTTCAAAAGATCACCCAGTGCCAAATGGGGAAAACCCAGGCTGGGTCTCAAGCGGATCGACTGGCGGTAATATTCCTCGGCTTCCTCTGGATGCCCCAGCTTTTCCTGAACCTGACCCAGGTAATAAACCGCCTCCGGGGCCATGCGGGCGTCAGCCTGGGCTTTCTGAAAATATTCCCTCGCCTCAGCATAACGGCCCTGTTTCAAATGGACCAATCCAATGCCGAAATAAGCGTCGGCCTGATTGGGATTGAAATTGAGCGATTCTTGAAAATATTTCATGGCCCCATCGTAATCATCCGTCTCGATGGAAACCTTGCCCAGGTTGTAGAGCGCGTCGGCATGGGATGGATTTTTTTCCAGCGCGGCTTCAAGCCACTTGCGGGCCTTGACCCATTCTTCCTGCCGCAGGTAAACCACGCCCTGGTAATAGTAACCATCCGGGTCGTCGGGATTGATCTGCAGGCCCTTCTGGTAATATTCCCCGGCGGAAGTGAACTCGCCCCGCTTCAACTGCAGGTTTCCCAAGTTGAAGAAAGTTTCAGCCAGTTCCGGGTCCAGGGAAAGGCTGTGTTTCAAAAGGGCTTCAGCGTCATCCAGTTTTTCCTGGTCCAGGTCGATGGCGGCCTCGTTGGTGAATGCTTCCGCGTATTCGGGCTTGAGTTGTTTGGCCCTTTGAAGAAGGGCCCAGGCCTGGGAGGAATCTCCCCGTTGGTAGGCCACTCGGCTAAGGTTATAGGGAAACTCGGCGCTCTTGGGAAACAGTTCCCCGCCTTTGCCCCAATACTGAACGGCCTTTTCCAATTGATGAAGCTTGAACGCGCAGGAGCCCAAGCCCAGATAAGAAATCTGGGACTGGGGATCTAGTATCAGGGCGCGGGTGAAAAAATGCTGTGCGGAAAGAAACTGCTGGGTTTGAAAGGCCGATTCACCGCACTCTTCCAATATTCTCGGGTTGGTTGGTTCCAGGGCTTGGGCTTTCTGATAAGACTCCAGGGCGTCCTGGTTCTTGGAAAGTTTGCAGTAGACAAAACCCAGGTCTTCCCAAACGACAGGTTCCTGGAACCAGTGGTCGGCCGCCTGGCGGGCCAAAGGCAGGGCCGAATCCAAATTACCCTCTCCAACTTTTTTCAGGATCAGAAGATGGTAATTCGCCGGGGTGATGAGGTCCCCCCCCTCGGGAGAAAGGTTCGATTCCACCGGCAAGGTTCCGGTTTTTAAATTCGCGATCTCGCTTAAAAGCTGTGCGTCTCTTTCACCCAATTGTTTGGCCCGCTCGTAGGCATCCAGGGCCGCGGTGGCCTTACCTTCTGCGGACAAGGCGTCTCCCATCAGGCGGGCCCATCGCGGCGATTGGGAATCTTCGCTCTCACCCTGTCGGGAATAGGTGAGAGCCTTCTCGTAATCCTTCGACTCAAAAGCGAATTGGGCCAACGCGAAAACCGGCTGGGTGTAATGAGGGTCCAAGGTTCGGGATTTTTCCCAAAGGGGTTTGGCTTCTTCTGGTTTGCCGGCCTTGTAGCAGGCAACGCCCCAATTGTAGAGAAACACTGGGTTCCCCTGAGCCTCCTCCCAGTCGGAGACAGATTCAAAGAGGGGTAGGGCCTCCTTGGAGCGGCCCCGGCGAAGTTCCAGATCGGCTAAATTCCATTGGGCGGGTCTGAGGTCAGGCTGAAACAGTAGGGATTTTTTAAGGGCCTTTTCCGCCTCGGGATAATGGCTCATACCCATCTGGGCTCGACCAAGGTTGTTCAAATATCCAGCGTTGTTGGAGTCACCCTTCAGGGCTTGAATAAAAGCCACCGAAGCTTTGGTGTAGTCCCCATTCATCAAATAAGCCAACCCGAGGATATTGGCGGCATCTGGATGGTCTGGCGCAAGTTTGAAGGCTGTCTTGGCGTCTTCGACCGATTGCTCGGCCTGACCCGAAAGAACCGAGGCGAGGGCCAAATTGTAATGGGCCCGGTAAAAGGCGGCTCCGACCAAAACGGATTGTTTGAAAGCGTTATAGGCCGCTTCCTGGTTTTTCATCTGGAAATAAGCGCATCCCAGGTTGTTCCAGACCCTTGGGTCCGAGGCCAACAGACGGGAGGCTTCCTCAAAAAAGCCGATCGCCTTGGAAAAATCACCGCTGTCGTAGGCGAGTAGTCCCAGGTCATAGGACGATTCCCCCTTTTGGGGGTCCTGGTCATGGGCCCTTCCCAAAAGCTTTATCGCGGCAGTTTCATCACCGGTCATGTGAGCGCAAACACCCCAGTTAACCAACGCGTCGATGAAGGCCGGATTGATCTCCAAGGCTTTTTGGAATTGGGATTCCGCCTCGTTGTAATCGCCAAAATAATAATAAAGATAACCCAGGTCATTGAGAGACACGGGGTCCTTGGCGTTGAATTCAGCCTGATGAGTGTATTTCATCAAGGCGCTTTCCAGGTTGTCCTGGAAATAATAAAGACGGCTGGAGTGCGTCCCTTCCGCCTCGGCGGCCTTGATCTTCGGGGTGTCCCCCGGACCCAGTGGCGGAGCCAAGGATTTGCCTGGGTCGCCTTGAATTTGCCCCAAGACGGGACCGGTGGTCATCAGAAGAATGAAAAACCAGCTGATGTTCATGAATTCCTATTCAAGGTTTGGATTTTTGAAGACGATAAAGCTGTTGAAGATAATAAGCGGCTTCGATTCTTTGTGAATCGGAATCGGAATCTTTTAAGATTCGCTTCCATAGCGCGATAGCCTCCGGGTATCGGCCCACCTTTTGGTACGTATTGGCCAGGATATGGATTAGCAGGGTGGGCGCATCCCCCTGGTCGATCTGGGCTTCCAAAAAGGGAATAAGTTTGTCGTATTGCTGGGTGTTCTCGAAAGCGATCGAGGCGTAAAGCAGCTTCAACCTTGTTTCGTCAGGATTGGATAGTATTCCCTTTTGAAGAAGTCTTTCCGCCTGTTCAGGACGTTTCAGGTGGAAAGCCAAGGCAGCGGCCCCGTAGGTGTAAACTGGGATAAAGCAGGGGTTTAAATCCGAGGTGAGACTACAGTAATCGTACAGTTTGGAATATCGATCCAATGAATTAAAGGTATCCCCGTAATACTGGATAGTCTGGATCCAGAACAGATGGCCGATAAGCACCTTGGTTCCGGTCAGGTAGGCTACAGCGCGCAGGGTAGACGAGACCTTTTTATCCACGACCGCCATATGGGCCTCGGTATTTTTGAAAGGCAGGGGATGGACCCATATATCCAGCCGAAGACAAAGCCAGGCCTGGGCCAAAAAGGCCAGCAGGAACAGCCAAACGGCTTTTTTCATCTTTTGGGTTTCGGGTACCAGAAAGCCGGTCACTTGAATTCCCTTTTCTCCAGGTTGACCCAACCGATGAGGAAGACCACAAAGGAATAGGCGAAGGTATAGATCAGGGTGTCCCTCCACTGCGCCCAGCCCAAGATCAGGGTGGGGTCATAAAGCCGGTCCTTGAGGTTGAATATCTCCAGGTTAGGCAGGATGACTTCGATGCATCGAAGCAGTGTCTTGATCCAGTTGGCGATATCCTGGTTTAAAAGCCACTCGATCTCCCCGATCAGGTGACCCAGGAAAATGGTGAAAAAAATGTAGAGGAAGGATCCCACCATGGTGGTGCCCATCATCTGGAAGGCCAAGCCCAGGACGCAGAGCACGAACATTTCCATGAGCAAATAGGTGCCTGAAGCCCAGAAGAGGCCGGGGATGGTTCCGCCCCAGTAGAGGCCCAGACCCGCGATGACCAGGCCCATGCCAAGGACGAATAGGGACACCACGGTGTAAAAACCCAGAACCCGGCCTAGCAGGTATTCGCCCCGGGTGACCGGCTTGGCCAGCTGAAGAAAAATAGCCTTCTGGTCCATCTCGGTGTTGTAGGTCACCGCCAGGCTGAGAAGGAGTACGATGGTGCCTCCCATTTCCATGGCCACCAGCCCCAGGTCGAGGAAAATTTTCAGCGAATCGCCGAAGCTGAGCATAGAAAGGATGAGCGCCAGGCCGGAAAGGACCACCACGCTCACCAGCCAGACATAGAACATGTTGCTACGGATGAGTTCACGGTAGGTGAAAGCCGCGACCGTGAGGACCTTTTTCATGACGCGCCTCCAGGGCCGGAGACCGCTGCGTGGGCAATGATTTTGTCCAGGCCGATGGTCTTGAGGAAATACGCTTCCAGCTGCGAGGAGAGAGGCCTGATGCCGCTCACATGAGCTCCCTTGGAAGAAAGAAGCGCGAGGGTTTTAGAAAGAGCCGAGCCTTGGACCTGGACCCCCTCATTCCGGGCGACCGCCTCGCGAAAGGGCAGGCCGGAAAGTTTGGAGGCTTCCCCCGATTTAACGTCGATCCAGTAATCCACCGGCAGGTCCGAATCCATGATCTCGGCCACGTCCCGGACGTCCTTAAGTAGCCCTTCATGCAAAACCCCGACCCGATCGCAGATGCGTTCTACTTCGTCCAAAATATGGGTGTTGAGGAAAAGGGTCGTCCCCGACAGCTTCAGGTCGATGAAAATGTCGCGCATTTCCTTGTAGCCCACCGGGTCCAGGCCGCTCATGGGCTCGTCGCAAACCAGGAATTCGGGCTTCCCGATCAGGGCCTGTCCGATCCCGATCCTCTGCTGCATGCCCTTGGAATAGCCGGCGAGCTTCTCGTTGGCGCTCTTGGTCATACGAACCAGTTCCAGTACCTCATCCACCCGGGAGGAAAGGGCCTTGCCCGAGAGGCCATGCAAGGCGCCGAAATAGGAAAGCAGTTCCCGTCCGGAATGCTGGCGCGAAAAGTAGGGGAGTTCGGGCAGGTACCCGATGCGGTTGCGGATGGATTGCTGGCCAATCTTACCGCCCAATAGATCCACCGAACCCGTGTCGGGCTTCAAAAGGCCCAGCATGATCTTGATGGTGGTGGTTTTGCCCGCGCCGTTGAGGCCCAGAAGACCGAAAGCCTGGCGGGGGGCGATCTCCAGGTCGAGATGTTTCAATGCGTGGCTAATCTTGGGGATGAACCAGAAACCGGTCTTATAGACCTTGGATAGTCCCTGGATACGGAGCGCGGGAATGGGGGAGTCGAGAGTCGCCGTCATTGGTTTTACGCCTCAAGCGAAGGTTTCGTCCAACCGGGAAGCAGGGCCTATTTTACCTTAAAGGGACCGCCGACATCATCCCGTCGATAGCCCTCATGGCTTTGATCCGAATGGGTTCGGGAACCTCGATGGGATGCTGGAGTTCCTTCAGGGACTCGTAAAGGTCCTCCAACTGGGTCATTTTCATGTTGGGGCAGATGAGCCCTTTGCTGGGCAGGAGGAAGGTCTTTTCGGGCATGGATTTTTTCAACCGGTGCATCAGCCCCATCTCGGTGCCGATGATGAAGGTCTTGGCGCTGGAAGCCTGGCAGAAGCGAAGCATCTGGGAGGTGGACAAGACCTCGTCAGCCAGGTCGCAAATGGCCTCGTTGGATTCAGGATGCACCAGCACCACGGCGTCCGGTTGCTGTTGTTTCAGATCCACGATGTCCTTGGGCTTCATGCGCTGATGGGTTGGGCAGCAGCCGGCCCAGAGGGTCATTTTCTTTTTCGTATGTTTTTGGACCCAGCGGCCCAGGTGCTGGTCCGGGACGAAGAGGATCTCGTTCTGGGGCATGGATTCCACGACCTGAAGGGCGTTAGCGGAGGTACAGCAGACATCGGCCAGGGCCTTGATCTCGGCAGAGCAATTGACGTAGGCCACCACGGCGGCTTGCGGGTGCCGGGCCTTTTCGGCTTCCAGCTGGGCGGGGGTGATCATGTCGGCCAGCGGACAGCCGGCCTCGGCGGAAGGCAGAAGGACGGTCTTCCAGGGGTTCAGGATCTTGGCCGTTTCGGCCATGAAGTGGACACTACAAAAAACGATGACGTCGGCCGTGGTCTTGGCGGCCAGGTGGGAAAGTTCCAGCGAATCGCCCACGTAATCAGCCGCGTCCTGCACTTCGGGACGTTCATAGCTGTGGGCAAGGATCACGGCGTTTCGCTGTTTCTTGAGCTCGCCGATGCGGGAAAGAAGTTCGGCATCGTCTAAAAAGAGGTCCAGGGACATGTCAGACTCCTGTCTTCACCTTCACAACTTTGTTCTTGGCGTTGACCAGGATCACCCGGGGTGCGTAGCCCTTGGGAGGGAGCCCCTCGATCGACTGGTAGGACAGGATGATGACCAGGTCCCCCACCTCGGCTTGGCGGGCGGCGGCCCCGTTGAGGCACACCATGCCCGATCCACGTTTTCCCTCGATGGCGTAGGTCACGATCCGGGCGCCGTTGTTAATGTTCAGGACATGGACCTGCTCATAGGGGGCGATGTCGGCCTTTTCCAGCAGGGCCGGGTCGACCGTGATGCTGCCCTCGTAATGCAGGTCGGTCTGCATGACAGTGGCTTTTTGGATCTTGGATTTGACGAAATAACGGCTCATGTGTGTGGACTCTCGCGTTCAGTCGGTGTGTAAAAACCGACGATTTAGAACCTGTAACAAGATCTTAAAGCAAAGGCAATTTTTACCGCCAAGCCGCAAAGTCCGCCAAGAAAGGCAAAAAACAATTAAGGTTTAAAAGAATCAAAATTATTATTTTCTTAGCTGTTCTTGGCGTCCATGGCGTCTTAGCGGTTAAATGGGTTTAGTTAGACGCTTGGCCTATACAACAATATTGTCAATGAGCCGGACATTGTCAAGGTGAGCGGCCAGGGCGATCAGAGTTTTGCCCCGTTCCACTTTCCGGAGTGTCTCCAGGGAATCTAGGTCCACGGCTTCCAGATACTGGATTTTCACCGAGCGCTCGTCCTGGATGACGTTCTTGACCTCCTCCAGCACTTTTTCCGTGTCTGTTTCCCCCAGGTCCACGATGCTTTTGCCCACCTTGAGAGCCCTGTAAAGCACGGTAGCTTTCGCCCGTCCTTCCAGGGTCAGGTTCTTGTTGCGGGAGCTCATGGCCAACCCGTCGGGTTCGCGGACGATGGGGCAGATGACTGTTTCCAAACCGAGGTCCAGGTCCCGCAAAACCTGGCGCAGGATGACCGCCTGCTGGGCGTCTTTTTGTCCCAGGTAAAGCCGGGTGGGTTCCACCGCGTTGACCAGCTTGACCACCACCGTGGCCACTCCCTCGAAATGACCCGGCCGGAAGGGCGCGCACAGGTTGGCGACCAGCGAACCGGAAACCGACACCTGGGTGGCGAACCCCTTGGGGTACATGGTGCGGTTGTTGGGGGTGAAGACCGCATCCACCTTTTCCCCCCTCAACAAATCCAGATCCGCTTCCAGGGTCCGGGGATAACGGTGAAAATCCTCCTGAGGGCCGAACTGAATGGGATTGACATAGATGGAGACGACCGTCTGGTCGTTCTCGCGGCTGGAGGCCTTGACCAGCTCCAGGTGGCCCGGATGCAGGGCCCCCATGGTGGGAACAAAGCCGATGGTCTTGCCCGCCTTGCGCCACTTTCGGGAGAGGGCCTGGATGTCGGAGGGGTTTTCGAAGGTTTTCAAAGGGAGAGTCTCACGCGCCCGGCCGGAATTTTCCGGCCTTGACTTCCCGGGTGTATTGGCGGACAGCGTCCGTGATCGCTCCGTGGAGTTTCAAATAGGCCTTGGCGTGCTTGGGATGGAAATCGGGAAGGAGTCCCAGCAGGTCGTGAAGTACCTGAACCTGGCCGTCGCAATGGGATCCGGCCCCGATGCCGATGGTGGGAATTTTTAAAACTTTGCTGATGGATCGAGAAACCTCGGGGGGCACCAATTCTAAAACCACTGCGAAGGCGCCGGCTTTTTCAAAGGCTTTGGCTTGCTTGAGAAGCCGGGCTGCGGAAACTTTATCCTTGCCTTGCACTCGGTATCCTCCCAATTGATGGAGTTGCTGGGGGGTAAAACCCACATGCCCCATTGTGGGTATTCCGTTTTGAACCAGAAATTCAGTTACTTCGGGTGCACGGGGGCACCATTCCAACTTAACTGCCCCCACCCCGGTTTCCGCCATCAGACGTCCGGCGTTGATCAGGGCCGTCTCGGGTCCGAGCTGATAAGAAAGAAAGGGGAGGTCTCCAATGACGAGGGCCTTTTTCACACCCTTGACCACAGCCTTGCAGTGGTGAACCATCTCCTCGATCGTCGTCGACAGGGTGGAAATTCGACCCAACATCGTCGTGGAAAGGCTGTCCCCTACAAGAACCGCATCCACCCCGGCAGCGTCCACCGCTAAGGCCATAGCGTAATCGTAGGCGGTCACGATGGCGATTTTTTCGCCCTGGTCGCACTTTGTCTGAAAATCAAGAATAGTCGTTTGTTTTACCATCGTTCAATTACCCTTGGTTTGAAATTGATAAGAGCGCTTGCTGAAGGTCCGACATTATTTACGAACGCTCACTGGTTGGTAATAAACCGTCCCCTTGGAAACCTTTCCCATATGGGTCAAGAGGTCGTCCAAGTCGGCGTCACGGTGGACGAAATCGATTTCACTAGTATTCACCACCATCAACGGGGTTTCCTGGTAATGGAAAAAGAAGTAATTATAGGCCTGGTTCAATTCGGCCAAGTACTCAGCGTTAATGTGGCTCTCGAACTTCCGTCCCCGCATAGCGATTCTTTTCAAAAGCACATCCGTGGAAGCCTGCAGGTAAATGACAAAATCAGGCTTGAGGACCCGGCCAGTGAGGATGGCGTGGATCTGCTCGTACAATTTCAACTCGTTGTCGTCCAGGGTCAGGTTAGCGAACAATCGGTCTTTAGCGAAAATATAGTCGCTGATGACGCCTGTCTGGAATAGATCGCTCTGGGCCATTTCCTGTTGTTGCTTGTATCGGGAAAGTAAGAAGAAAAGCTGGGTCTGGAAGGCATGGGCTTTCATGTCCTTGTAGAAGGTGTGGATGAAGGGGTTATCCATCGCGCCCTCCAACACTAGCCGCGCGTTAAGCTTCTTGGCCAATATCTCGGCCAAACTGGTTTTCCCGACACCAATGGGGCCCTCGATGGCGATGTATTTATGTTGAAGCATGGCGTCTCACTTGGGAAAAATCTTTAACGGCGCCGAGAATTTCCCGGAAAGTGCGGGAATCCCCCGGCAGTCGGCGGTCCCCCGCCAATTCACAGAGGGGAACCAAAACGTGTCTTCTGAATACCAGCCGCGGATGGGGCAATACCAGATCCTCCCCGCGAACGACCCGATCATCGTACAACAAAATGTCTACATCCAGGGTTCGGGGACCCTTCGGAATATCCCTCTGCCGGCCCATCAAGGTTTCCAGGGCCCGGATCCAGTTCAGCAGGCCTTCAGGCTCCATGCCTGTTTCGACTTCCAATACTTGGTTCAAGAACCAGGGCTGATCCAAAAGATCCACCGGCTCGGTCTCGTAAACCGTGGAGGCCCGGACCTTAAAAAAGTCCCCTTCCGCAACCTGCTGGGCCCGGGACAGATTTTCCTCTCGATCCCCCAAATTCGATCCTAGAGACAGGTAAGCGACCGCCATCACTGAACCTTCCAGGGTCGCCGGAAAAAGTGGTGCGGCCCGAAAACCTTAGGGACCCGGTTCCCTATTTTAATTTCGAGAACCTGTTTAAAGCTTCTTCCAGGCTGGGCTTCTCGACCGTCAGGGTCATGCGGAAATAGCCTTCCCCTTCTCGGCCCATGCCGTTACCTGGGGTGGCCACCACCCCAGCCTCGTCCAAAAGCTTGCCGCACCAGGCCGCCGAGGTGTAACCCTGCGGGACCTTGACCCAAAAATAAAAGGATGCCTGCGGAACTTGGAACTGCCAGCCAAGCTTCTTGAGGCCGGCCGCAAAAACATCCCGACGTTCTTGGTAGATTTTCCGGATCCCATCGGTCAGGGAATCGGGCGCGTTCAGCGCCGCAATGCCGGCATATTGGATGGGGTTGAAAACCCCCGAATCCAGATTGCCCTTCACATCGCTCAAGGCTTTGAGGACGCTCTTGTTACCCACGGCGAACCCGATCCGCCAGCCGGTCATGTTAAAGGTCTTGGAGAGGGAGTGGAACTCGACCCCGATTTCCTTGGCGCCGGGGGTCTGGAGAAAGCTGACGGGTTTTTTCCCGTCGTAATAGACCTCGGTGTAAGCAGCGTCATTGGCGACGATGAGCCTGTGTTTCATGGCCAGGGCCGTCAGCTTGGCATAAAAATCAGGCCCTGCAAGTGCGGCTGTGGGATTGTTGGGAGAATTGGCCCAGATCATTTTCGCTTGCTGGAGCACCTCTGCCGGAATGGAATCCAGGTCGGGCAGGAAGCCGTTCTTCTCGAAAAGGGGCATGAAATAGGACACCCCTCCAGCGAAAAGCGTCCCCGAATGGTAGACCGGATAGCCGGGAGAGGGGATGAGACAGATGTCGCCAGGGTTTAGCACGCCAAGCGGCAGATGGCCAATGCCCTCTTTCGATCCGATGAGGGCCACCACTTCGTTCTGGGGATCAAGGGTCACGTTGAACCGGCGAAGATACCATTGGGCCACCGCCTCGCGAAACTTCAACAGACCGTTCCCGAAAGGATACTGGTGGTTGACCTTGTCCCTGGCCGCCTGGGACAGGGCCTCGATGATGAGATCGGGCGTCGGCAGATCCGGGTCACCTACACCCAGGCTGATGATGTCCACGCCACGTTCGATGGCAGCCTTCCTCTTTTTATCGATCTCGATGAAAAGATAAGGCGGAAGCTGTTGTAAACGGTTCGAAGATTTGAAATCCATGGTTCCCTAGCTTTCCTTTACGATGTTGTTCCGGAGGACCCCGATGCCCTCCACTTCGATCTCCACTACGTCCCCCGGTATCATGGGACCAATCCCGGAAGGAGTGCCCGTGGTCACTACATCCAGGGGTTCCAGGGTCATCACCTTCGAGATGAAGGAAAGCAGTTCAGCGGTGCCCCAGATCCGGTTCGAGATCCGGGAGGACTGTTTTTCCTCCCCGTTCAAACGGGCCTGGATCTTCTGATCCCGGTCTTCGAAATCCGTCACCAGCCAGGGTCCCAGGGGACAGAAGGTATCGAACCCCTTGGCCCTTCCCCATTGGCCGTCGGTTTTCTGGAGGTCCCGTGCCGTCACGTCGTTGCAGCAGGTATAGCCCCAGACCGCCTCCCGGGCCTCCTGGACGCTGGCGTTTTTCAACTTCTTTTTCATCACGACCGCCAGTTCGGCCTCGAAATCCACCCGGGTGGAGGTGGAAGGATACTGGATTTTACCCTCGGGGTTCAATAACGCGGAGGGAGGCTTGAGAAAAAGCACCGGCTCCTTGGGGTGATCATGGGCCATTTCCTTTACATGGTCCTGATAGTTCAGGCCGACCGCGACGATCTTGGTGGGCACGGCAGGGGCCAAAAGCTGGCCTGGTTTGAGTGGATAGGACTTGGAATCCATGGGGGAGTCGTTCCAGGGCTGCTCGGACTCGAAAAGACGGTAGGTGGCCACCGATTCCAGGAGCATGGCCCAGCGGGGACGCCCGGTATGCAACAGCCGGGCGATCTTCACGGGTTCCCGGGACTGGCCAGACCCAAAACATCTTTCATATCGAAAAAGCCAACGGTATGGCCGGAAAGAAAAAGGGCCGCCTTCAGGGCGCCCTGTGCGAGAGCCTCCCGGCTTTGGACCCGGTGGGTCAACTCGATCCTTTCGCCCATCCCGGCGAATAGGACCGTATGGTCGCCGACGATGTCCCCGCCTCGGACGGCGTGAAAACCGATGGTCCCTGCTTTTCGCTCGCCCACCAGGCCTTCCCGGCCATGGGTGGCCACATCCTGAAGCTGGACCCCCCAGGCTTTCGCGACCGACTCACCCAGGGACAGGGCCGAACCGGAGGGAGCATCCTTCTTGAAATGGTGGTGCATTTCGATGATCTCAACATCGTAAGCCTTCCCCAATTTGGCGGCGGCTTCTTGGACGAGGGCGAAGAGCAGGTTCATTCCCTGGCTCATGTTGGAAGCCTGAACAATGGGGATCTTTTCGGAGGCCCGGCGGATCTCCTCCTTTTCCTTATCCGAAAAACCGGTCGTACCGATCACGAGGGCCACCTTCAAGGGCACAGCCTCTTGAAGATAAGCCAGGGTCGCGGGGGGTTGGGTGAAGTCGATCAAGACCTGGGGCGAGGGAGAGAGGTCGCTCAACCGGGAACGGACAAAAACGTTCGACGGAAGGCTTCCCGACAACTGGGATAGCGGCTTTCCCTGATCGGGATGGTTCGGGGATTCCAAGGCTCCCACCAGTTGAAAAGCGGGGTCCTTCATCGTCAGCTCAAGGATCATCCTGCCCATTCGGCCGGTGGCGCCCGATACCGCCAGGCGCAGGCTCATCGGGGGCTTCCCGCAGTCAAAAGGCCGAAACGGTCCAGTTGTATTCGAAGGTTCTCTTTTGCCTCGGCCGAGAGGGGAGCTAGAGGCAAGCGGTATTCTTCCTGTATCAGGCCGCGAAGCGCCAGGGCCGCTTTGATGCCGACCGGATTCACATCCACCGACATAACGTATTTGACCAGGTCGAAATATTTATAGAAAAGTTCACGAGATTCTTCAGTCTTGCCTTCCAGGTAACTGTGGACCATCCGTGAGGTTTCCCCGGGGATCAAATGGGTAGTGACCGAAATGACGCCTACGCCCCCCACCGCCAGAATGGGAAGGGTCAGGGTATCATCCCCCGAGATCAGGTCCAGGTCGTTCCCGCAAAGGGCCTTGATGCGGATCATCTGTTCCAGGTTCCCGCTGGCTTCCTTAACGCCCACGATATTGCGGTGCCGGGAAAGTTCAGCCAGGGTCTCAGGGTTCAGATTAACGCCCGTCCGGCCCGGGACGTTGTAGAGGATCTGGGGAATATCGACCGCCTCAGCGATGTCCAAGAAGTGGGCCCGGAGCCCGTTCTGGGAAGGCCGGTTGTAGTAGGGGCAGATAAGCAGAGCCGCATCGGCCCCCACCTGCTTCGCGTGCTGGGTGAACTGAATGGCCTCGGCCGTGGAATTGGAACCGGTGCCCGCAATGACAGGAACCCTTTTTTGCACGGTCTTGACGGTGAAGGCGATGACCTCTTTGTGCTCGGCCTCGGTTAAGGTGGGAGATTCGCCTGTGGTCCCACAGGGCACCAGGCCGTCAATCCCCCCTTTGATCTGATGCTCGATCAGGGATTCAAAGGCGGCAAAATCGATCTTCCCGTTTTTGAAGGGTGTGATGAGGGCGGTGTAGGCTCCGCGAAACATGCGTCCTCCCGGTGTTTGGACCAACCCCAAAAAAGAAAACCCCCAAAAGGGGGTTGGTGTTGAGTGAAGTTAGTTTAGGTAAATTCAACAGTCACCGCAAGAAAACTTTTGGCCGGGTCAGCGCGAAAAGGTTTCCAGCCTCGAGAGTTCCGACCAGGTCTGCCGGCGCCGGGCGACGAGGAACTTCGAGCCCTTGGTGACGATTTCCGGTGCAAAGGGTCGAGCGTTATAGGTGCTTCCCATCACGGCGCCGTAGGCGCCCGCAGAAAAGACGATCAGCAGGTCCCCGCGCTTCACGGGGGGGAGGGACCTGTTTTTGGCAAAAAAGTCGGAGGATTCGCAGATGGGGCCCACCACATCGACTTTTTTCGAGCCCTTTTGGGAGCCGGAAGCGGGCGCGATGCGGTGATAGGCCTCGTAAAGAGCCGGCCGGATCAGTTCCCCCATGCCCCCGTCCACGATGACGAAAGTCTTGGTCCCGCTCTTTTTGACGTAGATCACCCGGGTCAGCAATACCCCCGAATTGCCTGAGACGAACCTTCCCGGCTCCAGGATTAGCTGGGCGTTCAGTCGCTTGATGACCGGAAGCACCAGGGAGGCGTATCGGGAAGCGCCCGGGGCCTTCTCCTGGTCGTACTGAATGCCGTACCCGCCGCCCAAATTCACCGTGGTGATGGGGAACCCTTCCCTTCTCAGGAGCAACACCAACGATTCCAGGACCTTCGCGGCCTTTCCGACCGAGTTCGTCTGTGTCATCTGGCTGCCGATGTGGGCGTGCACTCCCGTCCAATGGACGTTCCGACAATTCCGGACCACGCTCATGATCTTTTCCACATCTCCGAGGAAAATGCCGAACTTGGTCTCTTTTTTTCCGGTGGTGATGTAACGGTGGGTCTTGGGGTCCACGTCCGGGTTGAAACGCACGGCCAGTGGCGCGATTTTTTTCATCTTTCGGGCCACTTCGTTGATGGCCAGGATCTCGGGGATGGATTCGGCGTTGAAATAGCGGATCCCCACTTTCAGGGCATAGGCGATCTCATCATCCGTCTTCCCCACTCCGGCGTAGATGATCTTTTCTGCGGGAACCCCGGTCTTGAGCGCCAGGAAGATCTCGCCGCCCGAAACCGTGTCAGCCCCTGATCCCAGCTTGGCAAGGGAGGACATCACCGTCAGATTACTATTGGCTTTCATGGCGTAGGCCACCAGATGGGGGACGGACCGGTAGGCCTGGTCCACTTCTTTCCATTTCGCTTCGAAAGCGGGAAGACTGTAGACATAGGCGGGGGTCCCGACCTTCTCGGCGATATTACCCAGGGCCACCCCGTCCGAGTACCACTGACCACTCTTGAAATGAAAACCGATCATGGATTAATCCTTTAATTTCGAGGCGCGCTTTTTGATGGCCGCCAAATGTTTTTTGAGAGACCCGGCCTGACGCACCACATTCTGGGGCGAGGTCCCGCCGATGGTTTTCTTACTGTTAACGGAATGAAGCACCGAAAGCCCCGAGCCGGTTTCCTTGGGGAACTTTTTTGAAAAGACGCCGAGTTCCCGATCCGACAGGTCCTGGAGCCTCTTTCCTTTTTCCAAGCAATAGCGGACCACCGAGCCGATAATCTCGTGGGATTCCCGGAAAGGAACCCCCTGCTTCACCAACACATCCGCCAGGTCGGTGGCCAGAAGGGTCAAATCGCCCTCAGCGGCCTCCCGCATCTTTTCCCTTCGGAATTTCAGGGTCGTCAGAAAACCCGTCATGATCTTCAGGGATGCGGTCACCGTATCGGCCGAGTCGAAAACAAAGTGTTTGTCTTCCTGCAGGTCCCGGTTGTAGGACAGGGGCAGGCCCTTAAGGACGGTCAAAAGTCCCATTAAATTGCCGAATACCCTTCCCGATTTTCCCCGGACTAGTTCGGCAATGTCGGGGTTTTTCTTCTGGGGCATGAGACTGGAACCGGTCGCAAAGGCGTCATCCATCTCGATGAACCCGAATTCAGTGGAAGCCCACAGGACCAGGTCCTCCGACAGACGGGAGAGGTGCATCTGGGTTACGGCCGCGGCGGAGAGGAAATCAACGAAGGCATCCCGATCCGAGACCGCGTCCAGGCTGTTCTCCAAAACCGATCCCAAACCGAGGAGTTTCGCGGTCTGGGGACGGTCGAATGCGTGATTCGTTCCGGCCAGCGCGCCCGAACCCAGTGGGAGCGCGTCAGCCCTTTCCCAGGCGGATAGGAACCGGTCCATGTCCCGGGTAAGCATGAAAGCGTAAGCCGAAAGATGATGTCCCAGCGTGACCGGCATGGCCCTCTGAAGATGGGTGTAGCCGGGCATGAGGGTCTCTTTTTCTCGCAGGGCAATCCGGGTCAGGGCGTCGATCAGTCCATTCCCCGCCTCGACCGACTGCAAGACTGCGTGGCGCAAGTAGAGTCTGAAATCGGTGGCCACCTGGTCGTTCCGGGAACGTCCGGTATGGAGCTTGCCTCCCAGGGGTCCGACGATCCGGGTTAGGGCCTTTTCAACGACCGTATGTATGTCTTCCAGGCCTCTGTCCAGGGGAAGT
The DNA here is from genome assembly GCA_964525605.1 of uncultured bacterium. Classification (GTDB taxonomy): domain Bacteria; phylum Oederibacteriota; class Muellerivitia; order Muellerivitales; family Muellerivitaceae; genus CAVTWJ01. Next base: position 43,280 of record CAZGKT010000019.1, read on the forward strand.
TTGCCATCCCTTAAGGTTTTTTGAACCTTTTGAAGTCCGGCCGTCAGTTTTCGACCCTCCGTAGCGGTCAATAGCTTGGCCCTCACCAGGGTCTGGACATGGGCCAGGCTTCCCTTGATGTCAAAGGACCCCAACCGTTGATCGAAGGAGATCGATTCTGTAAAAGCCTCGACTTGCGGGTCTGTCGATTTTTGGAATCTCCCGCCCCACGTCTTCTTCATTTGTTCTTCCTTTTTACCGTTCCCACCACCTTCAGGGGCAATCCGAAAAGACGGATGAACCCCTCGGCGTCCTTCTGGTTGTAAACCTCGTCCTCCCCGAAGGTGGCCAAGTCCTGCTGATAGAGGGAATAAGAGGACCGGATGCCGGTGGCCGTCGCGCGTCCCGGGTTCAACTCCACCCGTACTTCTCCGGTCACGTTCTTCTGCATCTCGTTGAAATAGGCTTCCAACGAATCCCGCAAAGGCGAGAACCACTGACCGTTGTAAATGATTTCGGCGTATTTGACCGAGAGCATCTGTCCGAAATGAAGCACATCCCGCTCGACCGTCAGAGTCTGCAGGGCGCGGTGAGCCTCGTAAAGTACGGTGGCCCCGGGAGATTCATAGACACCCCGGCTCTTCATGCCGACCAGCCGGTTCTCCACCATGTCCACCCGGCCGATGCCGTAGGCGCCCGCGAGCTTGTTGAGCTTTTCCAAGAGGGCCACGGAACCAATCTTTTTCCCGTTCAGGGTCTTGGGGACGCCCTTCTCGAAGGTCAATAGCACATTCACCGGTTTCTTCGGAGCCCGCGCGGGATCCTTCGTAGTCAGAAATACATGTTGTGAGGGCGCGTTCCATGGATCTTCCAGTTCCCCGCCCTCATGGCTCAAGTGCCAGAGGTTCCCGTCCATGGAATAGGGGCGCTTCTTGGTGACGGGGATCTCGATCCCGCGTTTTTGGGCGTAATCGATGGCGTCCTCCCGGGAGCGGATGTCCCACTCCCTCCAGGGGGCGATGATCTTCAGGTGGGGGGCCAAGGCCATGGCGGTCAGCTCGAAACGCACTTGGTCGTTTCCCTTGCCGGTGGCTCCATGGGATATGGCGTCCGCGCCCTCTTTCAACGCGGTCTCAACCAGCCCCTTGGCGATGACCGGGCGGGCCAGGGAGGTCCCCAGTAGATAGGTGCCTTCGTACTTGGCCTGGGCCCGGAGGGCCGGGAAACAATATTGCTCCACGAATTCCTTGCGCAGATCCTTCACGACGGCCTTGAGGGCGCCCGTTCGCAGGGCCTTTTTGGTGGCGGGCCCTACCTCGGCCCCCTGCCCCACGTCGGCGATGAAGGCCACGACCTCGCAATGGTAATTTTCCTTGAGCCAGGAAATGATGATGGAAGTATCCAGCCCGCCCGAATAGGCCAGGACCACCTTGTTGATCTTTTTCATGTTCCACTCCTCAAACCGGATGTCTTGGGCCCTTCGAAAAACCAGGACCCATCCTGGAAACTTTTTCTTATTTTGACTTGGCCATCAGGGTCAACAGAACGGCTTTCTGCGCGTGCAGGCGGTTTTCCGCCTCATCCCAGACGCGGGAACGGGCGCCGTCGATCACGGCTGCGGAAACCTCCTCGCCGCGGTGGGCAGGCAAACAATGGAGAAATACAGCTTGGGCCGATTCTTTCATCAGTGCCTCGTTTACCTGGTAGCCCCGAAAGGCCTTCAAGCGCTTCGCCTTTTCGGCTTCTTGGCCCATGCTGGTCCAGACATCCGTATAGACGGCGTGGGCACCCTTGACCGAGCCCTTGACGACATGGGTTGTTTCCAACCGAGAACCAGTTTTCGCGGATTCCGCCTTCGCCATCCGGACCACGGCCGGGTCCATCTCATATCCCGGAGGGCAGACCAGTTTGAAATGAGCACCTGTTTTGGCCGCCGCGATCATGAGGCTGTGGGCCACATTGTTGCCATCTCCCACGAACACGATCTGAATCCCCTTCAGGCGCTTGAATTCCTCCTGGAGGGTCATCAGGTCCGCCAGGGCCTGGCAGGGATGGTGAGTGTCGGTCAAACCGTTGATGATAGGAATCCCGGCCTTATCGGCCAGTTCCTCGACCGTCTGGTGGCTGAAGGTCCGGATCATGACCCCGTCTGCGTATCTCGAAAGGACCTGGGCCGTGTCGGAGACAGTCTCCCCCCGTCCCAGTTGAAGCTCGTTCCCGTTCAAATAGAGGGCGTGGCCTCCCAGTTGGGTCATCCCGACCTCGAAGGAGACCCGGGTCCGGGTCGAACTTTTTTCAAAGATCATGGCCAGGCTCTTCCCGGCGAGCGCCTTTTGCCATCGCGCGGGAGAACTCTTCACCTTCGTGCCGAGGGAGAAGAGGGCCTGGAGTTCCTTGTTGGAAAATTCTAGGAGGGTCAGAAGATGTTTTGGGTGTTGGGGCATGGTTGATCCTTAAGGAGTCGCTTTGAGTTCTTCCTCAATGGCCTTTTTGAGCCGCTCCAACGCCTGATCCACATCGGCTTCTTTGATAATGAGGGGCGGCAAAAAGCGCAAAACATTCTCGAAGGCCGAGCCCACCAGAAGTCCCTGTTTGGCGCAAAGGGTCACCAGGGAAGACGCCTTGCGGGTCATTTCCAATCCCTGCACCAAACCCATTCCTCTCCATTCCTTGAAAAGTTGGGGATAGATCTGCACCAGTTCAAGAAGCCTCTTTTTCAGGTACTCCCCGATTTTCACAGCGTGTGGCACCAGATCTTTTCCGATGATCGTTTCTATATTTGCGATGGCGGCTGCACTGACAATGGGATTACCTCCAAAAGTAGAGGCATGATCTCCCGCCTTGAATCCCTGTGCCGCCTGGTTGGTGACGAGGAGGGCTCCCATGGGAAGCCCGCCGCCCAAAGCCTTGGCGGAAACCAACATGTCAGGTTCGATATCATAATGCTCATAAGCCCACATTTTTCCGGTCCGGCCCAATCCGGTTTGAACCTCGTCCAGAATCAGGAATATGCCGTTCTCGCGAGTCAATGTGCGCAATTCCTTTAAAAACTCCTTATCGGCGGGATGGATTCCTCCCTCACATTGGATGACCTCAACCAGAACTGATGCGGTCTTGTCGCTGATGAGTTTTTTTACACTTCCGATGTTGTTGAATTGGGCGTGACGGATCCCAGGCAATAGCGGATCTAACCCTTCCTGATATTTGACCTGGCCCGTAGCTGAAATTGAACCGTAGGTACGTCCGTGAAAGGACTGATAAAAACTTATGATTTCGTAGCGGTCTTGCCCCATGCGACGGAAATATTTCCGGGAAAGTTTTAGGGCCGCCTCGACCGCTTCGGTTCCGGAATTACAAAAGAATACCTTCTGGGCAAAGGAAATCTCGCACAAAAGCTTGGCGAGCTGGACATTAGGGGCGTTGTAATAATAATTGGAGACGTGCGCCAGCTTTTTGGTTTCCGCGATAATGGCTTCCACCACCTCGGGGCAGGCATGTCCCAGACCATTCACGGCAATGCCTGAAAAAAAATCAAGATAAACCACGCGTTCGGAGTCGTACACATGGGCGCCTTCCCCCCGCATCAAAACGATCTTTTGTCGGTCATAAACCGGCAAGAGATAGTCATCGCCCTGCTGGATAATCTGGTAGGTTTCCATGGGAGGCTCCTTTTCCAACCGGCAAGACGCCCAACGGGCTCACAAACGGCTGGTTAAACAAAAAAGCCCCCGGGAACATTCGCTCGCGGGGACTTCTTAAAGTGAAATCATATTAATGTCAAAGCAGAGCGCTGTCAACACGGCCTAAAACAGCCGATTTATACCCGAATGGAAGGATCGGTAAGTTTCTCGAATTCTTCAATGGCAAACCGGTCCGTCATGCCAGCGATATAATCACAGATAATTCGGCGAAGGGGCTCTTGACCCATACGAACTTTTTCCCGCGTATTGTCCGGAAGGATCTCCGGATTTTCCTCGTAAATAGTGAAAAGATCTTTCAACACTTTGTTCGATTTCCACTCCATGCGCGCGACCTTGGGATGCTTATACATGTTTTGGAAAAGATAACGTTTCATTTCAAGGTGTTCTTTGCGGAATGACGGCGAGAAAGATACCAGTTCCTCGGAACAGGAACGTACCTGAGCCAGGGTTTGAATTCCGTGGGTCCTAATCCGCAGATCCGCTTCCGTCAAAAGATCCGTCACTTCCTCGTTGATGATCGAACGGACGGTCTGGTACTTCACTTTATTGGACGGCAACCCGGGGTTTATATCTAAGATCTTCTCGAAATTACGTTTCCATAGGCCGTTCTGATCCAGACCGTCAAAATCCAACAATCCCGAGGTGAGGCCGTCGTCCAGATCATGGGAGGTATAAGCGATCTCATCCGCCAGATCCACGATTTGGGCTTCCAGCGTGTATTGTTCCCCCAAAGCGTCCAAAGGCCGATCATAACGGGTACGGTGCTTATCGACTCCCTCCAACACCTCAAACGACAAGTTGAGCCCTCGAAACGCGGGATACTTGTCCTCCAGATGGGTCACAATCCTGTAGCTCTGGGCATTGTGTTCGAATCCCCCATCCGCCTTCATGATTTCATTGAGTGCCTTCTCGCCCGAATGTCCGAAGGGGGTATGGCCGAGGTCGTGGGCCAACGCTATAGCTTCGGTCAAATCCTGGTTAAGACCTAATGAACGAGCGATGGATCTGGCAATTTGGGCCACTTCCATGGTGTGAGTAATTCGGGTACGGTAATAATCCCCTTCATGGTTGACGAAAACCTGGGTTTTGTATTGAAGACGGCGGAAGGCCGAGGAATGAATAATCCGGTCCCGATCTCTCTGAAAATTCGTACGGTAGGGATGTTCGTCTTCGGGAAATTGGCGCCCTCGGCTCTCTTTGCTTTTTTGGGCAAAAGAGGCAAGGGTTTTGCCCTCTAATTCCTCAAGGTTTTCTCGGGAGATCATGGTTTTCCAGGAGCCGCGTGGTTTGAGAGGCCTGTTCTAATTGCTGCTCCATTATCCGATCATCCTCGGAATATGGAGCCAATTGGCAAGCTATTGTGACCCAATGGACGGCCTGATTCAAGTCGTGCAAGTGATAGGAAACAGAAGCCAAATTACGCGCGATCGATTCCCGGGTGGGACTGCGGCCGTAAGCTTTTCGCAAATATTCCGAAGCGTTGAGGTAGTGTCCTCGAATCATTTCCCTGCAACCCAATAAATTCAGATAACTAGCCTCGTCGCCGTTTCGTTGAAATCCTTCCCTTCCGATTGAAACAGCCCGATCCGCCGACCCCGAGTCATCGACCATGGAAGCCCACGCCCACTCAAAACAGGGCTCACCCAATTCGGGATGCTGCCGAGCCACATCCCGATAAGCGGCAAGATAGGCTGACTCTGGCAAGTTTTTTCCAAAAAGATCCCGTGGATTCTTGAGATTCAATTCCTTGGTTAAATTTTCAGCATAAAAACTTTCAGTCCCAGGAAGATGCTCGGGAAAGTCGGAAATGACATTTCCAGGATGCACCGCATAAAAGCCAAACATCCCACCCGTCTCCAAGGGTATTCGGGAGGTGTAGTGAAGGAAAAATTGCTCGTACCGGTGGAGTTCCTCGGGAGACAAATCATACCGCTTCAAGCCCATTCCCATGCTTTCAATGGCTAATGACATCTGTCCACCGCTGTTGACCAACCAGTTGGTAATGCCATGTTCCTTAAATTTAAGATAAATCCCGTCGGGGCTTTGGGATGTTTTAATCCACTCCTGTAAGACCGGCGTTACGTACCCATAATCAAAACAAGACTCCCTCTCCAGGTAATAACCATTTTGAAGACCGGTGATGAGGACTCGGGCGTTTGGGGATGTTTGTTGATTGAGGGATTGCATCACCTCTAAATATCCCCGGGGAGCCAGGATCTGACTTAAAAATTGGTCCCTCGTTTGAAGGCCCAAAAAACAAGGAAGGGGGTCGGGTTGATGAAATAGTCCCTGGAATAACGATAGGGCGTTCAACCACAAAACGGCGATAAATCCCCATCGAAGAGTTCGGGAATGTCCCGACCATCCCTCCCACGCTTTTCCGGCGGCCGCGCCCAAAACCAGGCAAGCTAACGCGATAACGGGAGAGATAAGTCGAAGCTGGGGGCTGGTACAAAGCCAAAGAACACCCGGCACGGACAGCCCCAAGATCGCGGATCCCGTCCAGGAAGATCGAAACCGCCGCCAAAAAGGAAAGACGGCAAAAATTAAAAGAAGAGGATTAACTTCCTCATTAGGGGCCCCGCTGAAGTGATCAAAAAATAAATTCCAAAGGGAAAGGGGCGCAATGAATAAACCGGCAATGCCCACGAATTGAAATTTAATCGCCGCAGCCCTTGCGTCGAAATCCGACCACCCAAAGCTTGAAAAAAGTTCTGTCAGGTGTGGAAACACCGGATTACCGGTGTAACACCAGCTTTTCATCGCCCAAGGCAATCCAAAGAAAGCAGTAGGAAGAAGGACAGCCCCCCAAAAAGCAGCAACCTCTGCCCGGGATTTCATCCTCCAAGAACTAAAGGCGATGACTAGCCCGCCTAACCAAAAAGAAGCGGCATTGAATTTAAATCCCCAAACCGCGCCCAGAAAAACCCACGGCAATAGGGTTTGACGTTGATTGGCTTTGTCTTTCGGCGCTAACAACAATCCCATTCCAAGAGTGGCGTAAAACCCAGAAATGAGGTCCACATAACCCCGCGTGGAATAGATATTAAAATAGGGAAAAATCCAATAAAGGGACGCGGCCAGCCAACCCACCCTGGGGCTTTCCAGTCGGTTTCCTAATCCCACCAGAGTCATGGCCGTCGCCAGATGTGCTAAAAATGAAAAACTTCTCGCCAAGGAATCATCTCCCCAAACTAAACCCCAGGAAAACAGCATCTGTCCTAAAGCGGGGTAATGCGCCGGAACCATTCCTGCGGGGGCGTAAAAACCATGATGGATCAAATAAAACTTTGGGAGCAAAAGTTGGTAGGTCATAGCATCCCAACTCATCTCAGGGCTTAAAAGATTAGCTAGGCTTAAAACCAAGACACAAAGTACCGGCCCTCCAAAAACGAAGTTAAAAGAATCCAGTTTAAACGGCCAAATGACTTTGAATAATTGGTATCGATCCTTTAACGCAAGCATCACAAAAGCAACGATTAATAAAATCCGTATAAGCACTGGATAGAATAATTGATCCAGACCCAACCCAAGAGCCAAGAGACCCCAGAAAAGCCAGCCCAATCCGAGTCTAAATGCCCAAATAAGCGGGCCATTATTTTCTTTGATACCGACTAATCGTAGAAGCCGTACCCCAACCCCAAGCATCACCGTGGTAAGTCCAAACCATTCTGTCAGTACTAATAGGTGAGAAAGCCACGTCCTAAAAAATAGATCGGCAGAAAAAGGAAACCGCCAACATTCTTGCCATTGACCAGAAAGCGCTCTCCAAGGATCCAAAGGTATGTGGTAGTAAAAATAAAAAAGGAAAAATAAGGCCCCCAAACAATAAATCCAAAATCCAGGAGAATCCGTATGTGCTGGTTTCACGGGTCGGATCATGGGGCCTCGAAGATGTTCAAAAAAACAAAAAGCCCGCCTTTGGGAGCGGGCCTAGGTGATCACGATTTGACAGACATCCAGAAAATTGGTGGAGGCGATGGGGATCGAACCCACGACCCCTTCCATGCCATGGAAGTGCTCTCCCAGCTGAGCTACGCCCCCAATTTCTAAATTCCAACCCCCACATCAACGGGGAGAAAATTTTAACCAAAAAGAGGAAAAATACAAGCAAGTCCTATGTTCCAATTCAACTGCCTCGAGAGATAAGACGACGGGAATCGCGGAATTTTTCCCGGGATTTTGAATGGATGGTGGGCGAAACAGGATTCGAACCTGTGACCCCCTGCGTGTAAATCACTGAAACCATATTTGGACGCTCTTTTAGAGCGAGATTAAAAATTCACAGTCCCCAGCACAGTTTCAAGGGCCTTTGCCTGCAACGGTTTTACGACCTGAGCGACAAGGGCTCTTTTTTTGAAGTGGCGGTAAACGGCGGTAAGTGATGGTCAAGCATGGTAAAGCATGGTTGAGTTTGACACGTATATGACACGGCAGAACGACTAATTTTTATCGCCTGTGCCTTGTAAGCCCCTGCGTTTCATACAGGGGGTCTTAAAATTCAGTCGTTTTCCATTTGCGCCTGGCTCCGTGTCACATTCGTGTCAAACCTGAAGCCGAATTGTTTCAAATGTGGAGAAATCATCGCAACCTATAAACTTTTACTATGACCTTTGATATTCCTATCGCGTGCGGACTTCAACAAAAGAGGGGCTGCTTCTTCATAAGACTTTCCCATTTTTATGCTGTTGCAAACTAGACAAGCTGTTTTCAAATTGTCCTTCGAATTTGAGCCACCCTTTGACTGTGGAATAAAATGGTCCAAGGTAGCGTTCGATTTATCAACCTTTTCACCACAGTAAAAGCAAAGCCAATTATCGCGCTCAAAAACTTCAAGCCGTTTCTCAAAAGAATGAAAATAATCCTCTTCTTGGGGAGTGATCGACAAATTGAGTTTTTCGAAAACAAAAGGAATTTCTTCAGGTAGTAAAAGTTTATACAAGGTACCCTCACGGTTTACATCACCAATCGCAATGCAACCCTTATTTTCTAATCGTTTCAACAATTGCCCTATGTGTTCAAAATCCGTTTTAGCACCTCGAATCCCAGCACCATACTTTTCCGCTATTGTTCTTTTGCCAATTCTTATTTCCGTTTGACCATTTTCAAGAACAGTGTGACGAAGAAGAAGTAAATAGACTGAAGCTTCAGCAGGGGGTAATTCCGGAACAACAAAATCAATAAACTGCTTAATTATTTTGATCTCCGCATCGGGGGTCATAATGTTCTACAGCTTTCAATAAATCGCTCAACTTTCTTTTGTTCTAGCACCCCATCTTGAACGAGTAAGTCTTTTAAATCTCTTAGATTAAATTCCGCTGGAAATCGAATTTTTGTTGCAACCAATTTTAAAAGCACTTCCGCACTAATCAGGACAAGTGCTGAAGTGCTGGTTTCCTTTTTAAGATTTTCTGCCGCCCGTTCAATACCCCCTTTAAATCGCGATGATACAACAGCGAAATAAATATGTTTAATACCTTGGCGTTTTAAATCGTCCTCCCAAGTCCTGGTGTATTCAATAAAAGCTCTGTCATCAGTACCAACGGAATAACCATCACGTCGGGCCTTAGAATCAATAAATACGGCATAGTGATTTTCGCGATCAACGGCAATGCCATCATTGTTTCTTCCAGTACCTTGGCCTAACCGTTTCACTTGGAAGCCAAGAAGTTGAAAGGCAAGGTTTGTTTTTTGCTCGAATTCTAAGTTTCTACCTTCTGCAACGGACAAAGTCTTCAAATCTTGAACAACAGGTGGAATAAAACTTTGAAAATCATCTACTTCGGCGCTTTCTAAAGAACTTTGTTCCGTTTCAATACCATTACCATTGGTCAATAATTCAATAACATCTATCCATTCTTGTTTCCCATTCGCAAATGCCAAAAAAGCTTTTGGTACATCGTTTCTCCATGAACCATATTTCTTTTCATACCAACCAATGGATGGCTTAAATTCAAGATGGCTCCATTCCGCTTGGGAAGGTTTATGATTCAATCTTTTGACGGCATTTCCCCAACTTTCTAATGCACGTTCATTTGTCCATGGATTCGCAACTTTATCCACGGGCAAAGAGGGCTCATCCCCCGCCATTTTCACCAGCTTATTGTAAGGCCCTCCCCCGAAAACTTTTTCGAGCTGTCGTTTTTTAAAGTTTGTTAGCTCAATGAATTCACGCGAGGATGGTTTTCGACCAATTTTCGCTTTCAAACGTTTGTATTCAGCGATTATTTTTTCTTTTAAAATTTCAGGCATGAATCCTCATCCCGATTATTTTTAATAAACGTTTCAAAATTCAATTTCAGCAACCCACCTGTTCTTGACTTCTGGTCGCCGCTGGAATTAACCAGGCCGTCCCTTTTCCAGATAATCTTTAAGGCGTTCCATGATGGCAATTTGAGCCTTCTTTGCCTGTTCCACGGCTCTTTTTGCCGTTTCAAAGTCGGCCACTTCCTCACCGGGATAACGGAACTCAACCCCAAAGGGCGACAACCAATCAGCCTCGGACAACTCATTTACCAGCTCCGCGTCTTGAGGCGGAAAAAGAGACAATAGTTTTTTTATTTCATGAGTTTTTGGATAAGGTACCTGCCGCCAAATGAGAAAGGTCTTTAGGTATTTCTCAACGGCTTGCTGGGCGTGGAAAGCGGAAATGAAATGGTCATCTAATTTTGAATTCAGGGTTACACCGGCGGCGACCAAGTCATTCTCGGCCTTTTTAAGCCAACCTTGAATGAAGTCCCAAATGACCTGCTCACGAAGCCTTTTCATGGAGCACTTTTCCCCAGTGATTGGCGGGATAGGCAAGCCCCCCCACAACGTCTTTTGTTTCCTCAAATTTTTCGGTATTCATGAAAACCAATTGGAGGGGATGGTTGAGGCGAATTTCTCGGGCCACTTCATATCCAACCTGCCGGGCGGGAGGATCGGGCAAGACCACCAATAAATCGAAGTCACTATCCGGGCGGGGATCACCATAGGCAAAGGAACCATAGAGCAGGATTTTATCGGGACTAAACCGGCCGATAACCCTCTGCACCACTTCTTGAAGTTCTTCTGTTGTTGAACGATCTTTGAGTTGAATCATTTTTTTGCTTTCAAGAATTTACCTGCCCTGATTATACACCAACCCCCTTCACCACCTATCACCTTCGCACATGGATGACTCGTATTCCCTATAATCCAAATCACCATTTGTTTTATTGCATTTCCCTTTGCCATTTCATTGGATTTTAACGGAGAGGGCGAACCCCCCTATCGTTTTATGCATCCCGACCTTGATGCATAGATAGGGGGGTTCGCCATCGGAGTTTTTTAAAAGCCAATGAAATGGCCCCCGAAATAAGGTTTTTCATGTCCTACTGTAGGACATTTCACTTCCATGGTGCGGAAGTCCGACTTCCATGGAAGATTGCAAAAACCTTTGTGGTTCCTCGCTTAAATGATTTCACGAATGTTTTTTTCTAAACAATCCACCGACGGCAATCAATGGTAAAGGATGGTTAGTGATGGTTAATGACGGTTGGTGACGGGTAGTGGCAGTTAGTGGCGCTGATTGGCGATCAATGACAGTTCAAAAAAAATTTCATTCTAAAGAAACGTTTAGACTCCCAAGACAGTCAAAATAAATATCACAGACCACGGCGGAGACGGATGAACGAACTTTTTGGATTTCAGATTTTGCATTTAAAGGGCGATTGCTTCCCTGAAGATTTTGTCCTCGCAAGTTGTTACCCTTCGACAAGTGAACTTTCAAATCCAAGTCAATCAACCCTGAGAATCCCCCAAACCTTAAACAGTTCACAACTCATTTTCACGATCCACCAAAAAAGCGCCACGGCTCGCTTTAACCGGGACTTAAACCTGCTTAAAGCGGAACGTGACTCTGACTCACATCTTTTTTCAGGAAATAGCCGCAATATGGGCGGCTGTTTTCTCACCTGCGACGCCAGACCCCACTCCCCCTGGATCAATTTCCTATCCAGGAAAGCGGTAGTGGGGTCTGGCCTCTTGGTTCGCTTGGCCGCCCATATTGCGGCACTAATCAAAGACATTTCTAACTTCCCACCTAAATCAAACAACCAACACCTATGCTTCCAACACTTTGCGGGTGTTATTGAGCTTTTCGCGTTTTCGGCGGTTGTGCTGGGTACTTCTTTTGAAAAAAACTTGGCCCCTGGTAATATGTTTGTGCTGGGGACATTAGGAGGGACGCATGAGTAGACCTAATGTTCATGGATTGCCC
>CAZGKT010000020.1:0-54596 GCA_964525605.1 uncultured bacterium
CGGCCACACCGACCTTTACGCAGACGGCTACTCCAACCTTTACCCAGACGGCAACCCCCACCTTCACTCAGACCCAAACACCCACCTTTACGCAAACCCAGACACCCACGTTCACTCAAACCGCCACGCCGACAGCGACATTTACAGCAACCTTTACTACGACAACCACTCCGACCTTTACATCAACGGCTACTCCAACCTTTACCCAGACGTCTACACCAACCTTCACTCAAACAGCCACCCCGACATTCACCGAGACCGCAACTCCAACGTTCACTCAAACCTCAACATCGACCTTTACATCAACGGCTACGCCTACCTTCACCACAACGGCCACACCGACATTTACACAGACGTCAACCCCAACATTCACACAGACTGAGACTCCGACATTTAGTCAGACCTTAACACCGACTTTTACGCTGACAACTACTGCGACATTCACATCAACTGAAACGGCGACTACCACAACGACCTCTACGACAACGGCCACCCCGACCTTTACCGAGACAGCTACTCCCACATTCACCCAAACCACCACCCCGACGTTTACTCAGACCGTTACGTCAACGAACACAGAGACAGAAACCCCAACCTTTACGCAAACGGCCACGCCAACCTTCACTCAGTCAGCAACGCCGACGTTTACTCAAACGGTTACGCCGACACTTACACAGACCGAGACACCCACGTTTACACAAAGCGCCACACCAACCTTCACGCAGACTAATACGTCCACATTCACTCAGACAGAAACCCCAACATTCACACTGACTGCGACTTCGACTTTTACTCCAACGGCTACATCTACGTTTACTGAAACGGAAACTTCGACATTTACGCAAACTTCAACCTCAACCTTCACTCAAACCGAGACTCCGACATACACCATGACGCTAACGCCTACCTTGACTGGGACCGCGACTTTCACCCAGACAGCCACGTCCACCCATACTGAAACTGTGACCTCAACGGCTACCGAAACTTCAACACCTACGTTCACCGTGACCCTTACGCCCACCAACACTTCGACGCAAACAACGACATTCACTCAAACGCAAACCCCGACTCTTACAACAACCGCCACCAGTACATTCAGCGCTACCAATACCCCAACGGTCACGGATACCCCAACCGTGACTTCAACCTTTACATCTTCGGTCACACCGACCCAGACAATGACATTCACTTCAACGGTTACGCCAACGTGGACGGCAACCTCAACTGCGACCTATACCCCCACCCAACCTTTGATGGTGATCGCGCTTGGAACCAATAATCCTCCCAATTCCACACAGCTTCCTGGAGCCGTGAATGTTCCTGTCCTTCAATTGAACGTTGTTAACGTCAGCGGTGAAAGCGTCACGCTTGGGGATATCATCTTTAATTCACCCGCGTCACAAACAGGGAACAACAGCGGGATACTCGTCGTGAAAATTTGGGCCGATCCAAGCGGAAGCGCAACGGTCGATGGGTCATCCATTCTGCTGGCAAGTTCTACTTATACGGGCAATGCCGTCACATTGGGTGGATTGCCATTGGATACCCTTGGACCGGGAGCTTCCCAAAATTACCTGATCACATACGATTTCTCGGGCTCGGCGGCATCTGGAACATACACGACAGACATACTTGGGAACGTGGATGTACAAGGCGGCGGCATAACCTCCGGACGGAATATACACTTGGTGGGTGCCCCGGTAGATGGATCAGTCATTACGATTGTCCAACCGACGGCGACGGTGACCCTTACGCCAACAACCACTTCGACCTCAACCCCGACCTACACGCCAACGAATACTCCGACCATTACCCAGACCGAAACACTAACTAATACGGCTACCGTAACCTCTACCTTTACGGCCACTTTAACTAATACAACGACGCCTACAGCGACTCTCACCACCACGTTCACAGCGACCTCTACCATTACCAATACACTAATTCCGACATGGACAATCACTGATACACCCACTAGCATCTACACCGCGACAGTTACACCAACAGCCACGGGAACTCCCACCGATACATCAACTGGGACGAATACACCCACAGTCACCGAAACATTTACCAGCACACCGACGGCGTCTTTCACCCCAACCGTCACAGATACGCCTACCGGAACCGTTACGTCGACAAACACTCCCACCACCACTGATACATACACCAGTACAATAACCAACACCTTCACACCAACTGTTACGTATACTCCCACGTCCTCGACAACGCCTACGAATTCGTCTACCGCAACATCAACGATTACGAGCACTCCGACCAATACCTTTATCTTCACCGATACGCCAACCAATGTTTTCACAGAGACTTACACGCCCACTATTACCGACACAGCAACAAGCACAAATACGCCCACCAACACTTCAACGGTCACAAACACGGAAACTGAAACCACCACACAAACAGCGACTCCAACACTCACGAGTACATTCACAGGCACTTCAACACCGACAAATACGCCAACCATCACTGACACCTTTACTAATACCTCTACTACAACTAACACTCCGACGATCACGGATACACCTACCGGAACCAATACGGCGACGAATACCCCAACACCCACTAATACCCTAACTAGCACTTATACGCTTACCTTTACCCCGACGGTCACGGCCACAGCTACAGCGTCCCAAACTCTCACGCCATCTTTCACTGCTACCGTGACCCTCACGAACACGATGACCGTTACGACGACTACCACAGCGACTCCAACGACGACCAATACGTTGACTTTAACCTTTACCTCAACGTTCACTGCCACCCAAACGACCACCTCGTCGTTCACGGCAACACCGACCGCGACCTCAACATCTTCAGCCTCCCCCACTCATACTCCTGTGCCTTCCTCGACCTTTACGTTGACCGCAACATGGACTTTCACCGCTACGGCCACCAGCACGGCCACGATTAGTCTTACTCCGACGCCTACTTGGACGATCACTAGTACCGGGACTCCGACTCTTAGCCCCACGATCACTTCAACGCCTGTTTGTGGCCAACAAGTCGTTAATGTTTTCGATGACCGTGGTGAATTGATCGCTACCTTCTGTGGAAACGCAATCTTGCCCGCAGGGAGTGCCTATTCCATTAGCCTCTCAAGTTTCGTTCCCAGTCCTTCCGGCTTAGGAGGCGCAATCACTATTTACCTAAATAACCAGCCAGTGGCGGTTTGGAATGGTTTTGATTCAAAGGGCAAATTGGTACCAAATGGCTTCTATCATTTCACCATCATCGAAAATACTCCCGAGGGGACCACAGTTACCCTGGCAAGGGACGCCTTTATCACTACGGAAACGGGCTCAACGGACCTCCATTTGACCGCTTTTCCGAACCCGGCTCATCCGGGCGATATAGTGACGATTCTTGCTTCTTTCGCTGGAAATTCACCTGACTCGCAAAGTAAAATTAAAATATATGACGTAGCAGGGGAACTGATAAAAACCGTAAGCATTTCAAATAGTACGGCCTCTTGGAATTTGAGAAACCAGTTAGGACTGGAAGTTGGAACGGGCGTCTACATTGCCGTGTTTGATGGGAACGATCCCGCTACAGGTAATCCGGTCCGAAAAGCAATTAAAATAATGTTCATTCATTGAGACTCGAAAGGCCGAAATTGCAATTTCGATCAAACAAAAACTCTAACGCCAATCGTTTGTCTAGTTTTTTGCTTATTGTAATCCTTTTCCTAAAAGCTTCTTCCAGCTGGGCTCTTTTTGATCGGGGCGGGGAATTAGGCGTTGGTACCCGGGCTATGGGTTTGGCCGGCGCTTTTGTAGCAATTGCCGACGATCCAAGCGCATCCTATTGGAACCCCGCAGGCTTAGCTCAACTCCCACAACCTGAAATCTATGGAACGTACGGGTCCTATTTCAATGATAAAGACCGAAATCTATATTTTTCCTTTGAGGGCATTCTGAAAAAAGATATTCACTTCGGAATTAGCACGAACAATCTTTTTTATACCGACATCTCCGGTTCCCATGAGGATCAATATACCGCTACAGTTGCGATTCCGTTGGATACCAGAACGGATCACCGGTGGTTCGGGGGATTGAACGTCCGCTATCTTTTCGCGGATACCGGGTCTGCGGCTCAAGGCACTGTTCAGGGCGTCGGGGTCGATCTGGGTCTTTTGTTCAAGCAGCCCCTAGAAAACAGTATGCAGTTGAACGCGGGGCTGGCCTTGACCGATATTTCAACCACTATTCGATTTGACCAATCCGGAGTGGAACAGTCTGTTCCTTCGGTTTTAACTCCCGGGATTGCTTTCTATTTTGACCCAAACACCCTACTGGATGTGGATGTTCCCTGGACCCTCGACAACGACGTTCTGTTGAACGATCAAAATGTCCGTATCCGCTCCGGGGTGGAGCATTGGTTCCTTGATGGAAAACTTGGCCTCCGGGGAGGTTTCACCAGTTTCCTGACTCTACCTGGAGATTTCAGCCTAGGGGCCAGCTACCGGAATCAGCAATGGAGCATCGAATATGCCTTCATGACCCACGCTGATAATCTGGGAAATAGCCACCGACTGTCGGTCGCCTGGGATTTCGAGGGTGGTCCTCCCCAACCTAAACCTTTCATCGTCGAATCCTATGTGGGGGATGAGAAAATATACCTGAAATGGGATATTCCCAAGGGAAGCCACGCCGATGGTTATATCGTTTATTTACGATCTGATTCTGACACGGATTTCCGCAGAGCCAAACAACAACCTCTCACGAGCAACTATTGCCTTTTGAGGGGCGCCCAGAATGGTGTTCGATACCACCTCTTTATCCGTTCCGTGGTGGGCGGCGAGGAAAAGTACCGCTGTGACGAGTGGATCACGGCTCCCCGGCCCATGTCCGATGAAGCGAAACATTTCTACGATGCGGGTCTACAATCCTTCAACGCCAATGACCTGCCAACCGCCCTCTTTTCAGCAAGGAAGGCCGAGGAAGTAGATCCGAATAATTACGAAATCAAGGATTTGCTGAGAAAATTGGAAACCACCAACCATGATGGCCTAGTTCAGGAAGGCGAGAACAAGTGACCCGTAACATTTGTTTCATGCTGGTGGCGTTTTTTTGGTTTTCGATGGGGCCTCTGGCTGGTCAAATTCAACCTACTCCGAGTCAAACCTCCGCTGTGGACGAGGCGGAAACCCTCTATCGCCAAGCCCTCAGTAGTTATTTGGATGGGGATTACGATAAGGCCATTGTCGCCACCGCCCAGTCCTTGGAAAAAGATCCGAATTTCCAGAAATCTAAAAACCTTTTAACGCTATTATCCGCTGAAAAGGACAACGAGGGTAAAACGGTCATCTGGCTCGCCGGAAAACATACTGACGAGGTTCCCGTCCTTACCCCGCCAATCGATTCCGCTCAACCGCCCTCATCCCTCTCTCCTGGCGAATTGGCCCGTCTCCAAGCGGAAATTACCTCTGTCCGTACACAAGAAAACAGCAACCGCCGCATTCAAACCATGCAGGCTCAACAGTTGGCGGGGCAATTGGATGTGATTCATGACATGGTGAGCATTAATAACTCGGGCCAATACCAGGAACTGCGAAACTCACAGGTAGATCTGTATCAGCAGGTCCAAAACCTCAACAAGGCCAGGTGGGGAAGCTTGTTCTGGGTGGTATTATTGTCACTCTCGAGCCTGGCGATATCCCTTTATTCAGTCTGGCATTCAAGGTATAGAAAAAAGGCGATACATTGAGTTGTCTTGCCAAGGGGTACGGCATCCTCTAAAATGCCACGGTTTGCCTGGGAATGACTCCGCCGGGGGCGGAGTTTTTTTTTGCCCTATTACAGCTGTCGTGAAGGTTTTCATGAAAAAGCCGACATCAAAGTCTAAAAATAAAAAATCTAACATCGTCATTATTGGTGCCCAGTGGGGCGACGAGGGCAAAGCCAAGATGGTGGATGTGCTGACCGAACGGGTTGATATCGTTGCTCGCTACCAGGGCGGAGCCAACGCGGGCCATACCGTGGTCACAGGCGGTAAGAAGTTTGTTTTTCACCAGATCCCCTCGGGTATTCTTCATCCCCATAAGATTTGCGTTATCGGCAACGGTGTGGTTTTGGACCCCCTGGCTTTATTGGGGGAAATTGCGTCCCTGGTTAAAGAGGGCGTTTCCCTCAAGGGACGGCTTTTTATCAGCGACCGGGCGCATCTCATCCTTCCGGTCCACCGTCTATTGGATGGCGCGGCTGAAAAACAAAAAGGGCAAACCAAGATTGGCACCACCAACCGTGGAATTGGCCCGGCCTACATGGATAAGATGGCTCGGGTAGGATTGCGGGTTTGTGACTTCTTTGAACCAGCCGAATTCCGCCGCAAAGCTGAAGCCATGGTGGTGGAAAAGAATTTTTGGCTGACCAAGTACTACAGCCAGGCGGGGGTGAACGCAAAAAAGATCGCGAGTGAATACCTGGAAGCCGCCGAAAAATTAAAACCCATGGTTCACGACACTTCCGCTTACCTTGAAAAACAGCTCCGAGCCGGCAAGAATCTGCTGGCCGAAGGCGCGCAGGGAACCCTCTTGGATGTCGATTTTGGAACCTATCCCTATGTCACTTCTTCTAGTGCCAGTGTTGGCGGGGTTTTTACAGGATTGGGAGTCGGCCCACATTGGTTCGACGAAATTTTTGGGGTCGCTAAAGCTTATACGACACGTGTAGGAGAAGGGCCGTTTCCGACGGAGATGACCCCGGAATTTGCTGAAAAAATTAGGCAAAAAGGTGGGGAATTTGGTGCCACGACCGGCCGGCCCCGTCGTTGCGGCTGGTTGGACTTAACCGCTTTGCGCTACGCTTGTCGAATCAACGGCCTGACGGGCCTTTTGATAACCAAGACAGATGTTTTGAGCGATCTTCCGTCGGTCAAACTGGGGACTTCTTATAAGATCGGCTCCAAGACAATCGAAGATTTCCCGGCTGGGATATTGACCCTTTCCAAATGCCGGGCCGTTTACAAGCAAATGAAAGGCTGGGGCGGCGATTTAACGAAAGCCGCTTCGCCAAAAGATTTGCCGAAAGAAGCCAGCCGATTCCTATGGGAAATAGAAAAAGGGGCCGGAGTTCCCATCAGCTGGGTTTCCGTTGGTCAAGATCGTTCGCAAATCTTTCAAAACAAATGAAGATGATTTTGATATAGTGCTTTTCCCCTGAGGGTTGTTAATTTCCGGGGCCTCCGTGAGTCGTTAGCTCAGCTGGTAGAGCACCACACTTTTAATGTGGGTGTCCCGGGTTCGAGCCCCGGACGACTCACCGAGGCCCTGGATCGATTTCACCCCCTCTTTCCTTCTTTTTTCCAGCCCTGAAAAACCATATAAACCAAGTTATTACCCGGGTGAAAGGTGACCCTCTTTGTGGTTCAATGTTGAATCAACTGGAGGTTGGAATGGATATCGTTTATTTTGCTTTTGGCTTATTGATGGGGATCCTGGGTACCTTTTTTATAACCAAAACTCAAAAAGTTAATGCCGTAATGGCTAAATCTGCCGAGAGTGAATCTCAACTGGCCACTTTGACAGAACGTTTAGCCGGTAAAGAAAGTCAGATTACCGATCTGCTGGCACGTCTTACCGACTTTGAGAAAAGAACCCAAAATCTCACGGTTGAAATTACTACCCTTAAAACATCAAAGGCGGAGCTTGAAGCTACCGCCCAGGAGGCTCGCAAGGGCTTTGAAGAGAAGCTGAAGGTCTTCGAGGACGCCAAGAACAAGTTGGAGGAATCCTTCCAGGCACTCTCGGGCGCGGCACTGAAGAGCAACAACCAAGCCTTTCTAGAGCTGGCCCGTACCCATCTGGAGCAGTTCCAGGAGAATGCCAAGGGGGACTTGGAAAAACGCCAGATCGCCATCGACCGGATGATCCAGCCGGTCAAAGAATCCCTCAACAAATTCGATGAAAAAATACAAAATCTTGAATCCACCCGAGTGGGTGCCTATTCGGAGCTGAAAGAACAGGTTCGAAATATGATGGAAACTGGCGCCAAACTTCGTGAAGAAACCAGCAATCTGGTCAAGGCTCTGCGCATGCCACAAGGACGGGGCCGGTGGGGTGAAATTCAACTCAAACGGGTAGTGGAGATGGCGGGGATGCTGGATCACTGCGATTTTTTGGAACAAGAAAGCAGTGAAACCGATGAGGGCAAATCTCTGCGGCCCGATATGATTATCAAACTTCCCGGGGACCGGATGGTGGTGGTGGATTCCAAGGCTCCATTGATGGCCTATTTATCTGCTGCAGAAGCGAAAACCGACGAGGAGAGAGAAGGTTTCCTGAACGATCACGCGGGCCAAATCCGAACCCATTTGGGCCAGTTGGGCAAAAAGGCCTATTGGGATCAATTCCCATCAGCTCCTGAATTTGTAGTGATGTTTTTACCCGGCGAAGACTTTTTTAGCGCAGCTCTCAAGCAGGACCCGTCTTTGATCGAGGCGGGCGTCGAGAACAAAGTCATTTTATCCACACCGACAACCCTGATTGCGCTTTTGAAGGCGGTTTCCTATGGCTGGAGGCAGGAACAATTGAGCCGGAATGCCCAGAAAATAAGTGAGTTAGGGAAGGAATTGTACAAACGATTAGCCGATATGACCGAGCATTTGGCCGACATGGGGAGCAACTTGAAGAAGGCCGTGGTTTCATATAATAAAGGGGTTGGTTCCTTCGAGAGCCGGGTGGCTGCTAAAGCTCGGGAATTCAAGGATCTTGGGATAGGAGAAACGGCCAAGGAGATCGAACCCATAGAGCCCATCGAGGCCATCCCAAGGGAAACCCAGGGTAGGTTGCTGGAGGATTAAGGAGTTGGTCTTGGAAAAGAAGAAATATAAAATTAACAAGGAAAACGCCAAAAAGATCCGTAAGGTTTGGGCGATTAAGCCGGTGAGCCGGGTGGCGCCCGACCGGAGGCTCAAGGCTTTTAAAAAAATTGAGGAAAGGGAAAAAAGGGAACAATTATGAGAAAAAAATATTTGAAATGCCTTTTCTGCTTTACGCTCGCCCTCGGGCTGGTATTGCCCTCTGCCGGGGTTATCGCTAAGACTCAAGACGATACGGGCAAGACCAAACATTCGGCGTCTGCCAAAAAGAAGAAAGGCAAGACCAAGAACAAGGGGATGACCATTAAGGTTGAGAAAGATCCCCAGACCGGGCCCATGGAGGATGTTTCAAATATGACTGAGGTTTCCCAAGATCCCAGTCAGGCAGGGGACAAGGGAAAATCGAAGAAAAGTAAAAATTAGATAAACTAGGGGAGAAGAGGATGTCTTTAACCGAATCCACCATGCTTGAGCTGGGGACTCCAATCCCTGATTTTGATTTGTTTGATGTGATCTCCGGGAAAAGCATCAAGCCGGCTGACTTCAAAAGTCAAACCGGCCTCTTGGTCATCTTTCTCTGCAGGCATTGCCCCTATGTCATCCACATAACAAACGAATTGCCCAAGTTGGGTAAGGACTACCTGCCTCGAGGAATCGGCATCGTCGCTATCAGTTCCAATGATCCGGAATCACATCCCGAGGACGGGCCGGAAAACCTACGCCAAATGGGAAAGGAACTGGGTTTGAACTATCCCCTTTGTTTTGACCTGACCCAGGAGGCGGCCAAGGCTTTCAAGGCCGCATGTACCCCAGAATTCTACCTTTTCGATGAAAACCGCCGGTTGGTTTACCGGGGCCAATTGGATGATAGCCGACCCGGTAACGACAAACCTGTGGACGGCCATTCACTCCGCCAGGCGATGGACGCAGTCCTCTCGGGCAAACCAGTGGACACCTGCCAAAAACCGGGTATTGGATGCAACATCAAGTGGCGAAAGGGAAACGAACCCGGTTACTTTGGCCGTTAAAGTTAGCTCTAAATCATCTTTAATTCTTCTCTTGTAAAAACTATCATAGGTTTAATCCTAAACCTAAAGGTTCCTGCTTGAACGTACCGAACCGCCTAAAACCCTTTCTCGAAAACGCCCTATTAGCGGCTGTGAACGGATTAGGGGAAGGTGTTTTCTTGACGGACGGTAGCCGGATACTTTTTGCCAATGAATCCTTCAGCAAACTTACTGGTTTTAGCGAAGACGAACTTTCCCTTTTGAGCACCCTGGCAGACCTTTTTCCCGAGTCCCAATCCGCTATCTGGAGCCATAGGTCCGTTCGCAGTTCACACAAGCCTTCCACCCCGCTGAAGTGGTCAACCTGTTTGAAACAGAAGAATCATTCTTTGCGGGCGGTGGAAATTTCCCTGACCCTTCTGGGGGAGGGACACGAAACGCAGTGGGTGGGTGTGGCTCGCGACTTGGTCGTTCCAGATACGACCCAGCTCAAAAAAGTTCAGGACGACCTCAAAATCAGCAGAGAGAGACTTCAAACCATCATCAGCACGGCCCCATTGGTAGTATTTGCCCTGGACGAGAATGGGAATTTTACCCTCTCCGAAGGGAGCGGGCTGGAAGTATTAAACCTGAAACCCGGGCAGGTCGTGGGCCGGTCTGCCTTGGAAATGTATCGCGAATATCCCGATCTTATACAGCATCTACGTCGGGCTTTGAAGGGAGAGACATTTTCCGCGACTGTTCAGATCGCTAAACTGTGGTATCACACGCATTACACCCCACTCCTGGATGAAAATGGAACATTCAAGGGCGTGACCGGCATCTCGGTAGATCTGACCGAACAAAAACGAATGGAAGAAGCCCTTCACCAACGGATGGAATTCGAAAAATTAATCACGACCCTTTCCTCCCATTTCATCAATTTGTCGATTGAAAAAATTGATGGAGGTATTCAGAACAGTTTGGATTCCATCGGCCGATTTATTGGTGCGGATCGGGCTATGCTTTTCCTCTCGCAGGGCGATAAGTTGGAGCAACCAACCTATCAATGGTTTTCCTCGGCGGAGACTGCAGGGGAACCCTGGGTTCCCAATACTTTCCTGTCCGATTACCCATGGTTTTCGGAGAAAATCTTACGGCACGAAGTTATTCATGTGGAAAGCCCGGACGAATTACCGCCCCAGGCCTCGGCCGAAAGAAGATTCTTGATCGCCCGGAAGGTAAGTTCAGTGGTGGTAATCCCAATCTTCACAGGCGGACGTTCCGCCGGGTTTTTATCTTTCAGTACGACCCGTTCCCCCAAGCGTTGGTCTCTCGAGGACATTGCTCTTTTCACGATCACAGGCGAAATGCTGACCAGCGCGTTGGAAAGAAAAAACACTGAACTGGCTCTTCGCGGTAGTGAGGACAAATTTCGGGAGCTTTTCAACAACGCCAATGACGCTATTTTCCTTTTTGGAATCTCCCAAGAAGGAGTTATCGGAAAGTTTGTGGAAGTGAACGATCGGGCTTGCCATAAAACCGGATTTACCCGGGCTGAATTGCTCCAGATGACTCCCTATGACATGGCGGCGCCCGAAGATATCAACGACATGCCCAAATTATTCAAAAAGTTGGTGGAGCAGGGGCATGTGACCTATGAAAAGGCGAGCGTTTCTAAAGACGGATACAAGATTCCGTTTGAGGTAAATTCCCATGTATTCACTTGGAATGGTCAAAAGATGGCCCAAGCCATCGCTCGAGACGTTTCCGAACGGAAAAGGGCTGAAGAGACCATTCGACGGCAGGCCTATTACGACATTTTGACAAACTTACCCAACCGCACGCTTTTCAAGGACCGGCTGGAGCAGGCCATGAAAACGGCCCACCGAAACAAACAGCCCCTTTGTGTGATGATGCTGGATCTGGACCGGTTTAAGACCATCAATGAGACCCTCGGACACCAGATTGGGGACAAGCTTTTGATCGGGGTCGCGGATCGGCTTTTGAGCATCCTGGCCGACAACGGCACCATCGCCCGATTTGGAGGGGATGAGTTCACCCTGCTTTTGCCCCAAGTCAACCAGGTCGAGGAAGCCACCCAGCACGCCCAGCGCATCATTGAAACCTTAGCTTCTCCCTTCAAACTGGATGGCCACGAACTACACGTAACCACCAGCATCGGCATGGCCTTTTATCCCGCCGACGGTGAAAACCCGGAAGTGCTCTTAAAGAACTCCGAAACGGCCATGTACCGGGCCAAAGAACAGGGAAGAAATAATTTTCAACTGTACGCCTCCATCATGAATGTCAGCGCCTTCAAGCAATTGCTAATGGAAAATAGTCTACGGCGGGCGCTGGAAAAACAGGAATTCGTGGTTTACCTTCAGCCCCAGATTGACCTGATCACCCGGCGGATGGTTGGTGCCGAGGCCTTGGTGCGTTGGCAGCACCCCGACCTGGGGCTTGTTTTTCCTACTGAATTTATCGGGCTGGCCGAAGAAACGGGCCTGATCGTTCCCATCGGGGACTGGGTTTTAGAAAGGGTATGCAAGCTCGGACAACAATGGAAGCTCAAGGGCCTGCCGAGTGTATGTATTTCCGTTAATCTTTCGGCCCGGCAGTTTCAACAGCGCAACCTCGTCAGCCGGATTGCACAGATCCTGGACTCTACGGGATTGGATCCGGACTACTTGGGCCTGGAAATCACCGAAAGTATCGCCATGAAGAACGCCGATTTCACCATCTCCGCCTTGAACGAACTGAAGAAAATGGGGGTTCATTTTTCCCTGGATGATTTCGGCACCGGCTACTCTTCCCTCAGCTACCTCAAGCGTTTTCCAATGGAAACCCTCAAGATCGATCGATCATTCGTTCGTGACATCACCACGGATCCCAACGATGCCGCCATCGTTCAGGCCGTGATCGCCCTGGCCCACAGTCTCAAACTAAAGGTCGTGGCCGAAGGGGTCGAGACGGAAGGCCAATTGACCTTTCTGCAGAATCACGGATGCGATCAAGTTCAGGGCTATTATTTCAGCCATCCTCTTTCTGAGGAAAATTTCTTGAATATTCTGAAAGAATTTCCACCGTCCGGTGAGTTGAAATCTCCCCCCAAAAACGGCCCTGTTCGCCCTCTCCTTTAAGACCGGCCTTTCAAATTTCATCGTTTGGCGAATTAATGATTGAACGTTACGGGTATGAGGATTTCATGAAACGCAACTTAAATTTAAAAATCATCCTTTTATTCATACTGATGCCTTTCTCCGCCCATGCCCAAGACACGTCTATGCCGGAACTTTACAGTGTCCACGGTCAGGCGACCTTCATGTCCCAGTGGCATCCTTCTTTCCCCGCCCTCTATTCGGGAGAAAACAGCCTGGACCCCAATCCCGAATTAGACAGTTCCTTCACGTCCTCCCTTTACCTAGGCTTGCTGGTCTGGAAGGGAGGTGCCTTTTACTCCACTTCCGAACTGCTTGGTGGAAGAGGGTTCAGTGACTTGGGAGGAATTGCCGATTTTCCAAACGGCGATATTTCCAGGTCGGACCAGGGAGGGGTGAATTACAACCAGGCCGAGGTTTACTTCCAGCAGGTTTTCGGACTGGGAGGCGAGAAGGAAAACATCGAGGAGGAATCCAATCAACTCGCCGCACGATGGGATGTGTCCCGGTTCGTGGTGACCGCGGGCAAGCTCTTTCTGACGGACTTTCTGGATTCCAACGACTATGCCCATGACCCCCGGACCGAGTTTATGAATTTAGGGCTCGTGGATAACGCGGCCTGGGATTACGCGGCTAATATCTACGGGGATACCTGGGCCGTTATGGCAGAATTGAACCAAAAACACTGGGCCCTTAGGCTTTGCAGTGCCATGGTGACGGACACGGCCATTGGAGAAAATTTCGATGGAAACATAGGTCAGGCTCGGGAGGATAACGCCGAGGCGGAATGTCGATACGGGAATGAGGGAAACGTTGGAAAAATTTCCTTGTTGGGATATGTGAATCACGCCCATATGGGAAATTACCAGGAATCGCTTCAACTTAACCCATCCCATCCCGATATCATCCAGTCGCGAGAGTACCGTGAGAAATATGGATTTGGATTGAACTGGGAGCAAAGTTTCAACAAAGTTTACGGACTTTTCGCGCGTTTGGGATGGAACGACGGCCAGACTGAATCTTGGGCCCAAACCTCCGTGGATCAAGCCCTTTCCTGGGGAGGAACGGCTCAAGGAAGTCTGTGGGGAAGATCGGCGGACCAATTGGGCTTGGGTTTTGTCCTCGGGGGACTTTCCGCCGAACACCAAGCCTATTTGGTTGCAGGGGGGGACGATTTTAGCATCGGAGATGGTCGTCTCAATTACGCGCCGGAGATGGTTGCCGAACTTTATTACCTCTATAAACCGGCTTCCTATCTAGGTCTGACACTCGATCTTCAGCGTGTTGGAAATCCAGCCTTCAATCAGGATAGAGGGCCGGTTTGGATCGGGTCCGGACGAATCCACATTGAAGGTTAATCTCGACGGAATTGAAGAAAGGTACTCCTTCATGCGTCTTTGGTCACTTTGCCCCGAGTACCTGGACACCCAGGGACTCTTGGCCTTATGGCGTGAAAGTCTATTGGCCCAAAAGGTTCTCTTGGGACAAACAAAGGGTTACAAGAACCACCCTCAGTTGGACCGATTTAAGGCCCAAACTTCTCCCCGTCGGGTCATCGGCCGGTATCTCTTGGCGGTTTGGGGGGAAGCCGACCGCAGGGGTTACGCTTTTGACCTGCGGAAGGTAAAAAACGCTGGAGCACCTATCCCCCAGATTGCCGTGACACTCGGCCAACTACAGTATGAATGGGAGCATTTACGAAAGAAAATGAAGCGGAGAGACCCGATCCGTTATAGAACTATGGAAAAATTTCAAACAATAAAACCTCATCCTTTATTCAAAGTAAAATCCGGACCCATTGAAAAATGGGAGAGGATTTAGAACTAAAGGGGAGCCTGGGACGTTGCGTATTCGAAGGATCTGTTCTTTGCGGAAAGGTTGACTGGGCGCATATGAATACTAAACATGCGGCGTTTCTATTTAAGATTTTTGTTCTATTTATTTTTATATTGGTGGCGGAATACGTCTTAAGCGGGATGTATTTTCGGCTGGTTCGGCATTCGGATTTCATCCTCGTGAACATGTTAAGTGTTGTCGCCGGAATCGGCGTTGGCTATTGGTTGTTGCGGAAACTTATTCCATTGGCGTTGAAGGAACAGGTGCCGCGGTGGGTGATCGCTGTGGTTTTAAGCGTATTTTGTTTTCTTCTCGTCTGCTTTTTTCGGTTCTCCATTCAATTAACGAATGGCGCATTGGACTTTGCGCCGGCCGAAACCCAGATCGTGACCCTTACCGGGAAAAATATATCGGCTTTAGGAGGAAGTTTCAGGGACGGGCCGAGCCCCATGGCACATTTGGTGTATTTCGGCGACTGGAACAATGAGGGAGGTACCTGCGAACTTCTGATTACCCCAGCCATTTATTACACCGCCGGACCTGGATCCCGCATGGAAATCAGCGTACGGAAGGGCTTATTTAACATTCCGTGGGTGGATGACTTTCAAATTGTCGGTTCCTTGCAGGACCGGTACCAACTGCCGGGGAATTGATTTAAAATCGGGAAAATTGAACCGTTAAAATTCTATCGGGCAAAGGAGGCCACGAATGCTGGAAGAAAAGATTTCCGAAACAACCTCCGCCGTTGCGGAACTGGCCCGTCGATACGCGGAAGGTGAGATCGTTCGGGCAGATTTTATTTCAGCAGTGGAGAAGACGGCCAAAAAGAGGGAACAAAAGGCTTTTTACCTGGGCATCGGAGTAAGCGTGCTTTTACTAATACTTCTTATCGGATTCATTAAAATCTTTCCCGGAATGATCGCCTGGAAATATTGATGGTCGAATAACTTCAAACTAATAAAAAAGGCGCTGAAAGATAATTCAGCGCATTTTTTAAAACTTGGGTTAGGCGAAGGGCTTTTGGGTGCCGGAGGCCGGTTTGTCCTGGCCGGTCATGTTCTTGTAAGCCGTGGAATCCACCTGGCCAGGGTTGAGCTTCACCAGTTCCTGGAGCCATTCCGGACGCAGGGCGCTGTAAATGTTGGGACCAAACATGCCGAGGATTGCCTTTCCCGCGTAATAGGCCGCGGGCCCATTGGTGACCTGGTCCGGCCGAATGGGATTCTTGCGGTTGTAGGAACTGTTGAAAATCCACCCCAGCCCGAAGAAAACGAGAAAAGGAGTCCCAATCATTGCCGTGATAAACAGGACCGTCATGATATCGACTCCTGAGCCTGTCTGTTTGGGCATGTTGACCATGAGGGCAATGGGCGCGAAAAACGAAGCAAAGCTTAAAAGCAGTTTCACCCAAAAGGTCCATTTATCCTGTTTCCATTTTTTTTCCATGGCTTGACCGCAGGGTTTGCAATAGTAAAAGGTCTGGTAGTAGGTGGTCCGGCTAAGGAGATAAAAAGGCCCCGTGTAGCCATAACGGTAGTAGAGTTCGGTGGGTTTCAGGCAGTTGGGGCAGACCCGCGGAATGACCTGGCTGTCCCCCTTGAGTTTGGCTGAAGGCCATTGCCATACGAATTTCATGATTTCCTCTCCCTTTTTTAAATTGTGAAACGCTGCTATTTGCCGAAGATACTTCCGAAAATCGCGGTGCCCAACCAGGCGAAGACCGCGCCAGCAAAAAGAAAACCGGCGGTCGCGATCCAAAAAGTGCCGTAGGGGTTGGTCACATCCCGAACCGCACGCCCTTTAGGCCTGCCAGGGACGCTTGGCAGAAGCGACAACCCGACATCGGATTTGTTTTCGCTTCCAGCTCGGGCCAGAGCCAGTACCTTTTCCATCTGCTGGATTTGTTCGTTCGCCTTGATGGTCAGGACGAACAAACCCTCCGGGAAAGTGAATTTATAGACCCTTCCGGTGAAATTCTGCGATCGGGTGCCGTAAGTATCGGCGCTAGAGAAGTCCTTCGCCTCCTTGAGTACGTAGGCTTCCAGGTCGCCGTGGGCGTAATCGCACCGGAGGGCCGCCTTGGACGTGACCAAGAGAAAGGGCCGGATGGGGCTCCGGACGACCTGAAACCATTCCCGTGCCAACACCAGGTTCCAACCGATTAGTAAGGCCGTGAGGCCTAACGAGATGATGGCAAGCCAGAGGGGTGTTTGTTCCAAAGAGGACAGGGAGTTGAACAGAAGGATCCCACCGGGTATAGCGAGGGCCACCAGGCCGCAGGCCTGACCAAAGATGAGGATGCGGGAGTTGTATTTGGAAACCCAGAAGGTAGGACCGTGACCTTCTAGGTTCTGGCCCCGCCCGATATCTTCCAGTCTCATGCGTTCCACTTCGCTCAGGTCGCTGATCTTCCAGAACAATTTCTATCCCCTGGTCCGATGAAGATTTGGAAAAGACGAGATAAGCTTATCGCATTCTTTGAGGGCAAACACACTTTTAATAAGGCTCAAGTCCGATGGAACTTACGATTTTCTTGCAATGGGGTGGCGGTTTATTGAGGCGAAGTAAAAATTAAAGTCTTCTTCGGTTTTTCAGGGCCCGGTCCACATCCCGTTCCGCTTCCTTTTCCCGTAATTTGTGCCGTTTATCCACTACGTTCTTTCCCTTCGCCAGGGCCAGTTGGATCTTGACCTTGCCGCCCTTGAAATAAAGTTTTATAGGGATAAGGGTCAGGCCCTTTTCATGGACCCGGGCGGCGAAACGCCGGATTTGCTCGCGGTTCAAAAGCAACTTCCGGATCCGGGCGGGATCTGGGTTGTAGCGGTTGCCTTGGGCGTAGGGCGAGATGTGCATGCCATACAAAAAAATCTCGTCGTTCTCCACCCGGGCGAAACTATCCTGCAAGTTGGCTTTGCCTAAACGGATTGATTTGACTTCGCATCCGGCCAGAGCGATTCCCGCTTCAAGGCTTTCCATCACGAAATAATCGAAATGGGCCTTTCGGTTTAAAAGGGAGGGGGCCCGCTCAGGCACGGCTGGGCTCCAAAATCATGCGTTGAAAAATGCGGTCAATGGAGTTGATCTTCACGATCATGGAATCACCTAAACGAAGGTGGGCCCCGGCCGAAGTGGAAAGGCAGAGCCCCTGGGCGTCGTATTTATAACCCTCGCCCAGTTTTTCTAGCGGAAGGAATCCTTCCACTCCAAAGGGTTGAATTTCCAGGTAGGCCCCATAGGAAGTCACGTGGCGGAAAACACCGGTGAAGGAAAGCCCCACCTTGTCTTCCATGAATCTCAACTGAAGAAGTTTCTGGCATTCGCGTTCGGCTTTTTCGGCGGCCCTTTCCTGAAGACTGCAATGGGTGGCCTGCATGGCCATTCCATCTCCTTTGGCCACCCCGCCCGGGGTACCCAAGGCTTTTTTCAGGGAACGGTGCACGACCAGATCGGGATAACGGCGGATGGGGGAAGTGAAGTGGCAGTAGGATTCGAGGCCCAAGCCGAAATGTCCAAGGTTCTGGGTCGAGTAGACCGCCAGTTTGAGGGAACGCAGGGCAAGCACCGAAACCACCGGCTCCAGTGGTTCGCCCTTCATGGAGGTCAAGAGATCCTGCAGGCCCTTGGGGGAGGACAGGTCCAAATGCTTGTGGGCGATGTGGTAGGCCCTTAAAAAAGCGATGAGTTCTTCCAAATCCATCGGCGAGGGGGGCTCGTGAATGCGGTACATGGCGGGTATCTTCTTTTCCCAGAGGAAGGTGGCCACTGCCTCATTGGCCGACACCATGAAATCCTCGATCAATCGGTGGGTTTCCAATCTCTCCAGGCGGATGACTCCGGCCACCCGTCCTTCCGAATCCAGTACGGCTTTGACTTCGGGAAAGTCGAAATCCAGGGCGCCTTTTTGAGTGCGGTGCTTTCGGATCAGGCGGGAGAGGTCCCGCATTTCGAACAACATGGGTTTCAGATGGGAATATTTTTTCTCGATTTCGGGAGAGGCGGTATTGTCCAACACCTGCTGGACTTCCTTATAAATCCCGCGGCGGGCGCTTTTGATGACGCTGGAGGCAAACTCCGTTTTCACCACATGGCCCTGGGGATCGTATTCAATAAAGGCTGTCATGGCCAGGCGGGGGACTTCCTCCCGAAGGGAACAGAGGCCGTCCGAAAGGGAGTGGGGAAGCATGGGCAAAACCCGGTCCGCGAGGTAAAGGCTGGTAGCCCTGGCTTTTCCTTCTTTATCAATGGGGCTGTCGGGGGTGACATAATGGGACACGTCAGCGATATGAACCCCCAAACGGTAGTGCCCGTTTGATTTCTTTTCTAGGGAAATGGCGTCGTCGTAATCCTTGGCGTCGGCCCCATCGATGGTCAGGGTGAGGAGCTTGCGAAGATCCAGACGATCTTTGAAGTCTTCTTCGGTAGGGTCGGCCGGATAACCGTGGGCTTCGGTTTCAACATGCTTGGAAAAGTTCTCGGGCCACTGGTGTTTGCGAATGACGGACTTGATTTCCACACCCGGGTCGCTGGAAAAGCCCAATATCTCAATCAGCCGACCCTTGAGCGCATGGTGGGGAGGCCATTGGGTGATTTCGAGAACTACTTTTTGACCCACCTCAGCCTTCACTTGGGTCATTTCGACCGCTACTTCCGTGGGGAGCTTGGGATCATCGGGTCGGAGGGCAAATTTTCCGTTTTGCTTGGTCAAGACGCCCACTAAAGTACGATTTTTGCGCTCTACGATTTCGATAAAACGGGCGGCAAAACGATCGGGTTGCCTTGGATCCGGGTAAACCTCGGCCTTGATTTTGTCCCCGTTGAGGATACTGCGCATCTCGCCGGGAGGCAGGAATGCGTCCGTGGTGCCGTCTTCGGGAACCAGGAAACCAAAACCCTTTTCATGTGCCTGAACGGTTCCGATAACCTGACGCCCCGGGCTAGTTCTGTCTTGGCCTGAATGGCGGTGACCTTGGGCCGAAGAACCCTGGGTCGTGGAATACCCTTTTCGGCGGGGTTGGTCAAAACGCCCGGGGGTGGGGATGATTTTTCCCGAACCCGTGCGGCCAAAGCGTTTTTTGGGCCGCCGACCACTCGGACCCGGACGGCCCTGTCGGGATTCGGTGGAACCCTGCTGGGAGCGGTTCTCGGAGATGGGTTGTCCTGCGGGGCCCTTCCATACCGGGGTTTCAGGCTGGGCCGTGGAGTTCTTGCTGAAGGAGGCGAAGAAACGCTTGATCGCACCCGCCTTCTTGGGAGTATGAGCCTTGGGTGGGGGAGCTTGAGAGGAGTGGGGCGTCTGATGCGATGGATGCTTGCGGGGCCCGTGCGGGTCCTGCCAATGTTTCTTCTTGCTTTCGGAAGAGTTGTGTCTGTGCTTTTTCCTTGCCAATCGTTGTTCCTTTAGATTGTTCAGCCAATGGGGGGATTCGGGAGAAGTGAGATAGGTTCAAGGAAACTTGAATGCATGCCCGGGAGACTTGGAAAGCCTCGAAATCACGAATGACCATCGCTTGACAGTTATTTTACCGTTAATTTATACTACGCGACCTCGTTAGACAAGCCCTTCTAGTTTGCGCCTTAACACTTCAAATCACGTGCGGAAGTGGCGAAATTGGCAGACGCACTAGCTTCAGGTGCTAGCGGGGGCAACCTCATGGGGGTTCAACTCCCCCCTTCCGCACCACTTTTTATCCGGGGTCTCCACTATGCCCAACTCCGACCCTTCTTTATCCGAGACCGGTCTCTTTCGTTACCACCTTCCCAACGGCGCGGTATTAATCGTTAAAGAAGTGCCTTCCACACCCGTGGTGTCCCTCAACCTGTGGGTCGATGCCGGTTCGGTGGATGAGAAAAGCGACGAACGGGGAATGGCCCACCTGATCGAGCACATGATTTTCAAAGGCACTCCCCAGCGGGGCGTTGGGCAGATCTCCCGGGAAGTGGAGGCGGCGGGCGGATACCTGAACGCTTTCACCAGTTTTGAACATACCTGCTTTTACGTGGTTTTGCCGGCCGACCAGATTCGCAAAGCGATGGATGTGGAATTTGACGCATTTTTTCATTCCCGGTTTGATGCCGGAGAATTGGAAAAGGAAAAAGAAGTCGTTTTTGAGGAAATGCGCATGCGCCAGGACGATCCCTGGAGCTGGTCCTGGGAGATTCTGTTCAAGAACCTATTCACCCGGAACCCCTACCATTGGCCTGTCATCGGGGACCCGAAAATCCTTAAAAATGTTCCCCGCGAAAAATTGCTCGATTATTACCATCGGCACTACACCCCCCGCAATACGGTTCTCGTCATAGTTGGTAATGTCCATGCCCAGGAAGTTTACGGATGGGTGAAGAAAAGTTTTGGAAAAGCTCCCGCGGGCAATCCTCCCCGCCGAAAATTCCTGGCCGATCCTGAGCCCCAAAGAATGAAACTAGTGATCCAAGAAGGGGAAATTCAGCAGACTTATCTTTCCCTTGGTTTTCCGACGGTTTCTCAGGACCATGCGGATGGACCCGCCATGGAAATTTTGGATTCCATCCTGGGTGACGGCCATTCCGGGCGCCTGAACATGGCCATCAAAGAAAAAAGCCGGTCCGCCGACGAAGTCGGAAGCGATCATTTCATGGGTCGATTTGGGGGCGCTTTTACCTTTCAGGGACTGACGGATTCCAAACGAACCAAAAGTTTTCTCAACGACTTGATGGCCGAGGTGCGGATCCTTCTGGATTCGGGTGTAGGGGCGGAGGAACTTCAAAAGATCAAAACAAAAATCCGGGCCTCCAAGATTTTTGAAAAACAAAACGTGGATGGTCAGGCCAAATCCCTTGGCTATTGGGAGCTGATGGGAGATTATAAAAAAGAAGAAGCTTATTTGCGTTCCCTTGAGGCGGTTTCATCGGACGATCTGAAAAGGGTGGCCGAACGGTATCTGAAACCCTCCCGTGCGACCCTGGTCGTTTATCAATCCAAGAACAATCAATTTCCCCTGACAGCCCGTTCGGGCCAATTCTTGTTGGAAAAGTCCCTGGCCCCCGTGGCGATGAATCGAAAGCCCGGAAAGATTACTTCTCATGGCATTGAACGGATCGAATTGCCGGGCGGATCCACTGTTTATTTGAAAATGCGCCCGGAGCTTCCCCTGGTATCCCTGGGGCTTTTCTTCAAGGGTGGTTTCGTGAACGAGGGGGAGAAACGTCAAGGGTTGACCCATTTATTAACCCGATGTTTGACCAAGGGAACGGCCAAGCGAGGATTCCAGGAGTTTTCAACCCGCGTTGAGGGACTGGCTGCTCATTTGGACCCGTTTATGGAAAAAGATTATTGGGGCGTCACGCTGGATTGCCTGGATTCCCGTTTTGCGGAAGCCTTTCCTCTGATGATGGAATCTGCGCTTCAGCCCGCCTTCAGCCGGGAAGAAGTCGAAAAAGAAAAGGTCATGCAGATCGCCGCTTTGAAACGGCAAAAAGACGATCCGGGGGACTATGCGCTTTTAATGTCCGACCTTTTAACCTTTCGGGGGACTTCCTACGGCCATGAACCCATGGGTACGGTATCCTCCGTCAAAAAATTCAACGAAAAAAATCTTGCCGAATGGCACCGGTCTTTCTTGAACAAAAAACACCTGACCTGGGTGGCTGTAGGAAATTTCAAAAAAGATGAATTATTAAAAACCCTGAGGGAACAAACCCAGCGTTTTCCCAGCTCAAAAGTGGCAAAAACTCAGGCGGGGAAGGCGTCGAATTGGCTTAAGGGAAACTTTAGGGAAATGCTGAAAAGCCAGCAGACCCACCTGGTTCTCGGGATGCGGGCACCCAACTACCTTTCCAACGATTACATCGCCTTTCGCGTCTTGAACACCCTACTGGGGGGGATGGGGGGCCATCTGTTCGCTGAATTGCGGGACAAGCAAAGTTTGGCGTACAGCGTCCATGCTTCTCATGACGCCGCGCTTCAATCGGGTATTTTCCAAATTTACATTGGATGCGCTCCTCCCAAAGTCCAAGCGGCCAAAAAGGGTCTGATGAAAGTATTGAGGGATTTCGCGAAACAGCCGTCGGCTCCCGTGGATCTCAAAAGGGCCAAAACCTATCTTATTGGTCTCTATAAAATGAACCAGCAATCCAACCGGTCCCAAGTTTATTCTTATGGGCGTTATGCGCTTTCGGGGATGGGGCTCAACCAGATGGATTCATTACCCCAAAGGGTCCAGGGGGTCACCGCCGATCAAGTGCAGGCGGCCGCGAAAAAATATCTGTTGGATCCACGCCAAACCTGGGTGGAAGTAGGACCCGAGAAGGGGTAAAACTCGGCTGAAGCTCCGATGTTTATATCGCAAGGAGGAACAGGATGTTTGTGATCACTGCTTTTATCAATGCACTCGAGGGACTTTTCGATACGATCGTCAAGCTGCTCGAACTCATTATCGTCATCCGAGTCATTATTTCCTGGGTGAACGCCGACCCTTACAACAATATCGTGCAGGTGATCTATCGTATTTCAGACCCGTTTTTAAGACCTTTCCAAAAATTGCTTCCGGCCTGGCGGTTGGGCGGTTTGGATCTTTCTCCCGTCTTTGCCTTCTTTTGCTTGGAATTTATAAGAGAAATTGTCGACCATTTGCTCATGGAGTTAAGTGGTTACCTGCATTAACAAAAACCTTTGGAATGGCCCTCCGTTGGCCTATATAATTTTGTATGTTTACGAACGAATTAAAACTCCTGGCCCTCCCAAAACCTTGAAAACATTCATTTCTTGTGTTCGAAAAACTTTATTTGTCTTATTGATTTCTTCGAGCGCTGGTTTGGTATCGAAGAGCTGGGCGGTGGATCTCAACGTCGCTCAGGACGCCTATGGGCTTGGTATGGGCGACGCCGTCGCGGCCATCGCCGGGGGTACCCAATCAATTCCCTATAACCCGGCGGGAATCGCACGGGTCCTGGTTCCGATGATTCAGGGTGGGGTGGGGATATTACCCGGACCCCTCGATTCACGGTTTTCCCTCGGGTTCCTTTATCCCCTGACGGATGGGACCGTTCTTGGTTTTTCTCAATATTCTCAATTTCCACAGGGGGCCAGTTCCAACACGGTTTATATCGGTTCATTCGCCCTCCCGTTAGATTCCACCCGGGATTTCCTCATGGGATTGAATTTGAAGTATCTGGCCCTGGGCGAAGAAATGTCGGGGGCTCCGATCGGCGGCCGAGGCCTGGGTTTTGATGTCGGCATGAGTTACGACCTTCGCAACCCCCAGGGAACCCTGGCGTCCTTCGCGTTGGTGATCCAGAACGTGGATACCGAATTGCGATTTGATGACAACACGGAGCAGATCCTGCCCCGCACGTTCAACTTGGCGGCCTCCTACCAGAAGTTCCAGGATACGCTCTTGGAAATGGACTATCTGATTTATGACCAGATATTGGAGTCGACCAGCCAATCCGACCGGCTCCGTCTGGGCGCCGAAAGATTCTTTGACGAAAAAAATGTTTCGGTTCGAATCGGTTATGACGGGCTTTTCAACAGTGACGGCCTTTTCACGATGGGGGTCGGCTACCATCCCGCCCAGCCCTATGAGTTCGACTACGCCTTTCAGCTCCCCGTCAACGGCAGTCCCATGGGGCATTTCCTGAATTTCATCTATCGTTTTGAATCTTCGCCAGCCTCTGTCCAGAAGGCGGGCCCAGGCCAAGCGGTGCCAACCAACGTGAAGGGTGGCGCGTCCCAGGCGGACATCGATATCTCCCAGGGGACGGCCGCTCCCACCGAAACCCCCGAGGAGGGTCAACCGGTTTCCAATTCGCCCCTGCGCAAACTGGTCATCGCGGTCAATCCTGCCGCTTTTTCTCCCTCGGGCCGACAGAAGGCGGTAACGATCACTTTCCCTGGCGATCTCTCGC
Organism: uncultured bacterium; assembly: GCA_964525605.1. Classification (GTDB taxonomy): domain Bacteria; phylum Oederibacteriota; class Muellerivitia; order Muellerivitales; family Muellerivitaceae; genus CAVTWJ01. The sequence continues at coordinate 24,704 of CAZGKT010000020.1, forward strand.
CTGACATTCGGAGATGGAGCTTGGACATTCAAGATGTGGACAAAAAAGTCGAAAGAAGTTTCAGCGGGACGGGCCCCCTCCCGCCTTTCCTGGGATGGGAAGGCCTCGACCACGACGCCCATCCGGTGGGCGAGGGTGAATACCATCTCCACCTTCGAACCTTTAACGCCCAAAACAACCTCTTATCCGACGACCAGGAAACGGTCTCAATCATCGCGCCACGTTCTCATTTCGGACTGCAAATTGAAAATCCCTATCTTTCCCTTCGCAAGGGGATTTCCCGTCCCCAGCTCAGCTTTAAGGTGAACGCGGGTGGGCCCCGCGCCGTGGCAAGCTGGGATTTTGAGATCAGCGAAGCCTTTACCAACAAGGTGGTCTTCGAGACCCAGGGGGTGAAGGAACTTCCGGAAAATCTAAGGTGGAACGTAAAGAATTCCGATAAGGAGCCCGTTTCCGATGGAACCTATATTTGTTTCCTGAGCGCGGAAGACAAGGCGGGAAATGTTTTGAAATCTGACGCCCTCCAGGTTTACGTCGAAACCGCTCCGCCGGTGGTGGACTTGAAAGTTCCCGGCCATTGGGTGGACCCTTCCAAGCCGATAAGCCTCGAGCTGGGGCTCAACGCGGCGGATCCGGTAGGAATCAAGAGCTGGTCGGTGGTGATTTCGAACGAGGAACAGGACGAACCCATTACGACCCTGGAAGGGGAGGGCGCCGCGCCCGCCACTCTTCTTTGGAATGGAATGGACAAGGCCGGTCATCCGGTCGTCGCGGGCTCTTTCCTACAACTAACCCTGAAGGCATTGGACAAGGCTGGAAACGAGGGGGAAACCGCTCCCTTCTCCTTGCAGGTGGACGTCAAGGGATCGGGACAAGGCGGAAGCCTTGCCTTGAATTTGACCACGATTTATTTCGATGCCCAGGGGTCGGATTTAACCGACGCGAGCAAAAAAGAAATCGAGACAGCCGCCGCTTCCATCAAGCCTTACCTCAAAAATAGCCAGTTGGTGGTCCGCGGCTATTGCGCGTCCGCTGAAACAGGGGACTTAATCGCGCTATCCCATGAAAGGGCGAAAAATGTGGCTGATTGGATCACACAAAAGCTTCAGCTTTCCGCCGGAACGGTCTATTCCGTCGGGATGGGGGACCAGTCGCCCCGGCCGGACAACTCCGCCGCCGCCCTTCCGGATGAGAAACGAAGGGAAGCGGTAATAACGGTGATTACTTCCACACCCTGATGTCCCATATTGAGCCCGAGTTTGTTAAAATAAGCGGTCTTCCATTCCACTCTCAAAAGATCCCATGCGAAACCTTTTTATCATTTTATTGGCGGCGGGCGCTCTCTTTGGGCTCAGCCAATATATTTATCAGGCCAACCGCCAAAACGTGGAAGACCGAACGGTCACCAATTTAACCCTCTGGAACGTCCCTCCCAAATCCCTTCCCCAGGATCGCCAGCTTTGGGAAGAAGAAGTGGCCAATTTTGAAACCTTAAATAAAGACATACGCATTGAGGGATTGGAACGGGAATACCAGCCGGAAGAGTTCATTACGGTCATGTCGGGCGGAAAGGGCCCCGACCTGGTCAAGGTTTGGGTGGGAGCCATTCAAACCCTGGCCACCCTGGGGTTTCTTCAACCGGTTGATCCCTACTTGCAAGGCTGGAACCAAAAAGACTTTATCAAGCCGGTTCTTTGGGAAAGCGTGAGCGTGGGGGGAAAGACCTACGGCATTCCTTGCGATAGTAATTTTCTTTTCCTTCTTTATCGTAAGGATCTTTTCGCCAGCGCGGGACTCAATCCCGATGTTCCGCCCGCGACCTGGGATCAACTCGTGACCGCCGCCCGGGCCTTAACGAGGCGCCGCGACGGCATTTACGGTTTGGGGCTCGTCCCCAAGACCTGGTATTTCCAGGATTTCGTCTGGCAGGCGGGCGGGGAACTGATCCGGACTGAAAATGGAATCAACCGGGCCGCCTTCGATGATCCAGCCGCCGTGAAGGCGCTTCAGTTTTGGAAGGATCTGCGCTGGAAATATGACGTCCTTCAGCCCGACATCCTGATGGGCGAGGCGGAACTTTTACATCTTTTTGCGCTCGGAAAGGTCGGAATGATCTTCGGGGTCGCCAATGATCTGCCTTCCCTGATCGCGCGCTACAAAATGGATCCCCAGGCCTTCGGCATCGCGCCCCTTCCCGCCGGCCCCGCAGGCCGGGCCGCCCACCTGAGCGGGGAAGTGTTCGTCATCAACGCGTCCACGACGGATGAAAAAAAGCTCGCGGCCTGGAAATGGGTCCAGTTCGATCTATCCCCGATCAACCAACTCTGGAAATGGCAGCGGATGCACGAATTGAAAATGCCCATCTTTCCCAGCGCCTTTTCCTCGGCGGCCAACCTGATCGACCAGCCTGAATTTCAAATGGTCAAGGACGCCCTCGACACGGCCCGCGTGGAACCCCATGTGCCGGGCTGGCCCCAGGTCCGGGATATGCTGGATGAAGACCCGCTACAAAGCATATTATTGGACCCGGACGCCGACCCCCAGGTTTTATTGAGCTCTTTCGCGAAAGAAGCCGATCAGAGGTATTTGAACGCGTCCCCGACTCAGAGCCTGAAGTAAGCGGTATGTTTTTGAGGGAAGTTTTTAAAAAAGGGTAGGAGTTGTTCATTGGCGGAAAATTTTAAACCTTTTTCCATCTACGACGATGACAAGGATAAGGAACAGCCTCCCCTCGTCCCTCCCCCGACGCCCGAGGAAGGCGGACTAAATCTAGAAATCGAGGATGACGGCGTTCGCCCCGATGAGTCATTTCACGGCCAGTTGGGAATGGCCCAATCCCATACCGAGCCTAACCCCAGTGCCCCGCTCGAGACCTCCGAGAGCCTCCAAAACGCTCCCTTCCTTCAGGGCCAGCGCCGGGAAAGCCTGGAAGACCGTACCAAAGACCTGATCCAGCAACGGCAAAAGGCCGGAAAACTCCGGGACCGCCGCACAACTGCCTCCATCTTCGACAAACCCATCGAACCCGATAAACCCATCCACGCGGGCCGTTCCGCCTGGAACCCCTTGGGCTACCGGGCCCAAGCCCTCTGGTTTTTATTGCCGGCCCTTTTGTTTTTCGGCTTTTTCTACGCCCTTCCGCTCTACCGGGGTTTCCAGATCAGCTTGACGCATTTCAGCCCCCTGGGCGAAAGCATTCCCGTAGCCTTTGACAATTACTCCCGCGCCTTCAACGACCCGCTTTTCGGGCAAACCATGGCCAACGCCGCGGCCTTCACCGCGCTCTCCCTGGCCTTCGGCTTCTGGCCGCCCATCCTCCTGGCGGTGTTCTTGAACGAATTGACGGTGGGAAAGGGTTTTCTGAAATTTCTGTACCTACTTCCGTTCATCCTTCCCGCGGTTCCGGCGGCCAATCTTTGGCGCTGGATTTTTGACGAGGGCTACGGGGTTTTGAACGCCGTATTACAAAGGTTGACGGGCAACCCTGATTTGCAAATCGGTTGGCTGACCGATCCCCGGTGGGCCTTGATTTCCATTGTGCTCATGTTTGTCTGGAAGAACACCGGATGGTTCATGATGATTTACCTGGCCTCCCTTCAGAACATGCCGGACGAGCTTTACGAGGCGGCCGAAATTGACGGAGCCGGTCCCTGGCACAAGTTTTTCAGCATCACCCTGCCTTACCTGAGGCCTGTGATGGGAATCCTGCTGATCATCCAGGTCCTGATCACCTTCCAGGTCTTCACTGAAGTTTTTGTGATGACACGGGGAGGCCCCATGCACGCCACGGAAGTGATCGGAACCTACATCTACAAAACGGCCTTCGGGGCAATGGACCTGGGTTATGCCAGCGCCATGGCCATGCTGATGTTCGCGGTTCTCCTGCTTTTCTCCATGGTCCGCCTATTGCAAGTCCGCCAAGCGGCGAGGTGAACGCATGAAAAAAGAAAAAACGGTGAAGGTTACGGCCCCGGCTTCCAAAAACGGCCGGAGTCTTTTTTCACGCACCGAGCTCAAACAAACCAAGAACCGCTTTTTGCTGATGCTGGCCCTTCTGGCCTTGGCATTGGCGGCCCTCATCACCGTGGCTCCGCTGGCTTGGATGATTCTGGGTTGTTTCCGTACTCCCAGGGAGTTATACGCCATTCCCCTTCCTCTCCATGTTGAGAATTTCAGCGCGGATAATTTCAACGAGGCCCTGCGTCTGCTCCCCTTCGGGCGATACCTGGCGAATAGCCTGATTCTTTGCGTGGGCACGGTGGCCGGACAGTTGGTGATTTGCTCCCTGGCGGCCTACTCCCTTTCCAAAATGCGGGTAAGGTTCGGCGGGGGAATCCTCCTTCTCTTCCTGACCAGCCTGATGGTGCCGTTCGAGGTTTTGATCATTCCGCTCTACTTGATCATGAAAAACTTTCCTCTTGGCACGGGGGGAGGCGGTTGGAACCTCTTGAACACCTATTGGGCCGTCATCTTGCCGGGAGTCTTCAGCGCCTTCGCCATCCTGGTGATGAAAGACTTTTTTGACAGCATCCCCAACGAGATCATTTACGCCGCCCGCATTGACGGCTGTACGGAAGTGGGTTTGTTTTTCAGGTTTATCATACCTATGAGCAGTTCGATTCTCGCCATCCTGGCGGTTTTCGGCTTCGTGACCGCCTGGAACGGATTTTTCTGGCCCCTGATCGTTTTGAATAATCCCGACTATTACCCCCTTATGCTGGGGGTGCAAAAACTGGTGGACGCGGGCGAACCCTGGAACGTGGTGGTCGCCTCTCTCACCCTCGCGACCGTCCCATCGGTATTGCTCCTGATCCTCTTCCAACGGTATTTGATCCGGGGGATCGCCTATACGGGAATTTACGGTTGAGACTCGACGAGAGGACGATTGAAGCAATCCGGGCCTGGGTCAAGCAAAGGGTGGGGAAGGATCGCTTTTCCCACATCCTGGGCGTGGAAAAGGCGGCTGTGGATCTGGGCCGTCGGTACCAATTGAATGTGCTTCACCTGAGGGCGGCCGCCCTGTTTCACGACAGCGCCAAAGAAATGGGTCGATCTGAAATGAGGTCCTTGTTCCGACGGGGACCTTTTTTATTGGACCCTGAAGAAATGAAACTCCCGGCCCTCTGGCATCCCCACGCAGGGGCCAACCTGGCCTATCACCACTGGGGTTGCCGGAACCGCGAAATTCTTGACGCGGTGAGATGCCACACCTTAGGCCGTCCGGGCATGGGCAAATTGGCCCAAGCGGTTTTTGTGGCGGATTACATCGAGAAGGGAAGGCGCTTCCCGGGTCTTTCAGAAGCCCGAAAGGCCGCCCGTACTAGTTTGGCGGAAGGCGTCAAAACCAAGGCCTCCCAAACTCTCGCCTTCCTACTGGCGACTCAACGCAAAATTCATCCCCGGTTGGTCGAAACCTGGAATGATTTCGCGGGTATGAATTGAATCGATCCAGGTTTTTGCCGTTCTTGTTTTTCCTTTGCGTCGCGGGCCCTTTACGGTTAAAACAGAATTCACCGCGATGGCTGTTATCTCTTTAATTCCAGGGTTCTCCGACATGAACAACCGGCCGATCATCACCACCTTTGCTACGCTTGCCCTTTTGAGCCTGGCCTCCTGGCTGAGCTTGCGGGGTCTTGCCCAAACCCCCTTACGAGCATTGGTTTTCAAATTGACGCCCGGAACCTCCATCGGTTCGCCGGTCGTGGAAGCTTTCCAGATCACGGCCCCTTTGGATGGAAAGGAAGCACAGGTTCAATCGGTTCGTTTGCAGGTCAAGCTTCAGACTTCCTTGAAACAGGCCCTATCCCAAAAGTCCCTGGCCCAACTCCTGGCCCTGACCCGACCCCTGGGTTCCTGGCCCATCCTGGTAGGAATGTCGGGCGAGGGAGAAGGTTGGCCCTGGTATTTCGGAGGAGGTTTTCGTGGCTTGCTGGGCGGGTCTTCCGAAGCATTCTTTGACAACTTGAATTTCTGGGATCGGATCGCCCTCTGCTTTACCTGGCCCCTGCCTCCGCCCGCCCCCTTTACCGCCACCGTTCCCCTGGAGGGATTGGGAAATAATGTTTCGACAACCGCCACGCCGGTGGTTTCCACGCCCGCTGCCGTGCCGTCCCCGTCGCCGATCAATGGGGAAGTGCGTCTGGAAATCCTTAATGGCTGTGGTATAACCAATGCCGCCGATTGGGTGGCCCGCCGGATCAAGGGCCCGGGCTTGACCATTACGGGCACCACCAACGCCGATAATTTCCACTATACTCATACGGTTCTCCAGACGGCCGTGGGGGTTCCCGTGGCCCTGGAAGAAGTTTTGGACCGCCTGGGACTGACCAAAGATTCGGTTCAGGAAGTTCCCAGCCTGGCGCCCCCCGACGACGCGGTTTTGATCGTGGGGAAAGATTACCGAAAACTCAAAGAGAGGCACCGTGACCGACTTCACCATTGACCGTAACAGTTTCCGCGCCCTTTTCACCAACAACTCCTCCCGGATGCTCCTGGGGATCTGGTACCTGGCCAAGGGGTCCCGGTTTCCTTTTGCTTCGATCATGGAATTGCTTTCCCTGAGCGAAGACTCATTGGAGGGGAAACTTCAAGTCTTCGCCGGCTTGGGCCTGTCCCATCTCCACACGACCCACCAGGGGGAAAGGGAAGTCGAGTTTCTACCCACCCCGAACCCTGAGGTCGATCGGCAAGTGGCCGAGTTTTTTGCCGGACGCCAGAACGAATTTCAACAGATCGAGCTGAAGGTTTACTCCCTGCTTTATAAAACCCTCCTCACGACGCACTTTTAAGCCGATGATCTACGATATTTTCACGATCCAGGACCTCTTGCGCCGTGGCTTGGAAAAGGCCGCCTCCCAGATGGGCGCGGAGGGCGTTCCGGCCCTCTTGGAAGCTCCCAAGGACCCCAACCACGGGGACTTCGCATCGCCCCTGGCCATGAATCTCGCCAAAAAACTTCGCAAATCTCCCCTGGCCCTGGCGGAAGAATTAAAAACCCGCTTCACACTCGATGAACCCATCGTCGAATCGCTATCCGTGGCCGCGCCGGGTTTTCTCAACATCCGTCTAAAACCTTCCGTTTTCCATTCGGCCCTGGCCCATGCGCTGGAACAAGGCGGCCAATACGGCCGTACCGAAAAAGAAAAAGGCCGGAAGGTTCTGCTGGAATTCGTCAGCGCCAACCCGACCGGGCCCTTGAACGTGGTCAGCGCCCGGGCCGCCGCTCTGGGAGATTCCATTTCGAACCTCCTCCAGGCCGCGGGGGCTGAGGTCGCGAAAGAATATTACGTGAACGATACCGGGGTCCAAGCCCGGCTGTTCGGAGAATCCCTCTTGGCCGCCTGCGACCGGGCCAAGGGTGGCAACACCCAGGCGCCTGATAATGGGTACCAGGGCGCCTACATGAACGACCTGGCGAAGGAATATTTGGAAATCAAAGAACCCCGCCCCGAACCTGGCGAATGGGGCATGGGCCGGGTATTGGATTGGCACAAGAAGACCTTGGAATCCTACGGCGTCCATTTCGACCGGTTCTTTTCGGAAAAGAAAGAACTTCATGCCACCGGCAAGGTGGAAAAGACGGTCGAACTCATCAAGCAAAAGGGCCTGGCCTACGAAAACGATGGCGCCCTCTGGATCAAGGTTTCCGAATACGGCTCTCCCAAAGATGAAGTGTTGGTCAAGAGCGATGGATTACCCGCCTATTTCGCGGCGGATATCGCCTATCACCTGGGCAAGTTCGAGCGGGGCTATACCGAATTGGTGGATATCTGGGGCCCGGACCATCACGGCCATATTCAACGCATGACTTCCGCCTTGATCGCGCTGGGAAACAAGCCGGAGGGTTTCAAGGTTCTGATTGCCCAACAGGTAAACCTGCTCCAGGGCGGGGAAAAAATGAAGATGTCCAAACGCGAAGGCAAGTTCGTGACCATGGACGAACTGCTGGAAGAAGCGGGGAAGGACGCGGCCCGGTTTTTCTTCGTCATGCGCGGGGCCAATTCGCACCTGGATTTCGACCTGGAAGTGGCCAAGAAACAAACCGATGAAAACCCGGTCTATTACGTTCAGTACGCGCACGCCCGAATCTGCAGCCTCCTGAAAAAAACAGCCGAAAGGGGTTTCGTCCCGGCGCTGGATGGCGAAAAGATGGGAACCCTCACCCATCCCGAAGAATCAGCTTTGTTAAAACGAATCCTCGAATTTCCCCAACAGGTCGTCGAAAGCGGAAAGGCCCATGAGCCTCACCGGTTGGTGGCCTATCTACAAGTATTGGCTGCGGAGTTCCACCTTTTCTATTCCAAACACCGCATTTTGGACGCCTCCCCTGAAGTGGCCAATGCCCGTTTGAGCCTGGCCTTGGGTGTGAAGAATGTCCTTCGCAACGCCCTGGCGCTTCTGGGCGTTTCTTCCCCCGAGCAAATGTAAATCGGCGAAGCCCATTTGCCGACAAAATCGTTACACGCTTCCAACTAACACCCAAAGCAAACACAAAGCCACAAAGACACTAAGAAATACTTTTTTAGTTTATGCCTGATTTGAAACGAAACTTAACCGTTAAAGGTGTTATTAAAACCCTTGTATACCTTTGTGGCTTCGTGCCTTTGTGTTGGATGTTGTTGTTAGCCTGATTGATTTTGTAAAATTGTAATTGCTCAAACCGACACACCTACGACCAACACTAAGCCACAAAGACACGAAGAAAAACCTTTTAAGTTAATACCTGATTTGAAGTGAACTTGCCGGTTAAAGGTGATTTCCGAACATTTTTGTTTTCCTTTGTGGCTTCGTACCTTTGTGTTGGATGTTGTTGTTAGCCTGATTGATTTTGTAAGATTGTAATTGCTCAAACCGACACACCTACGACCAACACTAAGCCACAAAGACACGAAGAAAAACCTTTTAAGTTAATACCTGATTTGAAGTGAACTTGCCGGTTAAAGGTGATTTCCGAACATTTTTGTTTTCCTTTGTGGCTTCGTGTCTTTGTGTTGGATGTTGTTGTTACCTGAACTGTTACGTAAAATTAAACCCATTATCTGTTCTTTATTAATCTTCATTTATGCAGACCGAGGGTTTGCTTGAAAAGGATCCATCTTGAAACACATTCCGCTGACTGAAGTTCCAGGTTTATCCAATATAAGCAGGTTTATTCAATCATTCGTTCTTCTCGTCATCATCACGTTCTTCCTTTTTAACCCCAATCTGCAAGCCCAAACGTGGTTGTCCGATCCGGGTAACGGCAATTGGAACACGGCGACGAACTGGGATACGGGCGTCCCTTCCTCCAATGCCGGCACGGCCACCTTCAGCGCTTCCGACATCACCTCGGTTTACCTCAGCGGCACCTTGCACCTCGGCACCGTTCAATTCAACGCGGGGGCCCCTTCCTATAGCATCGATACCAACGGCAATACGCTGGATTTATACGGAACGGGTATTCTCAACCTCTCCAACTCGCCCCAAACCTTCACCGATACCAACAACGGCTCGATCGCCTTCTTTAACACCACCACGGCTGGAAACACCTACTTCACCAATACCTCGGGCGGACACCTGACCTTCAGCAACACGAGCCAGGCGGGTTCGGCCACGATTTTGAATGAAGGGGTGCTGACATTTAACAATGGCGCCTCAACAGGGAACGCCTCCGTCACCAACGTCCTGGGCGGTTCCATTTGGTACAACAATAACGCTTCGGCCGGAAACTCAACCATTCAATCGGTTGGGGCCTTAACTTTCGCTGAGGTATCCACGGCGGGGAACGCCAATATCCAAAGCACAGGTGCCACCATCAATTTTTACGACGGTTCGTCGGCGGGAAATTCCACCATCGCGCTCAATGGCGGCATCATGACTTTTTACGACGATAACAGCGTCACCTTTGCCTCGGCGGGCAGCGCCACCATCAATGCCCAGAACGCGAAAGTCATATTTGACGGCTATTCCACGGCGGGAAACGCCAGCCTCAATCTTCCCGATGGCGCTCACGACACCGCCGTTTTTTATACCCAAAGCAACGCGGGCACCGCCTCTTTTTATGTCGGCTCCGGCAATTCACTCACCTTCAACGACAGTTCGTCCGCCGTCTCAGCGACCCTCTGGAACAATGGAAGCGTCACATTCTCTGGCGATAACGGCGCGCCTCCTTCCTCCGCTGGTTGGGCCCAGATCACCAACAACGGCACGCTCCAATTCAACGATTTTTCCACGGCGGCCAACGCCGCCATCACCACCACGGCGGGCGGAACCCTTTATTTCCGGCAGGGGGCTTTGGGGGGAACGGCGGGTATTAACACCACTGGAAACGGTCTGGTGGATATGAGTTATGAAACCAACCCCGTAACTTTCGGGGCCATCGGCGGAACAGGGACGATCTACATGGGGGCCATCACCCTCGCCGTCGGGGCCAACAATGGGAGCACCACTTTTTCAGGGGTTCTCTCGGATGGCGGGGTCGAAGGCGGTACGGGCGCGGCTTTGGTCAAACAAGGACTGGGTTCCTTGACCCTTTCGGGTAACAATTCCTTCACCGGCGGCCTGAATATCGACTCGGGCACGGTGGTGGCTGCGGGCTACTACTCACTGGGATTGGGTTCGGTAACGGTAAACGGCGGCACGCTGGGTCTGAACGGCTCTCAACGGGTGATGATCGGGGGGAATTACACCCAAACTTCATCCGGAACTTTGCAATTAACATTGAACGGCGTTTATTCCTCGTTATATGACCATCTGGTCGTCAATTCCGCAGCTTCCTTGGATGGAATCTTGTTCATCGGAACCAACAATAGTTTTTTGAATCATGACAACGTTTTAGTCCCCCTTATTACCGCGAGCAATGTTTCCGGAGAATTCTCCGTCGAGGACTCGACGGGGATATGTTCGGTTATCTACAAACCGAACGAAGTTTTGTTGGATATTTCTGCGGACGCCCCTTCCTTCGCGTCACTGGGCCAAACTACCAACCAAAAGACCATCGGCGGTGCCTTGGATTTGGCCGCCATCGATTTCTCAAATACCACCCTCATCAGCTATTTAAACAACCAGAGCAACGCTGCTTTGCCCGGAATTTATGACCAGATTTCCCCAGCCTCCCTGACCTCCCTGTACCAAATGGGTTTCAGCACCGCCCGGGCTCAAGCGGGTCTAGTGGACCAGAGACTCTCCCAGCTTTTCAGCACGTTCGATTCCACCTCCCTCGATGTTTCCTGGAACGGGGAAGGGCCTCAATTCGCGGGAGACCTGCCGGCCTCGGAAGAAGCGGGAATTGCCCAAAATCTTCAGGCCAAACGCTGGGGTGCTTTTGCGGTGGGGCTGGGCAACTTCGGAACCGTTACGGGTGACGGCAACGCCACGGGTTATCAATTCTCAACCGGCGGGGTGGTGGCCGGGTTGGATTACCGTTTCACGAAAGAATGGGCGGGGGGCCTGTTGTTGGGTTACACCCAGTCGGGTACCAGCCAATCCCCAGGCACGGTGAATGTGAGCGGGGGCCAAGTGGGCCTTTATGGTGGATGGAAACAAGATTCGCTTCATCTAGAAGCCCTGTTCAGCGGCGGGCTCAATACCTACACCACCCAGCGTTTGGCTTTGGGCGGAACAGCCTCGGGAAACTTTCAGGGTCAGCAATTTTCAGGTGATTTGAATTTCGGATATGACATGAACATGGGCCAGTTGAAAGTGAGCCCGTTTGTGTCAGGCCAGTACACGAACTTGGGCATCAACAGTTTTGCCGAAACGGGGTCATTGGCCCCCTTGGGTTACCCGGCTCAAAACGAAGGTTACCTCAGCACCGACCTCGGGGCGACAGCCAACCTCCAATGGGGTTTGGGTGGAGGCGTCACCCTAACGCCCAGCCTCAGCGCGGCCTGGGAACATATCTATCAGGGTAATCTGGACAGCCTGGACGCCATATTAGGTCCCGGCACGGATTTCACAGTTAATGGCCCCACCTTAGGCACGGACGCGGCGAATTTGGGAGCTGGGTTGAACGCCCAATTCGGGAAAGATCTCAACCTCTTCGCCCAATACCAGGGCAAGGTTGGACTCGTAAATTACACTGAGCAGAATCTATCCGGCGGAATGAGTATCTGGTTTTAAAAAATTTCAATATTGGGTTTAAAGCCTTTTATTAGCCTTGCCCCCCATCAATTACATCCATTCATTAGCTAATCCTGTCAATGTTGTTTTGGAAACAGTGGATGTATTTTGTTTTCCAAGAAATCTTGAACCAGGGTTTATCAGCTAGAGGGGAGGATGGGGAAATGCCAAACACCAAAATAACCAGCAACCGTAGGGATAAACATCGGGTTTCGATCAAGATTCCCGTTAAATTTCTTTTGGCGGAAGATCAAAAAGTCCTCAAGAAGGTCGAGGATTGGCGCGACTCCAAAAAATATGGATTTACTCATGACTTGAGTTCTGGCGGCATGCAACTCGTCTCGGACTTTTCCTTGGCGGTCGGCAGTGTGTTGGAATTTGAGCTATACATCCTGGACCAGGTGAAGGCCGTAACCGTTTACGCCAAGGTGGTGTGGACAAATGAGAATAGCGCCGGGCTTCATTTCCTTCTGATAAAACCTGCCGCAATGGATGTCTTGACGTCTTTCCTTAAAAAAGCTTCTTAATCCAACGCTGATTGGTGAATCCAACCAGAAATTGCCCGCCTGCCTTTTTTCTCTCCAACTGACATTCTTTGACAGATTCTTACCAAAGCCACGCAATTGCGATTTTCAAAGTAAAAGCTCGTTTTCAAAAAGGGGCCTATTCGTAGAAATTCCATCCGAACCATGGCACGGATAATGCCTTAAACAGGGAATTAAGTGACGCAAATCCCTGTTTAAGAGAAATCATGAAAGAACGGATTTTTTATCTCGGCCCCACGGTTCTATTGGTTTTGGCTTTGACGGGTTGTTGTAAAAGCCTAGGGCCTCTCACACCCAGCACGTCCACAACCCCCATTATCAATACCGACCTGTGTTTCGTGGGCCCCAACTATGCCGCCATGCAGATCTTCAAGGTACACGCCGACGGCAGCGGCCTGACGGCCCTGACACCCACCTCATGGTCGGTTTACCGCCCCAGCTGGAACCCGAACAAAACCAAGATCGCCTTCGGTTGTCCTTCCGGCTTGCCCCAGCAGGGCAATATTTACGTGATGAACGCCGATGGAACCGGGGTGACGGTCTTGACCGACGTGGGGGGCTATGCCCCCGCCTGGTCGCCGGATGGGACGAAAATAGCCTTCATCACCTTTTCGGAACAGCTTTGGGTGGTCAACGCGGACGGCACGCAGGAACACCAGCTCAACCAGGCGGTCAGTAATGTCGGCTACCTCGCGCTGGCCTGGTCTCCCGACAGCCAGAAAGTGGTTTACAACGTGACCGGCGGAACGCAAATCATGAATATTGAGGGGAACATCGTCGCAAACATCCCCTCCGTCATGGAATACATTGACTGGTCGCCGGACGGGACCCAATTCGTCTATGCTCAGTACACGGAAACGATCGGCACACTCAACTATTGGCAGGTGTTCAAGGCCAACACCGATGGAACGGGAGTGACCCAGTTGACCTTCCCGCCCGGCAGTCACGGAGGGCCCTGCTGGTCCCATGACGGAAGCAAAATAGTTTTCACCAACCTCGATGACCTTCTCACCACTCCCAACATGTGCACCATGAACCCGGATGGCTCCGACATCCAACCGCTTCCCAACGCCTCCATCCACTATTGCTATCAACCCTGCTGGCATTGACCTCGACCGCATTTCATTCCCGTTTTTCTGCCCTGAAGAGAACTCAAAAATGGAATCGGAACGATGCACTTGGCGTAACTTAAAAACAAACCCTCGCCCCTTGCGGGAGAGGGTAGGGTGAGGGGTGGTGAATATCTTTTGAAATCACCCTCATCCCGACCTTATCCCCTCAAGGGAGAAGGAGAAAACATCACCAAGCGCTTCTTTTCTTGTTAATGACGCCAAGTGTATAGTTCCGAACGGAATTTATAAATTCCCAAAGGTGTTAAGGAAAAATAAATATTAATGGCATCATCAATCGAATAAGGGGAGGGTATTCAATTTCACCCGCCGGTCAGGTGGGATATTGACATCTTTTCGCCGCACCACCCATAATCGGCTCCGAAAGGGGGACCCACCATGCGTTTTGTGCGACGTTACATCCTATCGACCGCCGCCCTCCTGGTTCTCACCCTTTCTTCGATCTTCGTTATCGAAGCCGGCCATCACCACGAAGGTATGGAAGACAACGATGGCTGTTCGGTTTGCGCGTTCCAGCAAAATGTTTCCACTGCCCCCGCCACCCCGGCCCCGCCCGATGTGGCTCCTCTTTACCGGATCACTTCACTCTGGTTTTTTCATCCCATCTTTGTTTCTGTCGTTTTCGTCTCACCTTCCGGCCGCTCCCCGCCTTTCTTTCCCCAAGCCTAATCTTCTCGGTTCCTGATTTTTAGGGACTGACTTATTTCCAGGGGATGATTCCGTCCAAATGGAAAGCAATCCCCGGTTATTTAACCAATGGTTTAGGGGAGAACCATGAGAACAAGAAAACAAATTCATACCAGTTCCTGGCCCAAACGCAGTTTCCGGAACATGAAAAGGGACTACCCATCCATTATTCCGCCTCGTGATTGGAAATATTGGGTGACGGCCTGTCTGCTGGGCATGATGACGGTCTTTTTGACCTATGTCCTGATCAAGGTTTCATAAATTTTAAAAATGGAGAACACGAAAATGACCTATCGATTCATCGCTTTGTTAGCTTTTTTGCTTTTCACCGCCTTTTCGCCGGGCAGACTTTTCGCCACGGTGGATGGCTCTTTATCCGGAACCGTTTTAGATGACCAGGGCGTGGCGGTCCCCAACGCCAAGGTGACCATTACGGGAAACGGAACGGAAAAGGATCTCATCTCATCCACCACCGGAACTTTCCAGGTCTTTCCCCTGACGATAGGGGATTATCAAGTCAGCGTCCAAGCGGAGGGCTTCAACCTTTACCAGGGTACGGTGGCGGTATCCGGAAATTCTTCTTCCTTGGAGGTCAAATTGTCGCCCGCGGGTGAAATTCAGATGACGGTGAAAGCCAAACGTCATCTGGTCACACCGGCTTCCAACAGCAGCCGTGACCTAAATTCGGACGACATCGCCCAGCTTCCGGAGGGGGCCACCACCAGTTTGCCCAAGCTCCTTTACACCACCACCGCCGGTTTCGTGGAGGGGGATTTCGGCCAGGTCTTTACCCGGGGCAATCACGCCAATTTGCAGTATCAAATTGACGGTATCCAACTACCCGATTCGGTCGGCGGTTCATTCGGGGAAGCTTTCACCCCGGTCAACATCGACCATATGGAAATTTTGACCGGCGGACTGGCTCCCGAGTTCGGAACCCGCATGGCCGGTGTGGTCAACATCGTGACCAAGTCGGGCTCTACGGAACCGGGCGGGGAAATCGGTTTGGATTACGGGTCTTACAACCAAACGACGACTTACGCCAATTACGGCGGCTCCGACACGTCCGGCGCGCTCCATTATTTCCTTTCGGCCAACGCCTTTTCGACCGACAGGGGATTGGATACACCGGCCCCCGCCGATATCAACAACGATCAGAACGGCGGAAGTGAACAGGCCATCCACGACAAGAGCTACGGTTCGGACGGTTTCCTGAAACTCGACTATGTCGCGGACAATCTGAACAAACTGGTACTGGTGGCTTTCAGTGAAAACAAGTTTTACCAGATCCCCGATTACGACAGTTCCTTCGATCCGGGGGGCTCCAACTTCGCCTATTTCCAGGGCTTAAAGGACACCTTCGGGAATGGTCCTTTCAACTATGTACCCTCCACGACGAACGACACCCAGTCGGAAGCGAATAAGTACGTCGAATTCGCCTGGAAGCATACGTTCGACGAAAACTCCTTCATTCAAATAGCGCCCTACTGGAAGGAGTCCAACCTGACCTTCACCAACGATCCCTCCAGCGACTTGGCGGCCGCGCAGGATGACGCCCTGGCGGGCCTGTTGGGGAATATCACCGAATCTTCCTTTTCGGAAAACCGCACGAGCGACAATTACGGGGCTCAGGTGGACTACACCTGGCACGCCGATTCCAACAATCTGATCAAGGCCGGGGGTCAAGTGCTCCTGACCCAGTCTTCCGGCCCCGTGTCCGTCATGGAAGTCGCGAATTCGGGAAGCGGCCCCAGCACGACGGCCAGTTCCGACGACGCCACGGACACCGGTTATCAGGAGGGGATTTATGTTCAGGACGAACTCACCCTGGCCAAGTGGCTGGTGGTGAACGGGGGTATACGTTTTGATGCCACCCAATTCGTTTTTCCTGATACCACTTCCACCGACAGCAATTGGGGACCCCGTGTCGGAATCAGCCTTCTTCCCACCGAATCCACCAAGTTCCACGTCTTCTACGGCAAACTTTTCATGCCGGCCCCGGCGGAAGATCTCCGGGACACCTTCGTCAACCTGGGTCAGGGGAACCAATTGGCCCCCTATGACATCAAGGCCGAGAAGGACGATTATTTTGAGGCGGGGTTGGCCCAGCAGGCGGGGGAACAGCTCTTCACCCTCAACACCTACTACAAATTCGCGACGAACATGCTGGACGAGACCCAGCTGTTGAATACGGCCATCGCCCAGCCCTACAACTTCGCCACCGGCTACGCCTATGGCGTGGAATTTTCCATGCGGGGCAAGATCGACAAGGACTGGTCGGAATTCGCGAACTATTCCTATGAGATTGCCGAAGGGCAGGGAATCAGCGGCGGGCTTTTCGCTTTTCCCGCGGGAACGAACTTTGAACCGGGCGTTTACCAGTTCCTGGACCATTGCCAGATCCACACCGCCAACGGAGGGTTGACCTATAACCCGGGAGATGTCTGGATCACGGCGGAAGGCTTGTTCGGCGGCGGATTGAGTACCGGCCCGAACAATTCCTTAAGGCTTCCGTCGCACTTTACCGCGGACCTGACCTTAGGTTACGCGTTCAAGAAAGACAGCGGTCTTGCCGGAATGAAAGCAAGCCTGGATGTGTTGAATGTTTTCGACAACCCCTACGTCATATTCATCGACAACGGGTACAACGGAAACCATTACGAAAATGGACGCGAGTTCATTTTCCATTTGGCCAAGGAGATTTAAGGGAAAGAATCGGCAGATTCACCGCGGAGACGCGAAGGACGCCTGGAAAGACAAATGCCGTCAAAGGTTTAAAGTTTTTTTGCTTTTACAATCTTCGGCGTTTGGTCTTTCTCCGCGTCTTCGCGGTGAAATTTTTTTTAGTGAAAGGTAAAAACAATGAGCGGATTTTTAGAAGGCTTTACATTTATATTCCGAGGCGGGTTCATGATGATCCCGCTTCTTATATCGTCGTTGATCGCCCTGACGGTGATCCTAGAGCGGTGGAAGGCCTATTCCAAACGATTTAAGACCCCCCCGGGTTTCATCAACGGGGTACTGGAGAAGGCCCAGGCCGGCAAGGTGGCGGATGCCATCCAGGCCTGCGAAGGTAAAATGATCCCGGTGGCGGCGGTTTTGAAGGCCGGGTTGGAGCATTTCAAGAACTCCACGGAAGAAATGGAAATCGCCATGAAGAACGCGGGCGAAAGCTGGGTGCCCCGCCTGGAAAAATATATCCATATCCTCGACACCACCATCACCATCGCGCCCCTGATGGGTCTTCTGGGGACCATTATCGGAATGATGGGTTCCTTCAAGGTCCTCACCCAGAGCGGGGTGGATGACCCCTATTCCATCACCGGCGGAATCGCCGAAGCCCTCATCGCCACCGCTACCGGGCTGGTCATCGCGCTGGTTTGCGTGATCGCGCACAACTACTACAACACCCTGATCAAAAACTTCATCTACGAAATGGAATCCGCCGCCTCCCGCCTGATCGAAGCCCGCATGGCCTCGGAAAGGAAAAAATGATGAAGCTATTACAAAAAATGCAAACACGAAGACACGAAGGCACAAAGAAAGACAAAGAATTGGTTTCACTGGTTTTAACGACGTTCCTAAACAAGTTGTCCTTAGTGTCTTTGTGGCTTTGTCCCCCTTTGCTCCTATGGAGCAAAGGAATACGGGACAATACCGGCCTCATTAAAAGTTTTCATAGAAGGCCGGCATGTGTTGGATGTTGCCGGGAGGTGTCCTGATGCAGATACGCCAAAGGCCGCTCAAGAGGGTCCGCATCGAGATTATTCCCATGATCGACGTCATCTTTTTCCTGCTGGTGTTCTTCATGGTGACATCCCTGGCCATGACCCGCATCAACAGCGTGAAAGTTTTACTACCCAAGATGTCCGGCAAGGCCGAGAACATGAAGCAAAATATTATCTTGACCGTCAAGAAGGACGGGTCCCTCTTGATCAACAAGACCGCGGTGACACTGGACACCCTGGGAAGCCAACTAGCTTACCAGATGCAGGCCAACCCCCAGGACGTGGTGATCATCAACGCGGATGAGGGCGTGGGCTACGGCCAGGTGGTGGAAGCCATGAATAAAGCCAAGGAAGTGGGAGTGCGCCGGTTCGCCCTCGTGGCCGAGGCGGATAAAGATAAATAACGATATATTTTTTGATCTGTCATTGCGAGGAGGCATCCCAATCGGGATGGTTGCCGACGTAGCAATCTCAGTTCGCCTTTCGTGTTGGTTGAAAATGTCTTATTCAAACTGGGATTGCTTCCTCGTAAACGTTCGCCTATACGGCGGCCAGCGCCCCAAGGGGCGGCTCGCAATGACAACCTTGGAAAATTAGGAAAACAAAAATGCTTCAACTAGAAGACACATCAAGTTTGGACCAGGACGCCAAAAGGCTTCGGACCGCCGCCGCAGTGGCGGTGCTTCTGGAAGCTTTGTTTTTCTTGGGGATCGGCTTGGGGCATCTTCCTTTCTTAAGAAACCCCTTTAACTCCACGGATTATGTCGAGGCCCAGATCATTCAGTTACCCGCCAACGCGCATTTGACCGGGGCGCAGGCGGTCAAGGATGAGGATGAAGTGATCTTCAGCCGCAAAGAAAACCACCAAAAGAAAGTCGAAAAAAAGGAGACCCCCAAAACCGCCGAACCGCAAAACCAGGTGGAGGCGGGCCCCTCCTTAGGGCCCACCCATGGGCCCGTGGCTTTTTACGCTCCCGTACCGGTGATCCCCAATTACCTGAGAGACCAGAATTTAAAAACCAGCGTGGTCATTGAGTTTCTCATCACGGCCCAGGGGGCGGTGACTCCCCGTCTTTTGGATTCCAGCGGTAATGACGAATTGGACGCCATCGCCCTGAAGACCGCCTCCAAATGGCAATTCAAACCCGCCTACAAAGATAATGTGCCGATTGATTCAAAAACCAGGCTTCGGATATTGTTTGAGGTGTCCTAAACAGGAGGGAAGATGCACAGCGAAAACTTGAGCGCCTGGACCCACAGTCACGTATTCACCGGCCAGGATACGAGCGCCGAAAACAGCACCCGCGTCGTGGCCGCTATCACGGCCGCCATGATGGTGGTGGAGATCTTGGCGGGTTGGCTATTGAATTCCATGGCCCTCCTGGCCGACGGCTGGCATATGAGCTCCCACACCCTGGCCATCGGCTTGAGCGCCCTGGCCTATGCCCAGGCCCGGCGCCGGGCCGCGGATGGCCGGTTCGCTTTCGGCACCTGGAAAATCGAAGTCTTGGCGGGCTACACGAGCGCGGTCCTTCTCATGGTCATCGCCGCCATAATGGTTTGGGGTTCCATCGGCAACCTCCTCGCGCCCAAGACCATCCGTTTCACCCAGGCCATCCCGATTGCCCTGGTGGGCCTGACGGTGAATATCGTCTGCGCCCTTATTTTGGGAAAGGCCCACCACGGGCATTCCCATGATCACGACCATGGGCAGGGGGACGAGTCCCACCACGACTTGAATCTCAAATCAGCCTATATCCACGTGGCCGTGGACGCCGCCACCTCGGTTTTGGCGGTGCTGGCCCTCACCGGCGGGTTGTACCTCGGCTGGGTTTGGCTCGACCCGGTCATGGGCATCGTCGGGGCCGGTGTGGTGTCGCTTTGGGCATGGGGGCTGATCCGGGAAACCGGAAAGGTGCTCCTGGACCGCGAAATGGATAGGCCGGTGGTGGCCGAGATTCGGGAGGTCATCGAACAACACCCCGAGTGGTCCCAATCCACCCGCATCTCGGATCTGCATGTCTGGCGGGTGGGGAAAGAAAATTATTCCTGCGTCCTGAGCCTGGTGACCGACGATAAAAGCATGACCCCCCAGGCGGTGAAAGCCGCTTTGGCCCGGCATGAGGAAATCTCGCACATCACGGTTGAAATCAATCTCTGCCCCCATTGATCTTTGCGCGAATGAACAGACGGGATCATCCAGGCTCGTGAGGGCTATCGTGGAAAACGGAGACCACGACAAAAAAGTTGCGAAAGTTTGCCCAACTTCTGTCGCCAACATAATTAACATAGTATTCAAGTGCGGCGATGGCATTTTTTTGGATTCCTTGCTTTACTAAATCTCCCCTACAACAATCTTTCCACTTTCGGGGGAGGAGGCGCGCCATGGAATCAACCATCGCCAACAAGACGGACCCGGCGAATTTCAACCTGAAAGAAATTCTCGAGGGCGAGTGGGTCGAGGCCCATTTTCAGCCTCTCGTTTCCATGAAGCGCCAACGCATCGTGGGCCTCGAGGGACTCTCCCGGGGGATCAGCCCCGGAAATCGCCGACTGATATCCCCCTACGATCTTTTCCATCAGGCGGCCCTCCAAGATCTTGAAGTCGAGCTCGACCTTTTGTGCCGGAAGAAAATCATGGAAGCGTTCCGAACGATCCATTACCAGAATCCGGATTACATCCTTTCCCTGAACCTGGACGAGTCGGTGTTGAAGATGGGGCTGGTCGGCTCGGGCCATCTGCGCCATGAAATGGCCCAAATGGGATTAAACCCCGCCAGCGTGGCCATTGAGATCGTCGAATACCGGATCGAGGACTTGAAGGAACTCCAGCGGTTCGTGGAAATCTTGCGGGGTTACGGTTTCTTGATCGCCCTGGACGACGTGGGCGCGGGCCATTCCAACCTCAACCGTATCCCCCTGATCAAACCCGACATCCTCAAGATCGACCGGTACCTGGTGACGCATCTGGAGGATGATTTTTATAAACGGGAAATTGTGAAGTCCCTGGTGCGCATGGGGCGCCGGCTTGGCACCGTGTTGATCGCCGAGGGCGTTGAAACCGCCGAGGAAGCCCGGGTGCTGATGGAAATGGACGTGGACATGATCCAGGGTTTTTATTTTTCCCGCCCCCAGCGGCCCTCCGATTTGGACCCGGCGAGTACCCTTGAAAAGGTGAAGGAAGTGGTGCGGGACCACAAAGCCCGTTCGCTCGAAAATGTCAGCATCAAACGGCGCAATATGAGCCGGTTCTTATCCATCCTCCTGGAGATCCAGGCCGAGCTGGCCTCCCAGCCCGAGGAGCAATTTGGGCCCTTCCTCCAGAAAATGCTGGTCCGGTATCCTTTAGTGGAGTGTTTTTACGTTCTGGATGGGGCCGGGTTACAGGTGACGGAAAGCGTGCTCCAGCCGGGCCAGGGTGAAAAACGAAACCACCGGCTGTTTCATCCCTCTCCCCTCGGGACGGACCATACGGCCAAGGACTATTGCTACTACCTTCTGGAGGCGGGGATGAATAAAAACAGCTTCCTCACCGAGCCTTATCTTTCCATGACTTCGGGCAACAACTGCGTCACCCTTTCCTCCCTGTTCAAAAACCATCAGGAAAACCCCTACATCCTTTGTCTGGATATCGACACCCAGACCCTCCGACAGCCCGCATGACTTTTTCGATAAAAAAGGACGGTTTTCGTGTGGCGGGGAATGCCCGAAATTTAACATGCTTTTTTACATGATGGAAACACATCGCTCGCGGAACCTCCTAGGATGATTTCAGTTTGTTGACGGAAAGGGCAACCATGGATTCCCATCCTCTTTCCTCCGTGATCCCCGCCCACTTACCTCCATCCCCCACGGTGAAAAGTTTTATCCAAAGGCTTCTGGTGCCGGTGGACCCGGTTTCTCCCTCCACCCCCTGTGAAGAGGTTTACCATCTCTTCTCACGGGATAAATCCCTCCAATCGGTCGCGGTGGTCCATCAGGATGAACCGATGGGTCTCGTGAACCGCTACGGCCTGATCGACCGGTTTTCCAGAAGGTTTTTCCGTGAAATCTACGAACGCAAACCCATCTCAAACATCATGGAACATTTTCCCCTCGTCATCGAAGCTTCTGTCAGCCTGGACGACCTGAGCGCGATCATCGCGGATGAGGAAGAAAAATACCTTTACGAGGGTTTTATCATTACCCAGGACGGGAAATACCTGGGGATCGGCACCGGACACCGGCTCATGAAAGAAATGACCGCCCGCAAGCAAGCCCAGCTTTACCACCTGGCCCATCACGACACCTTGACCGGACTGCCGAACCGCCTTCTGTTCTACGACCGCCTCCGCCAATCCCTCCACAACGCCCAACGGAGCGACCTATTTCTCGCGGTTCTGTTCCTCGACCTGGATCATTTTAAAAAGGTGAACGACACCTATGGCCATCCCCAGGGGGACGCCCTGCTTCAAATCGTCGCCCAGCGTTTGAATAAAAGCCTGAGGGAAGGGGATACGGTGGCCCGCCTGGGCGGGGATGAATTTACCGTCATCCTGACCCATGTCTCGAAGCAAACGGACGTGGATCTGGTCGTGCGTAAAATATTCGATAACTTATCGGAACCGATCCAGCTTGACGGTCATGAACTGAAGATCACCTGCAGTATCGGTTCCAGCCTGTATCCCGCCGACGGGACGAATATGGAAGGCCTCATTCAAAAAGCCGACACGGCGGTCTATCACGCGAAACTGGAACGCAATACTTTCAAGGCCTTCCAGCCTTTCATGACCCTCGTCGGAGTGAGCTGAGAAAAGTTAGAAACAAAAGCTTTGAAACACCCCAATTTTAACAAGCTATGGTTTTCTGACTTTCGCCTTCTCCCCTCGAGGGAGAAGGTCGGAATGTGCCGATCAAATAAAAATGATGTTTTGAGATCGGTATGAGGGGGAATACCTGAAAAAAACACCCCTCACCCAGCCCTCTCCCTCAGGGGGAGAGGGTTTGCCGTGATAAGTTGGCCAAGTTCATAGTTCGGAAAAAGTTTCTGGAAATTCTCGAATCGGGGCGACCGCCCCTTAGACCGGGATGGGCGACGACAGATCCCAGAACAGGATCTCCACCGGAAAGGCCCCGATCCTCAAGTAGCAGGAAAGGTCGGGGATCGGGGATGGCCAATGCTGGGGTGTGCTTTCCACCGGCAAAAAGGGCGCCGAGGAAGCGCCGGAGCCCCACAGGGCGTCCTTCAGGTGGCCGCAATACATGCTGGTAACCTCTCCTAAAGCGTCGCCGGGGTTCACGTCATCCGCTCCCGGGTTGAATATCCGGCCCATGATCAGTCCGAATTCCCGGGGAACCCTCAAGACCAAGTGATAATTCCCCGTACCCGACAAACACACGGCTCGTTCGATCGCCCCTCCGGGAGGCGTGGGGTGGGGAAGATCGGTCTCTTGGGTGATGAGTTCGGCCCAATCCTCCATCACGCGCGCGAAAACCTCTTTCAGCATCAACGCACTGGGGGGAGTGCGGGGTTGGGCAGGCAGGGGATGGGTCATCGGGGCTCCTCGGTCGTCACCTAATATAGATTTAAATATTTTCAAAACGATGCACTTGGCGTCAGTGCCAAGAAAAAAAGCACTTGTGGGTGTTTTCACCTTCTCCCTTGAGGGGAGAAGGTCGGGATGAGGGTGAATTCAAAACTATTGACCACCCCTCACCCTACCCTCTCCCCCAAGGGGCGAGGGTTTGATTTTAAGTTACGTCAAATAATTAGTTCTGAAAGTTTTTCTATGCTACCGCCCGCCCCCCCAGTCCAGGGAATCAGTTTGTAAATAGTATGTAATTTACTTTTCGCAACCACTCAGTTATTTGACAAACGAAATTCTTCTAACGAGTAATTAACATAGCAGTTTCATCCCATGAACATAGCCCATCCGCTGATTTGATTTAATTCTTCGGCTTGACCGATAGATTTTGCTTAAGGGGAGGGATGCATGGAAAGCCACATGAATTTGAATCAAAATCCCATCACCGATAAAAACGATATTAGGATTCCGGAAAAGTCGGATCTCTATGCGGCGCTGGAAAATATCCTTTGGTTTTGGCCCAACCTCTTCATCCACGCCTGTCCCTTGGAATCCGGCTTTAAGAAAAAATTTAATTTAACCCGGGCCGTCCGGCTGACGGGCCAATACCAGGGCCTCATCCTCATCGAAAGTTATCAGGAACTCGGCTTCCTTCTTTCCCGTTCACTCTCGAACCCTTCCATGGCCGCCGGTGAGGACGCGTTCAACGAATTCGTGAACATGTTTTGCGGCCACATCATGAACAAGATCCGAAACTCCGACCGGGTGGCTTTCCGTCATTTCCTTCCCTTCGAGCTTACCCCGCAAGACCTGCCTTCCCGTCCACCGGAGGCCATGATGACCGTGGCGATCCAGGAGTTCCCTTTGAACGTTCAGCTTTGGATCGATCCGGCCCCGCCGGTTGAAGTCGGGGGATTGAATTGAACGATCCGGCCCCGAAACCCGACGCCGTACTCCTGTCCGAAAATCTGTCGCGCCTTTCCGCTTTCGCGGTGAAGACCGATCCCCATCGTTTGGAAGAAGTGTTGGAACTGGCCGAACTATTCGACCAATGGACCGCCCTGGCCCGGAAACAGGGAGGGCCCTGGGCGGCCGCATTGGTCCTCCAGTCATCCCAGATCCTCCGGGGACTGCGGAACGGACGGCCTCCCCATCAAGGATTGGAAAGGATTCTTCAGGGCCTGTTGGATGCCGGACGGCATTTGGAGAAAGATGAAACCCAGAAAACCCAACCCAGGGTCCCCGGCTCGGATGTTTTCTTTTTTGACGTCGAATCGTCCGCTTTTCCCGTTGCCGCGCCGAAGGAAGGGGGCCCGGCGACCCTGGCCGTCAAGGAAGGGGACCGGCCGGGTTTCGTCGAATTCCTCCAGGAGGTGCCGCCTTATTTCGACGCCCTCGAGACGGGACTGCTTCATCTGGAGCAATCCGGAGCCTGGGACCCCATCGCCCTCTACCGGCCCTTCCACACGCTCAAAAGCCTTTTCGGGTATCTGGGTTTCCAGGGCATGTCGGACCTTTCCCACCAGGCCGAGAATTTGCTGGAACCCTTTAAGCGCGGGGCCCCGGGGAAACCCACCGGTCCCCAGGTGGGCTCCCTGTTGAAAGCCGTGGATCTTTTCCGCCTCCAAGTCCAAAAAATCCAGGAAGGCCTTCCCCGGGGCGTGATTGAACTATGTCCCCTTCCCACCTTGCGGGTGGAAACCCCGCCCTTGGCCGCCGGGACTTCTCCGAAACCGGCCCTGGAAAGCGTCCCATCAAATGCGGTCCCGGAAGATCAGGACTCGACCATCCTCGTGGGCGTGGAAAAAATGGACAGGCTGATGGAAAGCATCGAGGAATGGTCGGTTTACCACACAAGCCTGCGGAATTGGGCCCAGGAAAACGGGGTCGATCCGACCCTGAACGAATGGATTCAGGGAATGGGAAAAACCGCCCGCCGCCTGCAGGACCAGGTTTTGTCCCTCCGGATGGTTCCGGTCCAGCCCCTCTTCACGCGCATCGGCCGGGTGGCGAGGGATCTTTCAAGAAAAACCGGGAAACCCCTTCAACTGCAAATGGAAGGCGGGCACACCGAACTGGACAAACGCCTGGTGGATGAATTGTGGGAAGCGGTCCTGCATCTACTCCGCAATGCGGTGGACCACGGGTTGGAAACCCCTTCCGAACGCGCGCAGGGGGGGAAAAGCGAATATGGAACCCTGAAGGTGAAAGCCTGGCACCAGGGAGGGACCTTCACCCTGACCCTGCGCGATGACGGCCGGGGGTTGAACCTGGACAAGATCAGGGACAAGGCCCGAACCCTGGGCTGGCTGGGAGAAAACGAAATCGCGGAACCCTCCCGTCTCCACGAATTCATTTTCCATCCCGGATTTACCACCCAGGAGGAAGCCACCTCGGTTTCCGGCCGGGGAATTGGCCTGGATGTGGTGCGGAAACGCATTCAAACCCTGAAGGGGACCGTCCAGGTGGCCAGCAAGCCGGGCAAGGGATGCCTGTTCACCCTTCGCATACCCTTGACCCTGGCCCTGATGGAAGGGGTCCTGGTTCGGGCGGGAAGGGGCTTATATCTCCTTCCCCTCAATCAGATCAACCGTTTCCAGAACGAAGGGACGGCGGAGGGGGGTGAAAATCCTCCGTTGGGCGGTTCGCCCGCCCCGACGGTCGATCTGGCCGAATGGTTGGGGGGGGTTCCCGATCCGCGGCGCCAGAGCGTGGGCATCTGGCTGGGCGAGGGGGACCGGCAGGTTTTATTGGGCGTGGATGAAATCATCGGCAAACGGGAAGTGGTCCTGCGGGGTTTGGAAGGGCTCATGGAGGGCCTGCCGGGAGTCAACGGCGGGGCGCTTCTGGGCGACGGGAGGGTTTGCCTGATCCTGGATATCCAATCCTTCCTGCGGGATGGGGCCCTTCCCGGAAAAAGGGCCTCATGAATTCCGCGGAACCCCTCCTGCCCCATACCTATCTGCTTTTTCACCTGGGGGGTGAAACCTTCGGTTTCGAGGCGCGTTTTCTGGGGGAAGTGGCCAACCGCACGGTCATGACGGAGGTGCCCCGGTCGTCCGGCTTCCTGATCGGGGCCGCCCAGGTTCACGGAAAAATCGTTCCCGTCGTCGACCTGGCCGGTTTCCTGGGGTTTTCCCCGCCGGAAAGCGCCCGGGCCGGCGGGTTTGTGGTGGTGGCCCTGCCCGGCCCCAAGCCGATTTTAGCCGGGTTTTACGTCGAGCGGGTCGTGGGATTCGCGAAGGTTTCACCGGATGGGATCATGCCCATCCCGTCCGTGGAGGACGGAACCTTTATCCCCTTTCTTGCGGGAAGGGGAAAGGACCCGGCGGGAGGAACCTTTCACCTCATTCAAATGGACCGATTGATCGCGAGCCAGGCAAGGGGAAAACCCCTGAACGGTTTCCCCGAGCCGGTCCGGGCCTAGGGTCCGGTAAAGAAAAACTAAGGAGCTTTTATGTTCGAAACGATGAGCCTGAAAAACCGTTTGTTCCTGAGCGTCGCCATTCTGGCGGTGGCCCTGCTGGTGGAGGCCGTCATGGGCCTGCAGGTCTCCAAGGACATGTCCAACAACCTCGGCAAGGTTTACAGCAGCAGTTTCCCCCTGGACAATCTGAAAAAAGTTTCCGACGCCTATGTGGTGGGTGTGGTGGGCGCGGTGGAAAAAACCCGGGCCGGGGGCAGTTGGGAAGAAGGCCGTCAACAGCTGGAAGATTCGCTTAAGACCATCGACGACAACTGGAAAGCCTACCTGGCCTACCAGGACGTCAGCAGCGAGGAAAAAACGCTCCAGATCGTCGTCAACGCGACCATGAACGACAATAAGTTGTTCCTGATGCAGCTGCGGGAGGCTTTTGAGACCAAGAACACCAAAATCCTGGAAATGCTGGCCGCCAGCAACCTCTATCCCGTGATCGACCCGATCGTGCAGACCATGAACAAGCTGATCGATTTGAAATGGAAAAACTCGCAAAAGATCGTCCAGGGGGCGGAGAAAAGCTACAACCAAACCTTCCTCCTGATGGTGCTGGTGGCGGCCGTCAGCCTGGGGCTGGGCATGGGCATCGGGCTGATGGTGGCCTTCGGGGTCAGCCGGAAATTCACCGACATCGCCGGGAAGCTGGTGGAAAGCGCGGGGCAGGTTTCCACCGTTTCGGAGAAGGTTTCGGGGGCCAGCACCCAACAGGCCAAGGGGGCGGCCGAATCGGCCCTGAACCTCCAGCAAACGAGCGAGTCGCTGGGCTCCATGGCCGGCATGACGGACAAGAACGCGGACGGGGCCACCCGGGCCAGCCGGCTGATGGGTCAGACCCAATCCACCATGATCAAGTCCAACCAGTCGATGGAAAACACACTGACCGCCATGAAAACGGTCAACGAGAGCGCGGAGAAAATATCGCGCATCGTGAAATCCATCGAGGAAATCGCCCTTCAAACCAACATCCTTTCCCTGAACGCCTCGGTGGAAGCGGCCCGGGCCGGAGAACACGGAAAGGGTTTCGCGGTGGTGGCCGAGGAGGTTCGCAACCTGGCCCAGCGGTGCGCGCTGGCCGCCAAGGAAACTTCCCTCATGATCGAGGACAACGCCCGGCGGGCTTCCTCCGGAATGGACGTCACGGAGGCCCTGGGCGAGGCCTTCAAGGAAATGATCGACCAGACGCGCCGGGTGGCGGATCTGCTCACCGAGATTGAGACGACGAGCCAACACCAAACCCAGGGGATTTCGGAAATCGGCGTCAAGATGAGAAAACTCCAGGATGTCACCCAAAACAACAACGTCAACGCCAAGGAAACCGCCAGCGCCAGCGAGGAAATGGCCCGGCAGGCCGCGGGGTTGAAGACGATCGTGAAAGACCTGGTGAATATCGTCGAGGGCGCGGGCCGGGAACGCCGCGCGGAAAAAAGCCTGCCGGCCAGGAAAAAAGTTCTGCGGTTTCCCTGGCCGGTTTGGAATTCCCCCCGGGGGGCCGTGTCGGCGATAGGAAAAGCGGCGGGTGAAAAAGCGGCGGTTCATTAATTGGAAAGAAAGGAGACGCCATGGCCATCAATATTTTGATCGTGGATGATTCGTCGACCATGCGGGGTTTCATGAAGCGGACCCTGGAAGCGACCAAGCTTCCCCTGGGGGATCTTTGGGAAGCGGGGAACGGACGGGAAGGGCTGGACCGGATGCGGGACCACTGGGTGGATCTGGTTCTGGCGGATCTCAACATGCCGGATATGACGGGCGTGGAAATGATCGACGAGATGTCCCGCCAGCCCATGCTGGCGCCCATTCCGGTGATCGTGGTCAGCTCGGAAGGGGACCAGGCGGTTCTCCATTCCCTGGCGCAAAAGGGCGTCAAGGAATTCATCCGCAAGCCGTTCCATGCCGGTTTATTACAGGAAGTGGTTGAAAAAGTGTTGATGATCGCGGGGTAGGGGGGGAAAGGGAGATCACGTGAAAAACAGGAAACTATTACTGGTGGATTCGGACGAGCGGAACCGCGAAGGGACCGCCTTGAGGTTTGAATTGATGGATCTGGAGGTTTTCCAGGCCTCGGACGCCGTGGAGGCCCTTCGCCATATGGAAGCCATGGATCTTGATTTGGTGGTGACCGATTGGCCCCTGTCGAGCCAAGCGCGGTCGGATGAATTTTTTCAGAAACTACTGACGGGGCGGATGCCCGTGGTGTTTTATGCCACCGCCCTCCCCGGGGAAAAGCCCGCGGAACTGCCCGAAAACCGCCCCCACGCCCATGTCCAAAAGAAGAACCGGAAGGATCTCATGGATCAGGTATCCCGTTTTCTGGAGGGGCTGGAGCCTTTGGCCCCCGGAGAGGAGGGGGAGGCGAACCGGAATTTGAAGAAAGAAACCCGACAATTCCTGGTGATTGAGGATTCTCCCACCTTGAGGGGCATTCTTCGGCGCGCCCTGGAAAAGGAATATCCGGGGGATATCGTTCGGGAAGCGGGGGATGGAAAAGAAGCCCTCGCCGAGATGACCCGAAAGAAAGTGGATATGATCATCACCGACCTGGAAATGCCCGGAATGGACGGACATACCTTTCTCCAGCATTTAAAGAACAACCCCATCCTTTCGAAGAAACCCATCCTGATCTATTCGGGGAAAATCACGGAGGAATTGAAAACGATGATTT
>CAZGKT010000021.1:0-52065 GCA_964525605.1 uncultured bacterium
TAAACCCTTCCGTTCCCAGAAACACCCCGAAAAAGTCATGGCAAAAGGCTAGGGCTATAACGGCAGGGGCTAAGGCTAATACGTGGTTCATTCGGACATGCTTCTCAAAAAGGTAGAGAAAACCAACGGAAAGGGCTGCAACCGTGTCAAAGGGGGTGACGGATGGGGAAATGACCCCTAGAACCTCTAGGGTGAATTTAAGGCCCGAATAGACCCCAAATCCGCCTAAGACAGGAGGGGTGTGCATCTCAACCGCTTTAAAAAAATTCCTAAACATTATTCCACGCTTCCCCGCTGAATGAATCGTTCCAAGCCACCTTAGATTTATTCAGTTAGAGGAATGTTGCAAGGCGAAACAAGCAGGGGACGCAATAGACTTTTTATTTTCCGGGTGAAAACAAAAAAGATCGAGAGCGCAATAGACTTCTACTCTATCGTTCACAGTTAAAACCGGGGGAGACGCAATAGACTTTTGGGTGCCTTCCGGAGTCTTATAGGAGTCTTATGTAGTCGGTTTTTGCCGGTTTCGACCGCCCCTAACTGCCACTGACCGCCACAAACAATTAAGGCTCCCGACTTAAAATTTTAAAAGTCGGAAGCCTCTAAATTGCGCTAGGAACAATGATTTTTAAGGTTTTCCCAAAAAATTCTAAGAGAAAAAAATTGGTGCCCGAGGTCGGACTTGAACCGACATGAGATTGCTCTCGATAGATTTTGAGTCTATTGCGTCTGCCAATTTCGCCACTCGGGCAAGGAGGGCCGGAAACAACAACGAGCAGGGACGGCATTTTAGTAAAAAACATTATGAAATAGAAGCTTTTCGAGGGTCTCAGGACCCTCTGGAGACCTCACCCAACGAACCCCAAAAACGGGCCATATCCTCGTGCAGAGGGTCCTCCAAAACGACCGAACGACCCGTATGGGGATGAATAAATTCCAAACGAAAAGCGTGCAGGGCTGTTCGGGGAAGGATCACTCTTTCCTTCAGCCAATCATCCCAATCATATTCATAGAAGTGGAGGAAAGTCTCATCGTCGCCCGAATAAAGTTTGTCGCCCACTATGGGAAACCCCAGATGTTCCAGATGCACCCGGATCTGATGGGTGCGGCCCGTAAGGGGCTGGGCTTCGACGAGGGAGAATTTATTCCCACCTACGCCGTCTCCCTTCGCTAAAGCTTCAGGAGACAGGCGGCTTCGGTGGCCATGCCTCGTTTCCAAGCCCGTGAATAAGGTGATTGATTCTTTCGCTTCCTTTGAAGGAAGCGGGATTGCTTCATTTCGATCGCCCGAAATGGCGTCGCCATTTCCAACAGAGATTGCTTTGCTTCGCTCGCAATACGCAGTTGTCTTCTTACTATATTCCCTTGGGACAACTGCTAGTTTCATTCTCACCTCACTCCCCACCTTGGGGCCGATGGGCGCGTCCACCTTGGTCTGGCCCTTTGGGAAAGCCCCGAACACGATGGCCCGGTAGGATTTCTGAATATTGTCGTTCCAGTCTTTCTGGATCTTACGCAGGGTGTCGGTATCCTTGGCCAGAAGGAGAAGCCCGCTGGTTTCCGAATCCAGCCGGTGGGCCAGGTGATAGTTTTCCGCCTCGGGCCGATCCCGCTTCAAAAGATGGGTGAGACTGTTTCGAAAATAGGCCCCGATGGCGTGCACGGGAAGGGGGGAAGGTTTGGAAACCGCCAGGAGCGATTCATCCTCATACACGATGCGGTAGTTGGTATTGACCGCCGGTTCTTCCCAGGCATTGGTCGTGTAAGCCACCTCGTCCCCGGCCCGCAAAGGCTGGCCTTCAGAAGCCTCGCGGCCATTCACCTTCACCTTGCCGTCGAGGATGCGCTGTTTCCATTCCACTTCGTCGAGGTACTTGAAACGGCTCACCAGGAATTTCAACAGGTTCTGCGAGCTCTTATTTGAGATGTGGGCAACGAGGGTGATTTCTTTATCGATAGGTTCATGTCTCACGAGAAACACCCCATCCACAGCCAACACGAAGACAGTAAGTCACTAAGAACGGCCAAGACAAAGTGAAATTCTTTGCAATGTTTAATTTTATCTAAAAAATTCACAGTTGGCCTTTCACTTCACAAATCCCTCTTTGTGTCTTCGTGGCTTTGTGTTGGCTTTCGTTTACAACATGCTCTGGGGGTCGAGGTCGACCGCGCGGTTGACACCGGAAGGGGTTTCCATCTTCTCATCCACATAAATCAACAAGCGGCGCAGGGGCGCGGGGGTCTTGGCCTTCAGGAGGATCTGGAAACGGTATTGCCCCCTCAGTTTGGAAAAGGGGGCCGGGGCGGGTCCCCACACCTCAACCCCCGCCTGGGAGGCTTCCCTCCTCATGATTTCCGCAGCCTTGGTCACCGCCAGCAACGCCTTTTTTTCGTCCTTCGATCGGTAGACGATTAAACCCAGTTTCGAGAAGGGGGGATAATCCAGGGCCTTGCGCATTTCCAGTTCGGCGTTCCAAAAGGTTTCGGTATCGTGGCCCATGGCGGCCCGGAGGGCCGGATGGCCCGGGTTGAAGGTTTGAAGATAAATGAATCCTTCTTTCTCAGCCCTTCCGGCCCGGCCCGCCACCTGCACCATCAATTGAAACACCCTTTCGGACGACCTGAAATCCGGCAGGGCCAGCCCCACATCGGCGCCAATCACCCCCACCAGGGTGACCCCCGGAAAATCGTGTCCCTTGGCGATCATTTGGGTGCCAATGAGGATGTCGGTTTGATGGTTTCTGAACTTGGTCAATAGGCTCTCGTGGCTTCCCTGTTTGCGGGTCGTATCCAGGTCCATGCGGGCCACCCGGGCCTTGGGAAAGCGGGCCATCACCTCTTCTTCCACCTTTTCAGTGCCCATGCCCACGGGTTTTACGTCCCCATCCTTGCAAGTTTGACAACGGGCGGGAACCGGCCCCTGCCATCCGCAGTAATGGCAGAGGAGCGGTTTAGGGTCCGAACCGCTCCCCCGGTGATACGTCACCGAGACGGAACAATGGGGGCACTGCACCTGCGCCCCGCATTTGGTACACAACACCAGGGTGTGAAACCCCCGGCGGTTGAGAAAAAGAATGGCCTGTTCGCCCTTGGCCAGGGTTTCTCCGATGGCCGTTTCCAGGGCCAGGGTGAGAACCGGGCGTTCCCGGCTGCCATGGCTCGTGATTTCTTCCTTCAAATCGACCAGGCGGATCAGGGGAAGGCGGCGTTGATTGACCCGCTCGGGCATGTGGAGTCTCTGGTACTTGCCGCTTTGGGCGTTATGGACCGTTTCGAGCGAGGGGGTGGCGCTGCCCAAAACCGCCACGGCACCCGTGATCTGGGCTCTTTTCACGGCCGCGTCGCGGGCGTGGTAACGGGGTACGTCATCCTGCTTGTAGGAAGACTCGTGTTCCTCATCCACCACAATCAAGCCCAGCCGGGGCGCGGGGGCGAAGAGGGCCGAACGGGCGCCAACCGCCACCTGCGCTTCACCGGTCGCCATTCGGCTCCACTGGCGGGCCCGCTCGCCCTGGGCGAGGCGGCTATGAAGCAACGCCACTTTGTCCCCGAAACGGCTGGTGAACCGCTCCAGGGTCTGGGGCGTGAGGGCGATTTCGGGGATGAGGACGATGGCCTGCTGGCCTTTTTGAATGACTTCGGCGATGGCCCTTAGATAAACCTCGGTCTTGCCCGAGCCGGTGACACCGTGAAGGAGAAAGGTTTGGAAGGTGCCCAAATTCAAAGCCTGGCGGATGGTTTGAACCGCCACCTCTTGTTGCGGATGAAGTTTGGGGATGGTCTCGGGCCGAGCGGGAGCCTTCTGAGAAACCTTCAGCGATTTGGATTCTTTTGAATAATTCACCTGCCCTAATCCCGATTCTTTCAAGGCCTCGGCCAGCGCCCGCGTACGGGGGGTCAAAGGAACCCTTCCCTCTTCCAAGCTTTCCAGGTTCACACCCCGAAGCTTACCCACCTTTTCAAGCAAAGCTTCCACCTCGGTGGATTTTTCCACCGCCTCGGGAACGAGTTTCAGAAAAGCCTTGGGATTCTTACGGTATCCGCCCGGCAGGGCGGTAAAGAGGGCTTCACCCAGGGAGCAATAATAGTATTCGGAAATCCAGCGTCCCAATTCCAGCAAATCGGGAGTGAGGATGGGATCGGTATCCATCAGGCTTTCCAGGGCCTTCATGTTCTTGACCCCCGCAGGGGATTGAGCCGTCAGGCGGGTGACTAGGCCCACCGTATGCCGGCGTCCAAATGAAACGGATACCCGCATGCCGGGCTTCACGAGACCCTGCAGGGATTCGGGCACGCGATAGCTGAATACTTGCTTGAGGGAAAGGGGAAAGGCGACTTCGACAAACTCTTCCGACATGAGACCACCTTCATGAACACCAAAATCCAACACAAAGCCACCAAGCCACGAAGAAAGGATTTTTAAGGATCATCCCAAGACTTAACCACTGTTTTTATGTTTTCGCCTAGTCCTATCTTTGTGGCTTCGTGTTGGCCGTTTTTTGTTGCCTTTATTGACGGGAGTCCTGCAGTTTCGGGTCGGTGGCCTCGCGCAAACCTTCCCCGAGGAGGTTAAAGGCCAGAACGGTGGTAAAAATGGCAAGACCCGGAAAGGTGACCAGCCACCAAGCGTCGGTTAAGTGTTCCTTGCCTTCCATGAGCATATTGCCCCAGCTGGCCGTGGGAGGCTGAACCCCGAGCCCCAAGAAACTGAGGGAGGATTCCAGCAGGATGGCCCCCCCGATCCCCAGGGTGGCCACGACCCAGAGGGGCCCGAGAGCGTTGGGGAGGATATGAACGAAGATAATTCTTTTACTGCTCAAGCCCATCAGCCGGGCCGCCAAAACGAATTCCCTTTCCCGGAGGGTCAAGAATTCACCCCGGACCAGCCGGGCCACATCCGTCCAGGAGGTCAAGCCAATGACCACCATGATGTTGAGGATGCTCGGGCCCACGAAGGCAATCACCATCAGGATGAGCAGAAAGGTGGGGATGGATAGAAAAATGTCGGTCATGCGCATGATGAGGGCATCGATCCAGCCGCCGTAATAGCCCGCCACGGCCCCCAGGAGAGTGCCCAGGCCCACATAAATGGCCACCGCCACCATGCCCACCGAGAGGGAAATTCGGGAACCGTAGATCATTCGGCTCAGCACATCCCGCCCATATTGATCGGTGCCCAGGAGATGGGCCCCGCAGGGGGGTAAAAGCCTGTCGGACAAGATTTGAAAATTGGGCGAATAGGGCGAGATCAGGGGGGCCAAAAGAGCCGTGAGCGCGAAAAGGAATATGGAGAGACTGCCCCAGAAGATCAGGGGATAACGGTGTAGAACCACGTGGAGCCGGGAAGTGGTTCGGGGAGTCGGGGCCGGCATAATGTTTTCATTCATATTTGATCCTCGGGTCCAGCGCGGCGTAGGCGATATCCGCCAATAGGTTCCCCAAAAGGGTGAAAAAGGCCAGGATGATGCCAATCCCCATGACGACGGGGTAATTGCGCGACATGATGGCTTCCCAGTTCAATCGCCCCATGCCGGGCCAGCCGAAGATGGTCTCGATGATTGTTCCCCCGGCCAAGAGACCGGGAAGGGAGAGCCCTAGGAGGGTAATGATAGGCAACAGGGCGTTGGGAAGGGCGTGGCGGAACACGACCCGGAATTCGGTGAGCCCCTTGGCCCGGGCGGTCCGGATGTAGTCTTGTTGCAAGACCTCCACCATGCTGGAACGGGCAAAGCGAGAAACGGAAGCCAGTCCCCCGAAAACGCTAACCGCAACCGGAAGCGCCAGATGCCAGGCCAGGTCGCCCACCCGTTCGTACCAGGGTAGATACTCGCTACCCGCGCTCCACATGCCGGAGACCGGAAGCCATCCTAATTGCACGCCAAAAACCAGCATCAAAATCAGGGCCAGCCAAAAGGTGGGAGTCGCGAAACCCACGAAGGCAAAGACCGTGGTGAACCGATCCAACCACCTGCCCCGGTAATAGGCCGCCGCCACGCCCAGGGGCACGGCGATCAGAAAAAGCAGTAGTTCGGAGAGGCCGGTTAAAAGCAGGGTCGCGGGCAGGCGTTCGGAAATGACATCGATCACCGGCCGGTCATCCTTGAAGGATTTCCCAAAATTAAGCGTCACCATCCCCTTCAGCCAACGACCGTACTGCACATAAAGAGGGTCGTTGAGGCCATAAGCTTCCCGAAGCTTGGTGATGTAGCCCGGATCAATCTTAGCATTCATGTTGACGGTGAGGCTGGCCGGGTCGCCCGGGGCAAGCTTAATGATAGTGAAGGAAAGAATGGAAATACCCAGAAGGAGAGGCGCCATCATGAATACCCGGCGCAGGATGTAATTGCGCATCTAAAACCTTCCCATTTTGTCATTGCCAGGAATGGCCGACGAATAGTCGGTCGTTAATGACGAAGCAATCTCAGTTTAAACAAGCTTTTTCCAAAATCAGCTGTGAACGCCCACCATGAACTTGGATTGCCGCCCAGCAAAGTTCGCTGCTCGCATGCCGACCTTCCATAAAGCATTTTACGAGGTCGGTATAGTGCCGATTACTAAAATGAAATTATAAATTTGAAAATCGGCACAATGACAATTAATTCGGGTATTTTTGCTGGGCCGTAGGCACGTACCAATGTTCGGGATGCCAGCCGATGCCATTTCGGTTGATCAAGAGGCCCTTGAAACGCTTGTGCACCGCCGGCAGGGAGTAGGGCACGTAGAGGAAGGTGGCGGCCACATCGTCGCTGAGGATCTTGTGGATGCGGCGGTAGATTTTCATCCTGAGCTCGGGTTTGAGAGTTTCCCGGCCCTCCACCAGAAGCTCATCCACGGTCCTGTTCTTGTAGCCCACCAGGTTGTACTGGTGTTCCCCCATCTGGGAGGAATGCCAGGAAAGAAAGCAGTCCGGTTCCGGGCCAAACTGCCAGCCCATGATCATAGCGTCGTACTTGCGCTTGTCCACGTACTGGCTCAGGAGGGTGGTCCATTCCATGATCTGCGGCTGGCAGTCGATGCCTACCTGTTTGAGCTGTTGCTGGACAATGGTGGCGATGCGTTCCCGGCTGACGTTGCCCTGGTTGGTGAAAAGCTTGAAGGCGAAGGGCGTTTTCTGGCCCTTGACCATCCTGTAAAGCATGCCGTCGTCGCCCGTTTTCCAACCCGCCTTGGCCAGGATTTTTTTAGCTCCCTCCGGGTCAAAAGGGATCGGTTTGACATTCGGATTATTGGCCCAAGAGGACGGCACGAAAGGCCCAGTGCAAATGGAACCCAATCCATATACCACATTATCGATGATGGCCTGACGATCGATGGCCATGGTCAACGCCCGGCGCACCTTGACGTCTTTAAAAAGGGGATTCCCCAGGTTCCAACCGATGTAGGAATAAACAAACTGGTCGGCCTGGTACTTATTGTAGTAATCCTTGAATTGGGGGGTGTCGGTTTGCCGGGCGTACTGTTCGGGCGAGAGCGTGCCGCTGGTCCAGGCGCCCATGGCGTCGGTTTCACCCTTGAGCAAGCTCAAAAGTTCCGATGACTGATCGGGGATGATGCGAAGCACAAAACGCTTCACGTGGGGCTTCCCTTCCCAATAATCCGGGTTGGCCTCCAGGACGATTTGCTGGTCGGTTTTCCATTCGACGAACTTGAACGGCCCGGTGCCGATGGGATGACGGTTGAAATCGGCGGTGTTGATGTCCTTCCCCTCCAGCAAATGTTTGGGGAGGATCGCCCCAAAGGTATTGGAAAGGGCGGGCGCGAAAGCTCTCTTGTAGATCACCTTCACAATATAGGGGTCGATGATGTCGACGGATTTGATGTACTGGTAGTCGGCCGCATAGGGCGTTTTGACGCTAGGATCGGTGTAAACCTGGTAAGTGAATTGAACATCGTTGGCGGTGAATTCCACCCCGTCGTGGAACTTCACGCCCTTGCGCAGATAGTAAGTGATGGTCTTGCCGTCTTTGGAGACAGTCCAGCGTTCCGCCAGGCAGGGGGAAAGTTTCAGGTTCTCGTCATAGCGGAGCAGTCCGCTAAAAACCATCCCGCAGATGTCCCCGCCGGTCGACTCATCCACCAGCGCGGGGTTCAAGGTTTTCGCGTCGCCAATCGAGGATTCGATCAGGGTGTCCCCGTCGGCCACCGGACCGTCCTGGGAATAGATCTTCGGGTCTTTCTTGCCGCAACCCGTCACGAGGATCAGCGCCAAACACGACATCCAAACGGTTTTTCCGAACATGCATTTCCCCCATTGGAGGGTGAAGATTCGAGCCTAAAACTCCTAACTCCTCACTCCTAATTCCTAACTTTCTTATGCCCCATGACACTTCTTGAACCGTTCCTGTTTGGGAACGGCACACTTTAACTATGCGTTTCGCCCTGAGGGCTCAACGCAAAGCCGAAGTGTCCCTCCGCTTACGCTCCGTGACACTTCTTGAATTTCTTGCCGCTTCCACAATAGCAGGGATCGTTACGGCCCACCTTGGGTCCTTCCCGCTTGATGGGGGCGACCTTGACGTTCGATTGCGGTTCAGGCGGGACTTCCCAGGGTTGTCCTCCCATGGGTGCCATATCCGGAGGTAAACCCGGGGGGGGCGCATTGCCGCCCATCATGCCCATGGGGCCGGAAGCCGCCTGGGGTGTGGGTGCCTGGGCCGAGGCCGCGCGGGGATCGAAATCAGGATGTTCTTCCTTCATTTTGACCGGCCTGGCTTCGGTGAAAAACTGCTCGGGCTGTTTGACCGTCTGGACCAGGAAGAGGGTGCGCAGGGTTTCTTCCTCGATGCGTCCCAGCATATCAAGGAACATCTCGAGGCCTTCCCGTTTGTACTCGATGAGGGGGTCCTTGCCGCCATAGGATTGGAGGCCGATGCCTTCTTTTAAATGGTCCATGGAAAGCAAATGGTCTTTCCACTGGTTGTCGATGACTTCCAAAAGGATGGCCCGTTCCAGGGTTCGCATGATCGGCGGATTGATCTGCGCTTCCTTCTTTTCATAGGCCTTGTTGATGTCTTCTTTTAAACCGGCGAAGAGGGAGGGCTGGTCCATGACACGCAGGTTGTCCAATTTCCATTCCAGGGGCTGCTGAAAGATGCCCTGATACCATTTCTTGAGGCCCTCGATATCCCAGGCGTCTGAGCCGCCCTTTTCGGGCAGGTAGGTTTCCACCCCGTCGGCGGCGACGTCCTCCAGGATTTGAAACATGTGGGCGCGGATGTCCGTTTCCCGGAGCACCCGGTTGCGTTCTTTATAGATGCGCTCCCGTTGCTTGTTCATCACGTCGTCGTATTCCAGCAAATGTTTGCGGATATCGAAATTGTGGCCTTCCACGGCCTTCTGGGACCTTTCGATGGCCTTGGAAACCCAGGGATGGGAAATGACTTCACCTTCCTCCATTCCCATTTTGGTCATGAGATCCTTCAGCTTGTCGGAACCGAAAATGCGCATCAGATCGTCTTCCAACGACACGTAAAAACGGGACAATCCCGGGTCGCCTTGACGGCCCGAACGTCCGCGCAACTGGTTATCAATGCGCCGGCTTTCATGCCGTTCGGTTCCGATGACGGCCAGGCCGCCCACATCCTTCATGCCCGCGCCCAGCACAATGTCCGTCCCGCGTCCCGCCATGTTGGTGGCGATCGTCACGGCCCCCGGCTGACCGGCCAGGGAGATGATCTCGGCCTCGCGCTCGTGGAACTTGGCGTTCAAAACCTCGTGCTTCACGCCCCGCTTTTTCAGGAGGCTCGACAGGAGCTCATTCTTTTCGATCGAGACGGTTCCCACCAGGACCGGCTGTTTCTTTTCGGTCATGACGACGATTTCTTCCACGATGGCGTTGAATTTTTCCCGGACCGTGCGGTACACGGCATCCGAGTCGTCCTTGCGGACCATGGGGTTGTTGGTCGGCACGCACACGACGTCCAGATTGTAGATTTCCTTGAATTCGGAAGCTTCGGTTTCCGCCGTACCCGTCATACCGGCCAGTTTTTTGTACATGCGAAAAAAGTTCTGGAAGGTGATGGTGGCCAGGGTCTGGTTTTCGGCCTCGATCTTCACTTTTTCCTTGGCTTCCAAGGCTTGGTGCAAACCATCGGAATAGCGTCGGCCCGGCATCAGTCGGCCGGTGAACTCATCCACGATCAGGACTTCGCCGTCCTTCACGATGTAATCCACATCCCTCTTGAAGATCACATGGGCTTTGAGGGCCTGGTTGACGTGATGAACCAGTTGGACGTTCTTGTGATCGTAAAGGTTGTCGATTTTCAGCAGCTGCTCCACATGTTTGACCCCGCCCTCGGTCAGGAAGGCCGAGCGGGTCTTTTCTTCCACGTCGTAATCCGGCCCCTTGTGGAGGGCGGGAATGATACGGTCGATGCGGTAATAGAGGTCGGTGGATTCTTCCGAGGGACCGGAAATGATGAGCGGGGTGCGGGCCTCATCCACCAGGATGGAGTCCACCTCGTCGACGATGGCGAAATTCAAATCCCGAAGAACGGTGTAATCCATGGAAGTCGCCATGTTGTCGCGAAGATAGTCGAAACCCAGCTCGTTATTCGTGCAGTAGGTGATATCACAGGCGTAAGCGGCCTTGCGTTCCTGGTAGGACAGACCGTGTTTGATGACCCCGCAGGTGAGGCCTAAAAAGTTGTAGATGTTGGCCATGCCCTTGAAGGTACCCCGCCCCAAACTATCGCGTTCGGCCAGGTAGTCGTTCACGGTCACCAGGTGGGTTCCCTTTCCCGTGAGGGCGTTGAGGTAGAGCGGCAGGGTCGCGACGAGGGTCTTTCCTTCCCCGGTTTTCATTTCAGCGATCTTGCCGGTGTGGAGAACCATTCCACCCAAAAGCTGGACATCAAAATGTCGCATGCCCATCACCCGGCGGGAGGTTTCCCTCACCACCGCAAAGGCTTCGGCCAGGATGTCATCCACGGTGGCGCCCTGGGAAAGCCGGCTCTTGAACTCGGCGGTCTTCTTTTTTAAATCATCGTCGGATAGGGCCTGAATGGCCGGCTCGAGCGCATTGATCTCCGCCACCTTGGCCTGGAAGGACTTCAGGGTGCGTTCGTTATTGCTTCCAAAAATCTTGGTTAAAAGGGCTTCTAACATGGTTCCTCTTTGGTGGAAATTGTGGGAAATTCAGCCTTTTCTGGGCTCAAGGGGCATAAGTATAGGGGCTTTAATTGGGTGGTTCAAGGCGATAACCCTCAGGGGACAACCACGGGAACGTTGCTGGATTCCATGGCTTTTTTCTCGAAAGCAAGGGGCCGAGCGGTTTCCAGGGCGTAATCCATGTCGGTGAGGAGATTTTCCTCATGCATCCGATCCAGAAGAATTTGGATTTCCTTCTGGGCATAGGGGGTCAGTTCGCCCTTTTCAAAAGACTGGCGGTATCGAAGGGGATTGGGAAGCATCATGGCCAGAAAAGCCCCTTCCTTGGCGTTGAGTTGAGCGGGGATTTTTTTAAAATAAAACCAGGAAGCAGGCGATATTCCATAAAGCTCTCCACCCCATTGAGCGCAGTTGAGGTAAACCTCCAGAACTCTTTTTTTGGCGACATAACGGGGAACCTGGGAGGCCAGGACCATCTCGGCGATTTTTCGCGAAAGGGTTTTTTCTTTGGTCAGAAACACGTTTTTCACAACCTGTTGAGTCAGGGTACTGCCCCCCCTTTTGAGCCGGCCGGCTTCCCAATCTTCTTGAAGGGCGTTTCGGAGGGATTCCCACTCAATCCCCCGATTTTTGAAAAAGCCGTCATCCTCGCTGACCACCACCGCGTCCACCGCACGCACAGAGACATGGCCCAGCGGAACCCAATCCCGTAAGTGAAGCCGCTCCATGACGTAGTGGTTGGAATTCAGCTCGGGAAGGGACGGCAGGGTGAGATAGGCTTGCAAAAAGCCGGAACCAATGTAGAGAAGCACGGGAAAAGAAAGAATGAGGGCTATCCCATAGAGCTTGAACCACCAGGTCTTCGTGAGAGGGGTGGGCCCTGCCTTGCCAGGATCGGTCGCGGATGATCCCATGATCATGAAAGCCGATGAAGGATTGGGCTTGGAGGAAGGGAGCGCGCGAAACCATCGTGGAATTGCTTCAAATTGAAACCTCAGGGTTAAATAAAACCCTCCCATTATAGGTAAAGGCGGGAAAACCTTTGGCAATTTTCCGTCATATATAAACTAAATGGGAATTACTGAGAGGAACGTCCGGCTTTTGGCCTTGGGATGGGGACATATTTCGCGGCCCAGCCGACCACACCGAATGCGAACCCCAGGATCACCATCATCCATCCGATCAGGGTGATGACAAAGGCCGTTTCAACCAGCCAAGTCACATGAAATTTCCAGCCGATTGAAAAAATGGCGGCGCCGGCCGCCATCACGAGAACCCCGACGCCCATGGCCACCCGCGCCACTTTTTTTTCATGCATCAGGCTGGCCCCGTAAGGCAGGTTCTCGACCAGGGAAAAGAAATCATAAAATCTTTTTCCCACTCCCCGCTTGGCACGTGGAGAAGTCATCGTTTTTCTCTTATTCAGTTTGGCCATGGTTCCCTTCATCCTATCTGAGGCGGAAGATCTTTACCCAAAAAAGAAGGCGGCCAAAAGGCCGCCTTCGGGGAAAATTCAGATCGTTTCAACCGGCTCGAAGCTTTGAGCTTCCTTACTTGACCCCCAACAGGTTGAAAACCACATCGAGAATAAAGGCGAAGATGCCACCGCCCAAAAGCATGCAAACGGGCAGGGTCAAGACCCAGGCCAGCACGATATTGCGCAGGGTTTGGGTTTG
The DNA here is from genome assembly GCA_964525605.1 of uncultured bacterium. Taxonomy (GTDB): domain Bacteria; phylum Oederibacteriota; class Muellerivitia; order Muellerivitales; family Muellerivitaceae; genus CAVTWJ01. The sequence continues at coordinate 12,786 of CAZGKT010000021.1, forward strand.
CAGGCCCGACCCATTGGCCGTCATGGTGCCCGCGATGCCGGAAGAAAGGACGTGGGTGGTGCTGACGGGCAGGCCGAACATATCGGCCGCCTCAATGGTGGCGAAGGCCACGAGTTCAGCCGAGGCCCCCTGCGCGTAAGTCAGGTGGGATTTACCGATTTTCTCCCCGACCGTGACCACAATGCGTTTCCAGCCGATCATGGTTCCCAAGCCCAGGGCCAGGGCCACCGCCACCTTCACCCAGACGGGAATGAACTTGGTCAGTTTATCCATATGCTTCTTGATGTCTCCCGCCGCCTTTTTTTCATTCGGATCCGTGAATAGATTTTGCTTCGTCGCCTTCCCGAGACTTTCCGAAACCAGGTAAAGATTGTTGCGGAGCCCCCGGCGCTGGTCGTCGTTCAACTCGGTCAGGCTCTTGTGGCCCTGCAGGGTATCGGATATCTCTCGGCACTCGGTGCCGATGGCCGCGAAGGTATCCGGACTGATCTTGGCCCCGGGCTTCAGGTAATCGGAAATGTATTGGTCCGCCACCGGTCCGCCCGCCATGGCGGCGCCCGGAGAATGCTTGTCCATCTGGAAGGAAATCGTCTGGGCGGTGGCCGATAGGTCCTGCAGGGCCTTCTCGTTGACGCTCAGGTCCACCGCAAAGGTGGCCGGTACCACGCCAATGAGGATGAGCATGATGAGGCCCATGCCCTTTTGCCCGTCATTGGAACCATGGGCGAAGCTGACTCCCGTGCAGGTTAAAACCAGAAGGGAGCGAATCCACAGGGGGGGAGCGGTGTCCTTTTTGGGGGATTCGTAGAGGTCTTTGCGTTTAACCAGCGCCTTCAAAAGGAGAAGAACCAGGGCGGAACAGACAAAACCCAAAATCGGCGAAATCAGAAGGGCCATGCCGATATCTTTGGCCTTGTCCCAATTGACCCCTTCCCCAAAAACATGGCCGGGCGTCATCATGGCGTTGGCCAGGCCTACGCCCATAATGGAACCAAACAGGGTATGGGAACTGGAGGCGGGAAGGCCGAAATACCAGGTTCCCACATTCCAGATGATGGCGGATATCAATAATGAGAAGACCATGGCGAAACCGGGCGCCGAACCCACATGGATGACAAGCTCCACGGGTAAAAGAGCGATGACGCCGAAGGCCACCATTCCCGTGGAGGTCAAGACGCCGGTGAGATTCCACAAACCGGACCAAATGACCGCCATCCAGGGCTTCAAGGTGTGGGTATAAATAACCGTGGCCACCGCGTTGGCCGTATCATGGAAACCATTCACAAACTCGAAAGAAAGCGCCAATCCCAGCGCCAGCAACAAAAATACCACATGCCCTAACGATAACATCTGTCCGAACATTTCCACGATCAATCCTCCCCCAGTGAAATGGATGAAATGAGAATCCCAATCAGCGGGAGGGAATATGTCCTGCGGAGGTTTCGGGAATGTTACAAGGAAGGCATTAGGTGGTTAATAGAAATAACCCTGTGCCTTTAATCGAAAAAAAAGGTTTTTAGCGCGAGGTAGGTGTGGGATTCAGTTTCGATTCCAAATCTTTCATCTTGGCCCGGATATCCACTTCGTCATTTTTCTGGTCCAATTCTTTCATACGGGCCTCCAGGGCCGTCTGGCGGAAGACAGCCTCTTGGAGTACCACAAAAGCCAGTTTGCGTTTTTCAACCGCCAATTGCAGTTCCAAATCCGCCCTTTCCTTGGCGGAAAGCGCTTGGGCCCGGAAACTCTTGGCGGCCTTGATCCACTTCTGGTAAGCCCGCTTGGCTCTTTTGTCGTAGAGGGTGGACTCCAGGCGGGTTTTATCCCAATCGTCCCGAAAACTTTGAACTTCTTTCTGGGCCGCTTCCAGATCCTGATTGGCCAGATTGAGAGCCTGATTCGGCCCGGGAGTCGGGTCGGCAAAAGCAGACCGAGTCAACAAAAGCAGGAATAGGCAGAATTTCATGGGTGCCGGGAGGTATGATTTCATTTTTGGTTCTTCCCGACCATTTTATCGAATTCCCCCTCCGTCAATATCCGAATCCCAAGTCCCTTGGCTTTCTTCAGTTTGGACCCCGCCGCTTCGCCCGCCACGACATAGGTGGTCAGTTTCGAAACCGATCCTGCCGCCTTGGCCCCCAATTTCTTGACCAGATCCCCCGCCTCCTTGCGGCTATAGCCCTTGAGTTCGCCGGTAAAAACAAAGGTTTGACCCTGGAATGGCTGTTGGCTCGAAGGTTCTTCCTCTTTTAGGCGTTTGATGTTCACCCCGGCTTTCTCGAGTTTTTGGATCACCTTCTTGTTTTGAGCATTGGAGAAAAAAATCGAGATGGAATGGGCCACCACGGGCCCGATGCCGTCGATACCTGTCAGCTTTTCTTCCCCAGCTTCCCCGACTTCCTTAAGACTGCTGTATCGGGTAGCTAGGATTTCGGCCACATGCACCCCCACATGCCGGATGCCGAGCGCGAAGAGCAGCCGGCCCAGGGTGCGTTTCCGGCTTTCCTCGATTTGACCCACCAGATTCTGGGCGGATTTCTCGGCCTTGCGTTCCAAGGCCGCCACTTCCAACTCCGTGAGGGTATAAAGATCCGCGTAGTCTTTAATGAGCTTCTCGCCGAGCAGTTGTTTCACCACTGCCGGACCCGCTCCCCGGATATCCATGGCGTCCCGGGAACAGAAATGTTCGATGATCCTTTCCACCTGGGCCGCGCAGGAGGCGTTGCCGCAGCGCCAGGCCGCTTCCCCCTCTTCCCGTTCAAGCGTGGAGCCGCAGATGGGGCAATCGGAGGGCATTTTGAAAACCTTTTCTCCGCCCTTACGCTTTTCCGGCAAGGATTGCAAAACCTTGGGGATGACCAGCCCACCCTTTTCGACGATGACCCGGTCCCCGATTCGCAAATCCTTGCGTTGGATTTCGTCCTCGTTATGAAGGGTCGCGCGGCTGACCTTGGTGCCTTCCAAAAGGACCGGCTCCAGTTCCGCGACCGGAGTCACGGCCCCCGTACGCCCCACCTGCAGAGTGATGTCGTTTAAACGGGTTTCCGCCCGTTGGGCCGGAAATTTGTAGGCGATCGCCCATCGGGGAATTTTAGAAGTAGTTCCCAGTTTTCCCCGTTGAGCGAAGTGGTTGATTTTGAGGACCACCCCATCGCAGTCAAACCCGATGGTTTCCCGTTTGGCCTGGTATTCTTCACAATATCCGTGCACTTCCTCGATGGTTCGGGCCAGCTTGAAATGGGCGTCTTCCGGAAAACCCATATCTTTGAGCCAGCGGAGACACTCCGCCTGGGTTTCAAAGGGAAGGGGCTCGGCCGAAAATACATAGTAGAGGAGAATTTTCAGAGGTTTCTTGGCGGATTCGGCTGGATCAATGGTTTTGAGGGTTCCCGCGGCCGTGTTACGCGGGTTGGCAAAAAGGGGCAAATCACGTTCTTCCCTTTCCCGGTTGATGGTTTCGAAATCTTCCCGGGTAAAAAAAACTTCCCCCCTGATTTCCATCCGGCGGGGCAGGCTCCGGCCCTTCAATCTTTGGGGCAACCCGGGAATATTTTGCACATTGGTCAAAACATCGTCGCCCTTTTCGCCATCCCCCCGGGTGATGGCATGGGCCAATTCCCCGTTTTCGTAAACCAACTCGATACTGACCCCGTCGATCTTGAGCTCGCAGATATACTCGTATTTCTCATTCCCCAACCCCTTTTTGACCCTCTCGTCGAATTCCCGGAGTTCTTCCAGCGAATAGGTGTTGTCCAACGAAAGCATGGGTACCCGGTGGGACACGGTTTTGAAATGTTTGCCCGTGGTTTCAGAAAGCTTTTGGGTGGGGGAATCCTTTGACCGGAGGGAAGGATGGGCCTCTTCCAGGTCCTTCAGTTCGCGGTAAAGCCGGTCATATTCGAAATCGGTAATTTCGGGCGCGGCGTCGTCATAGTATTTCTGGTTATGGTATTCGATCAGGCTCCGAAGTTTTTCGGCGCGTTTAAGGACTTCGGGGGAGGGTTTTTCTTTTTTCATGGAAGGTTCCGAAACGAATATAGCCATCCGGAGCGTGGCCCGCAACCCCAGCCGGGAAAGAATCGGGGAGAAAACCGCCTGGCTAGGGATTGATCTCGAAGGAGGAAACGATCCGATTCGCGATGTTCTCCTGAATTTCCCTGGCCGGATCATATTGGATGATCACGCGCCACCAGTAAGGCAAAAGAACCGCGTTTAAAATCTTGAACTTGACCGTCTTCCCAGCCTTGTCCGTGGCTGTCCCGTTGGATACCAGGAAACGGTTTCCTTTTACGATGAAGGGGGTCTCGAACAGTTTCAGATCAGTTACTTTTTTTTCGGCGGCAATCAGGTCGGCTACTTGTTTAGGGGTCTCGTCCACCGTCATGGTCTTTTTGGAATCAGGAAAGAAAGTCACTCCCACCTTCATCTCAAACCCTTTATTCGCTCCCTTTTGGACCGGGGTGGCGTAAAAAACCGAATCGTAACCGCTCATCTTCCCGTCCTTCAACAGGGGAAAGGGAGTATCGATGGAATAATTCCAATCCACATCGTGGAAATGGTTCCAATCCAGAAGGGCCGATTTGCCCCAGGTCTGGATGGACCCAAGGAACGATAGGACGACCAAAAGGGATAAAAGGCGCTGCGACATATAGGGCTCCTTATCGAAAAATAACATCAGGCCAAGACTTCGGTGATTTATTTTCCTGTTTTTAACCGCTGGGCCAAGTATTCGGGCAGACCCGCCGCGATCGTTTTTTGATGGGTCGTCTCTAGATCGTAAGGAATGCGGCGTATGGAAAGTTTCCGGCTTTGGGAATCGTACATCACATAGCAGGTCCGGGGGTCTCCATCCCGGGGCTGGCCCACACTTCCTACGTTGACCAAATAACGGCAAGAGGGATCGAGGACCTTTTCGACCTCCGTGAGGATCTTGACATCTCCCCCCTTGGATTGTTCAGCGATGTAGGGCTTGTGAACATGGCCGAAAAAACACACCGCGCCCTGGAAGTAACGGAAATTCCGCTCCACATCTTCCGGCTGGGTGAGGTAATGCCACTCCTCGCTTTGGAAAGGCGAGGAGTGGACCAGTTGAATCTCTCCAATTTCTTCCCGGAGGCGCAGGTTCTGAAGAATTTGAAGGTTTTTGGGTTTGAGCTTCTGTAAGGTCCAACGGATAGCCTCGGCGGCGGGAGGATTGAATTTCGAAAGGTTTGTTTGTCCTATGACCGCGGCGTCATGATTCCCCATGACCGTCTTCCAGCAACGGAGTGACTCGATGAGCTCAATGACCTCGTTGGGATTGGAGTAATACCCGACCAAATCACCCAGGCAAAGATATTCCTCGGCCCCTTCGGCCTTCATGGCCTGCGCCACAACCGTCATGGCTTCCAGGTTGCTATGGATATCGGAGAAAATGCCGTAACGCATAAGGCCCCAGGGGAGAAAGTTAAAACAGGCTTATTTTATCACGTGGCGTGGGGGAAACCCATACTTGAAATCAGCCGAAGTTCTTAACGCACCTTTTTTTGCAAAAGGTAACTGAGAATTCTCAGGCGGTTTTCCTGGCTTTCGTTAAAAGCCCAAAACTTCTCAAGACCCTGGTAAAGAGACCCGTTCCTATTCAATTGGCAGGCCATTTCCCCATCGATCCGCTTGACCCGGATGAGCAGGCCCATTTTTTCAAGTTTGGCCATGGGTTTTTCCATCTCCTCGGCTTGGCGCCCCAAAAGCTTGGCGATCCGATCCGAAGTTTCCATTTCGAGCTCTTTTTTCGAGAAAAAGATCAAGAGATCCCAAACGGCGAAGGAATCCACCACATTGTCGAGGAAAGTTTTCATTTCAGGGGGAAAATCAATTTCCAAAGGTAATTCCTTTATATATTCGAGACATATTTATATACGGCCGTTTCCCTAAAAGCTATTGCCAGTTGGAGTTGAGAGGAAGCTGATTTCCCTTTATTTGGTAGCCTGAGGGGATTTTTTTTCCAATTTATCCAGAATACCATTCACAAAACGGCTGGATTCCTCCGTACTGAACCGTTTGACGATTTCCAGCGCCTCGTTAATGGCCACCGATTTGGGAACCTCGTCGTCGAATAAAATCTCGTAGGCGCCCAGCCTCAATACGTTGCGGTCAACCCCCGCCATCCGGGCCAGGTCCCAATGTTCGGTAAACTTCCGAAGGCTTGAATCTATTTCCGAAACCCGATCCCATATGTTTTTAACCATTTCCAGTGCCATTTTTTTTGCCGCTTCCGGCGCACTGGCATTGGGGAGAAAGTTTTCTTCCAGGTCCTTGATTTGAACCGTTCCCAGATCCATCTGAAAAAGCATTTGAAGGGCCAGTTCCCGGGTTCGCCGCTTTAAACCCATACTTGTTTCCCTTCGATTATTGAATTTGATCCAAAACCGACATCGTCTCCAGCAGGTGAAGGGCTGCCTCAGCCCCCTTGTTGTCCGTCTTCTCACCGGCCCGGGCCATGGCCTGGTCAAGGTTTTCGGTGGTCAGAACTCCAAAAGCCACGGGCACTCCGGTTTCAAGAGTTAAGGCGCCGAGGCTCGCGGCAATTTCATGCCCCAGAACCTCATGATGGGTGGTTTCCCCCCGGATGATGGCCCCCAAAGCGATGAGGCCGCTGAACCGGCCCGTCCGAGCCAACTTGGCCGCCACCACACCCAGTTCCCAAGCCCCGGGCACCCATGCCGTTTCTATATTTTCTTCCAGAACACCCCGCGCTTTGAGGGTTTCCAAGGCGCCTTGAAGCAACCTTCGGCCGATGAGGTCGTTGAAACGGCTCACAACCACCGCTACACGTTTTCCTGCCCCTTGAGGTTTTCCCTGGATCATGACGGGCGACATTTTATAACCTCAATCTTGTTTTATTTCGTTTTTTTTCGAAAACAAATGGCCCATTTTTTCTCTTTTCGTGTCCAAATACCTTGAATTGACCGAATTGGGGGCGATTTCGATCGGAACCCTCTCGATCACCTTCAACCCGTATCCTTCCAGACCCACAATTTTCTTTGGGTTGTTAGTCAATAAACGTATTTCCCGCAATCCCAAATCCACAAGAATCTGGGCCCCGATGCCGTAATCCCTCAAGTCGGCTGGAAAGCCCAGTTTTTCATTGGCCTCCACGGTGTCCAGTCCCTCGTCCTGCAGTTGGTAAGCCTTGAGTTTGTTCAAGAGTCCGATGCCCCGGCCTTCCTGTCGCATGTATAACACCACGCCCCGGCCTTCCCGCTCAATCTGTCCCATGGCCGCGTGAAGTTGGGAACCGCAATCACAACGGAGCGAGTGAAATACATCCCCGGTCAGGCATTCCGAATGGACCCGCACCAGAACCGGTTGGTCCCCGGAAATATCCCCCTTCACCAAGGCCAGACTATCGTCGTCCTCCGTGGATGCTTTGTAGACCATTACTTTCCATTGGCCCGTCTCGGTGGGAAGCATGACTTCCAGCACCCGTTTCACCAATTTTTCCTTTTCCCGGCGGTAATGGATGAGATCGGCAATGGTGATAAGATTCAATTGATGTTTTTTTGAGAATTCCTTTAGGTCGTCCATGCGGGCCATGGTGCCGTCATCCTTCATGATCTCGCAGATAACACCCATGGGCCTCAAACCTGCCAGGCGGGCCAAATCAACCACGGCTTCGGTATGCCCGGCCCTCCTCAAAACGCCCCCGGCCCGGTATTGAAGTGGGAATACATGCCCTGGTTTGGCGAGGTCACGGGGAAAAGAAGTGGGGTTGGCCATGATCTGAATGGTTTTGGCTCGGTCCTGGGCCGAGATTCCGGTGGTCACCCCGACTCGGGCGTCCACGGAGACCGTAAAGGCGGTACGGAAATGATCCTCCTGCTGGTTCACCATGAGAGGAAGTCCCAGGCGGTCCAAGTCCTCCGAAAGCATCGGAACGCAGACCAAGCCCCTTCCTTCCTTCACCATGAAATTAACCGCTTCAGGAGTCACCTTTTCGGCGGCCATGACCAAATCGCCCTCGTTTTCGCGGTGCTCATCATCCACTACGATGACCATCCGGCCCAGCCGGATATCATCGATCGCCTTCTCTACTTGTTTAATTTCCATTTTGTCCAGTCTCCGTTTGACCCTCTCGTTACAGGTAAAGGTCCAATAGCATCCCGCGAATTTCGTCCAGCGCCATCAGCACCCTCATGGAATCCTGCTGGCCGGCCAACAACATCTGACCCAGGTGATCGAGAGCCTCGTCCACCTTCTGGGTGGTCAGGTAAATCACGAATTTTCCGTCGCGTTTGCGGCTTTGTTTTTCCTCAAGCTTGAAGGATCCTTGAATGATTTTTTGCATGAAATTTTTAACGGCTGTTTTGTAATCCTCAAATTCATGCCGGGCCTTGGAAGAATAAAGTTTCTTTCCCTTTTCTTCCACTTCCCCGATCAAGCGGGACAACTCGTCTCGCAGGACCGGATCCAGGATCTTTTTCACCCTTTCCTGGATGAGGGGAGCCAGGGATGGAAAGATGGGTTCGTTGGCGGATGAGGTGTTTTCTCCCACCGGCTCGATTTTCATGGTTTGACCCCCGCCCCGAGGTAACTGAAAGCCAGCTTTTCAAGATGCTTGGCGAGCATGTCGGCCTCGACATGAACCCGGTCTCCGGGTTTGATCGATTTTAAATTAGTATTTTCCAGGGTATGGGGTATCAAAGCCGCTTCCATTTCGTCCCCCCGGATGGCCGCCACGGTCAGGCTGATGCCATCCAGGGCGATGCTTCCCTTTTCGACCACGTATTTGACAAGTCCGTTGGGGAGGCGAACCTTCAAGCGCTTTCCCTCGCCTTCGGGAATTAAGGAAAGCACTTCTGCGGTTCCATCCACGTGGCCCTGAACATAATGACCTCCCAAACCCTCCCCCAGGGTCAGAGGAAGTTCCAGATTGATGGGGTTCCCTGTTTTCAATTGCCCCAACGCCGTCCGTTGGAGGGTTTCGGGTACCGCTTCAAAGGAAACCAGGGGAGCCTTTAATTCCACCGCGGTCAGGCAACAGCCATTGACCGCCACACTATCGCCGATCTTTATTTTTTCTGTCGTCATGGGAGCGCGCAAAGTCAGCCGGAGGATTCCTTCCCTCCGGTCAACCCCTTCGACCCTGGCCACTTCCTGGATTAATCCCGTGAACAATTTATTTCTCCCAACGTCCTGTTAATAGCCAATCTTCCCCCAGCCTTTCAACTTTTACATCCTTCAATCGGGGTGTGTTTTGGGGATTGGGAACCGCCCAACCCCGAGCCCAGGCGGGCCCTTCCCCAAAAACCTTGGGCGCGATAAACAAAGCGGCTTCGTCAGCAAGACGTTCCTTCAAAAACGATCCATGGACACGTCCCCCGCCCTCCACCAGGAGGGTCCGAACCCCCATCTGATAGAGTCGATTCAGTATGGCCCGTAACGATAACATCTTTTGAGTGTCGGGAACCCGGAAAACGCCCGTTCCCTGTTTTTCCAGGGTCTTTTGCCGGGAAACGGACGCTCTGTGGGAAGTAAAAACCAGGGTTCGAGGGCCCTTTTTCAAAATCCGGGCTTTGGGGGGAAGCCTTAAATCGGAGTCCAAAACGATTCGGAGCGGCCAGCCATCCTTTCGGTGAAAGCCCCTTTTGCGGACCGTCAAGGATGGATCATCCTTGAGGACCGTTTCGACCCCCACCAGTATGGCATCCGACTGAGAACGAAGTTCATGCGCTTTCCGGCGAGCCTTGTCACCGGTAACCCAACGAGAGGCTCCAGTGCGGGTGGCAATACGTCCGTCCAGGGATATGGCGGCTTTCAAAATCACTTTGGGACGTTTCCGCGCGACGCTGAACAAGAAATTCTCGTTCAAGGCTCGGGCTTCATTCTCCAAAAGCCCCACTTCCACGGAAACACCGGCCCTGCGTAATCGAGCGAATCCCTTGCCCTTCACCAGAGGGAAAGGGTCCTGCAGAGAAGCCACTACCCGTTTGATGCCATATTGAATGAGAGCTTCCACGCAGGGGGGGGTTTTTCCCCGATGAGCGCAGGGTTCCAGGTTCACATAGAGGGTCGCACCCCGGGCTCTGGACCCAGCCTGTCGGAGGGCATGGATCTCGGCATGGGGACCGCCAAATTTTAAATGGGCCCCTTCCCCGACTTTCCTCCCGTTTTTGACGAGAACCGCGCCTACCCGGGGGTTTGGAGAAACCAGCCCTCCCCCCAATTGAGCCAATTCAAGGGCCCGTTTCATCCAGCGGAAGTCTTTTTTATTCAATGGAATGGCGCTCTCAGTTCAAAAATGTAGATTTAGTATGGTCGAAGGTCCGCCGTCATTCAACCCGTTCCCTATCGTTCCGTATGGAAAGTCAAACTCTGGAAGTCTCCAAAAGCCTTCCCTAATTAACAAGCCAAGGTTAAAATCGGCCCTCGTTCAAGGCTTTGGGCAGACGGGTCCTTAGAAATCTTTCGCCCCGCCTGAAGTCAGGGGGGCCGATTGAATTTGTCGGAACCATTTCATTTGTTAGAAAGGGGTTTTTTATGTCCACACTGGTGCTCGTGCGTCACGGCCAATCCCAATGGAACCTTGAGAATCGGTTCACCGGCTGGGTTGATGTGCCCCTCTCCGAATTGGGCGAAAAGGAAGCCCGGGAGGCTGGCGAAAAACTGAAGGGTTACAAGTTCGACGTAGCCTTTACCTCGGCCCTCCAACGCGCCCAGAGGACCTTAGCGATCATTTTCCAGGTAGCCGGCATGAAAAACATTCCCGTCTATATGGATCAAGCCCTGAACGAACGCCACTACGGGGGCCTGCAGGGTTTGAACAAGGCCGAAACGGCCCAGAAGTACGGGGAAGAACAGGTCAAAATTTGGCGGCGCAGTTATGACGTTCCCCCGCCCAAGGACTCCACCGGATATTCCGAATCCCTGAAAGACACTGCCGCGCGCACCCTGCCTTATTACGAAGCCCATATCGTTCCCTGCCTGAAACAGGGCAAGAACGTACTGGTGGCGGCCCACGGCAATTCCCTGCGTTCCATCGTGATGTACCTGGACAACCTGACCAAGGAACAGGTGATCGCCTTGAACCTGGACACGGGCATTCCCCGTGTTTATGAGATGGATTCAAGTCTGAAGATTATTTCTTCGAAGGATCTTCGTTAACCCATCTTGTCCCACTTGGAAATAGATTCACATCCGAAGCCCCGTCTTCCCCTCGGAAGGTGGGGCTTTCTTTTGGCGGCCCTCTTCGTCTTGGGATGCGCCTCCCTAAAAAATCCTTTTCACGCCCTATTGCCGACCGGCGGAGGTTACTCCCTCACCCCCCGTCAATTAACGGGATTGGAACCCCCTCCCCGTCTCGAGGTGGATCCGATCTCGGGCCGGGCCGCCTTGCCTGAGGTGGTGGAAGCGTTCAAGAACCTCAGAAAGGAAGCCGGCAAGGCCGGATGGAACCTGGTATTGGTTTCGGGATACCGTTCTTTTCTCAGCCAGAAAAAGTTATGGAACTCCTTATACGACGATCAGGGAAAAGAAACGGAGGAGGAAAAGGTTCGGGCCCAGTTGAGATACACATCCCTTCCGGGCCTTTCCCGGCACCATTGGGGGAGTGAACTGGATATTTCAGAAAAAAGTCTCCGGGGCCAGTTGACGGCGAATTCGGAAGAACTGACTCCCCGGGTTTTGGCTTATTACCGTTGGATGGAAAAAAACGCTCCCCGGTTCGGCTTTTGCCGGGTTTACCTGGGAGAATCCGGAATCATCTCCGACGAACACTGGCATTGGAGTTATTATCCCCTGGCCGTGAAGCTGCAAAAACAGTTTCAAACCCTGGGGGATCTGAGCGCCATCCTCCCACTGGATGGAATCAAGGGCGAGACATACTTGAGAAGCCATTTGGCCCAAATCCGGCTCTGGCAGGCCCAATCGGTCGATCCCCACTACGCGCCCTAAATAAAAATCGCTTCGTTCAATCGACTCGTTTGCGGGGTATACGGCCCTTTTTCGCTTTGAAACCCAGGACAAGCAGCGGATGGGGTGACAACTTGGCTTTTAAATGGTCTCCCAGCACGAATGGAATGATGTTGTTGGCGCCATCGAGAAAAATCTGGCCATCCCGCATATAAGAAACCATCTCCAACTTATCCTTTGGTCCCAGAATGCCCTTAATCAGGTGACGGCGGCCAAATTTAGGCAAATAGGCTTCCCGAACCACATATTGGAAACTCTTCCTTGTTGCGGGAAGAATCTTGCCCCCGGCGGATAGATTGGCGGCGGTGGATCCTGCGGGAGTGCTGATCCAGATGCCGCTGGACATCTGTTCCTCAACCCTATTTCCTACCCTTAAAGTGTAACGGGAAGTTCCAGCGGGGCTCTGGGTAGTCACCAGGAGGTCGTTCAGGACTGGCCAGGGATGATTCCGGCCGTTCAAAGAGAATTCCAGGCGGGGCACGGAAACCGGTTTCAAACTCCCGGTCAGGAAACTTTCCAGCACCCGGGGAAAGCTTTCCAAGTCGCAGCCGCTAAATCGAGCCACGCTTCGCAAGGGATCGGAATTGACCCCCAGAATTGGGATGTTTTTGATTCCGTGGGAAGCATCCAGAATGGTTCCATCTCCCCCCACAGTTACCACCAGGTTGTAATGCCCGTCCACGAAACCCAACCGGCCCATTCCTCGCCGCAAAATAAAATCCGCCTTGAGTCTCATTCTTTTTAAATGGGCACGAACACCCACGATGGTGTCATGGTGCCTTTGATGGCTCCCTTTCAACACTTCCCAGTGATTTCCCAACTTGACGCGGGGAGGCAAGGGCCGAACTTTTTCAATTCGCGTGAGCGAGCTTTCTTTATAAACGACGAGTATTTTAGAGGTCATCATTTCCCAATCCCCTTCGAGATTAAATAATGAGCAATTATAAACAAGGAGTTTGATTTAGGAGGAGAAAGATAGATTTTCAGTGGAACGATTGCAGACCGACTCGAATCATCATCACCGCGTAAGCGGCCAAAAGCAGGGCAGCTAGTTTGGATATAACCCTCGAACCGGTCTGCCCCAGCCAGCGCAAAAGCGCCACTGACTGTCGGAACACAAGCCAGCTGAACAAAAGATTGGCTAAAAGCGCAAAACCGACCTGCCACCATTCGAACCGATCCCTTAAAAGGATAAGGGTGGCGAAAACCGCGGGCCCTACCAGCAAAGGAATTCCAATGGGGACAACACCGGCTCCTTCTCCCCCCCGAGGATGAAACATCTTTTTATCGAAAACCACATCCCGAAGTGCCACGACCAGCACCAAAATCCCACCCGCCACCTGAAAATCGCCGGTTTTCAAACCCAGCGCGCCCAAAACCAAGGGGCCTAAAGGGATAAAAAGAAGGCCAACAGCCGCGGCGGTTAATACCGAAAGGTCCACCAGCTTTCGGCGGGCCTTTTCTTTCATGCCGGAGGTCATTTGTAGGAAGGCGGGCAAAACCCCCAAGGGATCCACCGCCACGAAGAGAGGAAGAAATAAGCCGAGAAGATCAGCCCAGGACATATTCAGGCTGAATTAACCGCCGCCACCACCGCCCGGAGGAGCTCCTCCGGTTCCGCCGCCGGTCCCGGTGCCCGTTGTGGTCCAATAGCAATTTTGAAGCAGGTCCGCAGCGGTTTGATAGTAGGAATAGTAGGGGTTGGTGCTCAAGCGGAAACAAAAACTGGGGCCGACTCCATTATTGTAATTTCCAGGGTTCGTGATCTGCAACCAGGCATAGCCGCCCGGAAGCATAGTCGTCTTGATGCAATAGATATCGCCCGTGGCCAAGTCCAAGTTGGGGCCTGTGGCAGCCTTGGCTATTTTCCTTGCACCTCCTCCCCCATAAGTTGGAATAGGGGTGGGTTTATTGGCCGACGGATTTAAGACCTGGGATTTGGAATCGCCGGAGTAGTTTGAAAAAAGATTGTCGGAGGGAACATAGTCGTAATCGACCAGATTGCCATTTCCAAGGTAGGCAATGGTGAAATTGTTATTCGGATCCCACAGCCAGTAATTCGTGTCCCCGATAACAATTTCCGTATCGGCCTGAACGGGGTAATATTCAGGGTAAAAATCAACATGGTCGTTCAAGTCATAGCACTCCTCAAACACACCGTTGTCCATGGTATAGCAAAGGCGTGTGATCGATCCCAGGAGAAGCGTGACGGACATGTTCGAGGTGGGGTTGGAAAGATCAATGGCAACCGCCCCCACCGCCAGGGGCTGATTGGTCGTGGCGTCGTTCAATTGAACCGAGAGGATCTTCACACCACCGACAGGAACGTTGAGGGTGAAATTAACGTTTCCAGCGCCGGCAGCGGATGAAAAGGGCCCTTGTTGACCATGAATTCCCGTATCGGTGTTGCCGCGGACGTTCCATAAAAGAATATTGGAGGTAGTCCCCAGTAAGCTGGCCTGGACATCCTTGGAAGGAGCCACTGAAACACCAAGGTTGACATTTTGAGACGGGGCCAGAGGACGGGGTCCGTTGCAGCCCAAACCCGCCAAAAGGAACGCCGAAAATAGACCGGCGACCAGCAGGGGCTTTTTTGTTGAAATTTTCATTGAACCGACTCCTTTGGCAAAATCCCGGTCCCCGGGAGATTCTTAAACAAATCAGAGCTCGATTTGGTAATTCGTACCTAAAGTCCAGTAGTTGTAAGTTGCATTCACCAGCGAACTACCTGTGGAATCGATATTGGCGTTATTTTGGATTATATAGTCATAGGCCCCAAAGAAATTGAGGCTCGACTTGTCGTCCAGAGCCAATTTCCATGATGGCCCAATACCTAAGACCCACCCCCCCCCAAAATACAGGGGGTCAACCCCCGAACTCGAAAAGGTATCCGGATAGCCATTGGCAAAAACATACTTGGCCTGGGCGGTTAATTTGACATCTCCTAAAGAGTAGGAAGGAACCAAATACAGTCGCGGGGCATAAGAATTGAAAGGTTCGCCAGCCAAGGTATTGTTGGAGTTCAATCGCTGCGAGGGAAAGAAATACTGGGCCCCCGCATCCACCGACAACCCCTGTGGATTTACCCATCCGTATGAAGCATTCAAGATGGTTCCCATCTGAAAATCATCAATTCCATCAATCTGGGTCGTTAAAGAGTAATAACACGACAGCCGGGCCACTTCCTTATATCCGCCTTTACCGGGCTGAACGTAGTTAAGCGCCAAGAAAAGCGTGTCTCCGAGTTGAAGTTCGCTCGCCGAATCCCCTTCCATCGTATCGAAGGGCCCCGAATGGAGGTAGCCGATGCCCGCGCCAAAGGAATCTTTCCCAGCCGGAAGGCTGATCCCGTAAAGAGCGTTGACCCCGAAACCACGGCCCCGATACCGATAATCCAGAAACTCGGTTGGTATGATGGCGACGATTTGCTTAGCTTCCCATGTTGTATCGCCCGTGGGTAAATTCAGGCTGATATTAAGAAGCGAGGAAAGTCCAAAACTTTTGAACTGAATTTCACCACCGACCACCGTATCCGTGAGGTTGGTCAAATCCAGGGTTGTGTTTGCCCCAGACTGATCAGGAGGATAAGTATAAGACCCGCTCGCAAACATTCCCTGCCCATAGACCTGGAACCCCTTGTCGAGATTCAAGCTCAGGGCCACTGGCACCCATATTTCCGAACCCTCGTTGGTGGGCAAGGCGGTTTGGGGCGTGAGATAATTGCTATTCCAACCGTCGTAAATGAAACCCAGCGTCAATTGACCAGCATTCGCCGGAAGAACCAAACAGATCAACGACAAAGACAATAAAATATTTCTTAAGATAGTTTTATTATTCATGGCACATTCTCCTGAATGGGAATATTGGCCGTTATGTTCTCCTGAAGGGAACCTTCCACCGATTTATCGGTAAATGTGTTATTACCGTTTGAATCTCCTTGGTGTCCGTTGGGGTCAAAATTTCCATTCAGTTCGGTCCCTTGCGCATTGGTAATGACCAGGAATTGGTGGTTCAAATCCCAAAGGGAACCGTCGAACCCATATCCCCCTTGACCATTCCCGGTTCCTTCTCCATTACCTTGCCCATTGTTGCCAGGGTTGCCATTGCCCACCGGAATGCCATTGTTGCCTCCGGTTAAAGGAGATCCGTTATGGAATACCGCACTGCTCCCAGGTCCATAATCGGTGGTTTGGCCGTTCGACGTGGTGTAAACCGTCCCTTCCACAACACCCAGGTAAACGGTGTTCGTAGTCGGATCATATTTAACTTGGTATTGAGTTCCCCGCACGCCGCAAATCACTCCACCGGCATTAATTTCGAAGGATGACTTGGCCGAAACCAACTTGGTGACCTTGGCGAAAAGCTGGCCCAGCAACAGTTTGAACTGTATGACTTTGTTATTGGGATCCGGCTGTTGAAGTTTGTCCAACCAGAAATCAGTGTTGGGGCTGATGGTGAGCTCGGACCCATCAAAGGTTTTCAGGGTCGCCTGCGCGTCGGGACCAGCGACAATGCGTTCCCCTTCCACGACCGTGGTGTCCTTTTGGGCTATGCGGAGCATATGACCTTGATGGCCCTTGATCTCAATTTTTCCCGTAACGGAAGTAAAGATCCCCTCCGTGACAGCCCAAAGATGCCCGACTGGCACCAGTAGGAGAATGAGTAACACGAATATTCGTTTCATGGCAGTCCCTTCCATGGAGTTCGCCCCAACAGCAACTTGGGGCGTATTGTAAAGAAACCATCGAGAATTAACAGCGCTTTTCTGTCAAAAATATTATTTCTTTAAATAATTAAGTGGGTTAACGGTTATGCTTCTTCCCTTGCTCAATTTTCTTAAGAATTTTGCCTTTAATTTAAAGTCTTTTTTTGAGTCCACCCAAAGCGATCTAGCTATTTTTCTTTTTCACCACCGGCGGGGATACCTGTTTTGCGCCTTTCACGGCCGTACCAGCAATTTTACGGGGCGGCTTGGTTTTTTTGACGTGCTTTCCCGAGGCCTGTTCCTTTTGGTGTTCCACAACCCAATCCGGCACCTGCTTCCCTTGGGTATTCTGCGCCCTAGCGATCCAGCACGGCACCGCCCCGAACAGGATAATGGCTGCCAACAGTAACTTTTTCATAACTCCCACCTCTTGCTTCTTTCAAGAATGAACTGCTTTTCTTCACGGCCAAACAACAAATTTATTATTTCTACTGATTGAATCAATACATTGATTAACAGGAACCTCCGTTAACCGTACAACCTTCGCCTTCAAGCTCATTTATTTCAGAGCAAATACTTCCGCCCGATGAAATTCCATAGATGTAAATGAAAGCATCGTTGTTCCCGAGGCCCGTGTTATTTACCAGCGGCTGTAAATCTTGGATCGGGTCGTAGGAAAGATCTATGGCATTCAGGCTTGTCATCCCGTCCAGGGCCGTAATATCGATGATCGGGTTGTCGCCTATTTCCAAATAGGTCATCTTCGTCATGCCCGCCAAGGCCGATATATTACTCACCTGGTTGCCGTAGATATCCAATTCGCCCAAACCAGTGAGATTGGTCAGGGGAGTCAGATCGGTGATGTTGTCAAACTCCAGTTCCAAATAGGTCATTGCCGTGCAATATTCCAGTCCGGTAAGGCTGGTAACGCCTGCGGAGTCGGCGGTTAAGCTGGTGATGGTGGCCAAATCGGCGGGGGTAACGGACGTTCCCTCGGAATAACCCAATACATTATCAATCGCCCCTAAAAGATTTGGGTCGGGAATATTCACCGACAGGTTAACGTTCCATCCGTCTTCCATGAGCTCGTTGATTTCATTTGGCACATTGGAATTCTGTAGGGGGTTGCCATCGAGGTAAAGAGTTGAGGTTACTTCAAGGCTTCCGCCGTCCACTAGGTTTTGCAAATCAGGTATTTGGTTGTATTCCAGGTACAAGGACGTTAATTCCGGCAAGTTGAACCGGTCCGGAATATTCGTGATCTGATTTCCCGAAAGTTCAAGCACGATCAAATTGGTCAACCCAGCGAGGGGCGTGAAGTCGGTGATCTGGTTATCATCCAGTCCAAGATACTCCAACTGGTACAAGTTCTGAAGTACGGTGATATCCGTGATCTGGTTGGTATCCAAGTCCAATTGGGTCAGGTTTGTGAGCAGGGACAAGGGGGTCAGGTCGGTGACCTGGTTGCTTTCGACGTTCAGGTTGGTCAAGCCGGTAAGGTTCGCGAGGGGAGAGAGCGACGTGATGTTGTTCCATTGCAGGTCCAGGCTGGTCAAACTGGTGGCCCATTCCAACCCTTCCAAATTAGAAATGTTGTCGGCCACGGCCGTCAAGCTGGTAATCGTTGTCATATCGTAGGGCGTGATGGGCTCGCCACGTTCTTCGATCACCCCGTTGTTGAGCAAGATGGTTTGTACAGCATAGCTAAGGTTCGGATCGGGGATATTTACAGTGAAATTATAAAGATTCCAATAATATGGATTATTAGTGAGGGTCGCGTATTCATTTGCGATGTTTGGATTCGTCAAGGGATCGTCATAAAGGTAAACCGTAGCGTTATAGTTTCCCGCCTCCGCGTTGGTGACCAGGGGTCCCAAATCCGTCACTTGGTTGTAATCGAGCTCAAGGTAATTCAGATTGGTCAAACCCGATAGGGCCGTTAGGTCACTCACCTGGTTGTCATAAAGATCAAGGTATTGCAAACCGGTGAGATTGGTCAGGGGGGTAAGATCGGTGATGGTGTTGGACTCTACTTCCAGGTTATACAAGGCCGTGCAATACTCCAAACCTTCTAAGCTGGCAATCCCGGCGTTATCAGCGGTCAAAGTTGTAATCGTGGCCATCTCGGCGGGGGTTACGCCTTCGCCGCCATCTTTTTCCAACGCGGTATCGATAGCGTCTAAAAGATTCGCGTCGGGAATATTCACGTAAAAATTAACGTTCCAATCATAGGGATCACTAATGAGCGTGATAACTTCACCGGGTACGTTTGAATTCGTCAGGGGATCACCGTAAAGAGAAACATAAACATCATCATTTCCAGATTCCGCATTGATCAATAGGGGCTCCAAATCCGTGATTTGGTTGTAATCGAGCTCTATGGTTTGAAGACCCGTCATCCCGGTCAAGGCTGTAATGTCACTGACTTGGTTGCCGTAGAGATCCAGAGATTGCAGGCCGGTGAGATTCGCCAAGGGAGTGAGATCGGTGATATTGTTCCCTTCCAATTCCAGATAGGTCAACCCGGTGCAATATTCCAAACCCTCCAAGTTGTAAATGTTGACCCCATCGGCGGTCAAACTGGTAATCGTGGCCAATTCGGTGGCATATATGGGGTCCGAAGTGCTTGATATGATCTCGTTATTAATCAATATGGTTTGGATGGCGCTCAAAAGATTCGGGTCGGGGATAAGCACCGGTCCCCCGGGGGTCATCGTCGGGCTAAGCGTGTAAGTAAGCGTCGGTGTTTGCGTGGATGTACTGGTCGAGGTTTGGCTTGGCGTCGAGGTGGGGGTATCGGAAGGCGTCACCGTCATCGAATTGGTCGGGGTTGAAGTCTGCGTAAAGGTGAATGTGGTCGTCGTAGTGACGGTCGAGGTGGTCGTGGCCGTCCAGGTGGAAGTATCGGTAGGCGTGACGGTAGAAGTGGAGGTCGCGGTATTCGTCGCAGTGACCGTCGGCGTCGCTGTCGCCGCCAACACGGTTTGGGTATTCCCGTTGAAGGGGCCGCCATAGATTTGGGCAGGCGTATGGCTGGTGGCCCCAACCGCCAAAATCGAAGAAGCGTCCAGGGTATTAAAAAAGTCTCCGCCCGCGGCGGCGTTCAGGCTCATGACCAGCAGGAAGGTTTGCGGCGCATTTGGGATCAAAGTAATGTTCGTCAATCCCGCAAAGGTGACAGCCCCGCTCGTAAAGCTTCCACTCGTGATCGGCGTGGGAGCCGAGGCCACATAAAGGCCCATTCCCGAGGGGTCATCCACCGCAGTATCCGGATACAATTTCACGCTTCCTGCCACAAACTGCCCACTCCCGATGGTTCCCTGCAGACCGAAGCCCAACTGGGTCACCGAGACCGACTCCTGGCCCAAAGCTTTCAAGACGAATTGAATTCCCGTTACATTGGCCTGGTTGAACGGATAGGTCTGGGACGCAGGATCATCATTCCAGGAAAGGATCAACTCGGGCTGAAGAGTCGCCGTTACTGTGGGAGTGGTCGTTAAGGTGGATGTGGCTGTAAGGGTGGAAGTCTGGGTAGATGTGGAAGTGGATGTAAATGTGGGAGTGATGGTCATGGTACTGGAGGAAGTGGAAGTCGGCGTATAGGTTGGAGTTGAGGTCGAGGTGTTCGTATAGGTGGGTGTTGTCGTTAAGCTAGACGTGAAGGTCGGGGTGGAGGTTTGGGTCGTCGTTTGGGTATTGGTGGCGGTAAAGGTGGAGCTGAAGGTAGGCGTCAAAGTAGACGTATAAGTTGGCGAGAGCGTCCAAGTGGCGGTAACCGTACTCGTCGGGGTGGTGGTAGGTGTGGCCGTCGCCGCTGAAACAGTTTGAAGATTTCCGTTGAAGGGACCGCCATAAATTAGAGCCGGCGTATGGCTGGTGGCGCCTTCCGCCAATAGGCTGGAAGCGTCGATGGTATTCAAAAAGTTACCGCCCCCGATCACGTTGAGGTTCATGACCAGCAGGAGGGTCTGGGGAGCACCCGGGCTTACCACTAAATTCGTTAATCCCCCGTAAGTCACCGCCCCGTTTAAGAAACTTCCAGAAGCGATCGGGGTGGGGTTTGCCGAGACCGTGTAAAGCCCATTGGCCGAAGGGTCGTCGCCAGGGGTGTCGGGATACAATTTCACACTTCCCACTACGAATCCCCCGCTTCCAATACTTCCGTTCAAACCAAAGCCAATCTGAGTCACCGAGATGGGTTCCTGCCCCAATGCCTTCAAGACCACTTGGATGCCCGTTACGTTGGCCTGGTTAAATAAATAAGTCTGGGAGGAAGGCTCGTCGTTCCAGGAAAGAACCAGCGCGGGTTGGGGAGTCGGCGTGATCGTGGGAGTTGATGAAAAAGCCGGGGTCGGTGTGATCGTCGAGGTATAGGTGACCGTGGGCGAAAAAGTGGCGCTGGGAGTGGGGGTATAGACCGGCGTCAGGCAAACACCGGAGGTGTCCGCTGTTGTTCTTTCGTAGGCGTAATAGGGGAGGGTGGTATTGACCCGGAAACGGAAAGAAGGTCCCGAGATGCTGGCCGCTCCCGCGTTATTGATCTGCATCCAGGCGTGGCCTCCGCCCGTTAGTTGAACACAGTAAACATCTCCCGATTGCAAAGTGGAGACCGGAGCCCCCGCCGCTGATTTGGATACAGTGGATGACACGGCCGTTTCGGTCGAGGGGGCAGCGGCAAAATTTACGAGCGGGCCATTACCTAAATATTGAATTTTATCGGTTGTCCCGGCCGCGATCTGATAGCCGTTGCCCACCGGGGACACATTGATGTCTGCGGCGGGATTCATCGAGGCTTGGAGGGTATCCGTTTCAAATGAAAAAGAGGAGGCAGTGGGATCCATCCAGGTATCAGTTTGGTAGCAATTCCTGGACACCGAGCCAAGGTCCAGGGTAATCCCCCCCGAACTATTTCCCGCATCAAATTGGGCCGCGCCCAGGGCCAGGGGTTGTTGGTTGGAAGCCGCCACTAACTCGACCGCGAGAAGCCAGGTCCCCCCGCTGGGAAGATTCACGGTGAAATTGAGCGCTCCCGAACCGGAGGGGTCGCTAAAGGGCCCCGCTGAACCTGTCACCGCCTGGTTATAGGACGTGGCTTTATAGAGAAGGATGTCACTGGTGGAACCTAAAAAGCTGGCCTGGAGTTCTTGAGTTTGGGGGATAGAAACATTGAGGGTAGTAATCCGCGAAGGGGCGACCGGCGCAGTCGAACGGTTATTGCAACCGATGACGGCAAGAAATAAAGAACCGGCAAAAAATAAAAGCGCCCAATGGCGTGCTCTCAACAGACTCCCCTGGCGGCTTCAGACAGCCTTTTCAATTCGATGAGGCGGCATTGTACCTGACAAATTGTAAAAGAATCATGGTTAAACGTAGATAAAATCAATTATTTCTAGTTATTAAATCGGGGGGTTATTTCATTTAAAAATGGGTAGGAATGCCAGAAAGCGCGAATAATTCAACGTTCAAATCCCAGAAATGTGCGTCTTATTGTCCTATTTCGTTTTCATAACGAAAACCCCGTCCCAATCGGCAGGAAGGGAGTCATGCTTCAGGTGCTCACAGCGGTCTATGAAGATCTTCGCGGGGCCGTCCTCCGGGTCCAATTCCAGGCAAACCCTGAAACGTTTGATCGCGTCATCCCAGCGTTGGAGCCGGTAATAGGCCAGTCCTTCCTGGAAAGTATTGACCTTGAGTTCCTTGGCCCCCGCCGCCTTGAGCCGGTGATCGATCAGTTCATAAATGCGGATGGGCTGCATCTTGCCCTTGACCCGAATCAGGTCCAGTTCTCGGCAAAGCATGTCCATCTTCACGTGCTCGTAAGTTTGTTCGCCGATGATAATCTCCACCTTGTATTCCTTGGTGGTTCCTTCCAACCGGCTACCCAAGTTCACCGCGTCGCCGATCAGCGTGTAGTTCTTGATGGCCTGCGATCCCACGAACCCCACCACGATGGGACCCGTGTTGAGACCAATTCCAATATGAAGTTTTTCCTTCCCTTCGGATTCCCATTTGGGGTGAAGGGTCGCGTGCAAGAGGTCCACCATCCCCAGGGCGGTTGAACAGGCGCGGTAGGCGTGATCCGGTTGGCCGGTGGGAGCCCCCCAGAAAGCCATGATGGCGTCGCCGATGTATTTATCGAGCGTGCCTTCCGTCTGGAAGATCATGTTGGTCATCTGGGTCAGGTACTCATTAAGGATTCCCACCACCTCGTGCGGGGTATGTTTTTCGGAATAGGTCGTAAATCCCCGGATATCCGAGAACATGACCGTCAGTTCTTTTTCCTCACCGCCCAGTTCAATCCCGGCGGGCATTTTCAGAATTTCCTCGACGACCTTGGGCGTCACCATGCTCTGGAACATCTGCTTCATGTAACGGCTGTGACGAACCTCGGTGCGGAACTTATAAGTGGTCAGGGTGAGGAAGGTGAGCATGAGAGCCAAAACGGGGTAGGTCATATTGATGAGGAGTCCGCCGTAACTGAACGTTTCACAAGCCAAGACCGTGTAAAGGACCAACAAGGCCCCGAACCAAATGGACCCCTGCGTGGGCGTCACGCGGGGCACCAGGTACCAAATAATGAGCGCGAGGAAAAGAACCAGGATGTATTTCAGGTAATCCGGCGCCAGGGTCAGGAAATGTTTGTCCAAAACGTTCTCAATGATGTTGGCGTTGATTTCGACCCCGGGGGAAGCCCGGGTAAAGGGTGTGGGCCTCAGGTCATAAAGTCCGTCGGCCGTGGCCCCGATTAGGACGATGGAACCTTTTAAGGTCTCGGGTGAAACCCGGCCATTCAAGACATCGCTGGCGGAAATCGTCGTGAAGGTTCCCCTCGGACCGCAAAAATTAATGAGAGCGAAGCCCAGGTCCAAAATCGGAATTTTACTTTCCCCGACCTCCACGTGATCCCCTTCGTAAACCTTGACCGGGTCCTTAATTCCCTGGAAAACCCGGGCGACCTGCAGGGACAGATTGGGGATCAACACACCCGAGTAGGTCATGACCGTGGGGTAATAGCGGTAGATCCCGTCGGGATCGGGAAAATAACGGGTATGCCCCGAATCAGCCACATGTTCTTGAAGATCCGGTATGGAAATAATTAGGGATTGGGCATTAATGAAACTGTCGGTGAACCCGCCGAAGAGCTGGGCGTCGGTCAAATGTAAGGATTCGGCGTTGGGGGTACGGCCTTCTTTTCCATTCGTGATGGGTTCGATGGGCAGAAAGACGTTTCCCGTATCCTGGATAGCCTGGCTGAATACCTTGTCACCATTCTGGGTGGCCTGGAATTCGCGTATATCCGACAAAACCGAACTCCGGATTTTCGTGGCGGTCTTGGAATCACCCTGGATCGCCGAGTTGAGAACCGTCTCCAGTTGATTGAGCATTTTTTCTTGGGTTCGTTCGGGTTCGGGAAAGAAAACGTCATAAAAAACGCATTTAACGCCCAATTGCTTTAACTGGCGGATCAGTTGAGCGTGGATCGCCCGGGGCCAGGGCCATTGGCCTACTTCCCGCAGGCTTTTCTCATCGATGGCTAAAATCCGGATGGGAGCTTCCGGGAGGCGAGAGCCCCGAATGCCGAAACGAAAATCGATGGTTTTATTTTCGAGCGACTGGAAAAACTGGATCTTAAAAAAATTGCAAAGGCAGAGGAAAAGGACGATACCCGCGGTCATCCAAAGGGCTGATTTTTTGCTGTAACTGACTTTAATCTCGCGGGGGGTCTCAGGCATGGCCGTATTTTAGGCAGGAACCCCCTGACGGGCAAAGGTTTTCGGAATTAGACCTTATCATTCATTGAAATTCATCGACCCCTATCATTCCATCGGCGAAAAGCGGTATATAAGGAAAGTCTTGAAATCAGCCGATGGGGAGGAAACATGAAAAGATCGACGGTTTTCGCAACGGTCCTCAGCCTGTTACTCGTGGCGGGGAGCGTTTTCGCGGGGGATACGACCCAAAAATACGAAGTCGTTTGCATGAAATGCCTGGCTCACCATACCGCACTGGGAGACGGCGGGGGCCACGGAACGACCCATGCGGCCTGCGCCATGAAGTGTTCCACCAAGGGCGTGGACTTAGGGTTGATGGATTCAAAGGGCAATGTTTATTTGCCTATAAACCAGGACTTTGAGTCCGCCCGGGACGTGATCAAGGATAAGGCGGGCGACACCATTGAGTTGACCGGCACGGTCATCAAAACCAAGGGCGTCAATTATCTGCAATTGGCCGATACGCAATCCAAATAAACGTAGTACACTGTAGAGGCTTAAGAAACAGGGATTAAACCTAAACCTCCCTTTTCACAGTAGCAAAAAAGCCCTGGGGAATTTTCTCCAGGGCTTTTCTTTTTTGACCGCATTCCAAACTAAACTCAACGCCGTCCAAATAAGGCGGAATCCGAACCTTGAGATCATCAAACTCAGGAATTTTTCGTTTTAAGACGGAAGACAAGGCTAAGGCCTTGATGAGCCACCGATTCATGGGATACACAAGATAGGACAAGAAAAGGTCTGAAAGCTTTTAGTTTTAAAATCCCATGAATCCTATGAATCTGTGACTCATTTTTCCTTGGACAGGCGTGGGCTAAACTCATTATTCAAGAAGAAGCGCTTCGGTATTTCTTCAATCCACTCTGCCAGATCCAGACCGTGAAAGCGAAAAAGAAAGCCCCCAGGGCGAACCCGTAAAAGATCCCCCCGCCCTCCAACTTGTTGATCAACACCCCCGCCGGGAAATTGGAGACAATCAACATCGGGATCACCGTCATCAAGGCCCTGCGCAACAGCC
Organism: uncultured bacterium; assembly: GCA_964525605.1. Classification (GTDB taxonomy): domain Bacteria; phylum Oederibacteriota; class Muellerivitia; order Muellerivitales; family Muellerivitaceae; genus CAVTWJ01. Next base: position 38,227 of record CAZGKT010000021.1, read on the forward strand.
AGGGATAAATGTCGCCCGGATAGCGGGAAAATTGTCCCAACTGCCAATAAAGTTCCAGCAGGTTGCTCGAACGGCCGATCCAGAAGGTCCAAACTGAGAGAGTAAAAAGCATGGCGTAATAAATGAGGATGCTATTAACCACTAAAGCCAGGAAAAGCAACGCTTCCGGGCCTCCCACGCCTATGCCCAATTGGTGCAAGCCAAAACCGATCATGGCGAACCCGACCAAGCTGGTGAGAATGGAGGAATAATCGGTATATCGCAGGGACACGAGAAATTGGCTGTTGATGGGTTTGATGAGGGTGAAATCCAGGTCGCCTTGGCGTATCTGGTCGGTCAACCTCATGCAATTATCGTAAAAGAACGCCTCAAAGAGCTGGGTGATCACATTATTGGTGCCGAGCAAAATGACCATATCCCATTTGTTCCAGCCGCCGATCTCCGGGGTCTGGCCGTACATGACCTGGATATAAACCAATTGCATAAAAACCCAAAGGCATTCGGTCAACAACCGCACCAGAAAATTGACCTTGAACTGCATTTCACGGATCAGGCAATTTTTCATCATCAGCCAGGTGAGCTTTAAATATCGTTTAAGGTTTTTCATCCGCCCACCGCCGAATAACGCTTCAAACCCCTGTTCCAAAGGGCCCGGCTAAGCAGGTAAAAAACGCCGACCCACATGAACCCGATACCGAGCAATTGAACCAATTGGTCCTGCGGAACCTTTCCCATGAGGATTACGCAGGGCCAATAACCCTCGTAACCGAACGGGGAGAGGGAAACCCATGGTTGTATGGATAGCGGCAAGAGGTTGAGGGGGATCAAGTGTCCGGAAAGGAAGAACTCAATGGTCATGACCACGAACAGGAATGTGGAAATTTCCAAGAACCAGAAAGCCAGGGAGCCGATGATGAAACAGAAAAGCATCCCGATCCAGAAGGCGATGAAAAGCGAAACGACGAAAGCCACCCATTCCCAGGGCGTCGGTGCATGGGTGAAATAATGGCGCATCAGATAAAGACAGGGGGGAAAGGTGAATAAGGCAACGTACCAGAACACCACCTTGTGGGCCAGACGGTACATAACCTGATACCAAAGGTAATCCATCGGGCGGGTCAGATAACGGTTAAGCAAACCATCCTTGATATCAACACTGATGTCCCGCATGGTACCCGGCATGCTTGAAAAACCACGGGCGATGTACATCAGGGCGTAATATGCCACCATATCCTCATAGCTCATCCCCCGAATAATGGGGGAAGCCCCCCCCGTTTTGCGGGTCTGGTAAATGGCGTACCAGAGGAAGATGGTGGTTACCAGTGGGAGAAAACGGAAGACAACCCCGATGATGTAGTTTGACCGGTAAGCCATGTCCTCCTGGGTGCGAGTGGACAGGATGACCCAGTATTTATGAAAGGGCGATCGAACCGGGGTTGTTGTGACTTCAGTACTCAATGTTTAACACCTTTTAAGAACTTGAAATAAACCCGATTAACCGCCAAACATTTCGGGCCACGACCGAAGTGTTTGGCGGTGAAAATCGCCTTTGTATTGAGGTTTCTTAAAGGTTCAGGAACCAATTTTAAAAACCTTCTCGATGACTTCTTCGATGGGGACTTCCTCAATATTGATATCGTCCACATCGAACCGGTTCAAAATCTCATTGGATGCTTTTTTCACGGATTCCCGGGCCACCCTCAAAACCGCCTTGTGGGGGGTCAGCTCCTCGACATGTCCGAGAGCCTCGAGCTGTTCCCGCGATACTTCCCCATTCTCGAAAGTCACGGTAATGAGCTTGAACTGCGAAAACCGCTCCACCACCTCTTCCAAACGGCCGTCAAAGATCTTCTTGCCCGAATTGATGACCACGACCCGGTCGCAAAGGGCCTGGATATCGTTCATGTAATGACTGGTCAAAAGAATGGTCGTCTTGGTCTTGCGGTTATATTCCTTGATGAATTCCCGTATGTTCTTCTGGGCCACCACATCCAGCCCGATGGTCGGCTCATCCAAAAACAAAACCCGCGGCCGATGTAAAAGCGAGGCGATCAGCTCAAATTTCATGCGCTCACCCAGGGAAAGCTCCCGCACCATGATCCCCAAGAGTTTTTTGACCTGTAACAGCTCGGTCATTTCATCCAGAACCGCCTGGTATTCTTTATCCCCCACCCCATAGATTTCTTTGTTGAGGTAAAGCGACTCCTGCGCGGGCAAATCCCACCACAGCTGATTCTTTTGGCCCATGACGAGGGCGAATTGACGGCGGTATTCGTTCTTGCGTTCCCAGGGAACAAACCCCATCACGTTCGCGGTCCCCGTGGTGGGATAAAGAATTCCGGCAAGCATCTTGAGGGTCGTGGTCTTCCCCGCCCCGTTGGGCCCTAAAAAACCGACTAATTCCCCTTCGTTTATCTTGAAGGAGACACCATCCACCGCCCTGACCTCGCTGAATTCGCGTTTGAACATGGCCTCGATGGCGCCGCCGATACCGGGCTTCTTCTTGGTGGTTCGGTAGATTTTCGTGAGATTTTCGACTTCGATGATGGACATGGGGGAGGAAATATCCTTATGTTGGGCTTAAGAGGGCGTCATTATAGGAACCGCCCAAAACCGTAACAAGACCAAGGGTTAAAAGTTTCAGGCAAAACTTTAGGCTTTTACCGCGAAGGCGCGGAGAAAACTTGGGTCAAATGATGAAAGCAAACAGGGTTTCTTTATTAAAAGAGATGAAGTTACCTCATGGTTTAGTCACAGATTCATGAGATGCACACGGATAAGCCGAATAAAAATATTTTAGAATTCACGCCTTTTAAATCTTATGAATCCTATGCATCTGTGGCTAAAAATTTATTTACGCTTTGCGAAAAATTCAAATCTCCGCGTCTTCGCGGTGAATGAATTGAGGTTCTCCTAAAATGGTTTCAAAATCAAATTTTCCCAAGGTTCTCAAAGAACTGAAGCGCCTTTATCCTGATGTGCGCTGTTTTCTTCACTACAAGACCCCCTTCCAATTGCTTTGTTCGGTCATCCTTTCCGCCCAATGCACGGATGAAAGGGTGAACCTGGTCGCGCCTGAGCTATTCAAGGTCTTCCCCACCCCCGAAAAGTTGGCGGCGGCGAAACAAAAGGATGTGGAAAAAATCATCCACTCCACCGGGTTCTATAAGAACAAGGCGAAAAACCTGATCGGCTGCGCCCAAGCTTTGATGGCCCATCACGGGGGAAAGCTACCCCAAACCATGGAAGAACTCATTCAAATACCAGGTGTGGGCCGAAAAACCGCTAATGTGGTTTTGGGAGAGGTTTATGGCATTTCAGTCGGCATTACGGTCGATACCCATGTCATGAGACTCAGTAATCGCCTCGGATGGACGAAACATCAGGATGCCGTAAAAATCGAGCAGGATTTGATAAAAATAGTGCCCAAAGACGAATGGTTGACGATATCACACCGCTTAATTCAACACGGGCGCAAGGTTTGCGACGCCCGAAAACCCCTCTGCAACGTCTGCACCTTGGCAAAGTGGTGCCCGGACTCTAAAATATAAGGAAATCGGTGACGGAACGGCCTTATGAGACACGTACAAAACGACATGCTGAAAATGCAGGTTCAAAACGCCATGATGGCTCAACAAATGGCGGAAGCCAATAAAAGTAAAAGATTGGACAAGGCCCGCGCCGAGGCCTCGGAAGAACTCGCGGATCTCCAAAAAGCGGAAGAGTTGAAAAACAAGACGGTTCGCGAGGTTTCCACCGACAAGAAAAACCAAAAAGGCCAGGCTCAGGATTTGCGGCCCCAAAGCTATAAAAAAGATGGAACGGTTGAAGACGGCGGCGGCCCCTCCGATTTCGGCGAAAAACTAGCTAAACGCATCGATATCAAAATCTAACTTCAATCTTCAATCAGAACTTCGTTCTCCCCAGAATAATCTGTTTAAGAACCTAAAACAAAATCTCAAGGCAAAGACCATTTTTACCGCCAAGTCGCCAAGTTCGCCAAGAAAACATAAAACCAAACATTTGGTTTTAAAGATTTTCTAACTTTTCGTTGTTCTTGGCGTCCTTGGTGTCTTGGCGGTTAAATAGCCTTTAAAAGAGTCTCTAAAATAAAAAAGACCCCTGGCGCCAATGACGCCAAGGGTCTTTTTCTTTTACCTACCGGTTTTATGGCTGTTGAACAGACGCTTTTTGTTTGGCCCCATCGTAAATCACCGTCATGAAAGAAAAGACATCCAGGTAATCGCGGGCGCCCAACGGCTTGAGAAGCACCAGATAACCCGCCGCCATCTCCATCAAGGCGGAATAGGTTCTCCAATTGGGGTGATGCTCGTACAACAACCCGTGCCCCATCATGGTGGCAAAGTCCTTGGCCACATGGGGCTTTAAAAGCATGTGGCTTTCAGGCCTGGCCAGAAAGGGGAAAAGAGTGGCGTTAGGCCACTTGGCGAAACCTTGAATCGAGCTGGCATTGACCATCTCGAAATAGGGCTTCATGGTCCCCTCGTTGACTTCCACCGGCCCTAGAACGTTGGACAAGGCCTTGAAATAAAGAAGGGATTCGGTTTCATTGTTCAAAAGTTCCTTGAAGCATTTGATCTCCCCCCTATAAATCAAGTCCTGCTCGTTCAGGATCGCCTGGGCCCGATCCGCAATCACCCGAAGGGAGTGATTCTCCACCATATTGCGCAATTGCCCGTCCCCGAAAGCCGATTGAAACTCCCGGGAGAGATGTTCGAGGGCATATTGTCCGCCCGCGCCGGGGCCTCCCCGATAAAGGAGATCGGTAAAAGCCTGCGGATAACGGGATTTGAAGATACCCAGGCCCTGGTTGAAATCAAGCAAAGGGAGCGGGGCGGCGGGTTCACGTTTTTTCCGGATTTTTTTCGCGATCAGTTCATCCAACGCGGCATCGGTCTGGCCCTCCGCCTTGATCAATATATTTCCCGTGAGGGGATATTTTTTAGCCATCGCGTCTTCGCAGTCCCGGAAGCGTATAAAGGCGAACCCCTTTTCGATCTTCAAAATCTTTCCCGGTCCCCAACTTTCCTTGATCGGCAATATGACCAGTTTCCCAACATCTTTTTTCGTAATATCCATGACGTATTTATTCCTTTCGTAAATTGTGATTAATGTCCGGGGGTTCCCTTCCTCCCACGGCCGCCGGGACAGGGGCGACGAAGGGGAGCAAAAGAAAAAGGTTCGGCGGTGGAACAGGGGTATTAGGGTGGCGTCAGCGAAAGGAGAGGAATACTTCGGAGAAGGAAATTAAAATTCATGGCTCAACACCTCGCGTAAACAACGGGCTTATTATAACTCCGCCGAGGAAAGATGAATGCCGATCTTGAAATTATTTGGTTTCTATTTGTCGCAAGGGACAGGTCATGACAAAAATTTTTAAAATAAAATTCTAATGAAAAGTGATTGGCAAATAGAAATCGGGAAATAATTATCGATAAATTAAATGGTCAGTCCATCACGGCGATAAAAGATGAGCTCTCGTTAAAAAGCGATTCAAAATTTCTTCTACCAAGCCTTTATCTTTTTTGCTCAAAATTAAAGAATTGCCCTGAGTGGCTAACCCCAAAATTTCCGCAAGCATTTCATCCCGCACTTCAAAATCCGTCGTCTTTTCTCCGGGCTTGAGGCCCTGCAAGTGGGCGAACCACTTTTCGTAAAGAACCAGACCTTCCGTCTCAAGCAGATTCCCCACAAAGTGGCTTATCCCTGAATTTCGGTCGGATTTCGTACCCATTTTTTCCGCCTCATGGTTTCATATTTCAACGCGGTTCTACCTACTTTTCATTATGGCAGGTCAAAGAAGAGAAAGTGGGCGTCTTTCACAATCTTTGCATCAGGCGATTCTTCTTTCGATAGCGCCAACCCATCCCCGTCGGAAAGTTTGTGGGGGCCGACCGAAAGCTCGCCCGAAGCCAATTGAAGCCATCCCTTCCGCCCTTTCGGAAGGGGCAATTTCACCTTTTCCCCCGCACCCATTTTGGCCAGGTAAAGCCTGACATCCTGGTTGAGGGTGATGGAATCTTCCTTCCCGTTTCGAGATGCGGCTAAGAAAAGCTTGCCCGATGCCAGTTCCTTTGAAAAATCCTTCTGGGCATAGCCGGGTTTCAGCCCTTCTTTTTCAGGCAATATCCAAATTTGGAAGAAATGGGTTTCCTTGTCTTTCTCGTGGTTGTATTCCGAATGCCGCACGCCCGTCCCGGCGCTCATGCGCTGTACTTCCCCAGGCAAAATGGTGGCCGCCGTGCCCATGGAATCCTTGTGGTCCAGGGCGCCGCTCAGGACATAGGAGATGATCTCCATGTCCCGGTGGCCGTGGGTTCCAAAACCCGTTCCACCTTGAATGCGATCCTCGTTAATGACCCGCAAGTCTCCGAAACCCATTTGGGCCTCTTCGTAGTAATCGCTAAAGGAGAAGGTGTGTTGGGAATGGAGCCACCCCAGGTCGCTGAGGCCCCGATCCCCTGATTTGCGGAGGGTCATCATGGCGGTGTCCTTTACCTGCATAGATAAAAGTCAGGATTATCCTAGGAAAAGGGAGGAGAAATAGTCAGGGGGTATGGAGAAAAATGATTGAGAATGACGCTAGTTATTCCAAACTCAGATCATCTAACTCTTCGCAAAGCGTATCGAACAATTTTTGAAACCGTATCTTTTGTTATGCCCCGCTTTTTACAATAATCTGACTTAATCCAATCGGTGAGAGCTTTGGTTCCCTTACTTGAATTACACGGAGCACAGCACAGAGCAATATTCTTGCGATTTACAATATTCGCATCATTGATAATATGCTCCCAAGTAGCCATAGACTTCCTAGAACCGTTACGCGGAACGACCTCACGTAATTTTACGCCGCAATAAACACAAAATTTGTCTCGCTTCCTCACCTCTTCTTCTAGCCACTTTGGAATTTTCCATCGATTCATAATTAAACCTCGGAAGATCTTACTTGGGCCAATTCAGGAACGGATTCGAGTTTTATTTAAACACTGTCTTCAGCGCAAGATGAATGATTTCTCCATAATTCCAGGTTTATTCACTTCCAAAGTAGAAATAAACCAAATTTTGGCTGGCTTGATGAAATAGAAAAAGAGCCATTCCCATTAATCCAATTCCCAAAAGGACCTTTGATAGAACCTCAAAATCACCCACCGAAACATTTTCAGGATTAGAAGGGTCGTAAAGAATGTCCACGTTCTTTCCCACATGCCAATCGTCTACATAAAGCCCTTCGACTTTCTTTTGGGCTGTAATGGTTTTGCCGTTCGGAAGCACAAAACCCAGGGTCAAATTCCAATAATAAGTCCTGTTTCGACTTGAATGGCTGACAGTTAGAGAGGAATTTTGCACCTGGGCGGCTGTCGGCGTCCAGCGACTCAAGGTCCAAGCCTTTTCAAAGGGTATAAAGCTCCCAAGGGCCAGTAAACTCACAAAAAAATAAACAATACCGAATGGAAATATCCTTCCCTTGAAGGCCTTCCCTTTCAACATCAGCTTTGTGATCGAATCCACCTTATCTTCGTGGCCAAGGGTTTTCAATATCTTGTCGATATCCGAGATTACCCCCAGATAATCCCGAGTTGCTATTTGCGACAGTATGACTTGTTGAGATTTTTCGAATTTCAAGTACGTCATCGGCAAGAAAAAGCCCCTTTTTCTGTCTGCGGTCTGGGAATGCATGGTAACCAACCGGTCCCAAGGGTGGTAAACGCCCCGGGCGAAAAGAGAACCTTGGCGTATCCCCATGTGGTTGTATTGGGTAAAAGAAAAGAAAACCAGGGCTGTCGCCAGTGCCGCTGCAATGCCGATCATCCAGACCAATAAGGGCTGTCCCGCAGCCATTGGGATAAAAACAAAGGTCAAACACCAAAGCATGCATGCTGTCCAATAGCTTCCGAAGATTTGGATCGAGTGTTCCAGAGGAGGCGCTGACTTTTCCACCTTCTTGTGCTTAGCGCCGGTTTTCCACACCGCGTCCCAGCATAAATTGCCGTTTTCGCAGGCTTGGGTTTCTGCCTTCTCCAGCTCAACCATGTTCAACACGTGGAGCTTCTGGCAATTGGAGCAGGCCACCATGGGAGCCGTCACCTTCAGGGTGAATGGCTTCATCCCCTTGACAGTGATTTCCTTGGTGAAAGTTCGGGTTTGCCCCTGCGCCAGGTTCAGGGCTTTCCCGCAATCGGCGCAATGTCCCTTTTTTTTGCCCAAACCGCTATAGTTCACGCCCGCCAGCAGGCTCCCCGCCGTCGTGTATTCCTTTTCAAAATGAGGCCCCGCCCCGTACCTCTGGCGGTTCTGGGGGTTCACCATCACTTCCAAGTCCTGGAAAGAGACGGTAGTCTGGCCGCTTGTGCCCGAGAACCGCACGGTTTGAATATCCGGGTGGGCAATGCCAGCCTTGTTGAAAACCTTGCCCCCCCAAAGCGCCCGAGCAACAAAATGCCCCCTACAGGAACCATGGCGACTCCAAAACTCAAACCTATAGATGTATCCGCCAAGTATGGCCAGAGGGTCCGGAAGCGAAACAAATAGGAGTTAAGCAGGAATGGCACTACCAACCACGAGGCAAGAATGAGCAAATAGCGCAGGACGACCAATTTTCCCAGGATGGGATACCGTTTCACGAGGGACATGGTGATCGGGTTCACCAGCCGGATAAGGAATTGGTATACCACAACCATGCCGATCAAGCCGCTAAAACCGACCAGGAAACTAAGGCAATAACCAAGAAAAAGTGTCATAGAGGTTCACCGAATAAATTTATTTTTTCTGACCTAATTTCGGAGAATTTAACTCTCAAAATTTTAGTTCTAAATATCGGTTGCTATAGTTCTATTTAAACACCGTCTTCAGCGCCGGATGAATAATTTTCCCCTGTTCGAGGTTAAGGGCATGTTGCAATACCATATCTCCATCCAAAGCCTTCGGATAACCCTTATTGGCGATCTTCAAGACATAAGGCAGGGTCGCGTTAGTAAGGGCGTAGGTGGATGTCATGCCCACCGCACCGAGGATTTCCAAACGGCGGCTATTAAAGAAGCAGTTCTTATCTCTTTTTCATAGGCTTGGGTTTTGGCTTGGATATCTTCACCTTGTATCCTGCGGGAGATTCTTTAAGCAAAGTTCCGCTTTCAGGCTCGCTGGTAATGATGCTATTCACTTTTTTCACCAAAACGCTGACCGTTCGCAATATTTCCCTGCGATCCAGTTCAGGCTCGGATGAATCCATTGATTCGTATCGAAATTGAACGGCGAAAGGGTTTAATGAGCCAAGGCCGCTATAACCTGAAATATCAACTCCGGACGCGCCCAACTCCTTAAGAAGTTGGCCCAGGTTATGCGTGATCGGATATTGTTTTCCAAGCAAAGCCAGCCAAGCCTTCAAAGATTTCTCCGCTGCTTGTTGGGCTAAAAAGCCGAATATTTCGTCGGCAACACGATAGTTACCAACCAGTTCCCTCAAGGCTGCCAAATCCACAAGGGCACGGGAAACCAGCTCCCGCGCGGCTCTAGTGTCTTTCATAGAGGGTGCGGCCTTCCCTGACGGCCCGGCCCACCACATGGTTCAGGGACCCGGACCAATAATCGAATTCTTCTTGAGAATAAACGAGTATGTCTGTGGGGAAGTCGAAATGAGAGACCGTCTTCCATAATGAATTCATCTCCTGTCGGCGGCTGCGCTTGGGCCCGAAAGGTTTTTTTTCCACGACAATAAGGTCCACGTCCGAATTCAGACCAGCCGTTCCCCGCGCCCAAGACCCGAACAAGAGGACTTTCTCGGGCCTTACCTCCCGAACAATCGTTCTTGTCATCTCGCGGATTTTTTGTTCCGTAACGGGAGTCATTCGGCATTTCCTTAAAACGTTGATTTTTACCATTTTATCATGGGCCGTCAAAACAATATGAACCCTGTTAATCAGCCCTATTTAAACACCGCCTTCAACGCCGGGTGAATAATTTTCCCCTGTTCCAGGTTAAGGGCATGTTGCAACGCCGGTTCCCCTTGGAACCGGCACTCAAAAGTCGTCGGTCTCGACTTGTGGCCTCGACCCATTGGGACCGGGTCGCCTTCCAAAGCCTTGGGGTAGCCCTTATTGGCGATCTTTAAAACATAAGGCAGGGTCGCGTTAGTAAGGGCGTAGGTGGATGTCATACCCACCGCGCCGGGGATATTGGTGACGCAGTAATGCACCACCCCGTGCTTCTTATATACCGGGGCGCTGTGGGTGGTGGGGTGGGATGTTTCCACACATCCGCCCTGGTCGATGGCCACATCCACAATCACCGACCCGGGTTTCATGGCCTTCACCATGGCTTCGGTGACCAGCCGGGGGGCCTTGGCCCCTTCCACGTAAACAGCCCCGATCAAAAGGTCGGCGTCCGCCACCTCTTCCCTGATGACCCTGCGGTTGGAAACTAAGGTAATCACGTTTTTGGGGAGTATTTCCTCCAAATGCCGTAAACGGCTGGGGTTGATATCCAGCACCGAAACCCGGGCGCCGATACCCGCCGCCACCTTGGCCGCGTTAGTGCCCACCACCCCGCCCCCTAAAACCACCACCTTGGCGGGTTGTACCCCGGCTACCCCGCCTAAAAGGATGCCCTTGCCGCCCATGGACCTTTCCAGGTATTTGGCCCCTTCTTGAATGGCCATCTTGCCCGCCACCTCGCTCATGGGGGTAAGAAGGGGGTGTTCCCCATCGGGAAGGCAGAGGGTTTCATAGGCCAGGGCGGTAATGCCCGATTTGATCAGGGCATGGGTGAGGGTCGGCGCGGCGGCGAGGTGGAAATAGCAGAAAACCAACTGCCCCTTACGGAGGTACCGAATTTCGGAGGGTTGGGGTTCCTTGACCTTTAGGATCATCTGGGCCTGGCGGAAGAGGCTGGCCCTTTGGGGCACGATTTGGGCCCCCGCATCCCGGAATTCCTTGTCCGAAATACCGCTTCCGGCCCCGGCGCCCTTTTCGATAAGCACCTTATGCCCGGCCAGGGCCAGTTCTTCCACCCCGGCGGGGACGACCCCCACCCGAAACTCGTTGTCTTTGATTTCCTTCGGAACCCCGATGATCATGAACGGCCCCCTACCAGCTCATATTTAACTGTTTGATTGTAGTCCTAAATTACGGCTCTGCGGAATTTGCCAACTGGGCTTATTTGAATGGTCCCTTTGTTTGCTTCATAGGTTTCAGGACGCTCCCCCAAGTCGGTAAATTTAAGAGATACACGTTACCGGATGTTTGACATGGCTCTACGAGGAAAGGTTTTGGCACAAACCGGTATTGGGTGGTATTGGCCGGTATTTTCCCGGTATTTTGGTGGTATTCGGTCAGTATAAGTCTGGTATCTACTCGACTAACATTTCCCATTAGTCGATTAGACCCCCAAAACCCAACAAAAACAGCGGTCCATCCGGAATCGACTAATCGACTCATACCTGGATTGAATCGAATGAGCCGAATAATGAATCGATTAGTCAATTAGTGAGTCGAATAGACCTCAAAAACCCAATAAATTTGACGGTCCTACCTATTCGACGAATCGATTCACACCGCCAATGAATCGATTCGCACCAGGCTTGAATCGAATGAGCCGAATAATGAATCGATTCACACTGGTCTTGAATCGATTAGTCAATCAGTGAGTCGAATAGACCCCAAAAACCCAATAAATTTGACGGTCCTACCTATTCGACGAATCGATTCACACCGCCAATGAATCGATTCGCACCAGGCTTGAATCGAATGAGCCGAATAATGAATCGATTCACGCTGGCTTTGAGTCGAATGAGTCGAATAGTGAGTCGAATAGCTCCCAAAAACCCAACAAATACAGCGGTCCTTCCGGAATCGACTAATCAACTCACACCGGTCTTGAGTCGAATGAGTCGAATAGTGAATCGATTAGACGGTTAGTGAGTCGAATAGATCCCCACCACTTTTCACGGTTTCAAAAGTCCCAGGTCGTACCCACCTCGACATACCGCCCAGGCATGGGTAGGCCCTGGAGGGTCGCATAGTATTGGTTGAAAAGATTGGTGCCGTTCAGAAACAGCTTCAAATTCGAACCCACATGGACCTTTATTTCCGTGTTCCAGACCCAATAGTAAAAGGTGGTGACCAAGGGCGGTTGATCGTCATAGGCGCCCTGATAGAGGGCGGGATTGTGGTCCACATATTGGGAATAGAGGTTCCAATCGACCCCCGGCGCCAATTGGGATTTGAACCCGGCCGTGACCTTTAACTTCAAGCGGGCGGCAATGGGTTGTTGGTTTTCCTCATTCCGCGAATCGACATAGAGAAAATTGCCATAGGGGGCCATCCAGACAGCCGGTTCCCATTTCACGTTCGCTTCAACCCCCAGCAAAAGGGCCTGAGGGACATTCTCAAAGGTCCAGAAACCCGCGTCATTTTGCGCAGGGGTGATCAGGTTGGAATAAAAATCGGCGTATCCGTCCAGTTGAAGGGTCCAATCCTTCCATTTCATGTTCGTCCCCGCTTCCCCGTTGAAGGAACTTTCGGGCTGCAATTCAGGATTTCCCGTTTCTCCCGCCCCAAATTCCTGGGGACTTCCTGGAACGAAGGCGATATAGGGGTGGTAAAGCTCGTCAAAATCTCCCCGTCGGTATCCCGTGCCGCCTTGGGCGTAGAGCGAGAACCCCGGTTCCCATTCGTATCGAAGGGTGGCCGAAGGGGTGAAAATATTCGCCCCATAATCGGTATAGGCGTCGAGGCGGCCGCTCCAATCCAGGGTGAGCGCGGGGGCCAGCGGGAGGGTTCCGCGGGCGTTCAGGGAAAGCACGTTGTTGACCCGGGTGCCCCCGCCGTCCAGGCCCTCGGTCCCTTGTACCTGTTCCGATCGATATTCCAACCCGAGCGCCAGACTGCCGAATGGGCCTTCATCGCGAAGGGACGCGGAAGTTGATCCATCGAAAGTATCGTAGTTGTTCAAGTCCAAAGGGGGGACGCCCGCCGCGTTGTCCGCCCCCAGGGGGCTGACCCGGAAGACATAGGCATAGTTGTAGGAAAAGGAGCTGTCGATGGTCCAGTCCCCCAGGGGATGGACATCCCGAAGATTCGTCGTGAGGGCATTTTTCTGGCCTCGATCGTCCGTATCAAAGGTATCGACGTCCTGAGCCGCCAGGCTGTCGCCGTTGGGTTCTCCCCCTTTGCGATAGGTGTACTGGGTCGAAAGCGTCATTTGGCCCGCCCCTAAATGGATCAGGGAGCTCTGGTCTAATTCGCCGGAAACCTGATCGGTGTTGATCGTGTATCCGTTCGTTTGATACCAATTCCCCCCCAGGGAAAAATCCCAAGGTCCGGATTTCCAGGTACCGGTGGAGGCGCGCAATTGGTAGGTATCAAAATCGCCGTAGGAGACCCCGAGGAGACCTTTGGTTTCCTCGGTTTGGGTGGTGATGTTTAAGACCCCGCTCGTGGCGTCGGGTGCGTAGGCCAGCGCGGCCGGCCCCTTGATCAACTCGATGCTTTTGATATCGTCGGTGGGAAGGGTGCCCAAATCGAAACCCTGGTTGACCCTTTGCCCGTTGATGAAAATGACCGTTTGGTTCGCGTCCCCGCCCCGGAGCGAGAGATTGCCGAAACTCTTGGCTCCGCCCAGCCCCTGGGATTCCACCGAAGGAACCGTGTCCAATAAATCACCCAGGCGGCCGTCGGACTCCAGTGATTCCAGGTCCGGGCCCTTCAAAACCCCTGATCCGATTTTATCGGCGTGAACGACCACCTCGTTCATCTCGTAAACGGCAGGGGTGGCGGCGGGAGTAAGCGCCGTGGAAGTCGGGAAGGGGCTGGGAGTTGCCGTCTG
>CAZGKT010000022.1:0-8376 GCA_964525605.1 uncultured bacterium
GAACTGGCCATCACGCGGGTCTTCGACGCCCCCCGGGAATTGGTTTTCGAGGCCTGGACCCAGGCCGAGCACTGGCAAAAGTGGTTCGGTCCCCACAGCGCCACCATGCCCTACTGCCAAATGGAGGCCAAACCCGGCGGGACGCTTCATTTTTGCCATCGTTTGGAGGATGGGCAAGAAATTTGGGTGAATTGCGCCTACGAGGAGGTTTCAAAACCCGAGAGACTGGTTTTTACCATCCACTTTTCCGACAAGGCGGGTAACCTGAAAGATCGGCCGGGCTTTTCAAAAGAATCACGGGTCACCGTAACCTTCGCGGAAAAAGAAAGCCAAACCGAGGTAGTGATCCGTCATACGGGTTTGGCGGTCGACCAAGGCGAATCGGAAGGTTGGAAGCAGGGTCTGGACCGCTTAACCCATTTTCTCACTTCAAACGCATTAGGAGGCTCCCATGCCGGTTGAATTAGGAAATTTCGAGAAGAAAGCCCACTCCAATGACCTTTCGTTCAAGCGCACCGTGAAGGCGCCGCGAAAGCTAGTCTTCGAGGTTTTCACCCGACCCGAGCATTTGGTTCACTGGTGGGCGCCCAAGCCCTTCACCATGCCCAAGTGCGAAATCGACCTGCGGGCGGGGGGACAGTGGAACTACGTCTTCCGTTCCCCCGAGGGACCCGAGCACGACTGCCGGGCCACTTACCGGGAAGTGGACCCGCCCCACAAGCTGGTGATGGAAAGCTCGGTGCCCGGCCCGGGGGGCAAACCCTTTTTCACCATCCGCCAAACCATTCTTTTGGAAGACCGAGGGCAGGAGACGGAGTTGGTTCTTGAAATGAAGGTCTTGGAAGTCAATCCCGGCGGCGAGCCCTTTATCGAAGGCTCCCGACAGGGTTTTGGGATGACCCTCTCCAACCTGGACGAATATCTGGCGAAATTGAAGTAGTTAAGGAGGAACCCGATGGGAAAGTTGACGACTTGCCTTTGGTTCGACGGTAATGCCGAGGAAGCGGCCCGTTTTTACGCCTCCATTTTCAAGGGCACAAAGATCGGGAAAGTCACCCGCTATGGGAAGGCCGGACCCGGCCCCCTGGGAAAAGCCATGACAGTTCCCTTTCGTCTCAACGGACAGGATTTTTTGGGGCTCAATGGAGGGCCTCACTTTAAATTCAATGAAGCCGTTTCGTTCATCGTGAACTGCAAAACTCAAAAAGAAATTGATTACTATTGGAAAAAACTTTCCAAAGACGGAAAGGAAGTTCAATGCGGTTGGTTAAAAGATAAATTTGGCCTTTCCTGGCAAGTGGTACCCGAGGATATGGGAAAAATGATGCAAGACAAGGACCCCAAAAGATCAGCCCGGGTCATGGAGGCCCTGTTGCAAATGGTGAAACTGGACATAAAAAAATTGAAACAAGCCTACAAACAGTCCTAACGAGTGAGAGACCCCTTCCGGAAACACTTTTCTTGGTAGGTTTTTTTGATGTCTATTTTTACAAGGTGACGAAATATTCCTCGCAGATTCAAAATAAGGTTGATGGGGCACTGTTAGACAAAGACATCCCTAGCCTTCGAGGTAATCCGGTATCCTTTGGAAACCTTACAGGTAAACGGGGCCCGGGGTTTAATGCCGATTTAACGCTATTTCCGTTTTAAAATAGTTATACTGCTAGGGTAGTTATTCAACTGACTTGTGACTCCTTTCCTTCCCCCAGTTTTTGCGAACCGACAACCGGACAAAACCGAATGGGTTTGGCGTTATACGTCGAACGGACATCCTTTGGCATTTCTTGACCGAGTTTTGGACCCTCCTTCCTATGGATATGTCCGAGACCAAAAATTGTACGTTCCTTCCACCCGGGAACTTTTTCATGAGTTCTTTACCCGGATCAATCTCTTCCATTCCCGAAAAAATTGGCTCCCGCTTTTCGGCTGGGTCGTCGTGTTGTTTTTCGCCCCTTTCTTCTTTCTGTTCTTCCTTCACTATTTCACCTGGAAGCTTTTTCTCATCGGGTTCATCTACAGCATGGTCGTGCTGGGAACCCATGGGACTGTTTATCTACACCGATACTCCACGCACCACGCTTTCACCTTCACCAACCGCATCTGGCTTTTCATCGTCAGCAACCTGGTCATCAAAATCGTGCCTGAAGAGGTTTACGTGGTCTCGCACCACGTCCACCATTACATTTCCGAGAAACCGGGAGACCCTTACAATGTTTATGGGGGATTTCTTTACTGCTTCCTGGCCGATGTGAATCACCAGGCGATCGCTCGTGATTTCTCGCGGGAGGATTACGCCAAGACCGCCAAATTGATTGAACACACCGTCGTACCTCTGAACAGTTATGAGCAATATCAAAAATGGGGATCGATCAGCCATCCCCTCCCGACCCTGCTTCAATTCACCCTCAACTGGGCCTTCTGGTTCGGGGCTTTTTATCTCATGGGCGGCATGCCCCTGGCGGTCGCCATCTTCGGAATGAGCGCGGTCTGGGCAGTGGGAATTCGCACCTTTAATTTCGACGGACACGGCCGCGGAAAAGACCAACGCAAAGACGGCATCGACTTCAACCGCGCCGACCTCTCCATTAATCAGCCCTGGCCGGGAATGATCACAGGTGAATGGCACAATAACCATCACCTCTACCCCAACGGAATCCGCGCCGGATTTCTGACCTACCAATGGGACTATGCCTGGCTCTTCATCTGCGGCTGCCGGTTCCTCGGCGGCATAGCCCATTGCCGGGATTACAAAGACCAGTTCATGGAAAAACACTACAAACCCTACCTAGCCCAGAAAAAAGGATTGCCCGCCGGCGACCCCGCCGTTTCATAAACGGTAACTGAAACCGCTTCCAAATTTTTTTAGTTTTTCCCTCCCAAGCGCACTTCCCCAACATTTCGACTGAAGGCTTTTTCAAGAGCCTGTTAAAATGCGTTTTCCATTATTTTCATTCTTAACTTTCAGGAGTTTTCATGCAAACCCGCCCGCTGGGAAATTCCGATTTAAAGATTACTTCCATAGGTATCGGCACCTGGGCCATCGGAGGTCCCGACGGCAACTGGAACTGGGGTCCCCAAGACGACCAGGATTCCATCTCCGCCATTCACCGGGCGGTAGAACTTGGGATCAACTGGATCGACACCGCTCCGGCCTACGGCAAGGGCCATTCGGAAGAAATGGTCGGCCGGGCGCTGAAGGGGCTTTCCAAAAAACCATACATCTTCACCAAAAACTCCCTCGCCTGGGGAAAAGATAAGGTAATCGTGAATTGTCTCAAGGCCGATTCCATCCGCCGGGAATGTGAAAATAGTCTTGCCCGTTTGGGTGTGGAAGCTCTCGATTTATGGCAGATCCATTGGCCCAATCCGACCGGGGATATCGAGGAAGGCTGGACCGAAATGGCCAAACTCCAAAAAGCCGGAAAGGTGCGCTGGATCGGGGTTTCCAATTTCAGTGCTTCTCAAATGAAAAGGGCCCAGGCCATCGCCCCGGTCACTTCCCTCCAGCCCCCCTACTCGGCCATTCGACGGGACATCGAAAATGAGATCCTTCCCTTCTGCGCCCAGGAAAACATCGGGGTGATCGCTTATTCCCCCATGCAGGCGGGTCTATTGAGCGGACGCATGACCACCGAAAGGATCAAAAACCTATCCCCATCCGATTGGCGCCGTCAGGACGATAACTTTCAGGAGCCACGATTAAAGAAAAACCTGGCCCTCCAGGATGCTTTCGGCCGAATCGCCTCCCGGCATGGCCATTCAGCCGGCGTGGCGGCCCTGGCTTGGGTTTTGCGCCGAAACGAGGTCACCGGCGCCATCGCGGGGGTACGAAACGCCAAGCAAGTGGAAGAACTCGCCCCCGCGCTGGATTTTCGGTTAAGCCAAGCAGAGCTTGTCGAAATCAACGGCCTGCTCACGGCCTAGGCCGCTTTATAGGTTGAATCATAAAAGCTCACCGCCCCGCGATTTAAAATGGCTCCATTCTTAACAAGGGGTGTTTTCCATGCGTGAGGTGAAAGCGGACCCGGCCCTGGTAGCCTGTTGCGGGCTTTATTGCGGAGCCTGCGGTTCCTACCTGAAGGAAAAATGTGAAGGCTGCCAAAAAAGCGAAAACAATTCCTGGTGTCAGGTCAAGAAATGCACGAATAAAAAAGGGATCTCCACCTGCGCCCAATGCCTGATGTATCCGGACCCTACCAAATGCGATACATTCAATAATTTCATTTCTAAAATATTTGGAATGATTTTGAACTCTGATCGTCCAGCTTGTTTGAAAGAGATACGGACTTCGAACCTTCAGGCCTACGCCGAAAAAATGGCGGGGCTCAAACAGCGAACCATCCACCGTTCGTGAGCCGATGGTCGTTTCTGTACATCATCCAGAAACATCGATAAACTTTCCCCATGGATACCCTGCGCTATATTCCGGCTAAAACCCACGCGGATTGCCACGCCCTGGAAGCCCTGGCCTTTCCCATCTGGCGGGACCATTACACCCCTCTCATCGGTAACGCCCAGGTGGAATATATGCTTCAAAAATTCCAGACCGCCCATGCCATTGAACATCAAATGAAAGAAGGGACTCATTATTTTTTTCTTCAAACCGAGGAAGAAGAAAACATCGGCTACCTTTCGATCGTCTTCCGCCCGAACGAGCTTTTTTTGAGCAAATTTTACCTTTTGAAACCCTATCGGGGCCAGGGCTGGGCCCGCGCCGCCCTGGCTTTTCTCAAAACCTTGGCTCGTGGCAAGGGTTTAGGAAAGATCACCTTGACCGTCCACAAGCAAAATCCATCCGTAAAGGTATATCAGGCCCTAGGTTTCGCGATTTTGGAGCCCGTCGTCACCGACATTGGAGGCGGATTTGTGATGGACGACTACCGCATGGGCTTAACTATCTCCTAAAGAATTCAACAATACCTTTTTCCGTATGAAAATTTTAAAAATCGTATGACTGTCATCATGGTGTTCACGACCCATCCCTCCTAAATTTGGTTCTCAACTCCATTAAGGAACCAACCATGGCTGATCTTCAACGCTTCAGTTTTTCCATCGAGAAGTCCCTGGCCGCTCAACTTGAAAAGATGATCCGGGAAAGTCATTACGAAAACCGGTCCGAATTCATCCGGGACCTGGTACGTGGTAAAATGGTGGACGCGGAATGGGAAACGGATGGGGAAGCCTTGGGGACGATTTCACTTCTTTACGACCATCACAAGCGCCGCTTGAGTGAAAAGTTGATCGAGGTTCAACACCACCACGCGGCCCAGGTTTTGGCCTCCACCCACGTGCACTTGAACAAAAACATTTGCGCCGAAATGATCATGGTTCGAGGCAAGGCCCCCGACATCCGGCACCTGTTTGACCATATGCGGCAGGAAAAGGGTGTCCTGCACTCTTCCATTTCCTTGGGAACCCTGGGCGGGCAATTAGGCTGATTTTTAGATGTGGGACACACAAATCGATCGGCGCGGGGGAATTCGATGGCTTGGTTCAAACTTTTTGATGATGGCCGCGAAAACGCCCGGGCCAAGACCACCGCGCTTTACTTTTGGCTCGGGGTTCTCAACCTGGGTGCCTGGGTCTGGGCTTGGACGGTTTTCGCCCATAGTCCGGCGCTTTTAGGAACGGCTTTTCTGGCCTATCTCTTGGGGTTGCGCCACGCGGTCGATGCGGACCACATCGCAGCCATCGACAATGTGGTTCGAAAGCTCATGCAGGAGGGCCGCAGGCCCATTTCCGTCGGTTTTTTCTTTTCCCTGGGACATTCCACGATCGTTGTCCTGGCATCGGCATTCCTGGCCGCCGCCATCGGATTGTCCCACGACCATCTTGAAAGCATTAAAGCCATTGGAGGCGTCTTGGGCACGGCGGTCTCAGCCTTCTTCCTAGTCGGTATTGGTCTCGCCAATCTTTTCGTCTTAAAAAACATCTGGAGGGCTTTTCAGCGCGAACAACGGGGTGAATCCTGCAACAGCGAGGAACTGGACGGGCTACTTTGGGATCGGGGTTTCCTGTCGCGCGTCTTCAAGCCCATTCTCAACAGGGTTTCTGAAAGCCGCCATATGTACCCGGTCGGCTTTCTTTTTGGTCTGGGTTTTGACACGGCCACCGAAATTGGGTTACTGGCCATCGCGGCTTCTCAGGCGGCCCAGGGATTGTCCTTTGGAACCACCATGGTTTTTCCCATCCTTTTCACTGCGGGAATGTCGCTGGTGGACACCTCCGACAGCGTCCTCATGACAGGGGTCTACGGCTGGGCCTTTGTGCACCCTTTAAGGAAACTCTGGTACAACTTGACCCTCACTTCCCTTTCCGTGCTGGTGGCTCTTTTAATCGGCTCTCTGGAGGGTTTGGGACTGGTCGCCGACAAACTCAATCTACACGGCGGGGCTTTTAGCCTCATCGAGTCCTTGAACGACGACCTAACGAACTTCGGGTTCGTGGTGGTGGGAGTCTTCGTGATGGGTTGGCTTTTGTCGGTTTTGATCTACCGGATGCAGGGATTCGAGAAAACCGAAGCTTAATTTTTTTGTTTTGATAGTATTACGATTTATCTATAAATATTATTTTGGAACCGCCATGGGATACCAAACGATTTTCCACCCCTGTTTCTTCGCAAAAGAAATGGTTTTTCTTCTCCTTTGGGGAATCAGCGAGGCGTCTTGGTCGCAAGACATTACTCCCACTTCCAGTGTGACGCCCACCCGGACCATGACCTACGAAGCGGTCACCTCCGCTCCGGTAACCACCAAACCCTTGTTCCAATTGCCGGAAGTGCTCGTGATTGGCCGGTCGGAAAGTCTGATCGGCACCGCCGACTCGGCTAGCGAAGGCTACGTGGGTGCATCCGACATAGCTACGAAACCCCTGCTTCGACCTGGCGAAATCATGGAAAACGTACCGGGCCTAATCGTGACCCAGCACTCGGGCGACGGCAAGGCCAACCAGTATTTCCTGCGCGGCTTCAACCTGGACCACGGCACCGATTTTTCGACCTTCGTGGACGGGGTTCCCATGAACCTGCCCACGCAGGCCCACGGCCAGGGCTACTCGGACTTGAATTTCCTGTTTCCCGAACTGATTGAGGACGTGGAATACAAAAAAGGGCCTTATTTCGCCGAGGAAGGGGATTTCTCATCGGCGGGCGGCGCCCAGATCCGAACCTTCCGAAGTCTCCCCTTCGCCATCGCCGAGGTCACCCTGGGTGATTTCGGCTACCAGCGGGCCGTGGCCGCCGATTCCAGCTCCCTGGGGACGGATAAGCTCACCTACGCCATGGAAACCCAGCATACCGACGGCCCCTGGGACGTTCCGGAAAACTATAAAAAGTACAACGCCTTCATGCGTTACAGCTCGGGTACCGACGCCCAGGGCTGGGACGTGACCGGCACCGGCTACGAGGGCGACTGGTACGGAACCAACCAGATCCCCGAAAGGGCGGTGGAGGAGGGGCTGATCGGCCCCTACGGAAGCCTCAGCCCCAGCGACGGGGGCAAGGAATACCGGTGGAGCCTGGCCGGGGAATGGCGGGGCGGAAACCCTTCCTCCCCCGTGACCCTGCAGGCCTATTACGTGCGCTCTTTCTTCGACCTCTTCAGCGACTTCACCTTTTTCATGAACAACCCCGTCCAGGGCGACCAGTTTGAGCAGTACGACGACCGCAACATCCTGGGCGGCCAGGCGGTCCAGGCCTGGAGCCACGGCCTGTTGGGCGCCGAATCCCGCACCACCGCGGGCCTCCAAATCCGTGGCGATTTCGTCCATATCGGTCTATACAACACCGAAAACCGGACCCGTTTTTCCACCGACTCGGACGACCAGGTGACCCTCCTCAACGGCGGCCTTTACGTTTCCAACCTGACCCATTGGAGCGATTGGTTCCGGTCCACCTTAGGCTTAAGGGGCGACGCGGTGCGGTACGAAGTCACCGCCAACGTGCCGGGTAACTCGGGCACCTCCACGGGCACCCTTATGAGCCCCAAGGGAAGCCTGGTCTTCGGCCCCTGGGGCGGTACCGAGATCTATTTGAGCGGCGGGTTCGACTACCATTCCAACGACGCGCGGGGAACCGTCAAGAACTGGCTCGTCACCACTCAGGATGGGGGCCCCGTGACGGTCCAAAACTGGCTGGTCACCACCAACCCCGAAGGACAGCCCGTGACGCACGTGGGCACCCTTGCCGCCTACGAACCCCTGGTGCAGTCCCGGGGGGCGGAATTCGGCGTCCGGTGTGAGTCCGTCCCCAACTTAAGGAGCACCGTTTCTTTTTGGATGCTCGACTTGGATTCGGAACTGGTCTTCGACGGCGACGACGGCACCACCGACCCCTCCGGCGCCACCCGCCGAATCGGCATCGAATGGGCCAACGACTGG
>CAZGKT010000022.1:8476-10235 GCA_964525605.1 uncultured bacterium
ACCCTTGCCCTGGAGGTCTTCAACCTATTCAACGCCCAGGCCGACGACATCACCTATTACGACGTGAGTCAGTTGAAGGGGGAATCGGCCCCCGTTTATGACTTCATGTTCCATCCCGTGGAGCCCCTGGGATTGCGGGCCAGCCTGAAGCTGCGGATCTAAGCATGATAGAGTCTGATTTATCTCATGAACCCCCTAGCCCTTCCCGCCGATAATCCATTCCCCGGGGTTCATCTCGGACAATAAACGCTTTTCCATTTCCCTGCAAATTTACCCGGACACAAAAAGGAACCCATCCCATGGGCCAATTACCAACTCAGATCGAGTCATGGACACATAACCGCGTCCGGGAAGACGAGATCACACCCTATTTGAAAGACGGCCAGGACTTTATCCCGGATTCCGAAATCGAGTGTTTGCTTTGCCCTGGCGCCGTGCCGGACGAATCCCGGGTGCGGGAAATTTTGGCCAAATCCCTCTCTCTCCAAAATCTCAGCCCGGCCGAAACCGCCGAATTGATGCGGGTGGAGAACCCTGAACTTTTGGAGGAAATGAAGCGAACGGGCCTGGCGATCAAACGGAAGGTCTATGACAACCGGATTGTCACCTTCGCGCCCCTCTACCTGGGCAATGCCTGCGTGAACGACTGCCTCTACTGCGGTTTCCGCAAAAGCAACGGAGAGATCGAGCGCTCGGTTCAAACCCCGGAAGAAATTCGCAAGGAAGTCGAGATTTTGGCGGGAAAAATCGGCCACAAGCGGCTGGTTTTGGTTTTCGGGGAACATCCCGAAACGGATATCGACTATATCCTCGATTGCATCCGCACGGTCTATTCGGTGAATGCGGAAAACGCCTATGGTTCCGGTTCCAGGCGGATCCGACGGGTCAGCATCAACGCCGCGCCCATGAATCTGGAAGAACTCAAACGCCTCGCGAAAGCCGAAATCGCAACCTACCAAGTTTTCCAGGAAACCTACCACCGCGAAACCTACCGCAAACTTCATCCACGCCCCACTCCCAAGAGCCATTTCCGTTGGCGCCTTTACACCATGCACCGGGCCCTGGAAGCCGGCATCCAGGACGTATCCATAGGTGCCCTTTTCGGCCTGGCCGATTGGCGGTTTGAGGTACTGGGTCTGGTCCACCATGCCCGGGAATTGGAAAGCCGTTTCGGGATAGGGCCCCATACGGTTTCCTTTCCCCGGTTGGAACCGGCCCTCAATACCCCCTTCGCGGATAAATCACCCTATCGAATATCCAACGAGATTTACCTGAAGATACTGACCCTCATACGCCTTTCGCTCCCCACGGTAGGCATGGTGGTCACCGCGCGGGAAAAAGCGGCCATCCGCCAGGAAGCCTTGGAACGGGGCATCACCCAGCAAGACGCCTCCTCCAATGTCGGGGTGGGGGCTTACCGGAAGGAAGACTCGACCCAGGAGGGTGGACGCCAACAATTTTTCCTGGGCGACACCCGGAGCCTGACCGAATTGGTCAAGGACCTGTTGGACCGTGGAACCATCACTTCTTTTTGCACCATGGGTTACCGCTGTGGACGGACAGGCAAGAACATTCAGAATTCAATGAAGGAAGGACGGGAGGCTGAATTTTGCAAGCTCAACGCCGTCCTGACTTTCCGGGAGTGGGTGGACGATTTCGCACCGGAAAATCTGAAGCCCCAGGCCGAATTTTTACTCCGCTGCGAGATCGGCGAGATTCGAAACAAGCTTCCCCGCCTCTATCCCCACTTCATGCAGGC
>CAZGKT010000022.1:10335-11829 GCA_964525605.1 uncultured bacterium
GAAATAATCGTCAGGGTGGCCAAATCTCCCGAACATTCAACCTTATCAATCGTGGATCCTGTTGAAAGATGAAGGGCGGCAGCGTCCAAAGGGGAAGCCGCGATTTTGATTCCGTCATCTCCCAGATCCACCCGGATCAAGAAATAAGTCTTCGTGCCAGGGTCGGTGGCGGTCTGCCCTCCGGTGAAGGAAGCCACAAAGGCCGCGGTCAGGGAGTCCGCGGTCCATCCCACCGTTCCTTCCAGCGCGGGAATTTCCCCATCGGGAACCTGAAAGGTCTTCAGGGAATTCGCCTGGTTTGCCGGGGAATAGATCCATCCCAGGGAAGCTGGTTTGTTTTCCCACCGCACCAGCCCGAGAGAAGAAGTCGCCGCCCCCCCTCCCGTTCCCTGTTCAAAAATCGCGATCATGGCCCGGTTATCGGAGGAAAAATAATATTTTCGGATCCCATCGTATTGCCGAGAGTCGCTGGCGGATTCCAAGTTCAACTGGAGGAAACCGTAAAAAGGCTTGGTGACAGAACTCTTGGGGCTGGTGCGGGTAATGAGATTCAACAAGTTGTCGCTGAAAAAGTATTCTTGAATGGCATAGACCTTCAGGGGATACCGGGTTCCCGTTCCATGCAATTTATCCTGTATATCCACATTGATAAGCGGGTCGACCCCCGGGATCAACGAATCATCCACCCCCGGAGTCGTTTCGGAGAGGGTGACCTTGTATTGAAGGTTTTCAAGCGTTCCCGGGTTGGCGAAGGCCGCTAACGGAACAAGAATGAGTAACGCGAAAAGAGGAATGAATGTTTGGAAAACCGGTTTATTTGTAAATTGCATGGAGTTTAGACGTTTCCAATAGTAAATCGGATTGGCATCACGAAAATCATACCAAAAATATTTAAACCACAGCCAACACCGCGCCAGGAAGCCCCACCTGGGCCAGAAGGGACTCGGCGTAATAATAGGTCTGGGCCTGGGGGGAGGAGATCCCGTCGGGAAGAGGCTGAGCCGAATTCATGGCGATTTGCGCCTGCTGAGCCATCCCGCTCAAGAGGTCGAGCTTTTGCAAAAAGGCCTCCAGAGACTCCTGCACCTGGATGGCCGTCGCATTCCCCATCACGGTGGGCCGGTTCTGTTGCAACAACCCGTTCATCAGGGTATCGAAATCGACCGCCGGTTGGCTCTCGAGCGTCGAGGTGGAAGGAGGGTTCACCGCCAGGTTCGTTGGGTTCGTCCGGAGGGTGGAGACAAGGGTCATCGCGGCTTCCTTTTTTTAGCACTCGGGGTAAAACCCTCTATAATCCTAACGGTTTTGAACCCATAAACTTGAATCCAAGCGTTATTAAAGGAGTTTGGCTTTGTATTTCATCAAGATATTCATACTAGCCTGTGTTCAGGGTCTGGCCGAACTGCTTCCCATCTCATCCTCCGCCCATGTCATCCTCGCGGAAAAAGCCATGGGGCTCGACCCCACCGCGCCGGAGATGACCCTGCTTTTGGT
>CAZGKT010000022.1:11929-50241 GCA_964525605.1 uncultured bacterium
TGTTCCCCTTTCGTCCATGGGGCACCTATTCTTCCCCGGGCTCATCGGGATGTTCTTGAGTTTCGGAGCGGGACTTCTGGCGTTGAAATGGCTTTCCAGTTGGTTGGAAAAAGGGCGGTGGAATTACTTCGGCTTTTATTGCCTGGCTTTAGCCGCATGCGTTTGGTTTTTAGGCAGTCAGGGAATAATTAAATAGGAAAGATGGCATCCATGAAAATCACCATTTACCAAAAACCAACCTGCACCACATGCCGTCAGGTATATAGCGCCCTGAAGGAAAGCGGGGTAGATTTTGAAAGCGTGAATTATTACCTGGAACCCATCCCCAAAACCCGGTTGAAGGAACTTTTGAAAAAAATGGGCATCCCGGCCCGGGAATTGCTCCGCGCCAAGGAAGAGATCTACCAAAAACTGGGTTTGGCCAACAAGGAATTATCGGAGGACGAGATCGTTGACCTGATGGTCAAACACCCGGACCTGATCCAGCGCCCGATTGTGGAAAAGGGTGGCAGGGCCATCCTGGCCCGCCCCGCTGAACGGTTGAAAGAAATACTCTAGTCGTCTCACGATAATAAAGAAGCTGAACCTCGTTCAGCCTCTTTTACTCAATTTTTTCCAAGTCGAGACGCTTCCGAAAAAATGCCTAGTCCTACCTTATCGCCCTGGAAGGAGATACCTGGGGCGATCCTCTCTTCGCCGCGCCGATGATCTGAAGAGTATTTTGAGATTCTTGCCCGCGCAGGGATTTGATTTGCTTCTGAAACTGCTCCCTTGTCAACTGGGAGGATTTATTCATCTGCACTTTGGTTTGCACCGTCGCGTTATAGTCCACTTCCACGCCCTCGGCCGTGAGGGTCGAAATGACCGATCCCGCGCTGGCTTCACCCAGCGGATCATTCATGAGGTCAATGTCCCCTCCCTGCCGGAAGGAACCATACCGGTAGGCCGTCACCAAGGGGTTGATGATATTCAAGCTGGTCTCATTGCCCAGAAAAAGGTAATTAAGGCTGGTCATCCAGGCTAACCCGGAGATATCCGTGATTTGGTTATGACAAAGATCCAGAGTGTTTAAATTCACCAATCCGGAAAGGTTTGGAACGACCGTCAATTGATTGGATTCCATGCTCAGCCATTGAAGCGAAACGACAGAGGTTACCGGCGACATATCGGTAATCCGGTTGGAGTTAATACATATTCCGGTGAGATGCTTTAGACCGGCCAAGGAGGGCAGGACCGAGATTTGGTTATCGTCAAGAGAGAGGGTTTGAATCGAGGCTAACGAGGTGATTGGGGACACGTTTTGGAGGGAATTTTCAGAAACATCCAAATAGGTCAGACTCACCATACCCGACAGATCGGGTAAAACCGACAAGTTGTTATTATAAATGAAAAGGATTTGAAGGGCGGCCAAGTGGGCTAGCGGCGACAGATCGATCACGGCATTGTCGCTGAGATTCAAGGAGGTCAGCTGGCTCATCCCGGACAAGGGAGCAAGGTTCGAGACGTAATCTTTGCTCAAATTGAGGCTGTGGAGATTTGTCAAACCCGAAAGAGCGCTGATATCACTGATTTGGCTGTTTCCCGAGAGGTTCAGGTTTATTAATCCCGAAAGGTGGGTGATCGGCGAAAGATCGGAAAGACTATTCTGGGATAGATTCAGGCTTGTTAGGCCGGTGCAATATTCCAGGCCTTCCAGATTGGCGATACCGGCGTAGGCTATGGTTAGGCTGGTGAGGGTGGCCAGATCGGCCGAGGAGAGTGGGGCGGTTTTGTCGGTGATAATCCCATTTTGGATCAAAACATTTTGGACAGCCGCTAAAAGATTGGCGTCCGGGATATTTACGCTGGCGACAGAAGCGACGGTCGTAAGGGGTGTGGTGGTCAGGCCAGGGGTCGCCACGAGCGAGGGATTCACATTGGCGGTGGGAGCCATGGGGCCTTTCATCGAACAACCAATTACCATCAAACCAAACCCCGCCAAAACCAAGATGGTGACTGCTGGTTTGGAACTGTTTCCTTTTTTCATAGCCGGTCTCCCTTTTCATCCTTTTGCAAACCTTTAACAAGACTAGTTAAAGCATCAGTCGTGCCAAACAAAGCCGAGGTTTCTAGGGGGCTATGGGGGATTAGGGGTAAAAAAAGAAGGGTAAAAAAAACGAAGCCGCCCCTTTTTTACCCAACTCTCAAAAGGATCTTGGAGGAGTTCGAAAGGGACGGCAAATAATTAAACTTGAGCTGTCACTCGGTTTTCCAAAATGGTCCAAATTCTTTCTTTCAATGACACCATATCAACCGGTTTGGAAAAGAAGTCCGCAATGTGGAAACCCATGAGGTGGAAATCGTCCTCCAGGCCCTTGAAGGCGGAAACCACGATGATGGGAAGATCGGGGAATTGGGCCCGGACCAGCGGAACCATTTCAAAAGCATGCATGTCCGGCATCTTGACGTCGGTCATGAGTAAATCCACTTTCTGATCCTCCAGAGTTCCTAAAACCTGAAGACCATTTTCCGCCGTAAGAACCCGGTAGCCTTCATCGGAAAGTTCTTCCAAATACAGGAAAAGTGAAGCTTTCTCGTCTTCCGCCACCAAGATCGTAAAATCGCTCGGTTTCATAGTTCACCTCGTCCCAAAAAGATCCCCGGCTTGATGCACCTAACTTTGTTCCCTGCGGGTTCCCTACCTTTGAACAAAGCACGGTCCGTGCCAAAACCTAATGTCGTTTTACCATTAAAACACCCAGGAAAATTCTCCCCGAAGGGGTAAGAACAAACCTTTTGGGTTTTTTTTACCCAAAGAAGGTCTCAAACCGCGGCGAGTTCAGGAGCTTTCACATCTTCCAATGGAAGATATAAGATAAAACTGCTTCCGGCGCCCACCTGGCTTTCCACGCGGATAAATCCACCGTGGGACTCGACGATCTTGTGGCAGATGCTCAAACCCAAGCCAGTGCCTGTGGTTTTGGTGGTGAAAAAGGGGTTGAACAACTTATGGATGTTTTCCTTCGGGATTCCACATCCTGTATCTTTGATAGAAATGGAAACCATTTTTTGCTGAAGAAAAACCTGCTGAAGACTGGTCATTTCCGGGTTGGCCATTTGTCCGGCAGGAAGCATGCCTTCCTCCACCCGCGCTCTCAATGTGAGGGTTCCTCCCGATTCCATCGCATGGATGGCGTTTAGCATCAGATTCAGAAGAACCTGCTTGATTTTATCTTTGTCCATTGGGATCGACGGCAGTCCGGGATCGATATCGCGGACGATTCGAATCCCCGATCCGGCGGCCTTTTCAGCGACAAGGAGCAGGGTGTCGTCCAAGATGAAGTTGAAATCCGTTGGATTCTTGGCGGAGATTTTCGCCCGGTTATATTCCAGCACGTCATTGATGGTGGAGGACATGCGTTTGACTTCCTCGACAATGATATCCGCGTATTGCTTAAGTTTGGGTTCCTCCAGTCTGTCGGCCAATCGTTGGGAAAAACCCAGAATAGCGTTCAAAGGGTTCTTGATCTCGTGGGCCACCCCCGCCGCCATTTCCCCCAGGTTGGCTAACCGCTCAGAACGTAAAAGCTGTTGTTCCATTTGCTTAACCAGGGTGACATCCTTTAGGGTCGCGATCACGCCCAGGGAGGCGCCCTCGGCGTTCTGGAGCAGGGTGGTCTGGAGGGAGATATAGGCGGGCTCGGGCTGCTGTTTGTCCAATTCCACATTCTCCTGCGAGAAGGGTTTCCCTTCCGCCAATGTTCGCTTCATCAACTGGGTAACCGGCCGGAAATTGGCCGGCAGTTCGTCCAGCTGCCATCCCACGACGGCGGTTTCCACCAAACCCGTGATCTTGCAGGCGGCGGCGTTGAAGGTCCGAACCTTTCCATCCTGGTGGGCCACCACGATACCCGTCTGGATATTGGCCAGGATCAGGTGGTGATAACGAACGAGTTCTTTCAGGTGCTTTTCGGACGCCAATAGTTTTTGGGTGGCCCGGTCCGCCTGTTCCGAGATGGACTCGTTGACCTTTCCGTAATGCCGCGCCAGTTCCTCCCGCATCCTTGAGTCAGCGGCGAGGAACCCGCTGAAGGTAGCCACAATCAGAAGGAAAGGAAGTTTGAGAAGAGTCGCTGTGTCGAGGGCCAGCCATTGGCCGGTTATTTTATAATGCAAAAACAAATAGATAAAACAGGCTGCCACCCCCACTCCCAC
Source organism: uncultured bacterium (assembly GCA_964525605.1). Classification (GTDB taxonomy): domain Bacteria; phylum Oederibacteriota; class Muellerivitia; order Muellerivitales; family Muellerivitaceae; genus CAVTWJ01. Next base: position 16,124 of record CAZGKT010000022.1, read on the forward strand.
GCTGTTCTTCACATCCTTGACCAAGGCGCAGATGAAGATTGTCAGGAAATATAGGGTCATGAGATCCCATTCCTTGACCCCGGTCAGGTACAACCCGCCCGTGACGAATAGGGTGTCGAGGGCGAAAACCAGCCCCAGGAAATTCTTTTGCTTGAGCCAAGATTCGTAGATGAAGAACATTCCCAGTATCGAGGCCAAGAACAGGGCCAGGAGCAGGACGGCGGCGGTCTCGTCCGCCTTGGGAGGCGGGTTGAAGATGAGAAAGGAGGAAATGATAACTAGGGAAAGAAACCGAAGGGTAATCAAGATCCGGCGCTGGGCCCCGGCTAATGCCTGGTTCATCCCGCCTTCCTCTTTCCGGGTTCTATCTTCTTTAGCCAGAAGAGTCGCCTGATGAGCCTTCATGATCTCCAGGTCTTGCTCCACGACCTTTTCGTGCATGTTCTTGTTTCGCCGATCCAGTTCCCTCTGTAATCGGGAAATTTTGAGATGGGTTTCCATCCGGGCCTGGAGCTCCTCGACCTCGTAGGGACGGGACAGATAATCTATTCCGCCCGCGGAGAAGGCCCGGATCTTGTCGAAGGTCTCGTTCAAGCCGCTGAGGAACAATACGGGGATATCGGCAAGGAGAGGGTCTTGCTTGAACTCAGCGCAGGTCTCAAACCCGTCCATGTCGGGCATGACGATATCCATTAAAACCAGATCCGGGGGATTAGCCCGGGCCGTCTCAAGGGCGAGGATGCCGCTGGAGACCGGACGGACTTCGTAGCCTTTTCTTTTTAGGATCTTTTCCAATATCAACAGGTTGGCCGGTTGATCATCCACGATCAGGATGCTGGCTTTTCGAGCGGAATCTTCACCTGGGCTCATGACTTTTCTCCCGACCTATTGACCGGTTTTCCTCGCGGAAAAGCAAAGGTTTTAGACCTATTTCCGCTTTTTCCTTGGTGGCGGAAACCGGCCTGCCACAAAAAACCGACTTCATCCCAATATCCATCGATACCGCATGGGTTGTGCCAACTTCATAGGGCGCTTTATCAGGGTTATTGGGGCGGGTGAGTTAATTGATTTGGGCAATTTTTACCCAATGGGATTTCTTTACCCCCTGGGCGGTCAAAAGATGTGCAAGTTTTCAATCGACTCTTTTTATCATTTCTCAAGGAAATAACGGCACAAACCGAGATAAAATAGGGAAATGACAATACTCACTGTTCTTTATCTTGTAGGACTAATGTGAAAATACTTATTTTGGACGATGAAGAATCCCTGGTGAAGATCCTCACCAAGATCCTTAAGCAGGAAGGTCACGAAGTCTTTCCCGCCTATACCGCGGCCGAAGGCATCGAAAAGCATAAGTACCTGCAACCCGACTTGATCCTTTTGGACCTTCGTTTGCCGGACCAGACCGGCATGGAAGTGCTGGAGCAATTGAACAGGGCCTATAACGCCAGTTCGGTAGTCATCCTGACCGGGGCGGGGTCGGTGGATTCGGCGATCCAGGCCATGAAACTGGGCGCCGAGGACTATCTCGAGAAACCCATCGAACCTGAAAAGCTGAAGTTGGTCATCCGGCGTATCGCCGAGAAACGAGGCCTGTTGACCCAGATCGAGGCCCTCAAGAACAGCCACCTAGAATTATACCGGAAAGATTATCTATTTCTTTCCAACCCCGAGATGAGAAAACTTTACGATTCCATCGAGCAGGTCGCGAAACAGGACCAATTAACAGCCCTGATCCTGGGGGAAACGGGCACGGGCAAAGAACACGTTGCCCGTTTGATCCATACCCTTTCGGCCCGAGCCTTGAAACCCTTCATGGAGATCCATTGCGGGGCTCTTCCCGAAACGATCTTAGAATCGGAACTTTTCGGGTATGAGCCGGGCGCTTTCACCGACGCCCGCAAACAAAAACCCGGTCTGTTCGAGGTGGCCCAGGGCGGGAGTTTATTTCTGGATGAGATCGGCGAATTGACCCCGGGGGTACAAACCAAGCTTTTGAAGGTGCTGGAGCAGAAATCTTCCCGGCGCCTAGGCGGAGTGAAGGAAATTCCCTTCGATGTCCGGGTCATCGCGGCCACCCATCGGGACCTGGAGAAAGAAGTCAAGGAAGGTCGTTTCAGGGCTGATTTGTTTTACCGCTTACATGTGGTTCCATTGGAGATCCCCCCCTTGCGCAACCGATCGGAGGATATCGCCCAGTTGGCCCAGTTCTTCCACCAGGAAGCCTGTAAATCCTTCAATAAGAACCTTTCACTTTTGAGCGACGACCTGTTGTCGGCCCTGCAGGGCTATGCCTGGCCGGGGAACGTGCGGGAACTCAAGCACGTCATCGAGCGCATGGTGGTCATGGCCAAGGGGGGTAACCTGACTTTGAAAGACCTGCCGAAAGAAATTAGGGAGGCGAAAGCGTCCCCGCCATTGGGAAAGGCCGTGCTCAACAAGCAGGAATCGGACATCGAAAACATTAAACGAGCCTTGACCGTGACCAACGGCAACCAATCCAAGGCCTCGAAGCTCCTAGGCGTTACCCGCAAGACCCTCTTCAACAAGATCAAGCGTTATGGATTGAGCAAGGGCTGATATCCACCACGAGGCTCCCAGCCAAGTGCTGCATTTGAAAACACCTGCCCTCAATGAATCAGAAAAAACTTTAAAATTAATAATTTGCCTTTTTTTCTGGGTGGGTCAGCCATTAGCTGGAGTTCTTCAAATCTTCTTCTCATCCAATACCTGGCGGACTTCTCGGACCAGATCTTCCATGGCGAAGGGTTTGGTGAGGAGTCGGATACTCGGATCGATCTCCCCCTTTTGGGAAAGGATATCCCTGGGATAGCCAGACATGAACAAAACTTTTGTCTTGGGTCGGCTGCGGGATAGTTCTTCGGCCAGGTGACGGCCGTTGAGCTTGGGCATGACCGTATCCGTCAACAGCAGGTGGATCTCGTTCTTGTAGTTCCAGCTTTCCTGGACCGCCTCCAACCCATCGCAGGCCTCCAGTACATTGTATCCGTGTTGACCCAGGGTTCGAGCGATGGCCTTTCGAACCGGGGCCTCGTCTTCCGCCACAAGGACCGTCTCGGTACCGTCAGGGATCAAGGATTCTTGATAGGGTGGACGGACTTTCGGTTCAACTTCAGCGGAATGGGGGGGAAAGAAAAGGGAGAAATGGGTACCCACGCCCGGGGTACTCCATAGATGGATCTGTCCCTTCCATTGCTTAACGATTCCGTAAACGGTTGTCAGACCCAGCCCCGTTCCCTTCCCCTTTTTGGTCGTGAAAAAGGGTTCATAGACATGTTTTTGGGTTTCCGGGTCGATGCCCGTTCCCGTATCCGTAACCGACAGCTTCACCCAGGGCCCGAACCCGGGGAGGAAATCCCCGCTTTGGGAGGTTTCGTTGCGGGTCTGGATCGATAAGCGCCCCCCCTTGGGCATAGCATCCTGGGCGTTCAAGGCCAGATTGAGGATGACTTGTTGGATCTGGGCCGGGTCGGCGTAGATGGGTTTCAGGTCCGGATCCAGGTCCAGGACCAGCTCGGTGGAAGCGTCGAAGAGCCGTTTGAGCATGCGGTTCATTTCCTGGCAGAGGTCGTTCAATTGCACCGCGTGGGCTTGGGTTACCTGTTTTTGTCCTAGAAGGAGCAATTGCCGGGTCAAGTCAGCCCCTCGTTTGACCGCGTGGTCGATCTCTTCCAATTCTTCCCGGTGGGTCTGGGGGCCCGGGTCCGTCAGGACAAATCCCGCGTTGGCGCCGATGACGCTCAACAAATTATTGAAATCGTGGGCCACCCCGCCCGCAAGGCGCCCGATGGCCTCCATCTTCTGGGCCTGCTGGAGACGTTCTTCCTGCTCGTGCAGGGTCTTTTCGGTCTTCTTGAAGTCGCTGATATCCCGTGTAATGACCGCCATGCCCGTGATCTTGCCTTGGGAGTCCTTCACCGGAGAAAGGGTGATCATGACGTCGAAGATTTCCCCGGTTTTTCTTCTCCGAAGAGTCTCGAAACCAGCCACCGTCTCCCCCCGCCTGACCATTTCCCACAATGCTTCCTGCTCATTTTCCTTATCCGGGGCTGCAAGTTTCGAGGCCGATTGGCCAATGATTTCCTCGATCCGATAGCCAAACATTTTTTCAGCGGCTTTGTTCCAATCTCGAATGATGCCGTTGAGGTCTTCGCTGATGATGCCATAGGGTGTATGTTCCAGGATCATCGAAAGCCGCTCGCTAATTTCCCTTGCCTTCTTCTTTTCGGTGATGTCTTCCACCATGGCCAAAAAGAACAGGTCGTCCTCAACTTTATCTTTTCCGAGCAAGGTGACGATCATATGGGCCCATACGATCCGGCCGTCCTTGTGAAGGTACCGTTTTTCCATCTCGTAAGTAGGAATCTCCCCGCGGATCATCCTTTGAAGGCCGTCCACGTTTGCCGGGACATCCTCGGGATAGGTGATCTCGGCGAAGGACCGACCGGCGAGCTCGTAAGGGGCATAGCCGAGCATCCGGGCCAAATGGGGGTTCACTACTTTCATGATTCCCCCGGGAGTGGATAGGGCCATCCCGAAGGGACTGTTCTCGAAGATCCTGCGGAAGCGCGCCTCGCTTTCCATCAAGGTCTTATCTGATTGGATCTTTTCGGTGATATCACGAGTGATGGAGGTCACGCCGACCAACTGGCCCTGGGAATCCCGAATCGGGGAAAAAGTCACGGATGCGGGGAAAACCTCGCCGTTCTTTCGACGGCGGGTCAACTCATAATTCACGATGGTCTCCCCTCTTTCGCACCTTTCCCTGATCTTTAAATGTTCGTCTGTTTTTTCAGGAGGCACCAGGGAGGCGACGGATTGCCCAACGATCTCTTCCGAACGGTAACCGAACATCTGTTCGGCGCCCTGATTCCAACCCGTGATCACGCCTTTCAGATCGCCGGAAATGATCGCGTCCGGGGTATGCCGAAGGATGTCGGAGAGCCGCAGGTCGAGATCGTTGGCCCTTTTTTGTTCGGTGATATCCTCCATCATTCCGAAGATCAGGTCCCCGTTTATCGTTTCGGACCCTAATTTCGATATCACCAGATGTCCCCAGATCCAACGCCCGTCTTTGTGAGAATAACGTTTTTCGGTTTCATAAATTGCAGCATGGTTCTCGGTAAAACGCTTAAAGGACTCCTGATCTAGGGTTATATCCTCCGGATGGGTGAATTCATCGATGGACCTGTCGATGAGTTCATCCAATTGCCTCCCCAGGATTTGACAAAATTTCGGATTCGCCATCCTTAGGATGCCACTTGGCGTGCCGATGACCATGGCCATGGGGCTTTGTTCAAAAACCCGCCTAAAACGAGACTCACTTTCCTTGAGGTTCAGCTCCGCGTTGAGCCGGTCGGTGATATCGCGATAATTGAGGATCAGGGCGAAGGCGTTGAAGCTTTTTAAAAATTCGCATTTTCCGATTACTTCCAGCGTGCGCCAACTGCCATTCTTATGCTGGTAACGGAAGATCTCGTTCATCCCCAGGCCGGGATGTTCGGAAGCAAACTTCAATTTTTCCCTCGCCCGAAGAAGATCATCGGGATGGACGAGGGAGAAGATATCGTGGGTGAGACCCTCCTCACGGCTATAACCCACAAGGGTCGCGATAGAGGGGCTGACGTAAAGAGGGCGGCCATCCATGCCGATGATGGAGATGCCATCCAGCGAGTTTTCTAGCGCGGCCCGGAGAAGATCTTCGGAGGGCGAGGATTCTTTCGGGGATGTCATACGGCAAGCCTTCTTTCTTAACCTCGAAAGCCGATGAACCTGAGAACCTAACTACGAATTATCTTAGCACCGCAGGATTGTTTAAAAGACAGGGAGTTGGGTTTCGTTTTAATCCACCCAACGTATTGGGTAATAATTTCCCATTTGGCGTAAGTTGAAAAACAAGGTAACCGGCGAGCAACTACTGGCTTTTCGACCGTCTCAAACCTATTTTACGTCAAAGGGGAGGATCACTATGCCATACACAAATACTCGCGGGATCGTCCGGGTCATCCAGGGGGTTCCCACGTCCGACGGAGCCGGGGTGAAGCTCAAACGTGTCATCGGCACCCGGGAGTTGGATCACTTAGATCCTTTTTTATTATTGGACGAGTTTAAAAATGACAACCCGGATGATTACCTGGCAGGGTTCCCTGAACATCCCCATCGCGGATTTGAAACAGTAACCTATATGATGGCGGGCGCCTTTACCCACAGGGATTCGAAGGGCCACGAAGGCCACCTGACCGCCGGCTCCATCCAATGGATGACCGCAGGACGCGGCCTCATCCACAGCGAAATGCCTGAGCAATCCGACGGATTGGCCTGGGGCTTTCAACTCTGGTTGAACCTGCCTGCCAAGCTGAAGATGACCGAACCCAAATACCAGGACATTGCCCAGGAATCGCTTCCCGTGGTGGAGACCAAGGGACTCCGGGTGAAGATCCTGGCGGGTGAATATGAGAGCGTCAGGAGCCCGGCCCAATCTTTCATTCCTTTTACCTACTTGGATGTCCAGTTGGAACCAGGAGCCTCTTTTGATCTGAAAGTTCCCGATGATCAAAACGCCTTCCTCTATGTCATTGAAGGTGATGTTCAGGCGGGTTCGGGCCCCAAAGCCAGGGTCGTGAATCCCGATCATCTTGGGATCTTTGGGGGGAGCGGCGCGGTCCATGTGACGAATTCAAACGGCAAAAGGGCCCACTTTCTTTTCGCCTCCGCGCAAAAACTTGAGGAACCCATCGTTAGGGGAGGGCCTTTCGTCATGAACACCCCCGGCGAATTGAAACAAGCTTTCCTTGACTACCAGATGGGGAAATTGGGGTGAAGCGGTTTCACTAAAAAGATCGAGAGAATAGTTTCACGTTCTTTTCAAATCAAATGATCGTTGATTCACAAAAGTGAGTTTCTTCGACCCCAAAACCGTTCCGGCGTGGGATAATTTTGGTCTTGGCCCACTCAAGGGGCCTCTATCCTTTTGAGGAACACAACGCCCATGGAAGAATACCAACTCGCCGGTCATCATGTCCGAATCCTTTGGAAGGATTCAAACCCCAAGATCGGAAACAAGAACGAGAACACTATTTTTCGGGGCCAGGTTTCCCAGAAGGACGATGCGGGTCTTTGGCTCTGGGGTCGGTTTTTCATGGAGAAGGTGGATACGATTTCTTTAAGGGAACTTCCCCGAGACAAAGAAATTGAGAACAAGCTCTACTTCGCACCCTGGACCTCTATTGAAAACGTACAGGTGATCCTGGAGGGAACCCGGGAACATGAAATCCATCAATTGATTCTTTCCCGCCGCAACGATGCACAAAAAAGCCCATCAACCCGTTAGTCCAAATGAAAAAACTTTTTCAATAAAACAAAAAAACCCATCCCTTCCGGGTGGGTTTTAGGAAAAACCATTTATATGAAAATCGCTTCCGGTTTATAGCTCATCCTGCTGGTCGATAAGGTCTTGTACGCTTTTGACGGTTATTTTTCCCCTGGCGCTGGACACCAACCCCTCCTTTTCAAGGTTGGAAAAGGTGCGGATGCAGGTTTCAACCGTGGTTCCAGTCATTTCAGCGATCTCACGGCGGGTCAGCGGGATGGTGTTTCCAAACTCCGCCACCAGATTCACGAGTATGTGAAGGATGCGCTTTTCAACGCTTTCCTGGTCGAACGTCTGCATATCTTTGGCCTGGCGCAGGCGGCGGGACAGTTGATGAACAATGGATTTGGAAACTTCAGGGTACTTATCCATGAGCCCGATGAAATCCTGCATGGGAAGGGCCACTACGGTGGTTTCGGTCTCAGCGACGCTGTGGCAGGGATATTCGCCCCCTCCAAAACAACAGCAGGTTCCGAACAGGCTGTTGGCACCCATCATGCAGAGGGTCAAATCCCTGCCGTTGGCGGTGTGAATGACGGCTTTGACATGGCCTTCTTTAACAAACCAGACGTACTCCGCCGGGTCGCCTTCCAGAAAAATCGATTCCCCTTTGGCGTACTTCCGTTCAACCAATTTTTTTTCGAGTTCAGCGAACTGAGAGGCGGGAATTTTCTTGAAAATATCGAGAAGGGCAATGAAGGACTTGCCAACCATGTTAGGTTGTTTGCCAGATGATATTTTTGAGTGAATCATGGCCCAAGCCTCCCCTTTTCTGCTCCATTTCTAGATTGTATCGGCATGCCCTCCAAAGGGCAAGGCATGGAAACGATGATATAAAAAGCAGCGACAACAACTCCTATTGCTATTTTTTATGACGTCAGTCATGGTGAAAATGGGCGTTCCACTGATGATAAGATCACAAAATAAAGCTTTTTCCCTTTTTTTTGATAAGACATTGAAAGGTGGCCTAGTCCATGAACATCAAACTAACTTCCGCTGAAAAGCAATTCCAAAGAGAACCCGCCCATGATTTTCTGAAATCCCAACCGGGTCCCCTGGACGCTCTATTAAAGCCGGAAAGCGTGGCCGTCATTGGCGCCACCGACCGAGAAGGAAGCGTTGGCCGGGACATCGTGTTGAACCTCACCAAAGATTTCAAAGGAAAACTCTACGCCATCAACCCTAAACGCTCAGAGGTGCTTGGGGTGAAGGCTTATCCCCGGATCCAGGACTGTCCGGAAGCGCCAGAACTTTCCATCATCATCACTCCCGCCACCACCGTCCCAGGCCTGATCGGCGATTGCGTGGACAAAGGCGTGAAAAGTTCCATCGTCATCTCCGCCGGTTTCAAAGAGAGGGGTCCCGAAGGGGCCGCCCTGGAGACCCAGATCTTGCAGAGGATTAAGGGAACGGGCTTCCGGATCGTGGGGCCGAACTGTCTCGGGCTTATGAGCCCGCACATCGGGTTGAACGCCAGTTTCGCCACCCATATGGCCCTGCCGGGCTCGGTGGCTTTCTTGAGCCAGTCGGGTGCGCTGGGGACCGCGATTTTGGAATGGAGCATCTCGGCCAAAGTGGGCTTGAGCTCTTTCATCTCCGTCGGATCGATGTTGGACGTCAACTGGGGCGACATGATCAGCGCTCTGGGCAATGATCCCTATACCCGTTGCATCCTTATCTACATGGAGACTATCGGCAACGCCCAGGCTTTCCTCTCGGCCGCCCGTGAGGTCGCCTACTCTAAACCCATTATCATCTTGAAGACCGGGCGTTCGGAAGTGGCCGCCAAGGCCGCTATTTCGCACACCGGTTCCCTGGCCGGTTCGGACAAGGTTTTAAGGGCCGCTTTTACCCGTTGCGGCGTTCTCTGGGTGGACCAGATCGAGGATCTTTTCTACATGGCCGAGACCCTGGCCAAGCAGCCACGCCCCAAGGGAAACCGCCTGACCATCGTGACCAACGCCGGCGGGCCCGGCGTGTTAGCCACGGACGCGTTGGTGGAGGGACAAGGCGTGATGGCCGAAGTGGATGAGCCCACCCTCAAGGCCTTGAACGACTTCTTGCCTCCCAGCTGGAGCCACGGCAATCCCGTGGACGTGCTGGGCGATGCTGACCCGGACCGCTACGTGAAGTCGATGGACCTGGCCATTAAGAATTCAGGAAGCGACGCCCTGCTAGCGATCGTGACCCCCCAGTCCGTGACTCAACCCACGGTTCTGGCCGAGAAATTGAAGGGTTTTGGGAAGGACAGCGGCAAGCCTGTGCTGACTTGCCTGATGGGTGGCGATGAGATGAGCCGGATGCGCGAACTTTTATCCGAATCCGGAATCCCTTCTTTTGCCTATCCTGACACGGCTGTCCGAGTGTTCAACCACATGTGGCATTACAGTTCGAACCTGCGGCGCCTGTATGAGACCCCCGCGGCTACCGACGAGGATCAGAATGTGAACGCCCAGAAGAACGTGGCCGGCATTTTGGCCAAGGTGCACGCCAGCGGACGCACCCTTTTGACCGAATTCGAGTCGAAACAGCTCCTTTCAGAATACGGCATCCCCTCGACCAAGACGCTCTGGGCCAAGACCCCCGAGGAAGCGGTGAAGGCTGCCGAGGAGATCAAGTACCCGGTGGTGTTGAAACTGAATTCGGAGACCATCACCCACAAGTCGGACGTAGGAGGCGTGGTGCTGAACCTTCAGAACGCCTCGGACGTGCAGGGTGCCTTCAACAAGATCAAGGCCGCGATCACGGAAAAGGTTGGCGCTGAGCATTTCCAAGGCGTAACGGTCCAGCCCATGATCAAACTCGACGGCTTTGAGCTGATCCTGGGATGCAGCCCGGACGCGCAGTTTGGGCCGGTCATCCTCTTTGGAATGGGCGGAACGCTGGTGGAGGTATTTAAAGACAGTTCTCTGGCCCTGCCGCCATTGACGACCACTCTGGCCCGCCGGATGATGGAAAAAACCACCATCTACAAGGCCTTCAAGGGCGTCCGGGGCAAACCCCCGGTGGACCTGGCCCTGCTAGAAAAGATCATGGTCCGGTTCAGTCGGCTCATCGTGGAGCAGCCCGCCATCCGCGAGATCGACCTGAACCCACTGGTGGCCGCCGGCAACCAAGTGATCGCTCTGGACGCCCGGGTGGTGTTGAACGATCCGAAGACCGACAAGTCCACCTGGCCCAAACCGGTGATTCGGCCCTATCCCTCGCAATACATCAGCCAGTTCAAGCTGAAAGATGGAACAGCCTTAACCCTGCGTCCCATTCGGCCGGAAGACGAACCTTTAATGGTGGAGTTTCACCACAGCCTTTCCGATTTTAGTGTTTACATGCGCTACTTCGCACCCGTCAAACTGACAGAGCGAACAGCCCATGACCGGCTGGTTCGCCTCTGCTTCATTGATTACTTGAAGGAAATGGCCATCGTGGCGGATTACCGCGATCCCCAAGGAACGCATCACATCATTGGAGTCGGCCGTCTGAGTCAAAAGATCAATGATCTGGAGAAAGAATTCGCGATCGTGGTTTCCGATGATCGACAGCATCAGGGTTTAGGTTATGAGCTTTTGCATCGGTTGGTGGAAATCGGCCGCTCGGAAGGTTTTAAGAAAATCGTGGGATACATGCTCTCGGAAAACACCAGTATGCAGCAGATGTCAAAAAAACTCGGCTTTGAAGTTCGTTATTCGGAAGACCACAAATCCGTCGAGGCATCCTACAACTATTAAGAAATACGGGTTCTCGCCCCGGAGTTCTTCGCGCCGGGGCAGACACCGCTTTTAAAAATTTTAGGTTTATATTATTTTTTCTCCTCTAGCGTCAGCGGCCACCAGGTCTCGACTCGAGTGCCTTTTTTAGGTTCGCTTTCCACCGTCACCTTGCCGCTGTGCCATTGAAGAATTTCCCGCACGATCGAAAGTCCTAAACCAGTTCCGAATTTTTCCCGACTCTTGGCATTTGTGGCGCGAAAAAATTGTTCGAACAAACGCCTTTGTTGTTTCGCGGGTATCCCGATCCCCCGATCCTCTACGGTCAGAACCATCCATTCATCCATACGTTTGAATTCCACCAGAATGGGGCCTTGTCCCTGTTCACTGTATTTCAACGAATTCGAAAGCAAGTTTTCCGCCACCCGACCAAGGGCTTCCCTGTCCGCCAGGAGACGGATTTGAGGGTCCCCATGAAGTTGAAGGTCTAAGCCTTTTTGTCTCGCTTCTGCTTCATGTGTTTGGACTTTCTTCAGGAGAACATCGTAAACATCAACGGACTCTTTTTTATAGGGTATTTCTTCCACATTGCTTTTGGATAACCAGACCAGATCGTCAATGAGTTCTAAAAGGGACCAAACCCGTTTTTTAGCCGTCTGCACAGCTTCTCCGGCTTTTCCGCTTCTTTTAGGGAGAGACTGTTCGATCGCAGAGAGATCAAAGTCCATGTCGATGGCCGGGCCTTTAAGTTGAAACACCACCTGTCTTAAAAATTGGTTTTTATAGTTATCCACCTGCTTCAAGTTTTCATTGGCCGTGGAAAGTTTTTGCATCACCTCTTCCAGCGCCTTTTGCTTCGACCTTAAATCAGAAGCCAAACGGCTCAGGAAAAACCACAAACCCGCGACGGTGACCGAATAACCGGTTAAAACGGCTTTCAACCACAGGTCCCAGTCGGCAGAAAAACCGGGCCAAAAATTGGCTCCGCCGCTCAAAGCGGGCTGGAACCAATACATCAGCCAGGGCAGCAGAAAGGCGACCAGGGCATAGCCCAGACTTTCCAAGGTGGAAAATAATATTGTGCTGATAGCCAGGTGAAAGAGGTAAAACAGAAAAAGAGGGTTCTGGACTCCGCCGCTGACCCCCAACATGAACGTCAAAACGGCAAAATCCAGTATCATTTGGATGTGGAAAAGACTTTGAATCTTCTCTTTGAGGCCTTCCAGACTTAAACCGGCGTTGGACCAATGCCTTAATAAATATTGATAGACACCATTGAGCGCCCCTAGCAATAACAGACTGCCCAACAGGGTGCCGATAGACAAGTGAATGGGGGCCACACTGGCCCCAATTCCAACGATCAGGAATCCACCGATAACCGCGGCCCATCGCAGGTGAATAAACCACTGTAAGTGTTGGGTGGAAAGGTCTTTGTTCATGTGAGGCGCGTCTCCCCGTTTTAGTTTTGAGTTTTAGTTTCTGTCGAGTGCTTTAGGGTGATTTAACGCCAAAAAAACGGCTTTAGTTATGACTAGTGTCATAATAAAACGCAATTGGACGAAATTTTGGCACAATAAAAGGACAATAACCAAAAAACTTCCGCGCCTTGCTCCTGGTTTCTTCCTGTTCTAAACTCATTCAAAACCTTAGGAAAATGAATGCCCCATTTAATACCTCATCATTCCCACAATGAAAAACATTCCGGTTCCAGCCAGGCCATTCGAGATATCGTGGTAGGCCTTTCCGATGGTTTAACCGTTCCCTTCGCGCTGGCGGCTGGATTAACCGGGGCGGTTTCAAATAATTCCTTGATTCTTCTGGCAGGATTGGCGGAAATCATCGCCGGAACTATTTCCATGGGTCTGGGTGGTTTTTTAGCCGGAAAAACCGAATTGGACCATTACGAAGGTGAATTTAATAGAGAAAAAAGGGAAATTGCCGAGATTCCTAATGAGGAAAAAGAGGAAATCCGACAGTTATTGGGAAATTACGGCATCACCCCCGAGACCCAAGATAAGGTGGCCCTGGACCTCTCTATGAATCCGGAACTCTGGGTTGATTTCATGATGCGTTTCGAATTGGGCCTCGAAAAACCAGATCCTCGCCAGGCCTATGCCAGCGCTTGGCGGATCGGCCTTTCCTATGCGGTGGGAGGTTTGGTTCCCCTTTCAGCCTACTTTTTGACATCGACTCCCTTGGCGGGTTTGACCTATTCCTCAATCATTACGCTGGTTTGCCTCCTGCTTTTCGGTTATTGGAAAGCCCGCTTGACCAGCCAACCGCCCTTGCGGGGAGCTTTAACAGTCACTTTTATCGGAGTTTTAGCCGCCGCTGCGGCTTTCGGTTTGGCCCATTGGATCAAGGGTTGAGCCTGCACATGTTTCCAGTGGTCAGTTGAAACTAAAATCAAATCCTAAGTTAGGAAAGGTTTCAGTATGTCCGGTTGGTCCTGTCCCTATCAAACTGGCGCATACCAATGTCAAAGGGTCCGAACGGTTTGTCAGCCTGGGATGAAAGGGTGCGTGCTGCGCGGTAAAGTGGTTTTCGCTTCAGATGATCCACCTGCATCTGAAAATAAAGCCGCTCCGAAACGGCCCGTGAGAAAAAGAAGACACAAAGAATAAACCCTTAAAAACGAATCTCCAATCCAACCAATATTATGAGTGTGGTCATACGATCCCTTTTACACTCCGGTTTAAAATTTAGACATCAGGAGAGACCCAAAGAATCGTTTTCATGTTTCCTTTGTGTCCTGTTCCCCAATAGCCTTAGATGAAATATATTTCGGCCCAACAGTCTTTAACTTTATTTAGCTCAAGGAACCCTGCCTGATTTTTCCAAGGAATGAATCCATGTCTTCACCATCTGACAAATCACTTTTGGACTTGAACAAGCTCCACCAGGAACTGGATCAGCTTTTTTTTAAGCACCAGGTGGCTTTGTTAAAAGGGGATTTTTCCCGGTCCATGTCCATGTTGAAATCCTTTGAAAAAGCCATCTTCCAGCACATGAAAGAGGAGGATGAAATTCTCATGCCGCTTTATCGCCAGCGCGCGGATCAAATCCGGGGCGGTGACGCGGAAATTTTTTCAGCCGAGCACGTGAAAATTACCGAGTGGTTAAATCGGATCAACCTCCGCGCCTCCCGGCTAAGTCGCAGCGACTCCAACTGGAAAGAAATCATTTCGCTCATCGACGACGAGGCTCAATTCAAAAAGTATATGGAGCATCATTCCATCCGGGAGGATCGTATTTTTTACCCCGAAGTGGATCGCGTAGTGGAAGAAAAGGAAAAAGAACAAATCATGAGACTAGTGACTTTCAGCCTGGCGGACTTCAATGAGACGGAGGAAGAACTTCCCTCACCCTAACCGTCCTGACCAGGATGAAAACAAAAAAGCGGCGGAGATAAACGAACAGACCATTTCTCTCAAACCCAGTTTCATGAGTGGCTACGAGAGTTTTCCGAATACGATTCCTCCCGAGGCCCGAAGAAGCGTCCAAGCCGGAGCCAGGATCCATCCCCCGTCCGGGGCCCATATGGCCGAAACCAATACTAGTGCCAACCAAAGTCTTTTAGGTAAATCCCAGGTTTCCCCGCGGCGTGTACGTGCGAGCCTATTCTGTCTGAGTTTGACGTAAACCAATCCCAAGATGAAATAGGCGGATAACAGGAAAGAAATCCATAGAACTTTTTGAGGATTAGCGCGAGGACCCGTCAACACCAAAACCGGCGTTAAAAAACACAAATCCATAAGCCCTAAAACCTCGATCAACGGATGACGAAGGTTCCGTCTAAAAAGGGAGAGAATAATAAGCGCTATCCCGAGAGGAAGTCCGGCCTCCAGCGCCAGGGCCTTGGAGGCTGCGGGCGCCCGCATCACAAAATCAAAACCGACGCTTACGGTTGTGAGGGTTAACATCAGCGTCCAGACCAAGGCAAGGCCGGAACGCCGCGAGTCCGCTTGATAGTATTGGCGCCAGGTTTGAAGATGCGCCCTAAAGATAAAGCCGGAAAGCCAAAACATCGTCGCGTCAAACGCCGAAAGATTGAACGATCCCAGATCAACCCATCCAAGGGGCCCAAGCCACTCCCAGAACATTCCAAGCACCATGTTCTTTAGGAAACAATTTCCAGTCCTTCGAATTCTTTCTTGGTTTTCTTGTCCATTTTTCCGCCCCAGGACGAAAACTTCAGTGATTTAACTCACTGGGGGAAATGAGTTATCGGAAATTTCAAGAATGGGGAGGATGTTCAGCAGTTTTCCGCCGATGGAAGCGGTAAAGGGTCCAGGCGAAAAGGCCGACGAGGAACAAGGGCATGAAGGCCAAAATGACGTAGGCCGCCACATAACTGTCTAATAGATGGCCATTGTTGATTCGCCGAACGGCTTCCGCGCAAAAGGGACAAGCCAAAAGACGGGCGGGGAACATTAGGACCGCCGCGGCCCGGAGGATGAGGGGCGGCCCCTGATTGGGCGGGAAAATCACCAGAGGTAGAGAACAGAAAAAAGGACGACCCAGACCCCATCCACGAAATGCCAGTAAAGACCGATGTTATCAACCAAATGATGGTTCGCCTTTGAAAGGTTATTGGAGGCCGTTCGCCAAAAAATAAGGCTTAACAGGAATATTCCGACAAAGACGTGAAGGCCGTGAAAGCCTGTCAGAGCGAAAAAAACTGAACCGTAGGTGGAGGAGGAGAGGCTCAAGGTTTCAGCCATCAAGCGGCTATATTCAAAAGCCTGGATGGTCAAAAAGGTGGTTCCCAACAGGATGGTCAGTCCCAGCCAGCCTAAAAATTTTCCTTTCTGGCTTTTACGAAAGAATACCTCGGCAAAATGAAAGGTCGCGCTAGAGGAAAGTAGGAAAAGCGTGTTAATGCCCGTCAAAGTCACATTCAAATGGGGCTGTCCAACAGGGGGCCAGGCGGTCTGGCTCGCACGAAGAACCAGGTAGCCTGAGATCAGGGTAACGAACATCATGCTTTCCGAGATCAGGAAGATCAACATGCCCATACGAGGCGTCGGAAAACCGGTGTAGGACTCCTCAGCGATAGCTTCAGAACTCATGATTTCTCCTTATTCCTTTCAAAGCGACAGCGTCAACCCGCGCCCGGCGCGGGATCGGTTTGTAATAAATAATCTCTGCCCTGTACCGCTGGGTTTCCGTATTCGTGGGGCCCGTTAATGACAACCGGAAGATCGGCTCCAAAATTCGCGTGCGGTGGGGGAGACGGCACCGTCCATTCCAGGGTGGCGGCTTGCCAGGGGTTGTCCTCCGCCTTCTTGCCAAAAAACATGCTGAAAAAGAAATTAAAAATAAATAACACCTGAGCCGTTCCAAGCACCATGACGCCGTAAGTGATGATCTGGTTCAAGGGCTGGAGCGGTTTAAAGACCTCGTAGGCATAAGGGTCGGCCACCCGGCGCATGAGCCCCGCCATACCCACCCGAAACATCACTAAGAAAACCACGTTCACCGAGCAAAAGGTGATCCAGAAATGGATCTTGCCAAGGGTTTCGTTCATCATCCGACCGAACATTTTGGGGAACCAAAAATAGATCGCACAGAATGATCCCAGGAAGACCGACATGGCCATGGTGTAGTGGAAATGCGCCACCACGAAATAGGTGCCATGGAAATAAATATCCATGGTTCGGGACGCCAAAAGAATACCTGTCAGCCCACCAATGGCGAACACAAAGATGACCCCGATGGCGAAAAGCATAGGGGTCGTGAATTTCAGATTTCCACGCCAAAGAGTGGCAAGCCAGTTGAAAAAGAAGATCGAGGACGGGATGGAAATCAGCATGGTGAGGGACTGGAAAGCCTTGCCCATCGCCGGGCTCATGCCCGATATAAACATATGATGGCCCCAGACCACCGTGCTCAGACAAGTAATGACAAACATGGAAAGGGCTGTTAATCGGTACCCAAAGGCGGGCTTGCGCGAAAATACTGAAAGGACATCCGATACCACCCCCCAGATCGGGAGAATGAGAATGTAAACCTCAGGATGGCCAAAGGCCCAAAAGATATGTTGGTACAAGAGGGGTTGGCCTGCCTGGGCGGGGTTGATGGCAACACCGGTAAAAAAATGAGTGCCGAAGGTACGGTCGAACAAAAGCATGATCAAGCCCACTGCGATGACGGGCACGAAAGCCAGGTTGAGCACAGCCGTCAGGAAAAGACCCCAAACCGTCAAAGGCAGTTTCCAGATTGTCATTCCTTTGGCCCTTAAATTAATGCAGGTGGTGACGTAATTGATCCCGCCCATGATGGAAGAGGTCCCGAGAATGGCGACCGCCAGGGCCCATAAGCTTTCCCCGGCTCCGGGAGTATAGGTAGCGGAACTTAAGGGAGGGTAACCCGTCCATCCAGCCGAGGCTGTCTGTTCACCGAAATAGGACATCAGCAGCAAAGTTCCCGCGATAGGCATTAGCCAGAAGGAAAGCATATTGAGAACAGGAAAGGCCATGTCCCTCGCTCCAATCTGGAGGGGAATCAGGTAATTGCCAAGCGCTCCGATGGCGATCGGGGTGATCGCGAAAAAAATCATGATCGTTCCATGAAGAGTGATGAGAGTCGTGTAGATTTCAGGCGTGGCAGCCCCACCCGAATTAGGGAAAAGCAGAGGCCCGAAAAGAGGAGCGGGAGTCCATGGATTGGCAACCTGCCAGCGGATCAGGTAAGCCATGATTCCGCCGATAAGAAGAAAAAACAAACCGTAAAACAGGAACTGGCGTCCAATGACTTTATGATCCAGCGAGAATACGTATTTGGTCCAAAAAGAGTTTGGCTCGTGGTGCGCGTGTTCGCTCATATTTATCTCTCCTCCCAGCCCCAGCCCCAATTGTTAGCGGGGTCCGGGTCGCGGTCTTTGGCAGAATCAGCCAGAAACTTCTCAAAATCCACTTCATCTTCGACTGTTAAATAACCTTTCATCCTGTAATGGCCCAGGCCACAAAGTTCGGAACAGGCCAGGGTGTATTGACCTTTTTCCTTGGCTTCAAAGGCCACCTGAGTGACCAGGCCAGGCATAGCGTCCTGACGAATCCTCAGGTTGGGAAGATAAAAACTATGGATCACATCCCCTGAAGTGACCTGCACAAACACCGGCCGGTTCACGGGGATATGGAGCTGGTTCAAGGTAGTGACATCCATAGGGGTTCCAAAGGTTTTGTTGTCATTAGAATAGCGGACCCGCCATTCGAACTGGCGACCCTGAACTTCCACCCGGAGGCATTGGGCCCGGTCAAATTGTTTGCCGTAGAGTATTTCGTAATCCTCATTGGATCGATGGATCACGTTCAGGTCAATGACTCCGAAAACCGTGGCGGCCAAAGCGAAAGTAATGATTCTCTCGATTAAACCCGTTCCATGCGTATAAAAAGCCTTATGCCCCGGACGAGAACGGTAAAGAATAGGAAACAAGATCAAGGCTACAACTACGATGGCAAAAAAGGACCCAGTCACCCAAAAGGCGAAAATGACAAGATTGTCGATACGATCACCATCCACCGAAATATTTCGTGGAAACCAGGGCGCGGTATCCGCGAAAACCCGTTGGGTTTGTAAGGCAAAAAAGATAATAAAAAACCTTGAAAACATGCGCATACGAGAGCATTCCTCCCCAAAAGTTCGCTGTAGATTATAGGCCTAGGTAATGGAATTCAATGCGTAAAAAATATAATTTCCACGGCAAACATTCATCCATGGGTTCTTTGGTTAAAATTGTGCGTCTCTCATGTGGATTTTTCCCATGGAGAATGTAAAAATTCGTCACCCGAACCCCTTGAGGAGCTTTGATGAAATCAGTTACAGCTGAGTTTCCCATGGCCGAAGCCAAAAGAATTTGTCAGAATTTATTTGAGGCCAATCCATGGATTTATTGGAGCGATTTTCTTTTAAACGACTTGATCGGATGGGCTGCCTTTATTCTGGCTGTCAAAACTGAACCTAATTTTTCTATTTTACAGATAGCGTCTTTTGTTTTAGCCGGATTGACCCTCTACCGAGCCGTCATTTTCGTTCATGAATTGACCCACTTAAAAAAAGGCACTTTTCGAGTTTTTCACGGAGTCTGGAATTTGCTTTGCGGGTTCCCCCTGATGGTTCCCTCCCAACTTTACATGGGAATCCATATCGATCATCACAAGCAAAGCTATTATGGGACTCGGAACGACAAAGAGTACTTTCCCTTCGCGCGTTCCAAACCCTACCGGAGCCTTTTATTTTTATTAAGCATGTTTCTGGCCCCTGGAATTTTTCTGGTCCGCTTCTCGCTCCTAACACCCCTTTCCTACCTCATTCAGCCTCTCCGCAAACCACTCTGGGAATACGCCTCGTCTTTGGCGGTCGATACGGGGTCCAAGCGCCCCCCTCCTACGGACCGGGAAAAATACATCTGGTGGATCCAGGAATTCATGACTTTCGCCTATGCCGCAACGGGTTTGACACTCATGGCAATTCACGTTTGGCCCTGGAAAGTTCTGGCCGTTTGGTATCTAACGGCGGTGTTCATTCTTTTCACCAACGGATTGCGCACCCTGGTCGCCCACTGTTACCGCAATCCGCCGGATCGGGAAATGAAATTCACAGAACAGTTTCTCGATTCGATTGACATCCCGGGAAATTTCTTATTAACGCCCCTCTGGGCCCCGGTGGGACTTCGGTTTCACGCCACTCATCATTTATTTCCTGGCATGCCCTACCACAGCCTAGGCAAAGCTCATCGGAAACTCTTGAAAGAACTACCGGCAGGAAGTCCGTATCCACTGGCGATTCGAAAAAGCCTGGTGAGCGCATTGTTTCAGCTTTGGCAAGAATCATCGGATAATCAAAAGAACAACTGATCTTTTTTATTCCCAAATTTTCACAAGCAACATCAAGCCCACACCCGCGAGTATCGCAACGAACTGGATCAAGGCCCTAAGAGTTTTGACATCCCGATGAAGCTGGGGCACCAGATCGCTCCCCGCGATGTAGATGAAACTTCCCGCCGTGAGTGGCAGTAGAACCTGTAGAAAACCAGCCACGGACCCGCCCACCCACCAGGCCACGAGGCCCCCGGCTATCGCGGTCAAGGCTGTCAGAAAGTTCAAAAAGATCGCCCTTTTTTTTGTGAACCCCGACTTCACCAGAATGCCAAAGTTACTGAACTCGTGGGGTATTTCATGCAGAAGGACCGCCAATGTGGAAGCTAGCCCCAGTTTCATCCCCGCCATGTAGGAAGCCCCGATGAGAAGTCCGTCGATGAAATTATGGGCCATATCCGCCGTTAGGTTCAAATAGCCATAGGGTTGAATTTCCTCATGTTCGTCCGAGTGCTGGTGACGCCAATGAAGAAAATTTTCCAGCATAAAAAAAAGTAAAATGCCTCCGATCACCGTCAAGGACGCGGAAAGGGATCGGGAAGGAACCGCCAAAGCTTCCGGCAAGAGATGGAGAAAAGCGTCTCCAAAAAGAGCGCCTACTGCGAGGGCCACCAGCACAAAAACCAGAGCGTGAAAGGTCTTATGGCTGAGGGACAGAAGCGAAATGCCTATCAGCGAAAGCAAGCTCACCACCGTGACGCTTAACAGCATCCAAATAAAAGGCGACATTCGACAAACCTCGGGATCCAGATGTTTTTGAAAAATAAATTATAGGGGGGAGAAAGACAATAAAGGAGAGCCCTTTTAAAATCGGGCGGAACTAGGACTTTTACACCGCGAAGGGGGTAGATCTTCCCCTGGAAATGCACGCTTTAGGTTCCTGGGGCTGAAGAAAGAGGGCGGCCTCTTCTTCTCCGAGTTTTGGATTGATTTCATATATTTCAGCAGGTGTGACCCAGTTTTCTTGATTCCAAAGAAATAAAACTTCCTCGGTTTCCCGCCGCAAAAGATCAAGGGACGCCGCCGAAACCGCCGGGGCTGAAACCAAAACTTGAGCCGGGTGGGCTCCATCCACCGATTGATAGGCGGCCAGAAGGCTCAGTCCTGTCTTGGCGGTATCGTCGACCAAAATCACGATTCGGTTTGCCGGCGAAAGCGGGCCCCGATGGGGAGTATATAGCTTGCGACGTTCCTGGAGGCTGTGGGAGAGTTTGCGGTTTTCTTCCTCCCAAAAATGAGGCGGGACCCACATTTGAGAACAACCCGGCGCGAGGGTGAAGGTTCCTCCCTCCACCAAGGCCCCCATGGCAAAATTCGGGTTTTCGGGGGAGGTCATTTTTTCCACCAGTAAAACGTCTGCTTCTCCCTTGAGGTAACGTGCGATAAGGCAAGCCATGGGCACTGCTCCCGGAGATAAGCCCAGGACCAGGGGGTTCAGGCCGCGAAAATGAAAAAGTTTCTCGCAAAGCATCCGGGAAGCCTGGTCCCGGTCATGAAAGGGAAACTTGGATTTTAGTTGAATTCTCATGCTTCCTCAGATCCTGGTGGACGTGAAAAGTCCTGACGAACCGCCCTGGTCAATCAAACCTCTTCTTGAGTGGAAAGGGCCGTACCTTTTTAGGCGCTCGAAATGCATCAACGATCAGATGTTAGGGATTATGGATAGAAATAACAGGGATCGGCATGACCCCTGTCATAATTTGGCCTATTCTTCAACGTCCTCATCAGATGCCAACCAATCAAACTTACGCCATGACCGCTCCTACCCGGGAACCTACGAGGTATTCGACGACTTCCTGGGCAGAATAGGATTCCTTGCCACCCTTGAGGAAATTCAAGATCTTTGGAATATCATCTCCTGAAGTCACCAGGGGTTTTTCGGTTGAACCATCCGGACGGGTTTGGCTTAGGCCGATATTGGCCATTAACCCGTTGCAAAGACATTTCCGCCCTTCGGTCTCCGATTTTTCCCCGAGTTTCTGTAAATAAGTGTTTTCCGGCTCGCTGGCACAGCGAGATCCCGTAGTCCCATCCTTGCGGCGGTAAAGACTGCGCAGGTAGCCCAAATCGCAAATTCGTTTCCGGCTCAGGTAATCGCTCTCTTGCGAATTCGTTCCCGGGATCGTCACGACCTTGAAAGGGAATCCCGTGGGAGAGGCCTTGGGATCGGTGAAGACGCGAACCCATCCGGCCCGCAAACCCTTGATGACTTTTTTCTTGATCCAATCCGCCAAGCCCGACTCTTCACAATAGGCAAACACGGTTCCCACCTGCAGGCCGGCAGCCCCGGCATTTAAGGCTTCTTTGAGTTTGGCCGGGTCCGCTTGGGATCCCGCCAGCCAAAAGGGAAGCCCGAGGGCCTTGATCTTTTGAAGGTCCACCTCATCCTTTACCCCGTAAACCGGCTCCCCTTCCGAACTCAATTGGAGAGGTCCCCGGGGCGGAGCGTTATGCCCCCCGGCGGTGGGACCTTCCACCACGAAACCATCCACCTTCCCTGTAGATTTTTTCGCGAGGGTAAGGGCCAGCACATCCGATGCGATAATGGCGAGGAATCGGGGGCGTTTCAGGACGGGGCCCGGGTCGGGCAGGACGTCTTTGGGTTGAAAGGTGACTTGGCAATCTTCCTGCGCCTGGGCTCCATGCACATGAATCTTCATGGAAGCTTCACCATGCTGGGACAGAACATCAAGGATTGCCGGGATCGCCCGGGGAATTCCCGCGCCCACGAGCACGTAATCCACACCCGCCAACAGGGCCCCATAAAGGCATGAAAGAAGGGGCAAATGAATTTTTTCGAGGTAATTGATCCCTACCCGGCCGGAATGCCCTTCCTTGGCCAAATAAACCTCAGCGAAATTGGCCGCGACATTCAGTTCCAACAGGGCCTTGCAAGTGGTTAGCGTGAAAGAGGGAATGGGTCGGAATGGTTCCGCCTCCTTTTTTCCTCCTGGAATGTAATAACGCTCAAGAATCCTTTGAGCCACACCGGCATTCGGAAAGGCCGCTAAGGCCCGGCGCATGGAGCCGTCCAGGTCCCCGATTTGAAGCCTGCGGGCCATGATCGAGTCCAACGCGGTACCGGAAACCACGCCCATTTGACCGGTTTGGGATACGGCCCGGGCGAGTGTCCAATTGGAAACTCCCGCGCCCATCCCTCCTTGAATAATTAACGGTTCAGTCATTCCAATCTCCCCTCGTCATGGTTCATGGATCCCCGGCCAGTCCAAGGCCCCTGAAAATTCACGCCGGCCGGGGCCGGTTTAATTTTTCTTTTTCCATACTTGAAGGACGTACGACGTCCCTTCGAATTCATTCCAAACCACCTCAAACCCATGGGCCCCCATTTTTTCAGCCAGACTGTCCGGGCGGTTCGGATAAAGCACCTTCATCACGCCACCCTCGGAAATCGAGGGAAGAGATTCTAACACTTTCAACAGCGGGAGGGGCGATTCAAGCCCTCTCACGTCCAATTCAAGCACCAAGGGCCCGGGAATGATATCCCTTCCCCTTCGAAAATAAGCGTTCCATATACCATGCTTTATCTCAGAAAAACCTTCGAAGCCTAATCGATCGAGAGCCCGAATAAAGGTCTCGGGTGGAACATCCAGCAGCAAATGCAGATATTGCCCGGGTTTGAGTTCCGTCGTCGAACGCACCACCGTTTGTAACGGATCCAATCCCTTCGACGTTAGAGGCCGGATGTCCAAAAAGAGCCCACAAGACGGACTCAAGGAATCCACCCAGGCAGGTCGGAAATCAGGGACTATCTTATCCGTTTTCGACAATTCCCCCAACCCATGTGCTACTCGAATGAGACGAATTTTCCAAACGGGAGGCCCTGTTTCCAGGTTTTCCCACAAGAAAAGACCGGATTTCTCCTTTAAAAAGAGAATCTGAAGAGGTTCCGAATCCATTCCCAGAAGGATTTCAAGTGCCTGTCCATCTTTCAATAGGTCAAAAGCGGAAAGGATTTTTAGGTTTCCGGCGCAGGGCATTTCCCTCAGATCTAACTGGGTTGTGATCATCCTCGTCCTCGAAAAATGCCTACCCCTTAAAACTTCTGGTATCACACGGCCTAGACCAAGAGTCCCATATCCTGAAGCCGGTAAAAAAGAATGTTATTCTCCAGGTGGATGTGCTGGTGCAGGTCCTCTTCTAATACTTTTAACCCCTGATAAAAGGTCCGGTACGAAACGCAGGCATCCACCGGGGTGGTATATTCACGGGTCAAGCGGTGGATTTCCAGCCACTCTTCGCCGGTCATTCCATGTTCCCAGATCAATATGTTTACTGGGTTCTCCTGAAAAACTTCTTGAGAGAAGGCCTCCTCCAAAGGTTTCTTATTTTGCTTCAAATTCCATAACCGCCGGAGGTAAGGAAATACCACTTCTTCTTCCCTAACCATATGACTTTCCAATTCGTCAGCCATTGTGATTAAAAGGTTGTTCAGACGGATCAATTCGGGATAACGGGTTCCATGCTCCCGTGATACCTTGTCTGAAAGTTTCAAAAGTCTCTTGAGCTGTATCCGAGTAAATTCGTGATGATTTGCCAGGATATGGTCAATCAATTCAGGAATGCTTTTCTTGACCCAGGGGGTGGGGGCGTCTGGATTAGTGGGAGTGCGACTTATCATTCGTCCGAGTGAATCCAAGACCCTTTCAACCGGAATACCGGCCGAATCACAGGCCTCTTTTAAGGAACGTTGGCCGTTGCAACAATAATCGATCCGGAGATTCTCGAATAAAGGAATGGAGGATTGAATTTGGGAGGCGATCTCCCTCATTGGCCGGTCAGAACTGATTTTCATGATTTCTTCCCGTCAGGTTTGGCCCGCATATTTCAAACAGATTTAGATTCATTTGGATGCTCAGGTTAGGGGGGAAACCGCTGACCTTTCATGACTTAAGTCATAACCGGGCCATTTCAGGGGTAACCAGGGTGTTTCGAGATATGAATTAAAATTTATACTTCTGGATTGCCCGTCTCTTCCTTCAGAACTTCTTCAAAATTTTCTCCCGGTTCACAGGTGAAATTGAACTCTTGGTTTTTAAAACGCCAATAAAGGTGGGAGGCATGAAGCATGAGTCGACGGATTCCTCCGACAGGCCTTTCCTTTCCATAAAGCGGGTCTCCCATGATTGGGTGGCCCAGTTGGTAAAAATGTACCCTGATCTGGTGTCTACGACCCGTCCGGGGTTCCACATCCAAAAGCGTAGAGCGGGATAATTTCCGTATAACTTGGTAACTGGTTTGACTTGGTTTGCCCGCGGGATCGACCCCCATGCGGCCGGAGCCAAAGGTCTTAATAGGAAATTCAACCATTCCTTCGCTTGGGTCGACAGATCCCCAAACCAGGGCCTGATATTTCTTTTTAACTTCCCGCTTTTCCCAAAGATGACAAAGCTCGCGATGAGTTGACGCATCCTTGGCGAAAACAACAAGTCCGCTAGTTTCCCGATCCAGCCGATGAACCACATAAGCATTTTTTTTGATCTTTTTTGAGACCAATTCCACCAGCGGAGGAAGGGTATCCTTCAAGTTCCTTCCCGGGATAACCGTTTGGCCTGCGGGCTTATCCACCACAATGAAGTGATCATCCTGGAATAGAATTCGAAGGGGAAAAGAGGGTGTGCTTGGGTTCATTTAGTCATTAAAGCCGATAGTTTGATTTTAGGTAAAAAATCGGAAAGGATACTTTTCGAAGATTTTTAGCCTTTCCTTTGTGAAACGCCCTATTTTAATCACAGACTACGAGAAGATTTAGAGCCACACACTCCGAAGACACAGCGGATGATTCGAAACCCCATTTGCACACCCGGTTTGAAATCATACTTATCAAGAGACGCTTTCCTTTTCTTCACTTTGAATCGACCCATTCCTAAAACCTATTCACTTAAGTTGTTAAGCTTTGTATGAGTCTTGTCATAAACTCTATCTCCAGCCACCGATAAATTCATATCAATAGGCGCCATGCTTTACGAAGAGTTGGAGCATGTTTGATAAGATTCGCATAATCAAATTTAACCCATCCAACAAAGGGGAAAAAATGGGCACCACGGAAGCGCGGGGTTCAAACCCCAAACCCAATCACCGTTATTCCGACAAACCATTTATTGCCATTTGGGAAGCCACTCGCGCCTGCGACTTGGCCTGCGTCCATTGTCGTGCCAGCGCCGAATCCAAACCCTATCCAGGCGAGTTAAATACCGCCCAATCCCTTGATCTTATCCGTCAAATTGCCGAGTGGCAGGTCCCTCTTTTCGTTATAACGGGAGGAGATCCCCTGAAGCGACAAGATCTTAACCAGCTTATACAAGAATGCGCGAAGCGAGAGATGACCTTCGCCCTCGCGCCGTCCGTGACCCCCCTTCTCACTTTTGAAAAATTGAAAGAGCTTCAGAAATCTGGTTTGAATCGGGTTTCCATCTCGATTGACGGCGCTGACGCTTTAACCCACGACACCTTCCGAGGCATCCCCGGCACTTTCTCCCGCTGTGTTGAAACAATGCAGTGGTTAAAGGATCTGGGTATGAAGCTTCAGGTCAACACGACCGTCTCCCGACATAACCAAAAACAGATACGGGAGATAGCCGGTTTGATTAAGGATTACGCCATTGAGCGTTGGTCGGTTTTTTTTCTGGTACCCACGGGCCGGGCTGAAAAAAAGCAAGCCCTTTCGGCGGCCGAGTCGGAAGAAGTGCTAAATCAACTTTATGACCTTTTGAAAGATGGTTGGTTCGATATCAAAACCACCGAAGCCCATCACTTTCGCCGGATCATCTTGCAACGGTCGGGAGTCCGTCCGGAAAATCTGGAAGAAGCCATGAAAAACGGCTCCAAGCCGGGTTTAATCCGGGCTGCCCTGGGCGTGAATGATGGAAGAGGTTTCGTTTTTATTTCCCACACCGGAGAGGTATGTCCCAGCGGATTTTTACCCATCCCAGGTGGGAATGTGAAAACCGAACCCCTAGCCGAAGTTTATCAACAAAATGAAATGTTCAAAACGTTAAGAAACTCGGATGGTTTGAAGGGTAAATGCGGACGGTGTGAATACCGTTACCATTGCGGAGGATCCAGGGCTCGAGCCTTCGCCTTGACGGGGGATATCATGGGGGCGGACCCCTTTTGCTCCTACCAACCCGCTTAAAACATTTTAGGAGAGACGTGGGACTCGTTTAGAGGTCCAAAACATCACCCTAAAATAAAAAACCCCAGGTAGGGGAGCCACCCAGGGTTTTGGAGGAGGTTCTTTTCTTACCACGCCGGGTTTGACCCCGTTGACACCTCATTGGTGCCATTTCAAGAACCACCTACCGATTGGGAATATACGACTCTCGCCTCCCCGCAAATATGATTTAAATCAGTTTAAAAAAAGTTTCGAGTTTTCCCCGATAACAATGCCCGTAATTCAACCAATGAAATTCATGTTCAATTCTTTTGTCATCACGATTTTAAATTCAATTCCTTTTCGGCGGCCAACCAATCAATCCCTGGATCGTCGTGTGGACAGCCTCTTTCCAACCATTTGTAATAAGCCAAAGTTTCTACTTCTTCTCGGGTCACTTTCTTTTTCGAACGCTTGGGTTTGGTTGTTGCGGTTGTCTTCTTTCTTGGCATAACGTCTCTCCTTGGTGCCCTCATTATACTCAGCTTAAATGTATATTCTCCAAAACTGGAACCTTATGACCAAGCTCAGATACTTATTTCCTTTTGGATGGGTTTGGGGGCGCAGGGTTTCCAAACCTCTCCCGGGAATGGCCCAAATGCCCCATTTTCTTATGTTAAACTTATTTATGTTTTATACCGCCCCTTGGAACCTTTTCCCCTTTCGTTTGTCCAATCTATGGAGAATGGCAAGCGGGTCTTCTTTATTCGCGTCCATCCAACCCACTCACACTCCGGGCCTTCAAAACTCGGAAGACCAAGCCCTCATCCGGTCGGCGATATCGGGAGACGGAGGTTTTGAAAAACTGGTGAAGCACTTCGAACGGATGGTTTACCGGGTGGCTTTCCGTTATTTGAACCATGAAGCAGACGCATGCGATGTGACTCAGGAGGTTTTCTTGAGGGTTCATCGGGCCCTTCCCGGTTTCCGCGGGGAGAGTTCCCTCAAAACCTGGATATACGCCATCACAGCCAATATGTCCCGGAATGTATTGCGTTCCCGAAAAGCCAGGGAGAAAGTTCATGTTTTAGTGATGGACGACGACCAAAACAAGGGTCCGGGCTTCATGGAAAAAGCCGTAGACACAAGAAGCCCTGGGGCTCTTCGCAGCGCCGAAAGCGGCGAATTGAACTTGGCCATACAGGAGGCCCTTCAAAGTTTGTCTCCCGAATACCAGGAAGCGGTGGTTTTGAGGGATCTAGAAGGGCTGGAATATGAACAAATCGCCCAAGTCTTGAAAACCGGAGAAGGCACGGTGAAATCGCGGATTTCACGGGGCCGAGCCCTCTTGCGGGAAGCTTTGAAGGATTGGTTATGAAAAACTGCCGGAACCTACATCCACTTTTGCCGCTTTTCCGGGATCACGCATTGTCACCGGCACAGGAAAAAAGGGTCCAGATCCATTTGAAAACCTGCGCGCAGGCCCGCCGGGAAATGAAAGAATTTGACCATTTGGCTCAAGCCCTGGCCGCCCTGCCCGAGCCCCAACTTCCCGGAGATTTGCATGATCGGATCATTGCCCATCTCAACCCCGAACGAGTATCCCAGCCGGTTGCCAAATTTCGCTGGAGACTTCCCACCCTGGGACTCATGGCCGCGGCCTGCCTGACCCTCTTTTTCCTGGTCCAATATCCTGATGTGATGAATCCAGGAGGGAAAAAGGTTTATGAGCCATTCGGCCAGACTTTAAAAACGACAGTCCCTCCGAACCAACCCCCAGCCGTCTCCCAAAAGCCCTTCCATGCTGATTCCCTTTTTATGTCGAAAACAGCTCAACCTCCTGCGCAAAATTTCGCCCCGGTCGAAAACACGGACGCGAACCTAAAGCCGATGCCTTTAGCCGATGAGGAAGAAAAAATCGTGACCCGAGCTGCCGTTCCCAGACACAAAGCCGCGAAAAGGGCAAAAATTGAATCGGGAGGCCAATCGGATCAGTCGAAAGATCCTTCATCTTCCTCGGGTCCAAGTAATCCAGCCTCAACCACCTTGGCGTTGGCCCCATCCACCTCGAATAACAATTACACCACGATGGCCAGTTCCAACGGTGGGTTGCTTTCCATGAAGCAAGAGCAACCCCTTCCTTCCACCGCTGCGTCTGTTCCCATGGCCGCCGCTCCGGAAGCCAATGCCGTTGCCGCTTTACCTCCCGTTGCCGCTAACGGAAATATTGTTTCCACGCCTTTTACTCCCGCACCTGTTCTTTTTCAAAGTTGGAGCGGCGCGGCTGAAACCGCCTCGGCTGAAGAACAAAACCTGGTCACAGACGCCGAAACCTTTAAAGCTTATTGGGAAACTTTCCAGCCGGGGAAAGAAATGCCGGTAGTGGATTTCACAAAACAAGCCGTGGTGGTCTTATTGGACAGTCAAAGACCCACGGGCGGATACCACATTCATGTTTCGGGTTTGGAGGAAATAACCGACCATTTGATCGTCCATTACAAAACGGACAATCCCCCGGATGGGACCTTCACGATTCAGGTCCTTACCTGGCCTTGGAGCCTTCAGATTATCTCCAAACCTGAAACGTCCGTGGTCTTTCAAAGGGATCCATAAAAAAAGGCCAGTGCCCTTTTCGGGTTACCGGCCTTAACCAGTTGAATATATACTTTTATACGATCGGAACTTCCTTCGAAGCCGCCACATCCCATCCAATCTCGCTGACTTTGCTGTAAGCATCTTTGCGGACAACCTGTGTTTTTTCCGCTGCGGCCGTCGATTTTACCTTGGAGATCTCTTTTCCAACTTCGGCGATAGCGGCCAAAATAGGTCCCATTTTGTGCCCCAGGGGAGTCAGGGCGTATTCCACCGTGGGGGGCGAGGTGGGCATCACCGTCCGGGTTAAAACGTCTCTTTTTTCCAATTCCCGCAGGCGTGTGGTCAAAACTTTGGCCGAAATGGCGCCTAAATCGCGTTTTAAATCGCCAAAACGACGTGGTTCTGCGCTCAAATACCATAGGATTTTGGGTGTCCAGGCACCGGCTAGTAGGCGTAAACTGGCTTCCAAGGGACAATTGGGGGGAGGATGGCCTGATTTGTTGTTTTTATGACGAATCATGGGGAAACCTCGGGAAAAACATGTAAAATAAAGACTTCAACAACATCACCCAAGGATAGTTTCCCCTTAGTACCTACTTTCCTTTGGTAATGGTTTTCTTATATTAAGTCCACTTCCGCTTCAAAATCAACTAAGGAGATTGTCGACATGAAAAAGCTGTTTTTAGCCTATTTTGCGTTGAGTTTGTTGGCTTTTACCCCCCTCCGGGCTACGGAGTACATTTTTGATAAGGCCCATTCCCACATCGGCTTTTCTGTTGCCCACATCCTGGGAAAGGTTCCGGGAGAATTCAAGGATTACGACGGCGGATTTTCCTTTGACCCGGCGAATCCCGGAAAATCGAAAGTCAAGGTAACCATCCAGGTCAAGAGCATTTCGACAGGAGTCGATCGCCGGGATGCCCATTTGCAATCCCCCGACTTCTTCGACGCGGAAAAATATCCGACCCTCACCTTCGTGAGCAAAAAGGTAACATCCGCCGGGGATCAAAAATACTCGGTGGTAGGCGACTTAACAATTCACGGGACAACCAAGTCCGTGACCCTCGATGTGGATTACCTGGGCCAGGACAACATGATGGGTACCCCCATCGTGGCATTCTCGGCTACGACCAAGATTGACCGCAGGGATTTCGGCCTGATTTGGGGCAAGGACAAAATCACCGCCGGTGGCAATCTCATGCTGGGAAATGACGTGACCATCCAACTGGATATCACGGGGATGGACAAAGCGGCCGCGGAAAAAGCCCAGAAAATGATGAAATCCGCTCCCCAGCCCAAACCCACGGACACTCCCACGAACTAAAAAGACTTAACAAAGAACCTCTTACGGAAGGCCGGGACGCCAAATCCCGGCCTTTTTTTATTTCCATCCACCCATCGCCCTTCCAGCTTGTACAATGTTTACGGGTGAGTGAAAAGGAGCCGTTATGTCCCTAACCGATTTTGAAGCCAACGATGAGGTTTTCAACCTGCTGACCCGCAAGGTGGGGACCGTGATCAACGTCAAGGAAATCGGTTCTTCCCTTTCTCATTCCAAAAAATACGTGAGGGTTTTCATCAACAACGACATGCCCGACGAAATCTGGGCCGTGGATGAGATTGCCCTTTGGGTTCGACCCAAAAAGATGATGCAATAAATTTAATCCGTCGATCCATTTCCAAACCCCTGACTGGTGAAACCCATGCCCCGAATTTATTTTCAACCATCCTTCTTTAAATTTCTCAAGGAGCTCAAGGCCCATAACGAGCGGACCTGGTTCCACGCCCAAAAGGAACGTTACGAGATTTTAGTGCGAAACCCCCTCCTTGATTTCATCGGCGATGTGGGCCCCCACCTTCGCAAGATCAGTTCCCGGATCATCGCCGACAACAGCCCCTCGGGCGGTTCCATGTTCCGGATTTACCGCGACACGAGATTTTCAAAAGATAAGACTCCCTATAAAACGCACGCCTCCGCCCGCTTTCCCACCACCCGCGACAAGGATGTCCACACCCCAGGCTACTATCTGCATTTGGAACCCGGCGAGGTCTTTGCCGGTGGCGGCATTTGGCGTCCCGACGCTCCCGTACTGGGCCAGATCCGCGATTCCATCGCCCACCATCCCTCGAAATGGAAAGACGTCATGGCCGACAAAAAATTCAAAAAACTTTGCCTGTTCGACGGCGAAAAACTGCTTCGACCGCCCAAGGGCTACGACCCCAACCATGAGCTGATCGAAACCTTAAAGTACAAAGATTTCACTTTTTATACCCAGTTCGACGAAAAACAGGCGGGCTCCCCCCAATTTCTCGAAAAATTCGTCGAAAGCTGCGCGGCCGCCTCGCCCCTGATGCGTTTTCTTTCCGACGCGCTGAATCTTCCCTGGTAACATCCATCCTCTTCAAATCACTCAGGAACCACCGCATCCATGGGTAATTCCCCGCGCAAACTTCCGGATCTTTTTATCCAGAAGCTTCAAAAAATCATCCCCACCAGCCATTGGGACAAGGTTCTCAAATCCTTTTCTCTCGAAAAGCCCTGCACCTTCCGCGTCAACAACCTAAAGGCGTCCTCACGCGCCTTGAAGGAACAACTGGAACCCGAGGGCTTCAAGGTCGAAAACGTCCTTTGGTATCGCGATGCCTTCATTTTGCGCAAAGGCACCCAGAGGGATCTGGAAAAAACCGCGGTTTATGAAAAGGGCGAAATTTATATCCAGGGCCTTTCCAGTATGGTCCCCGCCCTGATTCTCGATCCCCAACCGGGAGAAAAGGTATTGGATCTAGCGGCCGCCCCCGGCAGCAAAACCACCCAACTCTCCTGCTTGATGAAAAACCAGGGTTCCCTCACCGCCAACGACGAAAACCCCATCCGGCTCGAGAAGTTGAAAGCCAATCTGGAACGCCAGGGGGTCACCCATGTCGAACTGCTTCCCCCGGGTGACGGGGGCCTGGTCTGGAAAAATCGCCTCGAGGCCTTTGACCGGGTTCTCCTGGACGCGCCCTGCAGTTCGGAAGGCCGGTTTCGAGCGGACATCCCTTCCACTTACGGCTATTGGAAAGACGACACCAACCGCAAAATGGCCAAACTCCAGCGCCGGCTGTTCAAGTCGGCGGTTCTTTCCCTGAAGGTGGGAGGAACGATGGTTTATTCCACCTGCACCTTTTCCCCTGAGGAAAACGAGGGGGTTCTCCAGTGGGCCCTCGAAAGCTATGGCGATGCGCTGGCCGTGGAAAAAATTTCCATCCCCCTTCCCACATATATCCAGGGGCTCGCCCGATGGGGGGATTTGAAATTTGACGACCAGGTGGTACAGTCCGTTCGAATACTTCCCACGCCCGATGTGGAGGGATTTTTTGCGGTGAAGCTGAAGAAAGTTAAATCGGTGCCGACTCCCGAGCCGTGGTCTCAATCCACATCTCGGGATTCGGATGCGTCGAATCCAGAGGGAACCCGGCGACCTGAAACCCTAGAACCCTGAAACAACGGTCCGGAGAAAAACGCATGAGACGCGAACTGAGATTCAAGACACTGGATGAAGCCAGGGCCGAACTCGCCCGGCTCGAAAATGGCCCCGTCGAAACCACCGGCAACTGGTCCTATTACCAGATCTTGACCCATTGCGGAAACGGCGTTGTATCCAGCATGACCTCTTTTTCGGCCACAAAACCCTGGCCCTGGGTTTTACGCCGTTTGATCGGCCCGATCGGCTTGGGGAAAGTTTTCAAACAGGGTTTTATCCCCCCCGGCGTGGGCGTCAAAAAGGGGGTCAAGGTCGAGCGCGTCGAAGGGGATGAAAAGGCCGCCTTGGCGGCGCTCCGCAAAGCCCTGGATGATTTCGAAAAGCACGAGGGCCCCTGGGCGGAGCATCCTTTTTTCGGAAAGCTCGACAAGAAAAAATGGACGCTCCTGACCTCCCTGCATTTGGCAAATCATCTGGGCTGGGCCAAACCGAAGGAATAACGCAATCCGGCAAAGGTTTTTCATCCGGGTCTCAACGAAATAGAGGGGTCAACATGCGACGCGAACTAAGGTTCAAAACACTCGACGACGCCCGGGCCGAGCTGGCCCGTTTGGAAAAGGGCCCAGTCGAGACATTCGGCTGCTGGTCTTACTTTCAAATTTTGAAGCATTGCGCCAAGGCCCTGGACGGTTCGGCCAAGGGCATCAAACGCGACATACCCTTTTTGAAAAGACATATCCTCGGCCCCATCAGCTACTGGGACATTAGGTTGAGAGGCTTTATCCCCGCCGGCATCCAAGGTCCCAAAACCGAACGGATCGAAGGGGATGAAAAGGCGGCCTTGGAACAATTGCGCAAGGCTCTGGATGATTTCGAGAAATCCGAGGGTCCCTATAGCGACCATCCGCGCCTCGGAACCTTCAACAAAAAGAAATGGATCTTGTTCCACGCCTTCCACTTGGCCAACCACCTGGG
>CAZGKT010000023.1:0-13939 GCA_964525605.1 uncultured bacterium
ACAGGCGTTGGGGATTCGAGCGGGTGTCGACAAAGACCCCACCGGGCCTAAAGAGGGTCTGGTTGGTGGCGTGCAGATTGGTTCCGGAAAAATCGGATTGGCCCAACACCGCATCCGCCCAATAATCACCCGACGCGCCCCGGACCGGCTGGACCTGGGCTTGAACGGGTGAAAGGCAAATCAAAACGGAACAAAGGATAACGAAGGAACGCAAATAAATGGGGGAGACATTCTTTTGGAACGGCCGATCATTTTTAGACTTAGCCCTATATCTTGCTTCGCTCATTCAAAACCTCGCCGTTGTAACCCCTCGAGTCCAAAAGAGGGTTAAACGGACAGTTAAAATATTTGAGTTAAATTGGGTTTGTTTTTTCACACTCTCCAGACGGCTACACCCCTATTTTATTCCTTTTTTAAGCATAAAAATTGCGGTAATTGCCCGTAAAATAAAAGGGTTCAAAAGGCAACCAAGAAGGAAGTGTTTAATTATGCCGGTGGATTTTACAGTTTTCAAAGATGCCGCCCCCTATCGGGGTTTCAAGGAAGCGGATTGGAAACTTTTTTCGGGGATTTTTCAGGAAAAGACCATTCCAGCGGGCGCTTATGTTTTTAAGGAAAACGACCCGGGGGACGGCCTTTTTCTCATTCGTTCCGGCAAGATCCGGATCAGCCGACGGGTGGTTCACGAAGGCAAAAGGGAAACGTCCGAACAGTTATTGACGGTTTTGATCTCGGGCAATCTTTTCGGGGAAATGGCGCTGGTGGAAAATGAGCCCCGATCCGCCGACGCGGTGGCTGAATCTGACGCGGTTCTTTTTTGGCTTCCTCACGCCGAGTACGTCAGTCTCAAGACGGAGCATCCCGCCACGGCTCTCCGGGTGCAGGACTTGATTGTGGTCACCCTTTGTTCCCGCATCCGCGAGGCCAATCATAGTTTCGAGACGATTCGCTTTTGGTGCACTTGAAAACAGATCGGCCCGGGATGTTCATCGTCAACCCTGCTCAAAAGAAATATGAGAAAACCCCCGTGTTTAGGACTCCATCAACCCAAACTGTCATCGCTTTATTCACTCTCTTTTTGTTAACCCAGGGAGTGGACGCAGGCGCTAAGAAGAAAGTGCCGCCTTTTCAACCCCTGATGATTTGTACCCAACGGGGCCACGTGGCTCATGTCCTTCAAAATAAAACGGACTGGGAGTACGACGGGGATGGAGAGGCCCGGGAAATTCAGCCTCAACCCGCCGGGGGACGGGTGCTGGTGATCGGGGGTTCCCGCCAGGTCTATCTTCTGCGCAAAGTGGACAGCGGTTTGCGGGTGATCTGGGACTGGTCCAACCTGGATGGCGTTTCTATCGTGAGCGCCGTCGCGGCCGATTGGGACCTCAAGGGAGAACCCAGTCTCATTCTCGGGGCGGACACCTTGGGAAAGCGTCTGATCCTGGCAGAGGCGAAATCCACAGGGGTCAAGATCCGCTGGCAATATCCTCTCGCGGACATGCCTTTGAAGGTCCGGCTTTGTCCCGATAGTGGGAACTTTCTCGTCCTTTTGGACAACGGCTCCATCGAAGAGATCCAATACCAAGAGGACAAGCTGGTCTGGGAATGGGATTCTTCCCAGGGCGCCAGCAGGCTTTTGGACGCCTTACGGGGTTCGCAGGGGGACACTTTTGGGGTCCAGGCCGATGGGACGGTCCTCTGCGTGAAGCCGGACAAAACCATCGCCTGGAAATCGATCCTCCCCTTTCAAGCCGCCGGGAGAAAACTGGTCCAGTCTTCCCTCTCCCTTTTCAAAAAATACGGGCGCCACTGGTTGATGGTCTCGGCTCACGATCTCAAGGGGCCGGGAGCCACCGATATCCTCTACGTGCTTGACCCTGAAAGCGGGAAGGTCGCGGCCATCAGCGACCATCTGGGGAAGGAAGCCTATCCGCCCCTTATATCCGCCGTGCCGGAAGAGCTTTCGAATGGCCGGAAAGAGTGATGAAAAACTCCCCGGAAGAGGAACTGATCCCGTTCCGAGCCTTTAAAAACAACTTTGAAGCCCAAGTCGCCAAGTCCAAGTTGGAGGCCGATGGGATTGAAAGTTTTTTAAGCGGTGAGATCATGGGCCAACTTCTCCCGGGTTCCTTAATTTCCCCTTCCCTTGGTGCTGTAAAATTATGGATCAGGGGTTCGGATGAGCATCGGGCAAATGAACTCTTGGAGTGCCAGGAAGATGGAGAATCTTCGCAGGGTTGAATGAAGTTTAAACTGGAGAATTCATGAAGGTGAGTTGGGTGTTATTTTTCTTATTCCTGTTTTTTCTTCCCGGGTGGAACGCCTGGGGACAGGAAGACGGGTTGTTTTCCGGTTTGGCCACCGTAGAAGCGGGGATGTACAGCCCCTCCACCACGGGGACCTATGGCCTTTCCCGCCTGCTTTTGAAAAACGAGGATGACCTGGCTTCGGACCTATTGTTTTCATTTGCGGGGGAAGCCGGGATCCAGTTTGCGGGCCGGGATCTTCCGCCTTCCTGGCCGGTCTATCCCGAAACAAACGCCTTGCGACTTCAAACCGATAACCTGTTGAACGATGACGGGACCCTCTATAACCTTCAGTTGGACCGCGCTTTTTTGAAGTGGACGGAAGGTTCGCTGGAAGTGAAGGCGGGGTTACAGGATTTCAATTGGGGTTCTTCTTATATATACCGACCAACCGACTATTTTTTTCCCATGCCCCCTCTGGAATGGCAAAGGGACGAACTCCTGGGCAGTGAAGCCCTGGACGCTTCCTGCTTTCTTTTTGATTTTCTCAGCGTGGAGGGCGCGGCGCGCTGGCTGGAAGGGGGTACGACCGAGGGGGTTCTCCGGTTGGTCAACAAGGGGATCGGGATCGGGGTTAGCCCTAGTTTCGCCATCCTGAGGGGGCGAAACGGGGCCGGGCTGGAACTTTCCGGAACCTTTCCCGATTTTCAGGCCAGGCTGGAGGGGGTGGATTGGCTTTATCCGGACGGTTCTTCCCAACTGGAGTGGGTGGCGGGGTTGTCCACGGTGAAAAATCAGACGACTTATAACCTCGAGTTTTTCAGGGACGGTACGGGACAGGTTCTGGGGGCCTTTTCCGACGGAGCCCTCCAGGACTCTTATTTTTTCGCTTCGATTGAGAAGCGGGTTCCTGCAAAATGGGGGGCCTTCGCGGGGGCTCTTTTATCCCCGGACGGCGGCCCGGCAGTTTTCTGGATCAAGGCGGACTTAGCCCTGGGCGGTCAATGGACCCTGGGATACCAGGCCTGGTTGCCGGCGGGCGAGGCGAACGGCCCCCTCTCGGGACTGACACACCGAAGCGGAGTTGCGCTCTCGGAATCTTTTTAAATGTTCAAGCTTCAAAAAGCCACAGCCAACACGAAGCCTCTAAGACACAAAGAAAGGCAAAAAAAGGCGAATCACAAGGATCTATCAAACCAAACATTTTCTTTTCTTCGTTCTTTGTGTCTTTGTGTTGGAAGTTGGTTGGGTTTTTCCTTAAAAGTCTGAACAGTTACAAATCTTTTTAACGGGGAATTCATGGAACCCATCGTCGTGGATCGAAAAGCTCTTCCCAACAACCTGATCATGATCGGGATGTTCGGAAGCGGTAAAAGCACGGTCGGCCGGGACCTGGCCCGGCGGATCCGTTATGACTTTGTGGACGTAGACCAATTGATCGAACGTCGGTTCCAGAGACCCCTGGGAAGGATCATGGAATTGCTGGGGATGAAAGAATTCATGAAGGCGGAAGAGGAAATCCTCCTCACGTTGCGCAACCGCCATTGTGTTCTTGCGCCCGGCGGAAGCGCGGTCTATTACCCGAAGGCCATGCGGCACCTGAAAAGCCTGGGCCTTTGTGTTTATCTGAAGGTTCCACTAGGGGAATTGAAGTCTCGTTTGGGGGACAGGCTTGAAGACCATGTGGTTCGCCGGGGCGGAAACACCCTGAGGGCGCTTTTCGCCGAACGCCGTCCCCTTTACGAGCGGTACGCCGACCTGACCGTGGACGGAACAGGCCCTTCCGTTGAAAAGGTTTCCAACACGATTCTTTTTAAACTCGGGGCGATTCCCATTGTGCCTCCGGTGAAAAAGGCCAAAACCCGCCGCCACCCGGCGGCGCGCCGATAAATCCTTTGCCTTTCCTATTTTGAGAAAACTCTAAAGGAACTGGTCTGAAGGGTTGAGGCTGCTCAAGGTTAAGGCTTTGCATCTCCTTGGATGTGAACTTCACTTCGTATCACCTTATCTCCCGATTGAACTTCCAAACTGTAAGTGCCGGATGGGGCGGTTCCACCCTGGTCGGTTTGACCGTCCCAGGTAAGGGTTTGTTTTCCGGCGGGGAGGATACCGGTAAAGAGGCGTCGGATCAGCGTATGTCCCTGGTCGTAGATCTTCACCGTGGCGAGCCCTTCCTGCGGATTATCCACCACGACAGAGAGTTGTTCGAATTGCCTTCCGATGATGGGCAAATTGGGCAGGACTGGCGGGGCCGGGGCGGGAAGGTTGGGTAGGGCGGACTGGGCGTTCGGGGGCTGGGGAGCGAACGGGGCTTTTGGGGGGGCGGTTGTTTTTCGCGGACGAGTCAAGGGATGGTCTTCCGTCAGGGGCGCGTATTCCACAGTGACCGGCCCGGCAGGAAGGGCAGTATGGATTTTCGGAAACAGACTTAACAGGTAAACCACCAGGGCGATCAACCCCAGGTTTAACAGCAGGTAAAACCCCAATTTGATCCAGGGTCCGGAGCGTTTCCAAAGGGTGGCGGGCAAGGGTCTTTCCGGCCAGCGAGGCTCATCCTGCCCTCCCTGGCGGTAGAGGGCCGACATGCCTTCGGCCATCTTGAGGGCGGCCTCGGGCGAAGCGGCCAGGAGCTTGGCCAACTCGGCCTCCTCCGCGGCGCTTAAGTCACGCTTGAAGTATTCTTCCAACAGGTCGATCACGATTTCGCTTCCTTTAATTCATTCTGCATCAAATGCCGGAGGGCTTTCCGGCAGCGGGCCAGCTGGGACATCACGGTTCCCGGGGGGATTTTGAGACGTTTCGCCAGGTTGATGTAGCTTTCCCCTTCGCGGTCGCGAAGAACCAGAATCTCGCGGCACTTTTCCCCCATGGAGTCCATAAGGGCGTTTAACCGGGCCAGAAGGCGCTTTTTTTCCTCCTCCTCGTCCTTTCGTCTTTGAAACAATCCGGACTGGGGCAGGGTCATCTTCTCCAGGTCCTCGTTCAGGGAGGCCAGCATCCTTTTGCGCTTCCTGAGCCTTTCGTAACAGAGGTTCACGCAGATATGGTTGAGCCAAGTGTAAAGGCTCGATTCGAACCGGAATTTCCCCAGCTTGCGCCAGGCGATCAGGAACGCGTCCTGGATCACGTCTTCCGCGTCCGAATCCTCCGATCCCAGGAAATGGACGCAGACGGGAAACAGCCGTTTGGCGTAATCCCGGTAAAACTGGTTCTGGGCCTCCCCATCCCCGGCCAGTATTTTTTCGACTAGGTCCCTTTCGTCGGGCATTTCTTCCCTTTCCTTATAGTGGTCCCGAGGGGGATTTTATTCTTTCCCCTTGTCGGTTTCGGAACGAATGGTTTTGACCTTTTCCAGCCAGTCTTTCAAAGCTTGGTTTGCCGGTTGGAGTTGGAGAACTTCCCCGAAACATTGGAGCGCGAAATCCGCCCGGCCCGCCTGCCAGTATAGGTTGCCCAGGGAATTCCAGTAGCCCGCATCCTGTGGGTTTTGGGCGACCTTTTGAACCCAAAGGTGAATTTTTTCGGCCAATTCGGGTTGAACCGGGCCGGTTTCGGGGGACGTGTCCTTGGGCAGGCTCAAATCAACCTCCACCTTCACGATTTTATCCCCGGGAAGAAGGTCATTGGCGGGCTTGAAGGACGCCCCGGGAGCGGTGGAAGTGGTCGGTTGGGCCGGGCTTTGGGGGAAAAAGTAGCTGAGGCCCACGGTTTGGGAAGAACCCAGGCCGCCATCAGGGATAAAGGCGTAATCCAATTGCCATTCTTCCCAGCGAATACCCAGGCCGGCCGTCAGGCCCCGAAAGCCGGTGATGTAATTGTTGGTCCATTCCCAGTCATAACCCGCCCGGACGAAAATATCGCTCCACAGGGTTTGCTCCACTCCCGCTTGCAGGGCGTAGACGCCATGGGGGGGAAGGGAAAAATCCAGCAGGAATAGGGTCGGGCTTTGAGCGAGCAGGGTTTGGGGGCAGGAGGCCCCCACCTTGAGCAGGCCCATCTCCACGGGGGCGGACGAATTGGCGAAAGAATAGGAAGCTCCCCATTTGACGGGCGAAAGGCCTTTCCATAAAAAACCCGCCGTCAGGTATTCGGAGATGGTTTGGTAGTCGGTGGATTGAAAATCCAATAGTCCCGTTCCGGCGACTCCCAGGGAAAGATGAGGCAGAAAGGGAAAGGCCCATCCCAGGGAAAGGGAGATCCGGTAGGGTTGGTAAGTCTGGGTGGGGTCACCGATGGAGTTATAACCCTGGAGGGTGCCGTAGCCTGTGTAATCGGCGCCCAATCCTAAAACTCCAGCCTTGGAAAAGGGGATCGCCGTCATGAAATTTTCCCGGAAGAGATCTCCGAACCAGGATTGATGGTTCAGGAAAAGCTGGGGATCGGCGATGGAGCCCATTCCGGCAGGGTTCCAGTAAAGCGAATCGGCGGTCCCTTCGGAAGCGGTGTAAGCCGAGGCCAGGGCCGCCGCCCGGGGGGAATGGCCCACATCCTGGAGCGGGTCGGGCAATTCCACCGTTGTATAAACGGTGGTGTCCGCGAAGAGGGGTTGGATCAAGATGGAAATCAGGAAGAAGGGGAGATAATCCATCCTGGGAATGATCCACCTATTCAATGTCGAACCATAAATTTAAAGAGG
Source organism: uncultured bacterium (assembly GCA_964525605.1). Classification (GTDB taxonomy): domain Bacteria; phylum Oederibacteriota; class Muellerivitia; order Muellerivitales; family Muellerivitaceae; genus CAVTWJ01. The sequence goes on from CAZGKT010000023.1 coordinate 6,880, forward strand.
GTTAGGGTTTGACCGCCGCCGGAATCGAAATTCAGGACCACCCGGCATAGATAGATCCCCTTTCGGTAATAGGTGAGATCCAACGGGACCTGTTGGACCCCGGCTGATTCAATCTCGCTGATCCCGGCCGCCAGGTCTCCCGCCTCGTTATAGATCGAAATATTGGCGAACCCGCTCTGGGACATGTTGAAAACCACCCAGGCCTGGTTGCCGGAAGCGGGGGAAGGATAGACAAAGCAGGTTCCATCCGTCGGGGTTTGAAGCGCCCCCGCAGGGAAGGCGGTGAAAAGGAAAAGAAAGAGGCCCAAAATGGGTGTTGTGATCTTGGAGAAAAAAGAAAAGCGTGCGCGACCTATAAGTCTGGGTTTCATAAGAAGCTTCCTATGGGTCCTCGGTTTCCGCGGTAATATGACCGGCGAGGAAAAAACCCCTTGGTATTCATCTCGTTCGGGCTTCAACCCCTAGAGATTTCTATTTTAACCGAAGCCATTTTAAAACTATTGAACGGGACCATGGGATGAAAAACCTGAAGTAAATTATTGATGGCGATGGAATAAATCCGTCCCCAGTGACACCAGGTTTAAATTTATGGGGGAAGGGTCCTCAAAGGAAGAAAGAAGTTTGTTTTAAGCTTCTTGGAATAAAAGTCCTGATATCACCGCTATAGAACAGGGGAAGTTGTTCAAACTGGTGCTTTGAAACGAAAGGTTGGTTCCTTATGAAACCTCAATTATCGATTTATCTTTTATTCGCAAGTTTAACGATTCTGGCTGGGATGAGCTGCCAGCGATCCCCCCTCCCCACTACCCCGGCTCCGAATGCTGCTTTCACCTCCACCCTGACCTTCACACCCACAGTGACCGTCACCATTTCCCTAACCGGGTCTCCCGGTACCACGTCCACCCCGTCACCTACCCGCACCTATTTGATTACAACGACTTTCACCCAAACGGCCACGCCGACGTTTTCTATCACCTCCCCCTTCACGACCACAGTAACGGGCACTCTTACTCAAACCCCGATCGAATCAGCGACAAATACGGTGACAGCCGCCGCGACGATGACTTTTACCCCAACCGTAACCGTGACCAATTCTTCCACTAGCAATCCCAGCACGGCTACGCCAAACCAAACTTATTCCTTCACGCCCACCCTGACGAATGTGCCTTTCACCTTTACCTCGAGCCCCACTTTAACACCGGTCTATTCCTATACCGCAACGATGACTCCCTGTACTGGGATCATCGGGGATCCCAATAAGGAAAGCGTACAACTGGCGGATTGGGGCCCCATGTATCTAAACCGATACCAAGCTACGACCGATATGACCCTTTATCAAATGTCCACTTACATTGGGCCTGTTTATTACAATTTGGTAATTTATGCCGATGATGGAACCGGAGCCACGCCGACAACTTTTTTGGGCCAAACAGGGGTTCAACTGGCCCCCTCAACAGGCTGGGCCATGGCTTCCCTTAACCAACCTGTTTCCATCACAGCCGGTAATTACTATTGGCTGGGAGAAATTAACGCCCCTGTGGGATTAAATTACTTTTTCTGGGAAACCACTGGCAACAACGTCACCGCGTTTGAATACCAAAGCAGCATAACGATCAGCGCCCCCCCAGCTTCTTTTTCTGGCATCATCTATACGGGATCCAGTTCTACCCAGATTTCCCTGTATGCCAATGGCTGCGGTTCGAGCGGATCCCTTACGGTGACATCGACTCCGACCGATACCTCCACTCCCACCCCCACGACACCCCCATTCCAAACTTTCACTGTCACGCCCACGATGACCGGCTGTGGAAAGGTCGACGTTTACACCAACGCCCTTCCATTGAACCCCGCCTCGGCAGGAACTACGGTTGCGGGGATAGTTTTTTACGATTACCCATACGATTTCTATTGCGGTTCCGCGACCTATAACATTTCGAACTTGAATTTCACCGTCACCACCAGTGGAAATCTTACTTCCCAGATCCAGCAGGTCCAGTTGTGGCAGGGCGGCGTGGGGGGGACCCTTTTGGGGACCACAAGTTTTTCAGGTTCGGGATTTTCGATCACGGGTTCCTTTGGGAATCCAACCTTTACCCTTGCCTATGTCTTTTCGCCTACGGCGTCGGGGGTCGTTCAAACGACGATCGCATACATCAACGGCGATCAGAATGGCGGGTCGATCGTCGGCGTCAACCTGCCTGTCGCCAGCGTGCCTCTAACGGTCGTCGCGGCCCCGACGAACACTCCCACAGTGACCTCAACATCCACGGCTACTCCCACAATGACCTATTCATTCACCTCGACCCTCACGCCCACCGGTACGCCCGGAGGTTGCAGCAACGGCGGCGTGGTATCCAACTGGGGAGGGACCCTCCTGGGTGATCCGGAGGGGATCGCGGTCGATTCCTCCAAAAATGTTTATGTTGGGAATACGGATGGGGGTTATGTCTATAAAATTAATACCAGTGGCGTGGCCAGCCTCCTGGCGGGGGGCGGAGCAGGCACCACGACGAATGGTCCCGGGACCATCGCTTCCTTTGGATCCCCTTCAGGCCTGGCCGTCGATTCCCTGGGGAATGTTTACGTCGCGGATTACAATAACTTCTCCACTGTTCGGGAAATAAGCCCCGCGGGGGTGGTGTCAACTTTTGCCGGACAAGCGGGCGTGACGGGATTTCTCAATGGCCCGGCAAGCATCGCTTTATTCAACACCCCCCGCGGGGTCGCCGTTGATTCCTTAGGGAATGTTTACGTGGCGGATTATAACAACAGCATGGTTCGGGAGATCAGCACGGCTGGGACGGTGTCCACCTATGCCACCGTGCCATTTCCAAGCGCGATCACGATCGACACCTTGGGGAACTTTTACGTATTGAACGGTCTCGGCTTCGTCAAAATCACCTCTGGCAGTGCGGCGGCAACCATTGCGGCTCCCAGTGGCATGAATTTTGGAATCGCGGCTGATTCTTGCGGGGATCTATTCACCGCGTCTTATTCTTCCAATCTGATCTGGGAAGTCTCACCCAGCGGGGCACCCTCGACCTTGGCGGGGGGGACCGAGGGTTCTGGCAACGGGACCGGAACCGGCGCGTCCTTCGGGATGCCCTGGGGGGTTGCCGTTGATTCCTCCGGAACCGTTTACGTTGCCGATGACTTAAACCAGATCGTCAGAAAAATTCAATAGGCCAAACGCTACTTGGCCCCGTGCGGAAACCGGTTTCCGCACGGGGCTTTTTTATTTTTGACAACCCCAGCCCAGTTTTTTTATGGCGGGTCCTATTTCCTCAGGTTGCTTGGGAATAGAAGGGTTCTTGAGTGGCGAATTCAACAATACGGGACTTCGGGTTGGCTATAATATTGGAGGTTTCAACAAGGTGATTGAGGGGGGGCTCGTGAAGACCGCTGTGATCGGATCGGGAAACATGGGAACGGCGCTGGCGCTGGTGCTGGCCGATAACGGCCACTCGGTAGCCTGCTGGGACCATGTGCCGGAAGTCGTGGAAGACATCCGCAAGAATCACCATAACCAACGCTATCTCCCCGGCGCGAACCTTCCTCCTACCATCACGGCAGATCATTTGCTTCACCATGTGGTGCGGGAAGCCCAACTCATCCTCATTTGCGTTCCCTCCCCCTATTTCGCCCAGGTCGTGAAAGAATTTTCCCCCTTCGCCGTTCCCCAGGCCCTGGTCGTTGGGACCTCCAAGGGCCTGGAAGCGGTCACGGGGAAGCGCCTGAGCGAGGTTTACGCCGGGGTTTCACCGCATCCGAGTGAGAATTATTTGGTTCTTTCGGGTCCCTCCATCGCCAATGAATTCGCCCAAAAACGCCCCACGGCCGTGGTGGTGGCGGGAAAACTTCCGCATGCCCAGAAAATCGCCGAGGTCTTTCGCAACCCCTATTTTCACGTCGAGGTGAGCGGTGATCTGGCGGGTGTTGAAATTGGAGGAGTGCTCAAGAATATCTACGCCATCGGGTTTGGTCTTTTGGACGGCCTCAATCATGGCTCCGCTAATTTGAAATCGGCCTTCGCCACACTCGCCTTGGCTGAGATGAAATCTGCCGCGGTCCACTGGGGAGCCAAGCCGGATACCTTGGACGGCCTGGCGGGCCTGGGAGACCTGATCACAACCGGCTTCTCGCGGGACTCGCACAATCGGCGGCTGGGAGAACTTTTGGGGTCGGGCGTGGAAACCGAAAAGGCTCTTTCCCGGCTGGGAATCAGTCTGCCGGAAGGGGCGCAAAACAGCCCCATCGTTTTACGCGCGTTGGGATCGGGATCGGCTGTTCCCCTTGCCCAGCTGATTCAAACCTGCTTAAATCAACCTTCTTCCCGGACCAAGTTCATCGATGACGTCTGCCGATTGATGGATTGAGGCCGCAGAGAAGCCATCCCGAATCCCGAAAGGCCGATTCCGTGGGTATTGAGTTTGTTTCCCATTTTCCCGAATGGCACCATTTCTTTCTAAAGACCAAGGACGCTGATCTTTCCATTCGGTTTTATTCGGAATACCTGGGAATGGCGGCGGTCCTGGATCAGAAAGACAACGAAGGATGCCGCTGGGTCTGGCTCCGATTCACGGAAAACCCTACCGCCCCTTTTCTGGTGCTGTTGGAAAAAGGCACCCAGGAAAAGTCCACGACCCTTCTGCATTCGACGCCCCTGCTATCCTTTCGTCTGGGAGAATTGAAACTCGTGGATGAAATTAGCGAGAAGGCGAAAAAGGAAAACTACCTGGTGGAAAGTGCGCGGGATGGGGGCCAGGTGCGTGGTTATTTTTGCATGGTCTCGGACCCGGACGGCAACCTGTTGGAATTCTCCTGCGTCCTCGCCCCCAAGCCCGGCACCTAGCTTGCTTAGGTTAGAGTGACGGGAATCGGGCTGGCCTGAGGCCTTGCCCAAAACCTTGCTTCGGGAGTTTCCTTGTCGACCCTTTCTCAAATTCGAAGAAACTTTTGGGTTTTTTCCCCCTGCGAATTTTTAATCTCTTCCCTTTTTTGGATTTTTTACCTTTTGGCCCTGGCGTCCTTTTTTGCCGAGAGGCCGGGCGCGCCTGCGGCTCTTCTCATGGCCTCCTTCAACATCCTCCTCTGGACGGCCTGGATGATGCTCATCGCTGTTCGGCATCCTCCCCCGTTCGGGGGTTGGGGATTGGTGCGTGGGCTAGGACCTTGGCTGGGCCTGGTTTTGTGTTATAGCCTCATGAAGCCCCTGGTTCCGGTTCTTCATCCCAAGCTCTTCGACTCGGACTTAAAAAGTCTGGACTTGGGTTCCATGGGAAAGGGCCCCTCCCTTTGGGAAATGGGACTGATGGGACACCCCCGGCTGACCGATCTCTTGAGCGTGTGCTACTTGGGACTCTTCGTCTGGTTGATTGGACTTATCCTTTATCACAGCTGGTTGAGACGGGCGCTTTACCAGAGGTTCATGCTGGGATTGATCTTGGTTTATATGGGGGGGTTTTTGGGCTACCTCATGACTCCCGCCATCGGCCCGCGTTTCGCCTATCCCCAGGAATGGGCCTGGCTTCAGGGTGGATGGATCTTTCAAACGGCCGAGGGACTCATCACGCGTCTGGGCTCACGCTTTGACGTTTTTCCGAGCTTGCATGGAGCCCTGTCCGGTTATCTAGTGGCCTGGCAATTCCGTCATGACCGCCGATCCCTGATCTGGGGTTTTCCCTTGGCCCTGTCCATCTGGCTCTCGACTCTTTTCTTGGGGTTCCATTATTTTCCCGACCTGATCAGCGGTGGCCTATTAGCTCTGGCGAGTGCCTGGGCCGCTCCCAGGCTGGAAATCATCGCCAGGGCTTACCGCCATTCTTTTCACCCTCCCCTGGTGTGGCTGTTGGACCTTACCGAGGGAAGGGAAAAATCATCGGGTCGGCTGACGGAACGCTTAAGTGAAATGCAGGGTTTGGGAGTGGACACGGTTCCGGGTTTTCTTTGCGGGGGAGAGTCGGTTTTCCGGTCCGAGGAGCCTTTAAGGAAAGCCTTGAGGGATTTGGGAGGAGGCCCCTTCTGGCTTAGGCCTGCGGAAGGAACCGCATCCCAACGCACAGCCCTCAAGCCGCTCTCGCTCGAACAGGTCATGAGATCCCTGATCGGGCGGAGGCCCCCCCATTCTTTTTGGATCGTCCAAAAAGCGCTCAAGGTCACGGCCGTAGGAATCTGCCGCAGTCTTCCGGCTCAAGGCCGGGGTTCACGCGGGGTCGAAGTCCAGGTGACCCTTTTACAAGAGGGAAAAACCCTGACCCTTCAACTGCCCCCCCGTCCTCAATGGTTGAACGGTTGGTTCGAAAACCCGATAGGGTATTTTCCCCCTTCTTTTCCCTTAAGGGGATACCAGCTCTTCGAGTTGGTGGGGGTCGTACGCCGGTTGGCGGTCCGATGGGTCCGCACGGCAGAGGTGGAGTGGGTTTTGGCGGGTGGAAAAATGTTCGTCTTGGATGCGAGACAATCGCGGGACGCCCGGACATGAAAAAAGGGGCGTGGATACTGGGATTAGGAGCGCTCGTTCTGGTTTGGGCGGGGTGTGTTTCGATCGATCAGAATGTTCCCGTTTACGCCCCTGGGCAGGTCGAAGACCGGGGACGAAGTCCCCTGGACGTTTGTGAACCCCACTCCCTCCCTCACCGCCTGATCCGGGCCACCGCCAACATGCCCTCATCCATAACGGCCATGGGAAACGCGCAGGTCAACGATCAGGCCGGGTTCGATTTTTGGTGGAATCAGATCAACGCCCAATTGGACCCGAAAATGGCGTTGGCCAGTAATGGAGAACCCTTGATTGATTGGGGTAACCAAACGGCTTTGTTCGCGGTCATGCCCGTGAACAATACCTGCCAACAGGCCATGCCCTACGGGGATGAGATGAACACCGATTGTTATACGATCACCATTTTGGATTACATTGAGACGGACGGTCCTCCCTGCGATCCCCAGCCGCTCACCCAAGTTCCCGTTTTTATCTATATTTATCCGAACACCAACCTTCCCGTGGCGTTCAAATGGATCACGCCTACTCCCCAGCCCAGCCCCACCTTCACTCCCACGGCCA
>CAZGKT010000023.1:14039-15840 GCA_964525605.1 uncultured bacterium
ACCCCCTCGCCCATCCGAAAGAAAAGGAAACATCGTGTCCTATTACCGGTTTGAAATGAATCAACCCGCTAAGTCCTCGGGGCTAAAAATGAGATTAATACTTCTGGCGGGATTATTGATGCTTGCGGGAGCCCAGAAGGCTCGAGCCGCCCACGAGATCGTAACCGTGCCTTTGATTCTGGGTGATTATTACGTCTGGTCCTATACCGAAATTTTCGAGGATAAGGCCCAAACCTTCGGCTTCTGTACGGCGGGGGTGGACGCTTTGGGATGGGGATGGATGGCTTTTTCCCCTGATTACACCGGACTCTTTTTGGTGAACGTGGGGGGAATCGCCAAGACGGTTTATCCGGTCGTGGCCCTGCTTTCCTCATCCGACACGCCCACTCGGAACCGCGCCTGGATTGCCCTGGGGACCCATGCCTTGACCCTGGTGACCCTGGAGACACTGGGTCGACCCGAGGTGGGGGTGCAATCGATGGGACCCCGGGGAGACGGAACGGGTGTTTCCTTGGCTTTCCGGTTTTAACAGAAAAAGGCCTCACCGATGGGTCTTCGATAACTTCACCGGAGGATTTGGGGGTCGGCCTCTTTTAAAAAATCAGTTAAACTCTTTTAAACTTGGAAAAAATAGGGAGAGGGTCTGACATGCTTACATCATTTCACCTGGGGGAAATTTTATGAGGGTGGTCTGTTTTGACTTGGAAGGAGTGCTGGTCCCTGAATTTTGGGAAGAGTTCTCGAAGATGACTGGAATTCCAGAGCTCATGAAAACGACCCGAGATGAGCCGGATTATGACGTATTGATGAAAATGAGGATCGGAGTGTTGAAAAAACACCATCTCGGCATGAAGGAAGTGCACCAAATCGTCTCAAAAATGAACGCTTTGGAAGGAGCGAAGGAATTTTTGGATTGGCTCAGGACTAAGGCGCAAGTGGCTATATTGACCGGCAGTTATTACGACTACATCGGCCCGCTGATCGAGAAAATCGGGAATCCCTTCACTTACGCCAATTCGTTAGTCATCGATAAGGATGGAATGGTGGTGGATTACAAACTGCGGGAGCCGGACGGAAAAATCGAGGTGATCAAGCGATTTAAGGAAGCGGGATTCGAAACTATCGCCGTCGGGGATTCGTTCAACGACGTCAAGATGCTCAAAGGCGCGGATGTTGGCATCTTATTCAAAGCATGTGACGCGTTGAAAAAGCAGGAAAAAGCCATGCGATGCGCGGAAAATTACGAAGAATTAAAGGGAATTTTGAAACAGTTCGTATAAGAGAACTTTCGAAAGTTCAACGCACAAGCAACAAGAAAAGCTGATGCTTTGGAGTTTTATTCGAAGTTGTAGTTGAGAGCAAGGCTGATTCCCGAAAAATTTTGCTCGGTCGGTTTGAGGTTGAAAACATATTTGGCCTGTTTGGGTGAGTAGAAAAGCCCCGTTGGCTCAAATTCCCGTCCTCCCTGAAGATCTAGCTCCACATCGTAATTTTTCGTAATATTTGAATCAATCCCCAGGGTAAGGGAAGGCATCTGGTCCGTCTCGTTTTTCAAAGCGTGCACGGCAGTATGGGTAACGTTTTGCCATTGATAGGTCGTGTCCCACTCATCCTCGGCGGTCAGGGAGAGGGTCAGGTAATCGGCTGTTTCCACCGAAACCTGAAATTCCCCGTTGTAGTTGTACTCGTCAACCTCGTCAATCTTGTCCGTGCTTTGGGTGGGAGGGGGCCCCTGATGGTTTTGAGTCCCTCCCCCGCCGATCAGGCCGATCGTGAGGACGTCCCAAGGTTTAAAGTCGAG
>CAZGKT010000023.1:15940-49009 GCA_964525605.1 uncultured bacterium
TCCCTCCCCCGCCGATCAGGCCGATCGTGAGGACGTCCCAAGGTTTAAAGTCGAGAGTCAAGACTGAACCATAAGAATTCAGGGCGGCGGCCCCCTGCTGGGTGGTTAATTCCAACGCGGGATTGAAAAAATCAAAACCCAAACCGCCTTCCAGGGTGATTTCACCAAAGTTCGTGTTCGCCTGATTTACCAACTGTTCTCCCCCGATGATCCCCAAAGCCACATAGTGGCCGCTTTCGGTAAGGTTATAAGTGCCGGTCAAGCCTACTTGATTTTGGATTTGCCCCTGGCCCGCTGCGCTGGGCTGGTTGGAATAGGTGTAACCCACTTGGCCGCTCCAATGAGGAACGAAAGGTTTTTCTTCTTCGTCAGTGGAAGAGGGGGTCTCGGCCGAGGCGGTTTCTTGATTGGTTGCTGGGTTCGTAGTGGCTTTCGGTGTTACGGCGGATGAAGCATCCGTGCCAGAGGCGGCCTGGGCGCTCAGGCGTGGCGTGTAAAGAACAACGAACGAGATCAAGATTAAACTCCATCCAATTTTCTTCATAAACACCCTTGTGGGAGAACCGATTTTTTTAAAAGTCGGGACTTCGGACCCATCTTTGCGATGGATAAGGCCCTGCAATTTTATCGAATAAAATGAATTTCAGGCAGGGTTTATAGGGTTGTTGGAGTAGGGGTTTCAGAAGTGTGGATGCCGCATTCGATCTTGTTTTTTCCCGCCCAACGGCCAGCCCGAGGGTCTTCCCCGGCCTGAACGGGACGGGTACAGCATTCAGGAGAACAACCGATGGAGAGATACCCTTTTTCCCAAAGGGGATGGTAGGGAAGGCCATGCTTTTGGGCGTATTCCCAAAGTTTTTTGCCATTCCAGTCGAGCAAGGGGCAGATCTTGACCATGGTTTCCCGGTCTTTTTGTACGTAGGGGAGGGCCTGCCGGGTCTGGGCCTGGTTGCGTCTTACCCCCGTGATCCAGGCTTCGTAATCCCTCAAACCCTTTTCGAACGGCGCGATTTTGTTTAGGTCGCAGCAGGCGTCCGGGTCCCTTTCGTAAAGTTTCCCGTTCTTGGCCAAAAATTCATCCGTGGAGATATCGGGTTTTAATTCTCTCAGATTCAAATGGAGTATCTGGACCAAACGGTCTCGGTGTTCGAGGGTTTCCTTAAAATGAAATCCGGTGTTGGTGAATAAGACAGGGACGTCAGGTATGACGCGGGTGACCAGGTGAAGCAGGACTGCACTTTCGGCTCCGAAAGAAGTCGCCAAAGCCAGCTGATCCCCGAATTCCCTTGAGGCCCATTCAACGAGGTCCGTGGGACTGGAAGAGGAAAACTGTTGGTTCAATTGATCGAAATTGTAGTTTTTCAAAATTGTCTCCCCGGTCAGGCGGCCACTCAAAGAATCATATGGATTCAGGGAATGAAAAACAATAAAGGCCTAGGGCGGATTTCGCCAGGAAGGATAAGCCTTTAATCCTCCCAGCCGGGCTCCTGGGAGGATTTCATGCGCATCACAAGACCTTCCAATTCACGCCGCATGGCCGTTTTTGTCATTTGAACTCTTTGGCCATGTCCCGGCAAGACCCACTCGAAATCGTGGGTCAGCAGTTTTTCCATGGATTCGGTTTGTTTTTTCCAGGAATACCATGCCACGTCGGAGGAGGCGCCCAACTGCTGGCGCTTTCGGCGCCACCAAAGATGGTCACCCGTGAAGAGGAATTTGTTTTTATATAAAAGGACGCAATGACCCTCCGTATGACCGGGGGTAGGAATGATTTTGAACCCGGGGACAGGTTCTGAGATTTCCGAACCGTTGAGGATTATTTCTGCGTCTGGTTGGGCTTCCTGGTCTTGCGCGTGGATGATCCGTTGGGCCCCAAACTCCCGGGAATAAGAGGAGGCTTCGGCCACGTCGTCCTGATGGGTGAGAAAAATGAACTTTAAGCCGCCCATGGATCGAAACTTATTCACCAAGGTGGGAAGAAACTTGGGTGAATCCACAAGCCAGTTTCCCTGTGGATGCTGAATAAAATAACTGTTCCCGCCAAATGATTTAGGGGAATTAAATCCGCAATAAAAAATATCATCATCAATGGGGAGGGGAAATTCCGGAAGAATCTGTGAGGCTCCGTTGGGTCCCCGGGTACCGATGGAACCCGTGGGACATGCCAGAAGAGCCCAGAGGGCTTGGTGGATTTCCAGGGGAGATCGAGGCTGGGTCTTGACGGAGGAATAGTGACCGGCTTCTTCGAAAGTCTCGGGGGCCAATTGGCGGCAGGTATCACAGTTAATACAGGTAGAATCTACGAAGAATTCCCCTTCGGCGTTATCTGGAACCCGTTTTTGCCAATTCGCCATGGATTTTCTTCCTTTTATCACATCTCTCCATCCCAAGATGGGATCGAGAGCGAATTAAAGTAAAGGGGTTGTTATGTTTTTTCTCTCCGGATTGAAAACGCCACCCGCGATGGATAAGGTAATGGTCTTTCCATTATCGATCCACATGAGGTTCCCATGGTCGGCGAGAAGATAATAAACAATCCGTTACGTGAAGGTTTGTTTTCAGACCGGGTTCCGGTTCCCTGTACCCTGGTGATTTTCGGAGCTTCGGGCGATTTGACCCAGCGCAAACTGGTGCCCGCACTTTTTGATTTGTATCGTCGCCACCAGCTTCCCGCCTCCTTCAACCTGGTCGGAATATCGCGATCCAAACTCGGCGACGAAGAATTCCGCAAGCATTTGAAGGATTTCCTGAAAGAGGCCGATCCAGGATTATCCGATGCGCTTTTTGACAGCTTTTCCCAGAATTTCCACTACTTGGCCGGGGGATATGACGATCCGGCGACCTTTAAGTCCATGGCGCAATTGCTCAACCAACTGGATTCCAAGAACGGAACCCAGGGAAACCGAATATTTTATCTTTCCACCCCGCCCAACGTGTTTAAGGACGTGATCAATAATTTGGGCGCGACTGGTTTAAATAAAGAGGACAAGGGCTATTCCCGTTTGGTGATCGAGAAGCCCTTTGGCCGGGATCTGACCACCGCCCAGGAACTGAACCGGCAGATTCGTGAGGTTTTTCAGGAACATCAAATCTACCGGATCGACCATTACCTGGGAAAGGAAACAGTTCAGAATCTTTTGGTCATGCGGTTCGCCAACTCCATTTTTGAGCCCATCTGGGACCGCCGGTACGTGGACCATGTGCAGATCACCGCCTGCGAGGATTTGGGCGTGGGAAGCCGGGCGGGCTATTACGAATCCTCTGGCGTGATGCGGGATATGTTCCAGAACCATCTCTTGCAGGTGTTGTGTCTGGTAGCGATGGAACCTCCCGCCGCCTTCGAGGCCAACGCCATTCGTGATGAAAAGCTGAAGATCCTGCGTTCGATCCGCCCGATCTCCGAGTCCGAGGTGGATCAGTGGGCGGTGCGGGGCCAGTATGGGCCGGGGTTTTTGGGCGGCGAAAAGGTTCCGGGCTACCGGGAAGAGGAGGGTGTGAAGCCCTCTTCCACAACCCCGACCTTCGCGGCGGTCAAACTATACCTGGATACCTGGCGGTGGCATGGGGTGCCCTTCTTCCTTCGCTCCGGAAAAAGGCTTCCCAAGCGCGCCACTGAAGTGGCCATCCAATTCAAAGAACCTCCCAATCTGCTTTTTAAAGGCAACCTGAGCGATCTCTCGCCCAATGTCCTGGTGGTGCGAATTCAGCCGGACGAAGGGATCACCCTGAAATTCGAGACCAAGGTACCGGGTATGACCATGGAAGTGCGCACGGTCAACATGGACTTTCGTTATAACACCAGTTTCGCGGAGGGGACTTCCGAGGCTTACGAACGCTTATTGCTTGATTGCATGCTGGGGGACGCGACCCTTTTCATCCGGGGAGATGAGGCCGAGGCGGCCTGGGGCGCCGTGATGCCGATTCTCAACGCTTGGGAAAGCACCCTGCCGAGGGAATATTTTCCCAATTACGAGGCGGGTACTTGGGGCCCGGCCTCGGCGGATACGCTTCTTGAGAAACCTTGGCGCGAATGGCGGCATCTTTGAGCCCTCTCAATTCCCAGCAAATTGAAAAGGAACTGGCGGAGTTGTGGACCACCCTTCCCGGTGATCAAGAGAAGGAACTGGGGTTGCAGCGGGTTTATACCACGAACCTGGTGGCCTACGCGGAAGATCCGGCCGATGGGTTCCGTGTGGAAAGAACGCTTCACCACCTGGCTGAAATCCACCCGGGCCGGTACCTCTTGATTCGCCCGGGGGAAAAAGAGGAGGAGGAAGCCCATCCCTCGGTGCGGCATTTCATTTCAGGGCATTGTTTTCTTTTTCAAGGGCGTGAAAAAAAGGTCTGCTGTGAACTCGTGCAATTGGTCGCCGCCCCGGAAACGATGGATCATTTGTACGGATTGGCTTTCTCCCTTCTCTTGCCCGATTTACCGGTGGAATTCTGGTGGCCGGGGGAACTTTCTCTCCGTCATCCTTTTTTCAATCAGATGGCCGGGGAAGTGACCCGGGTTTGGGTGGATTCGTCGAGATTCAAGGAGGTCCTCGTCAACCTTATGGCGCTTGCCGAAACCTGGAAAGCGCGGTTTCCCCGTACCGAGTTGGGGGATCTGAATTGGGTCCGTCTCAGCCGTTGGCGGGCGCTCATCGCTGAGTTGTTCGACGGGGAGTGGTCTCCCTATCTGGCTCAGATCAAAGAAGTGACCGTGAAATATGGGGACCAAGCCCATCCGATTCGCCCTTTTTACCTGTCCTGTTGGCTGGCCGCCCAACTGGGGTGGGTTTCCACGGGATCCCGATTTAAAACGATCCCCGATCGGTTTCAATTCAAAGGACCGCACGGTGAAATTTCCGTCAAACTGGAACCTGTACCGCTTCAAGATGAATTGAAGGATCGGATTTATTCCGTGGGTTTATCCACACAGGGTGAAAAACCGGGCCGGTTCATCGTGGACCGGGGACAGGACCCATTCACCGTGGTGGCCCGCTCGGAAGTGGAAAATCGCACGGCCTTTTCCCGGACGGTTCCATTTGAGCATTTACACACCTATGAATTGCTGGCCGAGGGATTGCGGCACCAGGAAAAGGACCTGGCATTCGAAAAAATGCTCAAAATTGCCGGATCCCTTCTCGATAAACCAAGGGTATAAAGCGAAAACCCTTGCGACAAGATTTTCACTCGTTGGAATGCGCCTCGCGACGTTGATACAATGAAAGGATAAGGGGGTTGCCTCCCCCTTTTCCCGAATCCCCCGCCGGGCCGATGGATTTTGGGATACCAGGCCCGGCCCTTCCATTTCCGGGGGAAAAAATGAGAGTAGTCTCGAAAAAGATAAACGAAACTAAAGTTAAATCAAAAAAAATAGCGTCGCGAAAGAAGTTGCCTGCGCCGAAGGTGTCAAGCAACGCGCATGGTTTAAAAGAACTATCCAAACCAAAAAACCCACCGAAAGTTACAGTTCCTGTTTTTGACCCTGAAATCCGAATTTATCCCACCAAAGAAATTTTATTCGAGGAAGCGGCCCCCATTGTCATGATGAGGGCCCGGGAAGCTGCGGACGCCCGGGGCCGGTTTGTCCTGGCTGTTTCCGGCGGGTCCACGCCGAAGGGATTATTTCAGCAATTGACGGAAGAACCGGTCTTGAGCCTGATGCCCTGGGACAAAACTTTTGTTTTTTGGGTGGATGAGCGCCATGTTCCCCTGGATCATCCGGACAGTAATTACCGCATGACGCAAGAATATCTGCTTTCCAAGGTGCCTATCCCCAAGGAGAATATTTTTCCCATGACTAAAGGGATTTTACCTGTGGATAAGGCGGCATCGGCCTATGAAACGAAAATCCTCAAGTTTTTTGGAACCGAAACCAAGATCCCCCATTTCGACCTTATTTTATTGGGTATGGGAGAGGATGGGCATACCGCCAGTTTATTCCCCGGAGTTCAAGTTTTGAATGAGACGGACAAATGGGTGGTCGGATATTTCGTGGACAACACGCGCAAAGAAAGGGTGACTTTGACCTTCCCAGTTTTAAACGCGGCCCGAATGGTCATGGCGCTGGTGGAGGGGGAAAAGAAGGCGGTTCGGGTCAAGGAAGTGCTGGAAGGCCCCAAGGATCCGCCCAAATATCCTATTCAATATATCCGACCGGTTACAGGTCAGTTTGATTTTCTGTTGGATGCAGCCGCGGCGAAGAAACTGAGTCATAAGGAATAAAAATTATTCCAGATGTTCTATCATCTTGTGACTCTTTAGGTTGGTTGAAGATCTCGAAGCATTCCAAGGATTATTTCAGGCAAAACATAGGATCGCGACCAAACGGTCGCCCCAACCTACAAAGTTTAAAAGGATGATTTCTTTATAGTTCATATCCAGCTTTTACATCTCACGCGTCACTTTTTTCCGTTCAATCTAAAGTCGTTCGAAATCCGGAAAACTTGCCATGGGTGGAAGTCTTCCTTCAGGGATCAAACCGTTGGATGAAACTGCTCTTTTGGAATCTGATTTATGATTTCCTAAAAAATGGATCAAAGAAAAACCAAGCGTGAATTATGAAAACTGTTTCTCGTTAAATTACGCCTTGAATCAAATCGACGAAATTTTTAAACCGGTTTAAGGATTACAAAAAAGTAAAAAGTTATTACTGCTCAAGCACATTACGGGGACGTTTCCCGTTAAATCGAGCCAAACCCCTAATCTCATCCAAAAAATTTTTCTAAGTTCCCGACTTTTTAGGTCAAAAAAAGTGCAGATTTTTTTCTGGTCTCAACCGTAGATAAAATTAAAATTGATTTTCGTAAAAGACCTAAGAAGTTTCGCCTGAAACCAAAAAACGATTTTAATTTTTAATTTTTATTTTTTTAATTCGTAACCAAAAAATTTCTATATATACTTCGCCTTAATTCATATCCACCCGACTTGTTTGAAAGTATTTGCGGGGACCAATGGCGATTTCTGATAAGCGAATTATTTTTAGTCTTTCTTCCGGCCCGAAATTTGTTTCTTGGGGTGCGAAAAAAATATTGTCCGATCGAACCTGCGTCAAGATCGGATGGTTCGGGTTTATTGTCGTATTGATATTTCCTCAAGTACAAGCTCTAGCGAATGGAAGTCAACAGCTCCACGGATATCTCCTTCCGCAAAAAGTCATCTCTCAAAAGATAGGAAGAGTTCCCGGAGCCACCCCTATTCGTTTGGCGGTTAGTCTGCCCTTAAGAAATACGGAAGAACTTCAGAGCCTGATTTCTGAACTGTATGATTCCCATAGTTCCTTATATAGAAAATTCCTGTCTCCCGAGACATTCACCGAGCGTTTTGGCCCAACCGAGACGGATCTGCAATCAGTTTTAAATTTTTTGAAATCGCATCATTTGGAGATTGAAAGGGTCTACTCGAATCGGGCACTTATTGATGTCATCGGCACTTCTGAAGATGTTGAAAAAGCTTTTTATGTCCAATTAAATAATTTCAAACGCCCGGATGGAAGTGTCTTCCATGCTACTGATCGGGAACCATCACTTGATTTAAATGTTCCTGTTTTGCAAATCAGCGGATTGGAAAATTATTCAAGGCCGAAAAGCTCTATTAAATCCTCCCGCGTAGCTTGGCCGTCTCCGCCGTTGAATAAAAGATCCAGAAATACCAAAGGCGAGATCTCTGCCCATTTAAATTCCGGTGCGTTGGATGGCTCCTACGGCGGCTTATATATCGGCGAAGACTTCAGGAATACCTACGCTTGCGGAACTACCTTGACAGGCACTGGGCAATCGGTAGCCCTGGTTGAATTTGACGGCTATAACCCCACGGACATTAACAACTACGAATCAAACGCGGTTCTCTACAGCGGATTGCCCACACCCACGCTTTCAATCAGTAATTATTTACTGGATGGATTCAGCGGAGCCCCCGACACAGAACCGAATAATACCTACGATTTTACGGCTGAAGTGACTCTTGACATTGAAATGGTCATCGCCATGACGCCGGGTTTGGATCATTTGGCCGTCTTTGAGGGTAATGATAATAGTTTTAATCCGGACGATGTGTTCGCGGCCATTGCCAACCCCGGGTCCGTATCCGCACCCTTTTGTAATTTGATCAGCAGTTCATGGTCGTGGGACGCTTATGGAGCAGATACCAGTCTGCAAAATTCTCTCCTCCAATTTCAGGCGGATGGCCAAACCTTTTTCCAAGCCTCGATGGATTTGGGGGCCTTTGTACCCAGCGATCCCAACCCGATTGTGCCCGCTCCCATGAACCAGACCTCGAATTTTACGGTGGTGGGCGGAACGAATTTGTCCACGGGAAGCGGCGAAAGTTGGGCGGGTGAAGTGGTTTGGAATGATTCTCCTGGGCCCAGCACGACCCGAACGCCGGCTCCGAACGCTGTCAGCGGGGGCGGAATCCTCGGTGGCCCTTTGTATTCACCGTTACCCATACCAACCTATCAAGTGCCCTTCGTGAACAGCACAAATTCCGCTTCCTCTGTGTTCCGGAATATCCCCGATGTCTCCATGGTCGCGGACGACATTATGATCTCTTTCTTGGGGGCGGTTTACGATAGTGGAGGGACAAGCGCCGCAGCGCCTCTTTGGGCCGGTTTTATGGCCCTCGTTAATGAGAAGGCCGCCGCTTCGGGAAACGGCCCGATTGGGTTTGCCAATCCGGCACTTTATTCCCTAGCCTTGTCCAATTACAGCGGGAATTATAACGACATCGTTTCGGGTAATAATAACTATTGGGGAACCTTCCCCAACCAATATGCTGCGGTAGCCGGTTACGATCTGGCGACTGGTTTGGGTAGTCCCAAGTGCAATTTATTAACCGTCCTTCCCGGTTTTGCACCCACCTATACCTTTTCCCCAACGCCGACCGTCACGGCTTTCCCCTCTACGCCTACGAATACGGCTACTCAGACCTGGACTTTTACACCCACTTCAACGAGCACCTGGACCATCGTTACAACCCCTACCCCGACTGCCTCCCCGGTCACTTTTATCCCGACCCCCACATTCACCCCTACTTCTTCCCCGGTTACGGTCGTTCCCAGCGCCACCTTCACTCCCTCTCTCACTCCCGGTTGTAACGGCTGCGCTCAACTGGTTCAAACATGGAATATCGGCCCTAACAGCGGATACGGGATAATCGGGACATACGGCGTAACTATTTTTTCCTCCACGGTCATTGGCATAGGCACCAACAACATCATCGAGTACAACCACAACAGCTCCACTTCGGTGGGAAGCTGGAACTTGGGCATATCGGGGAACGATAACGTTTGCTCGATGGCGGTCAACCAGAGCAACGGAAATATCTATCTGGGCATCATCAACAATAGTTTTCCGGACAGCAATACGAACACGATTATGGAGTTCACCTCAACTGGAGTTCCGGTCACGTCCTGGGGATCGAGCGGGAGTGGGACCGGACAATTCTCGCAACCTATAGGCGTTGCGGTAAACAGCAGTACAGGTAATGTTTATGTTGCCGACGAATTCAATAACCGGATTCAGGAATTCAAATCCAACGGGACCTATGTAACCCAGGTGGGCAATTCGATCGGGCCCTCCAACTTCTCCGCTTTGCGGGCTATCGCCGTAGACAACTCCGGAAATGTGTATGTTCTGGATAATTCCACGGTAAAAGAATTCAATTCAACCTTGACCACATTGGTGAATAGCTGGGGCACGCCGGGGACCAATCCGGGCCAGATTAGCGGGGGGGCTGGACTGGTGGTCGATGCTTCGGGGAATGTTTGGATCCTGGGCTCGACGTTGCAAAAGTTTACAAACAATGGGACTTATCTCTGTCAGATAACCTCCACGACCTACAACTTTATACCGACCCTCCAGAATCCAGCTTCCTTGGCAACGGACTCCCTTGGAAATATTTATGTTGGGGATAGCGGTTTGGCGAGCGGTTACGAGGCGGATATTGAGGAATATGTTCCCTGTGGCGTCCCGACGCCCACTTCCACCCCCACAGCCACGCCGACCGTGACCGGAACGATCTGTACATTTCAACAGGCCCAAACTTTTGGCACAACCGGAACGGCCTTAGGACAGTTTGAGACACCCTTTGATGTGGCGGTAGATTCGACGGGCCTAATTTACGTCGCGGATGCTCTGAATCGAATTGAGGAATGGAGCGCCCTGTCTTCTCCCGCTCCCCTTTTCAGCTGGAACCTGACCGGATCGGGCACCTTCCATCTGGCGGTGGACTCGAAATATCTCTATGTTTCGAGCGAGGGAAATTCGATGATCCAAATTTACAGTATTCCCTCCGGCTCCCCTGTGACTCAATTCGGTGGTTCGGGATCGGGCCTGGGGCAGTTCACGACTCTTTGGGGAATCGCCGTGGATGGAGCGGGAAACGTCTATGCCGTGGATGACGGCCACAACCGGGTTGAGAAGTTTTCCGTGCCAGGCTATACGCCTAGTGTTCTTATTCAAGGTAGCGGGTCGGGTGCAGTTGGCGATCTAACGAGTCCCTTAGGGCTTGTGATCGACAGTCTAGGAAACCTTTATGTATCAGAACAGGTCACCGCAAATGACCGGGTCGAAAAATTCAATTCGGCCGGAGGTTTCCAAGGGGTGATCACGAACGGGTTCGGTTCCGGTCCCGGCCAACTAGATGGGAATACTTTCGATGTGGCCGTGGATCCCTGCAACCGTGTTTATGTGGAAGATGACGGAAATAAGCGCACCCTGGTTTTTGGCCCCGGTGGCGCGCCCTTCTTGACTTCGTTGCCTTATGCGACCGGAGCGGCTCAAGTTTATGGAATTGGCGTGGATAATAAGGCTAATTTGTTTGTGCCGTTGACGGGTCTGAATGATGTAGAGGTATTCTCTCCCCAGGCTTGCTTGGCTTGTGTTCCCGCTACTATTACAGCGACGATTTCCCCCACCTTCAGTGCGACAAGCACCATGACTCTTACTCCAACACCAACCTGGACCATCACGCCGACGTCCACCTTGACTCCGGCTATTTCTTACACCTCAACCTATACACTCACCGCTTTGGTTACAGGTACAGCCACTGTTCCATCCGGCTCTGTTTCCTGTTGCGCTGAATTCGAAAAACAATGGACGAATGTTTTGAATAGCGCCTATTTCATCAGTTCGGATAAAGGCTCTAATTTATATGTAGCCACGGGCTATCCGGCCTATGTGGTCAATTACAACACTGCGGGAGTGAGCCTGAATTCTTGGCCCGAGGCTACTGGGGATATGACGGGGGGTATCGCTGTTAATCCCGGTAGTGGATATGTTTATGTTTCAAATATCGTTGATATGCTTCCCGATGCGGATACGGACAAGGTAAAAGTTTATACCGCGGCGGGATCTCCCGTGACTTCTTGGGGAGGAACCGGAACGGGTAATGGGCAATTTAACGAACCGGCTGGTATCGCTATTTATGAAGGCCCAGGAGACACGGTGGTCTCGCCGGGTGACGTATTTGTGGTTGATATGGGAAACCACCGGATCCAGGTTTTCAATTCCATGGGTGTTTACAAGTTCCAATGGGGAACCTCCGGTTCGGCTCCCGGCCAGTTTAGCAGTCCTATGGGGATTGCCATTGACGCCAGCGGTAATGTTTATGTGACGGATAACGGCAACGGCCGAATTGAGAAATTTAATTCCCACGGCGTGTTTCTGTTGCAATGGGGATCGTCGGGTGCGGGCCCGGGACAAATCAGCAACCCGCAAGCCTTGACGGTGGATCCGGTTACTGGAAACATTTGGGTGGCCGATTCTTACAATAATCGGATGGATGAATTTACTCCTGTGGGAACCTTTGTTTGCTCCTATGGATCGGCAGACAATCCTGCGGGTGGGAATGGACATTTCAACGAACCCTTCGGCATCACTTCGGATGGGACAGGAAACCTTTACGTCGCCGATACGGGGAATGGGTTAATCCAAGAGTTGGCGTCGTGCGGTGGAACCCCGTACCCGACTCTGACAGCCACCATCGACCCGACATTACCCGTCACCTTCACTTCCACAATGACGCCTTCGTCCACTTTAACCGTCACACCCACCCAGACTTCCACGGCCGCTGCCGTAACCATTACCTCTACTTCTACGCCTACCATCACCGGAACGTCCACCATGGCTTTAACGATTACGACCTCTATCACGCCTACGCCGACCTGTATTATTTACGCGGACAATTTCTCGAACCCAGGAACCTTGGCGAACTACGATTATTACAATGCGGGATCCCAGGCGGCTGGGACGGCGGCCAGTGCGGGTTATACGATCACGAATAATACCCTGGAAAACACTGCCGGTGGATTGGCGATCGTCAACAGCACCCACTTCAACCCGACCATTGTCGATTACACGGTACAGGCTGATTTTGAAATGGATTCCTACCAGGGGGATCTGGGGCTGTTTGGTTTGGCGTTCCGCACCGGTTCTAACGGATCGTTCTACTCCTTTCAATGGAATGGCAATGCGTCGACCGGCGATGGAAGCACAAAAGATTGGGAAATCGAGAAAAACACTGGTTCTCCCAGTGTGAATTATTCCTATCTGGGAAGCGGAATCACTTCGCCTGGCTATGTGCTGGGGACCACGGTCCATCTGAAAGTCGTTGTGGCGGGGAACAATTACCAGTGCTTCGTGAATTTCAACAATGGCCTAGGAGATCAGCTGATCTATAACGTAACCGACACCAGTTCACCCTATACCAGCGGCGGGGTGGGAATTCGAACCTATGGGGTGGTGAGCCCCAATGTGGTTCGAATCAACAATCTGGTGGTGAGTTCATGCGATAACACGCCTTCCCCCACGGTCACTCCGACGCCAACGAACACGCCGAGCTTCACGGCGACCCCGACGGCTACGGTTACTTTGACATATACGCCGTCTCCCACGGTGACCTCAACCCTGACCAACACCTATACCTTGTCTCCCACCAACACGCTGATGGCGACCCTGACGAATACGCCGACGCTCACGGCTACGCTTCAAGCGACACCCACCAATGTTTTCACGGCCACCGCCGTTCCTACGATCCCCCTCTGCGGGAATCCGGGAAAAGACGGAACGGCCACGCTGACGGGTGTGGTGAATACCTATTATCCCGGAACCGGGCCTGTGTCCTCGGGGTCCACTTCCATTCCGGTGGGGGCGCCCACGGGTGGGGGGCCGTCCATCGCAGCGGGAGATCTTTTATTGGTTATTCAGATGCAGGGAGCCAGCATCAACTCCAGCGACAGCATTGCCTACGGGAATGGGGTAAACGGGACCGGGTTCAGCGCCTTGAATGGAACAGGGCAATATGAGTATGTGGTGGCCACGGGGCCAGTGGCGGCGGGGATGGTACCGGTCAAGGGAGCCAACGCATTGGCCGGTGGAAGCTTGATCCATTCGTATAGCGAGGCGCCGGATACGGCGGTGCAGGGCCAGGCCAGCTTCCAGGTGGTGAGAGTGCCCCAATATTTGTCAGCGATGCTGGCCAACGGATTGACCGCTCAGCCGTGGAACGGCTCTACGGGAGGAATATTGGCGGTGGATGTGGCCGGAATCTTGAACCTCAACGGAGCCACGGCGAGCGTGGATGGGTTGGGCTTCAGGGGCGGCGCCTCTATCCAATACGTATTAACTGCTTCGGAGATCACCAACGCGTTTATCGCGGATTACGTCAAACTATCCTTCCCGAACACGGATGTTTCCACGGGCGCCGGGGATGGAACGAAGGGAGAGGGTATCGCCGGGACACCCCTCAATGTCTATGACATCCAAACGGCTTCGGTGTTGAACACGGGAGCATTATTTGACGGTTATCCCAATGGCAGCGTGGCGAGGGGAGCCCCTGGGAATGCGGGCGGCGGAGGAAATATCGTCAACGCGGGCGGCGGCGGAGGGGCTAACGGCGGTGCGGGAGGAATCGGGGGGGATAACTATTCGGGGTCAGCAGGCGATCCCGAGCAACCTTTACCCGGCTCAGGGGGCCTAGGGGGTTCGGCCTACCCGGCTCAACCCGGACAATTGATCATGGGCGGCGGCGGGGGTTCGGGAGACACCAATGACCAAGCGAGCGGAGCGGCTAGCGGGGGCGCTGGAGGCGGACTGATTTTCGTGAGGGCTTGTTCTCTGCAAGGAACGGGGACCCTTTCGGCGAATGGGGTCTCGGGCCCGGCCCCGGTGACGATTGATGGCGCGGGCGGCGGCGGAGCTGGTGGGAGCGTGCTGGTAAGCACGGCGAGCGGGTCTTTGTCCGGTTTGACGGTGAGCGTGGCCGGGGGAAATGGACAAAACGCGAATTTCAATACTTCCGACAGTAACCCGCACGGCCCAGGCGGCGGTGGTGGGGGCGGGGTGGCGATTTTGAGCGGTTCGGCAAGCGCGAATGCCGTTGGCGGCATACCTGGTTCGACGGTGAGTTTGGGCAACTATGACGCCTTGCCCGGAGCGAATGGGATGGTTTCCACGAGTCTTCAGGCCAGCCAAATACCGGGTGCCCAGAATTGCGGCTGTTTCACGGCTACGCCAACACCCACCTCGACCTCGACGGTGACTTCGACGGTGACGGCTTCCACAACCCCCACCCTGACGCCGACTTATACCCAAACTATGACGGCAACAATTACGATGACCGTCACTCCAACGAAAACACCAACGAATACTTCCACTTACACGCAAACGTCCACGCCCACGTTGACCAGGAGTTCCACGCCGACCATGACATGGACGAACACGCCGACGAGCACTTCTACCTCTACTCGTACCTCGACCTCCACCGCAACGAGGACCTCTACACCTACCACAACACGAACCAACTCTCCGACAATCACAACGACTCGTACCCGAACTTACACTCCTACGGTGACAAGAACCTTCACTCCGACCGCATCGCGAACGAATACTCCCACGATCACATCCACCTTTACCCGTACATCCACGCCCACCGTGACGAGGAGCGCCACGCCAACCCTAACCCGGACGAACACTCCGACGATCACAGTGACCAGCACTCGGACGGATACACCAACGATTACATCGACTCTTACCCCAACCGTTCCATCGACAGCAACAAGGACCTATACACCCACCTTAACCGTCACGTATACGCCTACCATCACCGAAACAACCACACCGACGTGCAATGGATCAACAGCCTCGTTTTATGATCCCTTTGACAGTTCCTCTAGTTTGGGCAACTATAATTATTACACGGGTGGCTGGAGTCCGACGACGTCCTCTAGCACAGCGTGGGCGGTGAACGGTGGCGTGTTTGAAGAAACACCCACCAGTGGAAATGGTTTTTCCTATTTGACTTTGAATCCATCTGTGTTTCCCTCAACCCTTTCGACTTATACCGGAGAGGCTGATTTTAACCTGGGCACTGTAGGCCAAGGCGTTTTTGGATTGGTATTTCTGTCGAACCCCTTGGCCCAAGAGGGCTATATCTTCCAATGGAATGGTTTAAACGGACGGTGGGAGATTGAGAAGCAATTGGGGCCCGGAGTTTATTACTATCCGGCAGTCAATTTCTCTAATTCCTATGTATTAGGAACCTGGGTTCACTTGAAGATTGTCGTGAACGGTAACTTGTTCAACGCGTATGAAACTCCCGAAAGCGCACCGGGTGTTCCGAGTGGAGCCGCCATCCAGATATTCACCAATCAGGCGGATAATGGATCTGCTCCTAATTGCATAGGTAATTGCGGGACCATGGGAGACACACCCCCCTACGTATCCGGCACGGCTGGAATACGGAGTTACGAGGTCGTGGATGGAAATACTCTCCAAGTTGATAATTTCAAAGCTTATGCGGCTTGTTTGGTTAATACTCCGACCCCAACCGCTACCAATACGCCGACCGCAACCAACACATTGACTCCAACGGCGACGCGAACCATTACACCCACTTCGACTCCCACTTTCTCGACCACGGGCACTTTTACGCCGGTGAGCACGGCTATCCCCGTGCCTCCCTGCGGCACCAGCGCAGTTAGCCTCCAACTGGAGGAATACACCTCTTGCGCGTCGAACCAGGCGAACCAGTTCTTCGAGGTCGTGAATATGGGAAGCACGGCCCTCAACCTAAACCAGATCGCGATCAAGTTCTGGATCGATGACACGAATATCTCAGGCAATCCGACGGATTCGGTCATTGGCGCGGTTTATTACGGAGGGGGTTATGGCACTACCAACACGGCCGTGTCCGGTGTGGCGATTAATGCGGTAAACTTCTCACCCGCTTGCGGGCCAAGCGGCACCCAACAGGCCAATTGGGAACTTACGGTTTCCACGACCGACCCTGCGGTTCTCCCGGCCGGGCAATCGTGGTCCAACATCCAGACCGCCATCCACGTCGGGTCCAGTTATGTACCCTTCGCCCCCGGGTCTGCGGATTGGTACAGTCCCTGCAATGTGGGTGGGGGAAGCGTGTATACGAACAATCTGTTTTACGCAGTTTATTACCAGGGGAACCTGGTGACTGTCTCGGGAGGGGTGCCTCCTTCCTGCCGTCCGGTTCCCACCTGCGTTGGGACTTCACCTACCCCCACCCCGACTTCCCCAAATACATTCACGGTCACTCCGACGCCAACGAACACGCCGAGCTTCACGGCGACCCCGACGGCTACGGTTACTTTGACATATACGCCGTCTCCCACGGTGACCTCAACCCTGACCAACACCTATACCTTGTCTCCCACCAACACGCTGATGGCGACCCTGACGAATACGCCGACGCTCACGGCTACGCTTCAAGCGACACCCACCAATGTTTTCACGGCCACCGCCGTTCCTACGATCCCCCTCTGCGGGAATCCGGGAAAAGACGGAACGGCCACGCTGACGGGTGTGGTGAATACCTATTATCCCGGAACCGGGCCTGTGTCCTCGGGGTCCACTTCCATTCCGGTGGGGGCGCCCACGGGTGGGGGGCCGTCCATCGCAGCGGGAGATCTTTTATTGGTTATTCAGATGCAGGGAGCCAGCATCAACTCCAGCGACAGCATTGCCTACGGGAATGGGGTAAACGGGACCGGGTTCAGCGCCTTGAATGGAACAGGGCAATATGAGTATGTGGTGGCCACGGGGCCAGTGGCGGCGGGGATGGTACCGGTCAAGGGAGCCAACGCATTGGCCGGTGGAAGCTTGATCCATTCGTATAGCGAGGCGCCGGATACGGCGGTGCAGGGCCAGGCCAGCTTCCAGGTGGTGAGAGTGCCCCAATATTTGTCAGCGATGCTGGCCAACGGATTGACCGCTCAGCCGTGGAACGGCTCTACGGGAGGAATATTGGCGGTGGATGTGGCCGGAATCTTGAACCTCAACGGAGCCACGGCGAGCGTGGATGGGTTGGGCTTCAGGGGCGGCGCCTCTATCCAATACGTATTAACTGCTTCGGAGATCACCAACGCGTTTATCGCGGATTACGTCAAACTATCCTTCCCGAACACGGATGTTTCCACGGGCGCCGGGGATGGAACGAAGGGAGAGGGTATCGCCGGGACACCCCTCAATGTCTATGACATCCAAACGGCTTCGGTGTTGAACACGGGAGCATTATTTGACGGTTATCCCAATGGCAGCGTGGCGAGGGGAGCCCCTGGGAATGCGGGCGGCGGAGGAAATATCGTCAACGCGGGCGGCGGCGGAGGGGCTAACGGCGGTGCGGGAGGAATCGGGGGGGATAACTATTCGGGGTCAGCAGGCGATCCCGAGCAACCTTTACCCGGCTCAGGGGGCCTAGGGGGTTCGGCCTACCCGGCTCAACCCGGACAATTGATCATGGGCGGCGGCGGGGGTTCGGGAGACACCAATGACCAAGCGAGCGGAGCGGCTAGCGGGGGCGCTGGAGGCGGACTGATTTTCGTGAGGGCTTGTTCTCTGCAAGGAACGGGGACCCTTTCGGCGAATGGGGTCTCGGGCCCGGCCCCGGTGACGATTGATGGCGCGGGCGGCGGCGGAGCTGGTGGGAGCGTGCTGGTAAGCACGGCGAGCGGGTCTTTGTCCGGTTTGACGGTGAGCGTGGCCGGGGGAAATGGACAAAACGCGAATTTCAATACTTCCGACAGTAACCCGCACGGCCCAGGCGGCGGTGGTGGGGGCGGGGTGGCGATTTTGAGCGGTTCGGCAAGCGCGAATGCCGTTGGCGGCATACCTGGTTCGACGGTGAGTTTGGGCAACTATGACGCCTTGCCCGGAGCGAATGGGATGGTTTCCACGAGTCTTCAGGCCAGCCAAATACCGGGTGCCCAGAATTGCGGCTGTTTCACGGCTACGCCAACACCCACCTCGACCTCGACGGTGACTTCGACGGTGACGGCTTCCACAACCCCCACCCTGACGCCGACTTATACCCAAACTATGACGGCAACAGTCACTTCGACGGTAACCACCACATTAACCCAAACGGAAACCTTGAGCCTAACATCCACAACAACTCCCACTGCGACCCTTACTTTGTCCAATACATCAACGATTACATTGACATCGACACTCACGAATACGCCAACTCCGTCGGGGACTTCAACACTTACCGCTACATCCACATCCAGTTCAACGCCCACGATTTACCCTTCACCCATCTCCACGAACCCGGCCTGTACCGACTACACGGTGAATGGACTGACCAATTGCAACAACAGTGGCAGCGTCCAAGCCTTCGCTCAAACCGGGCTTCAGATTCCGGTAGTGCCGGGCCAGAGCTACACGCTTTCAATAATTACGTCCAACCCAGAAAGGGCGCTAACCTTCGGAGCGGGTGTGGACGCTAACGGAAACAGCGTGACCTTTATCGGAACAGCGTTGAGGATTTATCAATTCTCGAACCCGACAGCCAGTGACGCAACCTTCCTGGGAGACATTGGAAACGGAAGCGCGGAGGAAATGAACGAGAACTTCCCCGCAGGAACAGGATTTGCCAACGTCCCGTTGGACTTTTTTGGACAATACATCTATTCCACGGCCCCGGCGGCCATCCAGGATTTGATCGATAATCCGGAATTGGATACATTCTCATTCACGGCCACTACTTCCTATATATCGATCATGCCTGATGAAATTTACGATTGTTGCTGTGGTGACAACGGGTTCGACGGACATCTTTATGAGGATGTCCAACTATGTCCCGTGACGCTGACACCCACTCCCACTACGACCCCTACGGTTACCTCTACACCGACGGCCACGAATTCGCCTACGGTGACCCTCGCGCCGTCGAACTCGCCCAGCTTCACGGTGACATCGACCTATACACAAACCGGGACCGTCACCTCGACCCTGACCAACACCTTGACCTTGACGCCCACCAATACACCGGTGGTAATTTTAACTTCCACGCCGACAGTGACGCCGGCTTCCACCCAATGCTGTCCGCAATTCACCTTTCAGTGGGGTTCCCAAGGAACAGGGAACGGGCAATTCGAGTTTGATTCGGACGTGGCGATTGATTCCCTGGGGAACGTCTATGTGACTGACGCAAGCAACCGTATCGAGGTGTTTTCCGCCAACGGCAGCTATATCACTCAATGGACTGCCTCCGGCGCGACCGCCCTCGCGATTGGCCCGGGGAATGTCGTCTATGCAGCCGAGGGCACCCAAGTCCAGGAATTTAGTTCAACAGGTACGGTAATCAATACCTTTGGTTCGGCGGGTACGGGGAACGGCCAGTTCACAGGCTTGATCGGAATTGCGGTGGATAGCCTGGGGAACGTTTATACCCTGGAAGCGGGCAATTCCCCACGGGTCCAAAAATTCAACCCATCCGGCGGTTTCCTGTTGAGCTGGACATTGGGGAACAACTCGATCACGCCGGGCGCCATCACAACGGATGCCAGCAATGATGTCTATGTCGTGGAAGACGCGGGCGGGCTCAATGCGGGAATGGTAGAGAAATTCAATTCCAATGGGAACTTGATCACTTCCTGGAACGAACTCGCGGTTAATAACACGCTGGAAGTGCCAGTGGGCACGGCTACGGATACAGCCGGAAATGTTTATGTTTACGACGAAGAACAGCATTTGATCGAAAAATTCGGCCCGAACGGCCAATTCATTTGCAGCTTCGCCTTCCCTCAATTGATGGGTCAGGTTGTGGGCCTGGCCGTCGGCCCCAACGGCGATATTTATGCGTCCGATGCCCAGGGATTCCGCGTGGTGGTCTACAACTGTGGAATGACTCCGACCCTGACGGCTACGAACACCACCACGGTGACTGGCACCTTGACGAGTTCGCCCACCTTGACGATGACAGTAACCCCGACCCTCACCACTATCACTACCTTGATTCCGACCAACACTCCCATTCCCACGATCACTCAAACCTTAACCCCGACTCCCACGGTCTGCAATCTCTTGACCACGCTTCCCGTGGCCTTCAACTTCGATGGGGACGTGGTGCAGGATGCGAACCAAAACTACTATGTTTCCGGTTTTAACAGTTCCAACCAAACCGCGATCCTTCAAAAACTGAGTTCCACCGGTTCACCCCTTTGGTCGGAGAATTTATCCACCCAGGGCACTTACCTGGCGATCGACCCCAGCAACAATATTTTCGTCGGCGCGTCACCGTGCGGGGAATACAACACGAACGGGGTGTTGGAAAACACTTTCCCCCTGTCCGACCCCACCCTGGCCGTTGAAGGCATGGCTTCGTTTGGCAATTTCATCTATGTGCTGGGAGACCCCGCCAGCGGAACGACCCCCTCGATCATTGATAAATTTGTCTCAAGTGGGGGCTCGGTCACGCCGGTCAATCCGCCCGTTCAAATACCCTTCGGCAGCGCGCCCGGCCAGCTTAACTATGCGGTGGGACTGGGGGCCGATTCGAGTTACCTTTACATCGGCGATCAAAACACCCATTGCGTTTCCAAATTCGATTTGGCGGGGAATTTCGTTCAATATATCGTGCCACCGGGAGGCTTGGGAACATCCATGGGAGCGAAGGTTCCCTTTGACGTGGCGGTAGGGAACTGGGGCGGTCAGGAACTTGTGTTCGTGGGTGACGCGGTCAACGGTAGCAGTAATCTGGTGCTGGCCTATACCACAACGGGTACCCTGGTGGGATCCTTCCCGGTCAACGACCCGGCGGGGTTGAACGTCTCGTCCTTCGGCTGTATGGATGCGGTGGCGGAAGGCAATACCAGCTCGCCCGTTATTGACATTTTCTGCCCTTGTACAACCACTACACCCACTCCGACGTCTACTTTCACTGTCACTATTACTTCTACGGTTACTTATACCCTTACACCAACCCCGGCTTGTATTGCAGGGACTAACTGGACGCAAACCGCCTCGAACGCTTTTCCTGGCGGTAAAGGGGGAAGTTCGGCCCTTGTTTTCGATCCCGGGGATGGTTTGGGCCCGCGCCTATGGGCGATCGGGGGTTCGACCACGGGATTAAACGCTTCCAGTGAAGTTTGGTCCTCCACCAATGGATCTACCTGGACTCTGGTCACGGCCAATGCCGCCTTCGGTCCCAGGACTGAGCACACGAGCCTAGTTTTCATCGATCCCGCCGATGGAAAACAAAAAATGTGGGTAATCGCCGGGAGTAACGGTAGTACGGGTATGGGAGGTTTTGGCCCACAATCGGATGTCTGGAATTCCGTAAATGGGTTGACCTGGAACCGGGTCACCGGTTCAGCCGCCTTTGGTCCCCGCTGGGCCCACACCAGCGTAGTTTTCGATCCGGGCATTGATAACCTGGGCCCCCGCATGTGGCTCATCGGAGGACAAACCGGTGCCTCCGGGACCACCCCCATGAACGACGTTTGGGAATCCCTGAACGGCGTAACCTGGACCCCCGCCACCTCAGGTGCCGGCTTTAGCCCACGTTACGGGTCCTCGAGCGTGGTGTTCAACGGCCAGATGTGGGAAATAGCCGGAAGCTCTGGAAATGACGTTTGGAGTTCCTCCAATGGAGCCGCATGGACGCAGGTATTATCTTCCGCAGTAGCGCCGTATCCGGGGAACTTTAGGTTTTTCCATACAAGCCAGATATTTTGCGGCGACATGTGGATTCTGGGTGGAGAAGATTCTTCCACCGGGGTTGCCTACAACGATGTTTGGGAATCACCCAATGGGAGCACTTGGACCCAAGTATCGGGGCCGGGTTCCATTTTCACTCCGCGTGATGAGATTTCCAGCGCCGTGTATAACAACGAAATGTGGGTGATTGGCGGGTTTAATTATCCAAATCCTCAGCCCGATGTTTGGCATTCCAATGCCTGTTGCTCCAATACGCTTTCACCTACACCGACTCAAACTTCAATACAAGTTCAGAGGGCTACTTTTACGCCCACGGTCACATACACGTCCACTCTCATGAATACATTCACTTGGACGGTTTCCGTGACGCCGACTCAGTCTTTGACCAATACACCGATATTGTTGGCCACCCCGACTCCCACAGTTGTTTTTACACCCTTGGCCACACCCACTTGTTCAACCTGTACTCTGGCCATGGACCAATCGGCAAGCTTTGTCATTGGCCAATCCAATTTCACTAATAATGCGATCACTCCAGTCGGGGCCGCATCCTTAAACGCACCGGAGGGGGTGTTCCAGGCGGGGAATAAACTTATCGTGGCAGATTCGGCCAACAACCGGGTTTTGATCTACAGCCCTGTGCCGGGTTCCAGTGGGCCCGCCGCCGTTCAGGTGATCGGACAGGCCAATTTCACCAATAACACTCCCAACCAAGGGGGAACGCCCGCCGCCAACACACTCTCCGGCCCCTCAGGTATTTGGAGTGATGGCGCCCGGTTGATCGTGATCGATGCGGGGAACCAAAGGGTCCTGATCTATAACAATATTAACGCCCTTCTCGCAACCAACGGCCAAGCGGATGTGGTGCTTGGGCAGCCAAACATGACGGCCACGAGCGGCGTGGCGGACGCCGGCCGGATGCATTTCTTGGGTGGAACGGGATATTTCAACGGAGTGTTCTACGACGGTCAAAGGCTGTTCGTCTCCGACACGAACGCCGACCGAATCCTGGTTTATAACTCTCTGCCGGCTACAAACGGAGCGCTTGCTGATGAGGTGATCGGACAACCAAGTTTCTCTTCCTATCCGGGGGCTCCCAATCCTGAAACCACGTCCGCTCAGAACATCAACAACCCTAATGGGATCTGGGTGGCCAACGGTAGTCTTTACGTGGCAGATACCCAAAATGAACGAGTGCTAGTATTCAACAACGGCGGACAGGGGATCGATAACCTGTCAACCAACTATCCACCGGCCGATGCCGTAATTGGACAGAACAACTTTACCGCTAGCAGCCCCTCTAGCTCAGCCAATGGTTATTGGCTTCCGGAGAGTGTTTTCTCAGACGGTTGCCGCCTTTATGTGGGAGATCACGACAACTACCGTGTGATGATCTACAACACTATTCCAACTGGGACTACAAATCCGAATGCGGACAATGTCCTGGGGCAGGCCAGCCTCACCTCTTGGGTTTCCGATACGGGTCCTTTACCCAATAATTTTACCCCGCAAGATATCCAGGTTTCAAACGGTGTGCTTTACGTGTCGGATAGCTTTGGAAACCGTGTGATGGCTTTCGTTTGTGGGTCCAATCCGACGCCTATCCCCACTCCCGTAAATACGGCCACTTTACCCCCCACAATGACCATTACTTTTACACCAACAAATACGATCAGTTGGACGCCGACCATAACCATAACGGCTACAACCACACCAAGCTTTACCGCAACAGCTATCTACAGCCCCACAGCGTCTCCAACCTATACAACCACGCCGACCGACACATTCACCAACATACCGATGCCTTCTAATACGTTCACAAACACTTGGACGCCAACCTTCACGGCAACAGCCACAAGCACATCTACTGCAACTCTCACTTCTAGTTTTACCATCACAACCACCTATACCCCCACCGTGACAGCCAGCGCCACGTCAACCATTACATTCACGACGACGCCAACCAACAGTTTAACCCCCACGGTTACTCCAACTTTCACCTGGACGAACACGTCAACATACACAACCACCTCCACATGGATGGCAACGAACACCTCAACAGCAACAATCACCTCTACCTTTACAGAAACCCCGTCTTACACTCCCACGGCGACCTCTACGCCTACGTGTGAAGCTGTTCAAACGGCCATTTATAATGGCCCGAGCGATCAGATCATGTACCTCTCTTCGAGCACAGCTTCGGAACCCTCAGGATGGCAAAACCCCGGCTTTAATGCTTCTTCATGGAGCAATGCGGTTTATGTCGGCGGGACTTTCAATCCCTATAACATTTCGGTTCCATATTCTTCCTATAACTCCACAGGAACAAGTAACGGTAGTGATCAGTTGTTAGCCCTATCTACCTTCAATGTTCCGGCGGGAGTTTTCTCCGCCATTTTGAATATTTCGGTAAAGGGTAACCTAAATCTTTGGCTGAATGGAGTCCCGTTGACGGGCGTGACCAATCCGTTCTCGATTGAGTTGGTGGGTTCGGCAATACCTGGAAACAATGTTTTGGCGATCCAAGTGACTGGGAACGGAAGCTCCTCTATCCGCTATGCTTATCAGTTAACGATTCAAAGCTGTCAAAACTATACATCACCTATTCTTGATATAAGAAGACCTACTCTTTCCGGCGGAAATTCCAACACCAGTGGTGCGGTTCAGGAAACACTGACACCCACTCCTTCGCCTACGCCGAAGATGGAGAACAATTCCGTTGTCCAGGCCCTGCCCAACATTTCAAAGGATGGGGAACCCATAGAATTCAAGGTGTATTTGAAACAGGCCAGCGAAGTGACTTTGTCGCTTTATAATGTTTTGGGAGAAAAGGTTTTTGTGGTTTCCCAGTCTGGCAGGAACGGCCTAAACAGTATCGTTTGGAATCTTCAAAACCAAATGGGAAATCAGGTCGCCAGCGGTCTTTATTTATATCGTGTTGGAATCCAAAGATCGAACGATGGGACACAGAGAATGGGTAAAGTGGTGGTATTGCATTAGGCAGCCATTCAGTAAACGCCTGTAATGGTGGTTTCGCAGGGACTTTTCCTCACCAAATATTCTTGGTTGCATTCGTCAATTTCATTGACGAATGCGCGGAGTCCTTCCTTTCTCTCAATTGGTAATAATTACCAGTGGAATCTTGTAAATGCATAGATCAACCAGGTTCCCTGAAAAATGATCACAGTCAAAAGTAGGACCTGCGCCCAAGGTTTTACTCCCCGCTTATAAATAATCCAAGAACAAAAAATGACCAGGGTCCACTCGAGCGGCGCAACGATAGCCCCGTGATAGGCGGGGTCAAAATAGGAAAGAGGACCGTAAAAGCGCCAATGAGTGAACGGTAAAAATTGCTCGTGAGGATAAACGGCGTGTACGAAAAAATCCTCAAGATCGTGCATAAACATACTCAAGAAAAACACCCATCCCAATTCTTTTTTTAAGAGTAGGCAGATAAATATTCCCGTGAGCGAAAGGGGAAAAGAATGGGCCCAATCGATAAAAACACGGTAATAGGGAAAATAGTAAAATCGGCTGGAAAGGGAACAATGGAAAAGCCGAGAGGCGGCGGGAATAATAAAGAAAAACAAAATCATGGGCAAATCGGGAATGACACCACCCCAAAATGCGCTCCAGTTTCGACAGGGATTGTTTTTACGCCCCAGCAGGGCCGTGTTCAGGATGGCGTGGCTGGTAGTGATCATGGAGCCTTTTCATCCGGAATAGAAAACCGAGGGGCTATTAGTTTTTGAGGCTATCTTTCGCCGCTGCCACGACGTTCTCGGGGGTGAATCCAAGGTTTTTCATGACCACAGGGCCGGGGGCGCTTGCCCCAAAACGCTCCAAGGTCACGAAACGACCTTTATCTCCCGCCCATCGGTGCCAGCCAAAAGAAGTGGCAGCTTCCACTACGACCCGTGCATGAAGGGATGCGGGAAGAACCTCTTCTTGGTAAGACGCGCTTTGAGCTGCGAAGATTTCTAAGCAGGGAGCACTGACAACCCTCGAGGCAATTCCTTCTTTTTCTAGAGTTTCCTGAGCTTTAAGACAAAGTTGAACCTCAGAACCTGTCCCGATCAGGATGACCTGGGGTTTGCCACCTTTCGCATCAGAAAGAATATAGGCTCCTTTTAAAAGACCGGATGCCGGAGCCAAATTCGTCCGATCAAATACGGGAACGGCTTGTCGGGTCAAAACGAGCACTGTGGGCCCGTTTTTACGTTCCAGGGCTATTTTCCAAGCGAAAGAAACCTCGTTAGCGTCTGCGGGGCGGATCACGCAAGAATGCGGGATGGACCGCATCGAGGCCAGGGTTTCAACCGGCTGGTGGGTGGGGCCATCCTCACCCTGCCCGATGGAATCGTGCGTGAAAACGAAAATGGATTGGATGCCCATCAAGTGGGCCAGACGGAACGAAGGCTTCATATAGTCATTGAACATTAGGAAGGTTCCGCCGAATGGTATCACACCGCCGTGGAGAGCCATTCCGTTGAGAGCGGCAGCCATGGCGTGTTCGCGAATACCAAAATGAAAAATTCGGTTCTGATATTGACCGGCTAGAAAATCCCCTCCTCCCTCAATGGTCGTGTCGTTGGATCCTGCCAGATCGGCCGAACCCCCATAGAGGAAGGGAACTTCTTTAGCGATGGCATTGATGACCTTGCCGGAAGCCGAGCGGGTGGCAAGTCCTTTTGTATCCGGAGCGAATACGGGAAGTTTCCCATCCAAATCTTTCGGAAGTTCTTTGGCGATCGACTGGGCGAAATGAAGGAACTTTTCCGGCTGGGCTTTGGCATAGGTTTTCTGAATTAGATTCCAATCGGCTTCAGCCTTTTTGCCTTTTTCGACGGACTCTAAGCAACGGCGCTTCGCCTCTTCGGGGATGTAAAAAGCAGGTTCCAAGGGCCATTTAAAAAATTCCTTTGTGGCTTTCACCATGTCAGGCGGAAAGGCGCTTCCGTGGGATTTGGCGTTGTCTTGCAGGGGGCTTCCATAACCGATATGGCTTCGAACTAAGATGAGTGTAGGACGATCTTTTTCAGCCACAGCCTCTTCCATGGCTGTTTCCAAAGCGGCCAGGTCATTGGCATCTGTAACACGAAGAGTATGCCATCCGTACGACTCAAAGCGTTTTTTCACATCCTCACTAAAAGCGAGATTGGTGTTGCCTTCGATAGAAATGTGGTTGTCGTCATAGATCACTTTGAGACGGGAAAGTTTCATGTGACCGGCCATTGAACAGGCTTCATGCGACAAACCCTCTTCCAAATCACCATCCGAAGCGATAACCCAAGTACGGTGGTCCACCAGTTCATCGCCGAAGCGTGCGGCCAGGATGCGCTCCGCCATAGCCATTCCGACCGCAGTGGCGATGCCTTGACCGAGGGGACCCGTTGTCGTTTCCACCCCTACGGTGTGGCCGTATTCCGGATGACCCGGAGTATTACTGTCCCATTGGCGAAAATTTTTAAGATCCTCCAGAGTAAGACCATAACCATGCAGGTGAAGCAGGGAATAAATCAACATGGACCCGTGACCCGCAGAAAGCACGAACCGGTCTCGGTTGAACCAACGGGGATTCGCGGGACTATGTTTCAGGAAACGGCTCCAAAGCACATGGGCGGTGGGAGCCATCCCCATGGGCATGCCAGGATGTCCAGAATTAGCCTGGTGGGTAGCGTCTACCGCGAGAAGCCGGATGGAGTTGATGGCCAGCTGGTCGGCTTGATCAAATGGTTTGGACATGATTTCCCCTTTGGGATCTAAACGGATTGAATCACCGCAATATATTCCTCTAAAAAGGAGACCATCTTAAGAGGAAGATTTTCACAAGGGAAGGGGATGTAAAGCAAATCTGAGAAATAAATCTAGGGAGGAACAACAGATTAAATGGATTGGCGGTTCCGATAGCCCCCTTCGAGGGGATGCCAGTGGGCGACTTCCTTCTCGTCCTCTCTCCAGCACAAAAAGACAATTTCAGGACCGCGACGGCTATAAAAATCCACTAGCCCCGATTCCAAATCCTTCACGAAAGCACCCTGGGATTGGAGTTCCTCCAGCAAGCCTTCAAAGTGGCGGCTAAGGTCATGCAAAGCTGCCATCTGGCCAGCGATAGCGGCTTCGGCGGGAGAGGTGAGCGCATTGTCGGGTCCGGAACCGGTCATTTCCTCGATTTCAATCTGTGCCTCGACCCGCAAAACCCTTTGTCTCAATTCGCGCAGGGAAGCCAAGGCCCTACGAACGCGTGGCAGAATGGAATTGGCTTCCTCCACGGAAATTAATTTGACTGGAATTTCGCCCTTGGCCATGGAACTCTTCTCCTTTCTGTCATTCTAGGTTTTGACTAAGAGCCCAACAAGGAAAAAGATAAGAACCGTCTAATGAATTTGCTCCCCACCGAGTTTTCGCCTCAACGTTGTCCAAATTTAGACTTTGCTCAATCGTTTAAATAGTTGATATAATATTTCATTTGGTATATATTACCATCTATGAAATCACCCCAATTTACCCAAGAGAAGATGGTCCGTTTCGAGCATTTATGCCGGGAGCGGGGGATGCCGTTGACGGTGCAACGGCGATTGATCCTGGAATCTCTTGCTGTTCGGGAAGACCATCCGACGGCAGATCAAGTTTTCGAGGGTGTTTCAACCAAACTTCCCGGTTTATCTCGGACCACCGTTTACCGGGTTCTGGAAACCCTGGTTGACATGGAAGTTATACACAAGGCCAGCCATCTTGGTTCAGCCGCCCGTTACGATCCCAATACTGAAAGACATCATCATCTCACTTGCCTTCTTTGCCACCGGGTGGTGGATTTAGAAGAACAGGCTCTTCCTTCGCTGAGGCTTTCCCACGCGAAAGCGGGGAATTTCGAAATTGTAGATTATTCAGTCCATTTCAGGGGTTATTGCCGAGATTGCGCCAAAAAGAAATTAGGTAAATAAAGCGTTCTTGGGGAACGCAAAGACAAACTCCGTTCCCTGCGGGAGGACCGTTTTCCGGTTTTTCCTCGTGGGAGGGATGGATCAAACGGATGGAGCTGTAGTGTATGGCTTTTTCCGGCACACCGGTCTGAGGCGGGAGAAAACCGTTAAAGACCATAATCACTGTTCAATTATTCAAGGAGGAAGTCATGTCAGTTCAAGTGGGACAAAAAGCACCTGATTTTCAAGGACAAGCTTTAATGCCGAATGGAGAGTTCAAGGACGTTAAGCTGTCAGATTACAAAGGGAAGTGGGTGGTGTTGTTCTTTTACCCGTTGGATTTTACTTTCGTTTGCCCGACTGAGATTCAGGGTTTTAACGAGAAGTACGAAGAATTTAAAAAATTGGGCGCCGAAGTGATCACCTGTTCTACTGACAGCGTGTACAGTCACAAAGCATGGCAGGAAACACCGAGTCTTGGTAGGTTGAAATTTCCTCATTTAGCGGACACCGCGCATCACATTTCACGCGCTTATGGCGTTTTGATCGAAGACAAAGGAATCGCCCTTCGTGGAACTTTCGTGATTGATCCGGAGGGGAATCTCAAACACGCGACTATTAACGATACGGCGGTTGGTCGCAACGTGGATGAAACCATCCGTACGCTAGCTGCATTCGAGACTGGTAAATTGACGGGTTGCGGTTGGACCCCAGGCAAAAAGACCCTGAATTAAGTTCCGCGTTTTGGAAGATTAGGGGGGCTCCTTTGGGGCTCCCCTTTTTTGTAGCGAATATTGCCGGTTGATAAATGAGGAAACTTTTTGATTTATATTTCCATATTCGCTTATTTGATTTCAGCGTGGATGATCTTTTGCGCATGGGAAAATATTCACTTTTTTAAAATGGTTCCAATGGTCGAAGCGACTCGAAAAAAATGGCCAAGGGTTTCTATTCTTATACCTGCTCGCAACGAAGAAAAAAGAATTCGTCCCCTATTGGAAAGTTTGTTATTACAGGATTATCCGAATTATGAAATCCTAGTTTTGGATGATCGATCGACTGACCAGACTCTGAAACTTTTAAGGGTCTATTCCGCAAACGACAACCGTCTACAAGTAATTCGAGGACAAGAACTACCGCCGGGTTGGCTTGGAAAGCCTTGGGCTTGTCAGCAACTCGCCAAAAAGGCAAATGGGGAATGGCTTCTATTTACCGATGCGGACACCCGGCATGGATCCGATATGTTGAAACGATCGGTTCAATTCGCTGAAACCAACCAAGCTGATGTGGTTTCGCT
This sequence comes from uncultured bacterium, assembly GCA_964525605.1. Lineage (GTDB taxonomy): Bacteria > Oederibacteriota > Muellerivitia > Muellerivitales > Muellerivitaceae > CAVTWJ01. Next base: position 46,117 of record CAZGKT010000023.1, read on the forward strand.
CATGAATGAACAAATTACTAAAAGCTGGATGGAATTGCTGGTGGTCCCGGTCATGGTCTTCTCGCTGGTGGCATATTTGCCCGGTTATTGGACTTTGAGATCAAAATCCTTTTTTAACCGATTCGCGGGAGTGGGAGGCCAGTTTATTCTGATTCGCCAAAAAGTTTACCGCGCTCTGGGAGGCCATTCAGTGGTCAAAAATAAAATTGTGGAGGACCTTGAAATTGGAAAAGCTTTGGTGAAACAGGGTTATAGGGTCGTTCTAGGAAACGGAAGTGATTTAACAAGTTGTCGAATGTATGGGAACGCAAAAGAAGTATGGGAAGGCTTTTCAAAGAACATGTTTCCAGTCTCCGGTTTTTCATTGCTCCGAATGGTAGCCGTTTTGTTTGTTCTCCTTGGAATAGGGACGATCCCTTTTTTTGTTTTATTCGCCGGTTTTTCATCCCCGCTTTTCATTCCCTGTTTGACCCTGTCCTTATCCCAATGGGTCATACGTCTGGCCCATGCCCATTGTTATCGAATGCTGAAAATTTCGGTCATCTTTCATCCGTTGGGTTCTCTGCTTTTCGCGATGATAGGGATAAATTCGGTCTTTTGGTTTTGGTCGGGCCGAGGGCACTGGAAGGGAAGGAAATTAGATTTTCCGGCAAGAGAATAAATGGAGTGAAATTATTTGGATGAAGGGGGAGGGGGCGTTTGTTTCTTTTTTGCGATTTCTTGCTGAACAAGATGAATCCAATCTTTCACATTGGGGGCAGGACCGGTAGATGGAGGCGTTGGAATTAAGGGCCTGATGATGGAGCTTTTAGAGGAAACGGGGGAAGAACTCCGAGAGGATTCTCGGGTCTTATCCACGTAGGTTTTTTGCAGGTCTTCCAAGACTTCCCGCAATACTTTTTTTTCTTCAATGTTCAGGTTCCCGGATGTTTTTTTGACAAGGGAAGAGATCATGTTAATAGTGATTCGGGCGCGGGCTAGGTTGAGATCTTTATCTTTGTAATAAGGATGGGGAAGTTCGCCCAGGTCGATCTTGACTGAGGAAGCCAGCATGACAACCAAGTCAATAAAGTAGTAATCGGTGATGCCCCAATCCCGATTATTTTTATACTGGAGTGACTCAGCCATCTTTCAGCTCCCTCATTCGACGGTACTGCGGCGTTCCAAATAAAGTTTTATTCCCGTTCTCCGCAAAACATTCTTACGGCGGACACCCAGGCGTCCCCTTCCCCGCCGATTTTTTCAAGAATTCGATGATAATCCTGTTTGGAAAGGAATTCATTTAAATCTTTTCTTAGCTTTTCCAGAGCCAACAGAGCAGCAATTTTTAGTTCCTCTCGTGAAGTTCGAGGAACTTTTTGTTCGAGTATGGATTTTAAGTGGGGCAGACAAAGAATCCCTTTTTCCCTGAAGACCCTCCGCAATTCCTCCGAACACGACCAACTTAGCGCAAATTGTTGTGTATACACTTTCTCGCAAGAAGCTTCCGATTGGCAGATGGGACAGGGTTGGGGATGGGTGCTTCGCCAGAATCGGGCAGCGCTTTTAAATGATTGGAACTCTCTTTCCAACAAACCTGAATAAATGGCCGCCATGCCCATGGCCTGGTGTTGCTGGACTCCCTGCCAAGCGTGACGCCGACAAAATCCTCCGGACGCATATAGGCGGTCGCGTGTGTGGGGATCCGTGACACTCTCATCCAAAAGGGATTTTAAATGGTCGAAACCGTATTGTCGGATTAGGAAGCAAAGTGGGCAACGGCCGGGTTGAAGAGCTTCCAGAAAGCGTTCGTGTTCTGAGGGCGCGTTCATCCTGGCTTGTCAAATACGTTTAAAAAAGGTTTCGTTTCCAGAAAGGAGGTTTCTTTGCTTCGCGCAGTATTCGCTTTGCGGTGAAGCCGCTGACCGGAGAAAGACCGCCGACTGGCGGTTGAGGTTGGTAGGGTGATTCATTCTCGTTTCGGTGTGACCAATACCAATAACCGCCTCCTCCCAATAGACCCAGAACAACCAACCAAAGAAACCAATGAGAACTCTTTTGAGGTTTAAGACTTGTGGAAGCATCCATTGGCGTTTGGGATTGGCCGGTGATCGGCTCAACCGTGGGAGTGGGCTGGTTCGTTTCGGCAGAAGCGATCTGTGGAGTGGGAGTTGTTACCACTTGTACGGTTTGAACCGAATGGGGGCCCTTGATCCGGGCAATTTTTTCTTTGTAAGAACGAACGACCGATTTGGAGACCGGTCGTTCCTTGGTGTCGAAATCAAAATTTGTTTTAGGTTGAGGGGTTGTTTCAGCGGCTGGCGAAGAGATATCCAAGTTAGTACTCTGGCTTGCTTGAGGAGTGGGTGTTAATTCGGGATTAAGTACGGTTTCGGGAGGTTTTTGACCCTTGATTTCGTTGCCGCCACAGGCTGGAAGAAAAACGATCAAAGCACCCAGGAGTAGGTACAAGAAAAGGAAAGGGGTGATACGTGTCAAAGTCGTCTCCCAGGTAATTAATTTCAACTATTTTAGCTTATATTGGCCGCAAACTGGACAAGGAAATGAAGGGGAGCGGAGCACAATCCCTAGGGTTTTCGAGGTTGCTTCAAAGGATATGCAGTAGAAATCATTGAAGGGTTTGAAGGGGGCTCGATTTTAATCTGACAACCCCAAATATGGCGGAGAGGGAGGGATTCGAACCCTCGAGAGGGTGTTACCCCTCCAACGGTTTAGCAAACCGTCGCCTTAAGCCGCTCGGCCACCTCTCCGTTTTGAAGAAACAAAAAATGAGTTTTTAAAAATCTTCTTTTTGCTAAAAAAAATTGGCGGAGGGTGCAGGACTCGAACCTGCAAGGGGTTTCCCCCGGTGGATTTCAAGTCCACTGCCTTACCAATTAGGACTAACCCTCCA
>CAZGKT010000024.1:0-47842 GCA_964525605.1 uncultured bacterium
CGAATATGATGTTTGTCATATAGGGCTTTTACCGCAATCTTTAGCATGCTCGCACCACCGAAGGTTTTTAAAAAAGCTTAAAATCTTTGGCTTTTCAAAAAGGGGAGAAAACATGAGTACTAAATTTTGTGGTTACAGACGTTGGTTGTTATCGTTTTTTGTGGCTGTCATGACTTTTAGCTTGGCTTTGGCTTATGCCGTGGCTCAGGAAGTCCAACAGGGTTGGCAGGCACCCGCCGACGCAACGCAAGTCAAGAACCCGATTCCTTCCGATAAAGCCTCTACCGATCTCGGAAAAAAAATATTCACGGGAAAATGCCTTTCCTGTCATGGTTCTTTAGGCAAGGGCGATGGACCCATGTTCAAAGTGTTGAAGAAAAAGCCCCAAGATTTGACATCCGATCAAGTCAAGGCTGAGACCGACGGCTCCCTCTTTTGGAAAATCACCAAAGGCCAGTCCCCGATGCCTACCTTCGGCAAGAGTTTGACCGACAAGGAACGTTGGAGCGTGGTGAATTACATCCGCACACTCGGCGCCAAGTAAAAAACGAAACTTTAAACAATTTAAAGGGGGAGCAAATGATGAAAGATTCATCTCGTGGGAAGAGTTCCGTTTTCAACGATGTTTGCATGGGCCTGGCCGTCATAGTTTTAGCCTGGGGCATGGCCATCCCCGCCATGGCCGTTCCCAGTTTTTCCCGCCAAACCGGCATGTCTTGCATGGCTTGCCACACGGTTTTCCCCGAATTGACCGCCTACGGCCGATGGTTCAAGCTCAACGGCTATGTTTCCGGCGATGCCGACAAGGTCACGGAAAAAGACGATAAGACGGGCGACGTCTCTTTAGAAATCCTCAAGGGCACGCCCCTTTCGGCCATGATTCAGATCACGGACACCTTCGTGCAGAAAAACTCAATCGCGGCTCCCGGGCCCGCCGCCGGTGACGACGGCATGGGAGTGGTTGGATTTCCTGAACAGCTAAGCCTTTTCTATGCCGGTGAGATCACCCCTAACGTCGGGGCTTTCGCCCAGATGACTTACGATTTTCAGAGTGGTGTTCTTCATTCGGACAACACGGACATCCGTTATACCACCCATTTTGACATGAATGGACGTGACGGGATTTTCGGATTAACCTTGAACAACAATCCCACCGTGGAAGATGTTTACAACTCCACTCCGGCCTGGGGTTATCCCTATTCGACTTCAGCTACCGTTCCGAAACCTGAAACTGCACCCCAAATCACAACGCTGGGAGGGTCGGTTGCGGGTTTGGGAGCTTATGTTTCACTGGACAAGCTTCTTTATGTGGAAGCTACCGCTTACCGAAGCGCACCGCAGGGTGGTTCTGTTCCCAGCGAAGTTATTCAAGGTTATGCCCCTTACCTGCGCATGGCCTTGAGCCAGGAAGTCGATGACCATTCCTTTGAATTGGGTGGCTTTGCCATGATGGAAAATGGGGAACCGACTTTCGCGGACGCCGTGAACATCACAATGACAGGTATTCCTTCGGGGTACAAAGCCGATTATTTCGAGGATTGGGGCGCGGATGCCCAATACCAATTTACTACCAAGGATCACCAGTTCTCGGCCCAGGCCTGTTGGATTCGGGAATACCAGACTTGGAATTCCACGTTCAACACCAATGATGGGACCAATTTCGGCTCCCAAAATCTGAATGACCAATTGGAGCTATTCAAGGCCAACCTGACCTATTATTACCAACGCCAAATTGGGTTTACCTTGGGTTATTTTGGCATGGGGGGAAGCACCGATTATTCTCTATATGCCAACGGCAATCCCGAGACCCAGGGAATGGTATATGAGATCAATTTTGCGCCCTGGTTGAATACCAAGTTCACCCTCCAATACACCCAGTATTTCTATTTCAACGGTGGAGGGACAGACACCTATGATGGTGTTAATTATGCGAAAGACAACAATACGGCCATGGCTATGGCCTGGTTCGCCTATTAAAAGTATGGAATGGAATGGAAGAACCCGGACAAACGGGCTTGATTTTTTTAACTTTGCTTTTCTGTAAAATTGAAAAGGCCGGGTCCCTTGAGACTCGGCCTTTTTTAAGTCCCGTCTTGATTTCGAAAGTCGTTATCCACTTGAGGAGGTAGTTTTACCATGGCGAATCAACCCATCGATCCCGAAAACCCTCAACGCAGGAATTTCCTGATCGGTTTGATCGCCGTTATGGGCGGTTTCATCTCCATGGTCTTGGGCGGGTCGGGCCTCTTTTATTTTCTATCCCCCGCTTGGGGGCGGAAAAAAGAAGGATGGCTCGCGGTAGGCCCGGTCGCGAACCTGAAACCAGGGGATCCCCAGAAAGTGGATTACGTCAACCGCAAGGAAGACGGATGGGAAGTTATCGAGGGCAGTAGTTCGGTCTGGGTTGTGAATCTTGGATCGGACTGGGTGGCTTATGATCCCCATTGCACCCATTTGGGATGTCCCTATCGATGGGACAGCACAAAAGGGGCCTTCATTTGCCCCTGCCATGGGGGAACCTTTACGAAAGAAGGTCAGGTAGTCTCCGGGCCGCCTCCCAAACCCTTGCGGCGATATCAGGTCAAGGTGGAAAACGGCATCCTGTACATCCTCCCCGGGGGAGAAGCCGCATGAAAAAAATCCTCGACTGGCTGGATGAGCGCACGGGTTGGAGAAAAGTTAAGGAAGTTATTCTCGATCGCCATATTCCGAAAGGCGTGGGTTGGCGCTATACCCTGGGGAGCCTGACGTTTTTCTTTTTCATCCTTCAGGTGGTCACGGGCATGTTGCTGGCCATGCATTATTCCCCTTCTCCCGATCACGCCTACGACTCGGTGCGCTATTTAAGCAATGAAGTGCCCATGGGAGGATTTCTCCGCAGCCTCCATAAGTGGGGCGCCACGGGCATGGTCGTCACTGTGTTTTTACACCTCTTAAGAGTATTTTTCATGGGTGCCTATAAATTTCCCCGAGAAATTACCTGGATCTCGGGTGTAGGACTTTTCTTCCTGGTCATCGGGTTTGGATTTACCGGATATCTTCTACCCTGGGACCAGAAGGCCTATTGGGCTACTACCGTGGGGGCCCACATGGTCGAACAGGTCCCGGTCATTGGAAATTATTTGGCCCTGATCATGAAGGGTGGGGCGGATTTGGGCGCGGTGACGCTGGCCCGTTTTTACGCTATCCATGTTTTGGTTTTTCCGGCTATTGCCGTTTTGTTGATCGGCTTTCACTTATTCCTGGTGGTTTGGCATGGCATCTCGGCCCCGCCGGAAAGGGATTCTTCCAAAACCGAAGATCCCCATTGGAAAGCCGGCCACAAGACCCGCTACGCGGAACTGAAAGCGCAGGGTAAATCATTTTGGCCCTACATCATTTTCAAGGATACGGCAGCGGTATTCGTTGTGTTTGCCCTGGTTGTGGGTGTGGCGATCTGGAAAGGCGCCGCCTTGGAAGATTTGGCCAATCCAACCGATACAACCTATAACCCTCGTCCGGAGTGGTACTTTCTATCCGTCTTCCAATTATTAAAGTATTTTCCCGGCAAGCTGGAAGCCTTCGCGATTGTTCTCCTTCCGGCGGTGGTGGTTTTGGTTCTCCTGGCCTTGCCTTTTTTCGACCGGGGACCCAAGCGCCATCCGATGGACCGTAAGTGGCTGGTGGCAGGGGGGTGGGTATCGGTGATCGGGGTTGTGGTTTTGACCATCCAGGGTTCCCAAACCCCCTTGACCAACCCCATTGTTCAGAAAGACCCACTTATTACGGAAGGGAAAAGACTATTTACGGACCTTCACTGCCAGTATTGCCATAGTTTGAACGGCCAGGGTGGTTCGGTCGGCCCGGCCTTGGATGAGGTGGGATTGAGACGCAACCGGGATTGGCTCGCCGCACATTTTCGTGACCCCAAAAAAGTTACCCCCGGAACCAAGATGCCCAATTTCAATCTATTGGATGGCGAAGTGGAAGCCCTGGTGGCTTATATGAGCAGTCTGGGCGGAGGAAGTTTCTCCGCTCAAGCTCCCCGCCTCTTTGAGGAAAATTGCGCCACTTGCCACAAGTTTCATGGCGTCGGTGAGGATATCGGTCCCGATCTGTCTCATATCGGTCAGGGCCGTGACGCGGATTACATTGCCGCCTACATCAAAAATCCAACACAGCTCAATAAAGATGCGGCCATGACGGGGTACGCAGACCAGTTGACGGCCCAGCAGATCACGGACTTGGCCAATTACCTGTACCAGCAGGGGAAAAAATAAACGAAACCGGGCTCCTTTCCTTTGGGGTATGGAGTTCCGGGTCTTGATGTTCAAAAATTGATTGGCCAGAATGACCCCGTCTTCATCTTCCTCGATGGGATTCACCTGAATGATTCGAAAGACCCTCTTCGCCGTAACTCTGGTTTTACTGACTTGCGTCCGTGCGGTGGGTGCCGGTGTATCGACCGATACCGGGAGCGCGACTCAAACCGATTCCCGTACTCCCGCCCTCTCGGTGAAGGATCTGGGCTTTTCACAGGATGAGCTACAAAGCGACCCCCAGTACCAAAAAGACCTTCAAACCCGTTCCGATATGCTTCAAATTCATCAAACCCTGGGCTTGATTACGGCGGTTCCCTTGACGACCGAATATGTCCTGGGGCTCGCGACGGCGGGCAATGTCGCCAACGGAAGTACGAATACAGGCCTCCACGCGACCTTGGGGATCACCACAGTCGCCCTTTACGGTACGACTGCCCTCTTCGCCATCCTCGCTCCCAAGCCCAAGGGATTGAAACCCAGCGGGAACACTCAAACTCATGTCGACCTGGCCTGGATTCACGCCCCGCTGATGGTCATCGTTCCTCTTCTGGGGGACATGGCGAATGACCAAATTCAAAATCATCAGCCCTTAGGTTCTCTTGGAACCATCCACGGAATACTTGCGACGGCTTTGGTAGTTTCTTATTTAACTTCCGTGACAGTCATGACCTTCTAGCGGAAAAAATGAAAACAAAACTATTATGGGTCATTCTATTCTTTACGCCAGCCTTGGTCTTTGGCGTCGATGCCAAAGTAAATTGGAAACTGGAAAAATCGGAAATCACCTATACCGTCACCCATCCCCTCCACATCGTGCGTGGGAAAAGTTTGTCGGCCCGGGGAGAGGGTCTTCGAGGAACCGATGGCGTCTGGAAATTTCTCGTGGCTGTGCCGGTGAAAACCTTCGATTCTGGAGACAATAACAGGGACCTGCATATGCAGGAAGTAACACGGGCTGGCCTTTTTCCCTTGATCACCGTCCGGGCTCAGGCGAGCCGTATCATCGATTCCCAAGCACCCCAACCCATAGTCGCGGATGTGGACATTGAATTCGCGGGTCAAAAGGCCGAATATCCCCAAATCCCGCTACAGGTTTTGGATTGGAAGGATGGAAGAGTCCACATGATGGGAACCCTCCCCTTGACCTTGAAGGATTTTAAAATTATCCCCCCGTCGCTGCTAACCCTCCCTGTGCAAAACGAAGTTCCCGTCAAGTTGGACATGTGGTGGAGTCGGTCGAAAAACGATGTTACCCATTGATGCTTGGTCAGGCCTGGCCCTTTTCAAAATGAGTTATTGAAATTCCCAAAGAATTCTGGCTTATAGGGGGAAAATGAACGGTTTAAACCCCCCATGATTTTCCAACCTACTTTGTGGCTGTATTTATTTTCCCTTTTCAATCTTTTACTGTATTTAACCAACCGCGTCAGTTTTCATCCCCGCTGGGGGATATCAGAAAACAAATGGATTAATAGCTGGTCATTATTTTTCCTGATCGCCTTTGGAGTTCCCTCTTTTCAATTATTCCATGCCTGGGACTTTATTCCCTCGACCTGGACCTCGATTTCCCCCGCTTTGCAATTCTTCTCGGTCGGAACCAGCTTGGCCGGGATGTGTGTTTTTACCAAACACATTTTCTGGAGTTTGTTTATCCGCAAAAGCGTGGAAATCAAACTTCTCTCGCGCCGATACCCTAATCGTCCCGCCCGCTGGGAAGTCCCTTATCCGTGGTTAAGCAAAATCGGCCTGGAAAACCAGTTTCATGATCTGGAAGTGAATGAGTACGAGGTCAAGATTCCAGGATGGCCAAAAGAGTTTTCCGGCCTTTCCCTGGCCCAGGTTTCAGATATTCATTTTGGTGGATATACCCATCCGGAGTACTTGAAATTCGTTTTTGCCGAAATGCGAAAGTTCAAACCCGATTTATTCGCGCTGACGGGAGATTTTATATCCCACGCCAGGGACATCCCGGCTTTAGAAAAGCTGCTCAGAGGGTTCAAGGCTCCCCTGGGGGTTTACGCGGTGCTGGGCAATCATGACCACTGGACGGAAGGTTCCACGGTGAAGAAGACCCTGGAAAGGGCGGGCATCCATGTTTTGCAGAACGAAATTAAAACCTTCCGCAAAAAAGGAAAGACCCTTTCCCTGATGGGGGTGGATGACCTATGGACGGGTGAGAAAAACGAGGATTTATTTTCTCAGGTTTCCGGGGACGCGAGAATTATGCTCGCCCATAATCCGGACCATTTTTACCTGTCGAAAAGAGCGGGGGCCCATCTCCAAATCTCCGGCCATTGCCATGGCGGGCAGGTTTGTTTTCCACTGGTAGGGCCGGTCATTGTGCCCTCGGCTATGGGGCGCAATTACGCGGGCGGTTTTTTCAGGTCGGGGAAAACGGTGGTCTTTATTCATCGAGGCCTGGGGGGCTTTCCCCAGGTGAGGACATTATGCCATCCGGAAATCGTAAAGTTGACGCTGGTTTCAGCTTGAAGGAAAACCAATTTTTCACCCCCTAGGCCCCGAAGGCTCATTCCTATCGTTCAAAAACGAAAATCCGAAGAGAAGTATGGAATTTTCAGGCATTTAACCTTTGAACCCTTCCGAATCAGCCTTTTTTAGTTTTCAATAGGCCCGAGGCCACCCATGACTCAATACCGTTTTCCAATATTCTTCTGTTCGTTATTTCTCTGCATCGTTTCTTGCGCCCAATCCCAGCCCGTGACGGGGTTGGATGAACCATCCGAACACGACAATTTAAAACGCAATATCTGGCTGGCGGCGATGGGCACCTCTTATGACCAGGCCGTCTCCTATACCAACCTGGCGCAAGAACAATCCCAAAAAACACTTACCCATGAGTTGGTTCTTCCTACGGGCTGGAAAATCAAGCCGGCGGGGCAAGTTCTTGAACTCGGCAGCATGCCTTCGGAAATGGTTTCTTTCTCGAATCGTCTCGTCATTCTTAACAACGGATTTTATCCCCCCAAAGCCGACTCGCAGGTTTCGGTGGTGAATCCGTTTAAAAACACCCTCGAAAAAAACCTGCCTTTCCATTCCTTGTTTCCCTCGGCTGTCACCGGCCCGGACGGAAATCTTTACATCAGCGGGGGTTATGACTTTAAGGTCTACCGTTTAAACCGCCAAATGAAACCAACCAAAGACCATTCCAACTATATCGTTAACGGTTACGCGGGAGGATTGGCTTTTACCGGCAAAACACGCCTGGCCCTGACTTACTTGATGGTGAACAAGCAGGGAACGGGAGCTTGGAAAAAGGGAAAAATCGCGCTTCTGGATACGTCCACGGGAAAAATTTTGGATGAAATCGGCACGGGACATTATCCATACGCCCTCGAATGGACCCGGTCCAAACTTTATGCCACCATCGAGGGGGAAAACCGGGTTCAGATTTACTCCATTGAGAGGGACAAACTGGTTGAGGGTGCCTCGATCCCCGTAGGAAAAAATCCCACGAACCTTACCTTGAGTCAGGGTCTACTTTACGTGGTGAACAGCAATTCGGACGAAATTTCCGTGATCGATACGCAAACGGACCAGGCGGTGAATACCTTCGATTTGAAACAGCAGGGGTTTAAATATGGAGCGGGGCCTAACTCGGTGGCAGCGGATAAAGATCGCCTTTATGTCAGTCTGGCGGGATGGAACGCGGTGGCAGTATTGAACAAAGTGGATGGGAAACTGCTGGGGTTGATTCCCGCTGGCTGGTACCCTACGAAGGTATATCTCGATAAGAAGAATTTGTATGTCTTAAGCGCCAAAGGTGTTCGGCCCCAGCGGCCCACGGTCAGGGACAAGGGGGTGGAAGGTCTTCGAAAAGAGGACCCTTACTACATTCTCAACCTCTTGGTGGGGTCCCTATCCACCCTTCCGCTATCAGATGTGGCGGATCACCTGGAGGCATGGACTGCCCAGGTGGAAAGGGGTTCTCCCCTGGAAAGCCCCCGCGAAGGCTTCAAACTTCCCATCAAACATGTTTTTTACGTCATCCGCGAAAACCGGACCTACGACCAGATCCTGGGGGACCTCGCCCCCGGCGAAGGGGACCCGAAACTTTGCGTCTTCCCCGAACCCAAGAGCCCCAATGCGCACAAGCTGGCGAGGGATTTCGTGACCTTGGATCATTTTTTCTGCGACGGGGAAATCAGCGCCCTGGGCCACAGCTACACAACCTCGGGCTACGCCAGCCCCTTCCTCGAATGGATCAGCAACATCGGTTATGCCGGGCGGTTCGACTGGAAGGACCCGGATGACGACAAGGAACCCGTGAAATATCTCTACCCCTACGGCACGATCCCCGCGTTTTTTTCGCCCCAATACCTCTGGGACGCAGCCTCGGCAAAGGGACTGGATTACAAGGTTTATGGTGAGCCCTATTACCTCTACACCCGGCCCTACCGGATTCTCGTGGACCTCTACGGGGCCGATTCGGACCTGGCGAAAAAGTACTACCAACACACCCTGGTGTTCGCCAATGAGAAGGACCGGGGCCTGCTTTTCACCCAGAGGTTCACAGCCTATTACAAGCAATCCCTCGTTTTCGACGACGCCCGAAAACTGATGGATGACCCGAAGTTCACCGCCATCCTTTCGGATTACTACATGGCCGATGATGGCTTGGCCCAAGCCCTGGCGAAGAACGAGAAATTAAAGGATGCCTTCGCGGATTTCCTGATCCATTACTCCCTGGATTTCCCAGCCTGGAATCTCAAGATTTCCGACCTGGAAAGGTTCAGGGACTGGAAAGCGGATTTTCGACGGCAAGTGGACCGCCACCAGGTGCCCTCGTTGGAATATCTCTGGCTTCCCAATGACCATATGGGATGGCCACCTCCGCCCACGCCGGAGCAATACATCGCGCAGAACGACGCAGCATTGGGCGCACTGGTGGAGGAAATCTCGAAAAGTGATGTCTGGAAGAACAGCTTGATTTTCGTGGTGGAAGACGACTCGCAGGACGGTTTGGACCACGTCGATTCGACCCGAACGGTAGCCCTTGCCGCCGGCCCCTACGTGAAGCGGGGTGCCCGGGTGAGCGACCCCTATGACCAGGAAAGCATGCTTCGCACCATCGAGTTGATTCTGGGGCTGGAACCCATGAGCAGCGGTGACGGGCTGGCCGTTCCCATGATGGGCATCTTCACCGACCAACCCGATCTGTCGGTTTACCGGGCGCCCGAACCCGCGATATCCCTAAGCCCGGACGACTTGAAACTTTATCGTCAGGTGCGGTAAGCCGAAAAAGAGCGTGGGGCCTTTTCCTTGCTTGGGATAGAGGCTTTCCCTATAATTATGCATCCCGAGTAAAGTTGAGATGCATTGGAACACTTTTTAGAAGCTTCCCGGTTAGCGCCCGTTCTTCAGAACCTCCAACAGCAAGGCAAAAAAGTCGTCTTCACCAATGGAGTATTTGATTTGCTCCATTTGGGCCATGTCACTTATCTTCAGGCGGCACGGGCCCAGGGCGATCTCTTGGTGGTGGGATTGAATAGCGACGATTCCGTACGCCGAATCAAAGGCCCCTTGAAACCCCTCCTCCCCTTGGCCGAAAGGGCCGAGATGTTGTTGGCCCTTCAATGCGTCGATTTCACCACCTTCTTCGAGGAAGAGAATCCTTATAACGTCATTAAAATTTTGCGTCCAGACGTTTTGGTCAAGGGCGGAGACTGGGCACTTGATAAGATCATCGGTGGGGATCTGGTGCAATCCTGGGGGGGAAGGGTGATGAATATTCCCGTGGTCGAAGGACGCTCAACGACGAACCTTATCCATATGGTGGTAGAACGATTTGGAAAGAAAAGTTAGGAACTAGGTGAATGGATGAAAGCAAGAGTCATTGGAGTTATCCCATCCCGCTATGCGGCTAAGCGATTTCCCGGCAAGCCTTTAGCTTTGATCGCGGGGATACCCATGATCGTGCGGGTGATCCGCCAGGCGAAAAAGGCCAAGAAGCTAACCGAGATCTGGGTGGCCACCGACGACAAAAGGATTGCGGAGGTGAGTGAAAAAGCGGGCGCCAAGTCGGTGATGACTCCTTCGAACCTGCCTTCAGGAACGGACCGGATCGCTTATGCGATGCGAGATGTCAAATCGGATATCGTGGTGAATATCCAGGGAGATGAGCCGGTCATGCCCCCCGAGGCGGTGGACGTGGTGGTAAGTTTGCTTCTGGATGACCCGAAGATCCTCATGTCCACGGTGGTGATCCCGCTGGGGGATCCGAAACAATGGAAAAATCCCAACGTGGTCAAGGCGGTATTAGGCCATAAAAATAACGTTCTTTATTTCTCTCGAGCTCCCATTCCCCATCCCCGGGATGGAGGGATTCCACAGGCTTACCAGCACATGGGGTTGTACGGTTACCGGCCTGCTTGGCTTCAACTCATGGCTACCCTGACGCCGACACCCTTGGAAATGACTGAAAAGTTGGAACAATTGCGGGCCTTGGAAAACGGAGTGGTAATCAGGGCGGCGATTCAGAAATTTCCCTCAATCGCGGTGGACGTTCCCGCGGACGTTAAAAAAGTTGAAAGATACATCAAAAACTAAAGAGTGGAGTGGATCATGACTAAATATATTTTTGTGACCGGCGGCGTGGTTTCATCCCTGGGGAAGGGCATCGCGGCCGCTTCCATCGGGAGGTTGTTGGTGAGCCGGGGGATCAAGGTGACCCTGGCCAAGTTCGACCCCTACCTGAATGTGGACCCCGGCACCATGAGCCCCTACCAGCACGGGGAAGTGTTCGTGCTCGACGACGGGGCGGAGACCGACCTGGACCTGGGCCATTACGAGCGCTTCCTTTCCGTGACCCTTTCGAGAACCAACAACGTGACCAGCGGCAAGATTTACAACGCGGTGATTTCCAAGGAGCGCCGGGGGGATTACCTGGGCAAGACGGTGCAGGTGGTGCCCCATATCACGAATGAAATCAAGGAAGCCATCCTCAAAACCGCCCAGGAACACAAGGTGGACGTGTGTATGGTCGAGGTCGGGGGGACGGTCGGCGACATCGAGAGCCTGCCCTTTTTGGAAGCCATCCGGCAGTTCCGTTTCGATGTGGGCAAGGAAAATGTCCTCAATATCCACGTGACCCTGATTCCTTACATCGACGCGTCAGGTGAATTGAAAACCAAACCCACCCAAAAGACGGTGGCGGAACTTCGTGGAATCGGGATCCAGCCGGACATCGTGTTATGCCGAACCTCCAAACCCCTGACCGAGGATGTGAAATCGAAAATATCCCTCTTCTGCAACGTGGAACCCCAGGCCGTGTTTGAGGCTCTCGACGCCAATTCCATTTACGAAGTACCCATCCTCTTCCAAAGCCAGGGGTTGGATGACTTCCTCATTCAAAAGTTGAAATTGAAAAGCACGAAGAAAAGCGAAATGACCCAGTGGGGAAGATTCGTCCAACAGGTCTATGACCCCCTGCAGGAAGTGGAAATCGCCATCGCGGGCAAATACGTGGAACTGCACGATGCCTACAAGTCCATCATCGAGTCCTTCATCCACGCGGGGGTGGCCAACCGGGCCAAGGTGAAACTGCGCTGGGTGGATTCGGAGGAAGTGGAGCGAAGGGGCGCGGCCGCCATGCTCAAGGGGATCTCGGGAGTGCTGGTGCCCGGCGGTTTCGGGGACCGGGGCATCGAGGGCAAGATCCAGGTTGTGCGATACGTGCGTGAAAAGAAAATTCCCTTCTTCGGAATCTGCCTGGGGATGCAATGTGCGGTGATCGAATTTGCCCGAAACGTTTTGGGCCTCAAACAGGCCAACAGCGGGGAGTTCAACCCCAAGACCCCGGATGAGGTGATCAGCATGATGGAATCCCAACTCAAGATTCAGGGCATGGGCGGGACCATGCGGTTGGGAACCTATCCTTGCAAGGTGGATAAGGGAACGAAGGCCTATCAGGCCTACCAGCAGACGCTCATCCACGAACGTCATCGTCATCGCTATGAGGTCAACAACAACTACCGAGACCGCATGAAGGAAAAGGGAATGAAACTTTGCGGTCTTTCCCCCGACGGAAACCTGGTGGAAATGATCGAGCTCCCGAACCATCCCTGGTTCGTGGGGGTGCAGTTCCACCCCGAACTCAAGAGTCGGCCCCTGGACCCGCATCCCCTCTTCCGCGATTTCGTGAAGGCGGCCTGCAAATATGGCCACAAGAACCTCAAGCGTGGAAAAAGGAAGTAAGACCATGAGCTATGTCCAAAACCTGGGGGTCAGCGGACGATTCTTCGTCATCGCCGGGCCCTGTGTCATCGAAGGACGGGAGTTTCTTTTTAAGACCGCCAAGACCCTGAAGACGATCGCGGGTGAAATGGGCGTGCCCCTGGTCTTCAAGGCTTCCTATGACAAGGCGAACCGGTCTTCCGTGCGGGGGTTTCGCGGCCCCGGGCTCAAGAAGGGCCTGGCCGACCTGGCTTGGGTGAAAAAGAAGCTTACCCTTCCCATCCTCACCGATGTGCATGAGATCAGTGAAGTGAAGGAAGCCGCCAAGGTGGCGGATGTGCTTCAGATCCCCGCTTTTCTTTCCCGCCAGACCAGCCTACTCCAAGCCGCGGCCCGGACCGGCCGGGTGGTGAACGTAAAGAAGGGGCAATTCATGGCTCCGGAAGAGATGGAAAACGCGGTCGATAAGTTGAACGCCAGCGGGGCGGCGCAGGTCTGGCTGACCGAGCGGGGGACCAGTTTCGGATATCACAACCTGGTGGTCGATTACCGGGGAATCCCCGAGATGCAGCAGACGGGCTGCCCGGTGATCTTCGACGGCACCCACAGCGTGCAACAGCCCGCGGCGAAGGGAACCTCCTCGGGGGGAACGCGCGAACATGTGCCGACCCTGGTTCGGGCGGCGGTCGCAGCCGGGGTGGACGGGCTCTTTTTGGAAGTGCATCCCGACCCTCCCAACGCCAAATCGGACGCGTCCACCCAAATTACTTTCCACACCTTCCGGCAGGTGCTTCGGGACAGCCTCGCCATCCGCGAAGCATTGAATCAAAAATAACCACGGATAAAAAAGTCTAATTAGCCACTGATTCATGGGATGCATCGGATAAGCAAAAAAGTTTTAGACTTTTATTTTTAAATCTCATGAATCCCATGCATCTGTGGCAAAAAATTGTTTTGGATGGAGCATCATGTCTTACCAGATTTATAGCGACGGCGCTTCACGCGGTAACCCGGGACCGGCTGGAATCGGCGCTGTTATCTTCAAAGAGGGCAAGGTGGTTCATGAGATCGCCGAGTACATCGGTGAAACCACCAATAATGTGGCTGAATATTCGGCTCTGCTGGCGGCCTTGGATTATTGCGTGAAGAAAAAGCTGGAACCCATCGAGATTTTCGCCGACAGCCAGTTGTTGATTCGTCAACTTCAGGGTGTATATAAGGTTAAGCATCCGGGCATCATTCCCCTCTACCAAAAGGCCAAGGAATACCTCAAGTACATCAAGTGCGACGGTTATACCCATGTGCCCCGTGAAGAGAACAAGCACGCCGACCGGCTTTCCAACGAAGGCATCGACAAACACTTCGTGGGCAAGTGATCTTGCTGACCCATATTGGAAAAAACTAAGTGTAAAATAATTCTCCTTATCCGGGATTGTAATTAAAAGAAGGCGCTTATGAATACTCCAGAAGCAAATGAGATACTTTCCAAACATTTAACCCTGCTAAAAAACACAAACTATTCCGAATTAAAGGGTTATTTATACCCAGATAAATTTTCTGTTCGAGAATTTACCGGAATTTCAGGCCGAAATTATCGAATCAACATTCAAGCATCTTGGGTTGATAAGAAAGAAGGTAGTATCAAGATCAGCGTGGCTGTTGATGATGGTGGAATTAGTTATTTTTATCCGCTGACGAATGAATTTATTCTTACCCGCTATGGAGGTTTTGCCGGTGATAAGAATGCAAAATCCGTCGCTAAGTTAAGATTCCCACAATGGATGTTACAACCCTGGAAAACCCTTAAAAATATTGATTACAAAGAATATGGATTGAAATGGATCGCCTTATGCTTGGTTATAGGAATTGGAACAATTGTATTTTTGAAATATAACTATGATGAACCGGCAAAAACTTTAAATGGGAATGTTTATCCTAATCTCACAAGGGGAAGTAAAAGTTTATACTCGGCGATATATTCATTTCGAAAAACGTATTCTCGGTGGCCTAATGATCAAAAAGAATTTCGAGAATATGTAAACAAAAATAAGCTGGATATTAATATTTACTTCTACCAAGCGTTGATATTTAACCCGAACAAGGATGGTTCTCTTTCGGTTCAATATTCTTACGATGCGGGTGAAATGGGTCTAGGGATCAACTCATTTATATTACCACTGCCTCAATAATCTTATTAAGCCTGTTTCATGGCTCCCAAGAGTGTTCAGCTGGATTTCGCATCCTTTTCCCCTTATCATGACCCGTGGAAGCAGGTCTGTGATCGCGTCGGCTGGGGTTTCCCCCGCCGCCGAGGAAAGTCCGAACTCCAAAGGACAGGATGCCGGGTAACGCCCGGTGGCCCGGTCATCTTATAACCTCTGGTTATGAGGACCGGGTTAAGGAAAGTGCAACAGAGAATATACCGCCGCGAGAGGCCGCAAGGCTTCTTGGGGTAAGGGTGAAAAGGTGGGGTAAGAGCCCACCGCGGCTTCAGTAATGAAGACGGCACGGCAAACCCCATCCGGAGCAAGATCAAATAGGAGGGCTTCAAGGCGGTCCGCCTTATCCCGTTCCTTCACCGGAAAGGGAGGCCTTCGGGTAAGATCGCTATAGGACGGGGCCGGTAACGGTTCCCGCCAGAGAAATGATCACATTGACAGAATTCGGCTTATGACCTGCTTCTTTTTTTTATTTTGAACCGCGAAGATGCGGAGTTTAAAGCAAAGGCAAAATCTGGATTTTTAAACATCTTTTTTGTTTAGAAGCCGTCTCCAAAGGACGGTTTTTTTATTTAAAGACTTTCTCCGCGTCTTCGCGGTGAAATCGTCTTAGGAGACTCTCGTGCAAAAGATCCTGGTGCGCGGTGGAAAAGCCCTTCGTGGAACGGTGGAAATCAGCGGGTCCAAGAACGCCACCCTGCCGGTCATGACGGCCGCCCTCTTAGCCGATAGCCCCTCCGTTCTTTCCAACATTCCGCTTCTTAACGACATTAAGACTATGGCCGAAGTGTTGCGACGACTGGGCGCTCAGGCCGAGATGAAAGACCACCAGCTTCAAATCAACCCCGCCGGGTTCAACCAGTTCGAGGCGCCTTATGAACTGGTCAAGACCATGCGGGCCTCCATTTATTCCCTCGGTGCCTGTTTGGCCAAGCTGGGAGAGGCTAAGGTTTCACTGCCGGGCGGGTGCGCCATCGGGGCCCGGCCTATCGACCTGCACCTGAAGGGTGTCGAACAATTGGGCGCCAAGGTTACCATCCAGCACGGCTACGTGCACGCCAAGGCTTCGAAGCTAAAAGGAGCCACCATCCATCTCGCGGGACCGCACGGCCCCAGCGTGGGCGCCACAGTGAACGTGACCATGGCGGCTACCGCCGCCGAGGGGACCACGGTGATTGAAGGGGCCTCTTCCGAACCTGAAGTGGAAGAACTCATTCGTTTCTTGAACGCCATGGGAGCCCAGATTGAAGGCGGCGGAACTTCACGCCTCGTGATTCCCGGAAAAAAGACCCTGAAGGGTGTCTCTTATTCCGTCATCCCCGACCGGGTGGAAGCGGGAACCTTCATGACCGCCGCGGCCATCACGCGCGGCGATGTGCTGTTGACCAAGGCCGAACCCAAACATCTGGAGGCCGTCACGGAGCGGTTGCGGGCCATCGGGGCGAAAGTCGAGATATCCTCAGACGGTATTCGTGTATCGGGAAACGGAACTTACCATCCCGCGAACATTATGGTTTTGCCCTATCCGGGTTTTCCCACCGACATGCAGGCCCAGATCATGGCGTTGTTGGCCGTAGTGGACGGCGTGAGCCTGGTGACTGAAACCATCTGGGAGAACCGGTTCATGCACGTGTTCGAACTCAACCGCATGGGTGCCGACATCACCATCGACCGTTCCTACGCGGTGGTGAAGGGGGTGCCGAAACTCTCGGGAGCCCCGGTGATGGCATCGGACCTTCGGGCCAGCGCGGCGCTGATCCTGGCGGGGCTAATGGCGGAGGGCGAAACTCTGGTCCAGCGCATTTACCATTTGGACCGGGGATATGAGAAAATCGAATCCAAGTTATCGGCCCTGGGCGCCGATATTAAACGCGTAGATTAAAGGCAAGGCCTGAAATGCGAATACTTAACTTCAAGAACCAAGCGGACCAAAAACAGATCGCCAAGCTGGTGCGCCGCGAGGCCCTGGTGGAACTCAAGGGCGCGGGGAGCCGTTCGGCCCTGACCCGCAAGGTTTTTGGCCGGGACCTTACCCCCGAACAGGCCGTCGAGCGTATCGTCGAGGATGTTAAAAAGAAGGGGGATTCGGCCCTCTTTAAATATTGCCGTCAATTCGACGGTTTTGCGGCCAATACGAAGAACGTCAAGGTTACTCTTTCCGAGATTCGCTCTTCCCTGAGGGCGATCAGCCCCTCGCTCATGAAAGCCCTTCAAATCGCCATCAAGAACGTCAAAGCTTTCCATCTCAGGGAAAAACCCAAGGATTGGTTCTATGGCGGCAAAGAGGCGATGGTGGGCCAAAGGTGGATACCGCTGGATCGGGTGGGGCTCTATGTGCCGGGCGGTCTGGCTGCCTACCCCTCTTCGGTCATCATGAACGTGGTTCCCGCCAAGGTGGCGGGGGTCAAAGAAACCATCGTCGTCACGCCCGTCAAGAAAGATGGGAAAGTGCCCCCCGCGGTCTTGGCGGCGGCCTACCTTTCGGGAGCCGATCACATTTACAAAATCGGCGGAGCCCAGGCCATTGCGGCACTGGCCTATGGGACGAGATCCATCCCGGCGGTTGATAAGATCACCGGCCCCAGCAACCTTTTCGTCGCCCTGGCCAAACGCAAAGTGTTCGGGCAGGTGGGCATCGACGGATTCCCCGGTCCCAGCGAAGTCTTGATCCTGGCTGATGGGACGGCCCCGGCCTCCTGGGCCGCGGCGGATCTCTTGGCTCAGGCCGAACACGACGAAATGGCCATGCCGTTACTCGTATCGCTCAATCAAAAATACGCCCATGAGGTTGCTGATGAAGTGGAACGGCAGGTGAAGTCTTTGAAACGCGTGAATATCGCTTCCGCTTCCATCAAGAGCCGGGGAGCGATTCTGGTGGCCCACTCGAAACAAAAAGCCATAGATTTCGCAAACCAATTCGCTTCTGAGCACTTGGAGCTGTTGGTTCGCAACACAAGGGATTGGGCCGTCGAAATCCGGCACGCAGGCGCCCTCTTTATCGGCTCCTTAAGCGCCGAGGCTTTCGGGGATTACACGGCTGGTCCTAACCATGTCCTACCTACAGGTGGCACGGCCCGCTATGCCTCGGGCCTCTCGGTTTATGACTTCCTTAAGCGCACCAATCAATTGGAAATGCACCCGGTGGGCTTAAGAGCTTATGGGCAAGCCACGGTTGATTTTGCAGAAAAAGAAGGCTTGGGCGCTCACGCTCGAAGTGTCCTTCTTCGTCTCAAAGCAAGAATTCATTGATCGTCCTGCTGTATAAAGGTTTACGTCCCTTTGAATCCAGGATTTAAAGACAAGAAGGTTTTCGTGAATAAGAATTTGAAAAATTGGTTCCGACCCGCTGTTCTTAAAATGAAGGGATACACGCCTGGGGAACAGCCCAAAGACCTGCGGACCGTTAAACTCAACACCAACGAAAACCCCTACGGCCCTTCCAAGTCCGTTCAAGATGCCGTGAAAAGGCTGGGTGATTTTCGCCTGAGGCTTTATCCCGAACCCACTGCGGAAACTCTTCGCTTGGCCCTTTCCAGACATTATCGCTGGCCCATGGAAGGGATCCTGGTGGGGAACGGATCGGATGAAATACTCTCAATGTTATTTAGGGCCAGCGTAGGCTCGGGCGACCTAGTCCAATACCCGGACTTAACCTACAGTCTTTACCCCGTTTTGGGGGAAATCAGCGAAGCGAAAACAAAAGAAATCAAACTGGATGAAAACTACGAGCTTCCGTTCCGTTCGTTTAATCCTTCGGCCCGGCTGACCCTCTGGGGTTATCCGAATCCGCCGATTGGAAATTGCTTTGACCTCAAGAATATGGCCGCTTTTTGCGCCAAGGCCAAGGGCTTGGTCCTTATCGATGAGGCCTATGTGGATTTTGCTGAAAAAAACTGTCTTTCTTTGGCTCGGAAATACCCAAATGTGCTGGTTTTACGCACGATGTCCAAATCCTTCTCTCTGGCTGGGGCCAGGATGGGTTATGTATTTGGTCATTCGGAAGTGATTGGCCAGCTTTTAAAAGTGAAAGATTCCTACAATGTGAATCGGATCACGCAGGGCCTGGCGCTGGAGGCCCTGGGTTCCCAAGGAATTCGCGAGCAAAGGTCGAAGGTCCAAATGATCAAGCGGGAAAGGCAACGTTTGGCACAGGCATTTCGCGAGCTGGGATTTATCGTCCCCCCCAGTCAGGCAAATTTCTTGCTTGTCCGCTGGCCCCTGGCAGCGCATGCGGAATCGCTTTACAAAAATCTCAAAAGAAAACTTATTTTGGTAAGATACTTTCCCCATCCAAGACTGAGGCAATGTCTTCGCGTCACGGTTGGAACTCCCGAGCAGAACAACCTTCTGTTAAGGGAATTGAAAGGCCTCCTCACTCGCCGTTAAAAGAGGGAAGGCCCCTGGAGCCTTCCCATGTCCAAGCGCTTAGCCACCTTCAAACGAAAAACCAAAGAAACCGACATCGAGCTCACCTTGAATCTGGATGGTTCCGGCAATCACCAGGTGAAAACCCCCGTCCCGTTTTTGAGCCATATGCTCGAAGCCTTCAGCAAACACAGCGGTTTTGACCTCAAAGTCATGGCCAAGGGTGATACCCATGTGGATGACCACCACACGGTGGAAGATATCGGCATCTGCCTGGGGTCAGCCCTGGACAAGGCGCTGGGCGACAAGGCGAACATCAGCCGGTACGGCCATTTTTACGTGCCCCTGGATGAGGCTCTGGTTCGTGCGGTAATAGACCTGAGCGGCCGCAACTATCTCAATTTTTCCCTCGATCTGAACGTCAAGAAACGAATTGGAAATTTTGACACTGAACTTGTGGAGGATTTCTTCAAAGCGGTTACCGACAATGGGAAATTTAACCTGCACCTGGAAAAAATTCATGGGCGTAATAGTCACCATATTGTCGAAGCCGCTTTCAAGAGCTTCGCCCGGGCCCTCAAGATGGCGGCGGCCCGCGATGGACAGGTGAAGGGTGTGCCTTCCACGAAGGGAAACCTTTGAAGTTCCTTTTGGGTGCGAATCGTTTCGAGGGGAGACCATGATCACGGTCGTTGATTACGGCGTAGGTAACCTGCACAGCGTGGCGAAGGCCCTGGAAAAGGTCGGAGCTAAAACCCGCGTGACTTCCGATTGGAAGGACGTGGCGGGTTCGAATGGCGTGGTTCTACCCGGTGTGGGTGCCTTCAAGGATTCAATGGACGCCATGCATCGGTCCGACCTGGCCAAAGCCATCCAGGATTTTATCGCTTCGGGAAAACCCTTCTTGGGCGTGTGCGTGGGTCTGCAAATGCTTTTTTCCGAAAGCGAAGAATTTGGTCTGTCTAAGGGCCTGGGGGTATTTCCGGGCCGGGTCGTCAAGTTCAACCAGGGCCAAAAAGTTCCCCACATGGGCTGGAACCAAATACGAATCACCCAACCGGGCAATCCCCTATTGAAAGGAATAAATGAAGGGGAATTTCTTTATTTTGTTCACTCCTTCTACGTGGTGCCCGAGGACGATTCCATCTCGGCGGCCAAAACTGATTATGACGTTGATTTCACCTGCATGGTTTGGCGGGACAACATTTTCGGCACGCAGTTTCATCCCGAGAAGAGTCAGGAAGCGGGATTGCGTATATACCAAAATTTCAATGAATTGGTGGGCTAAGTTATGTATGTCATTCCAGCGATCGACCTGAGGAAGGGGCGCTGCGTCCGTTTGGTTCAGGGCGACTTGCGCGATGAGACGGTTTATTCCCAAGAGCCCGTTTCGGTGGCCAAGCTCTGGAAACTCAAGGGAGCCAAGCGCCTGCATGTCATCGACCTGGACGGGGCTTTTTCGGGCAAACTCAGCAACTTGGATTATGTGAAGGAAATCATTAAAGCCACCGACCTCAAAGTCCAGGTGGGGGGCGGCATCCGAGACCTGAAAACCATCGAAAAAGTCATGTCCCTGGGAGTCACCTCGGTCATCCTGGGGACCTCGGCGGTCCAAAACAAGGATTTCGTGAAGGAAGCCGTGGCCGAGTACGGGAAGGCCATCATCGCGGGCATCGACGCCAAGAAAGGAATGGTGGCCATCAAGGGCTGGAAGCAGGTCACCAAGGTCAACGCGGTGGATTTAGCCAAGGAAATGGCCGACCTGGGGGTCGGGTCCATCATCTTCACTGATATCCAGCGCGACGGCATGCTGGAGGGACCCAATTTCAAGAGTACCAAGGAATTGGCTGTTGCGGTCCAGATTCCCGTCATTGTCTCGGGAGGAATTTCCAGTTACCGCGATATTGAGCATGCCAAGCGGCTCGAAAAATACGGCATCACCTCGGTGATCATCGGAAAGGCCCTATACACGGGCAAGATCGACCTGAAGCAAGCCATCAAGATTGTGAATGAGCCCACCGCTCCCAAGGCCCCCAAGGCTAAAAAAAAGAAAAAGAAAAGCGCGTGATCTTCACGCCCGCGTTTTAAGGAACCCATGCTCGCCAAACGGATCATCCCCTGCCTGGACGTCAAGGAAGGCCGTGTCGTCAAGGGAGTCAAATTTCTAAACCTTCAGGACGCCGGCGACCCAGTGGAGATCGCCAAGCGATACGACGCCGAACAGGCGGACGAGCTGGTCTTCCTCGACATCACGGCTTCCTCGGATAAACGCAACATTCTTTTGGACGTAGTGACCCGAACGGCCGAGGCGGTCTTCATGCCTTTAACCGTCGGTGGGGGGGTTCGAACGGCCGATGACATCCGGACGCTCTTGAAATCAGGAGCCGACAAGGTTTCCTTGAATACCCGGGCTGTGGAAAACCCAATCGTGTTAAGGGAGGGGGCTGAAAAATTCGGCTCCCAATGTATTGTCCTGGCCATTGACGCCAAACGGCTGGATCCAAACGATCCCTCCAAGGGGTGGGAGGTTTTCACGCACGGGGGCCGGGTGTCCACGGGCAAAGACGCGGTCCAATGGGCCGTCCAGGGTGTTCGGTTTGGAGCCGGGGAAATTCTCCTCACCAGCATGGACCGGGACGGCACCAAGAATGGCTACGACCTGGAACTCACCCGCGCCATCAGCGAAGCGGTGAACGTTCCTGTGATCGCTTCCGGGGGAGTGGGGAACCTGGACCATCTGGCGGATGGAATTCTTCTGGGCAAGGCCGATGCGGTTTTGGCCGCTTCGATCTTTCATTACGGTGAGTACACCGTGAAGGAAGCCCGTGAATACCTGAGATACAAGAACATCCCGGTGCGCTCATGAGCCTTCCTCCCGCCGTCGCCAAACAGCTGGAAAAACTCATCCAGCAGAACGTGAACAAGTTTTTTGGAACCCTCAAGCCGGCGGAAAGAACCGCCGACAAGGTTCAGGCCTTCGCGCAAAACCAGCTCGATTTTTTCATCAGCGGTATCGTGAAGGAATCACCCGATTTGAGGATGAAATGGGTGAAAGGGCATCCCTATCATGCCCACTTGCGAATCCAGCCGAACTCCAACCTCTTCGAGGTTGAAGTCACTTGCGACGAGTGATTCATGTCCGATCTAAGCATGTTCACGCAAATTCAACTGTTGATTCGTCAGAACGTCGTTCGACATTTCGCGAATATGCCTAATTCGGAAAAAACGGTCGACAAGGTCGAAGCCTTTGCCCAGAAACAGCTCGACTTTTTTGTGGAGGGACTCAAGAAACAGTCGCCTGATCTGGCTAAAATTTGGAAAAACAACCATCCCTTTTTGGCCAAGGCCGCGATCAACACGAAAACCCTCACCTTTGAGATCCAGATCGTGGAAAAAGAACCCGGAAAGTTTTAACGGTGGGCCGTCTCCTCCCGATTGAAACTTCACGTTTGATTCTCAGAAATTGGGAATTCTCAGACGTTCCTTCTGCGTATGAATATGCCCGGGATCCCGTCGTGGTTCGCTACATGCCCTGGGGTCCCAATACATTGGAACAAACCCGCGACTTTATCCGCAAAGTACGGAGATGTCGGCAGATTAAACCTAGACGGGCTTTTGAACTTGCGGTCTTATTGAAATCGGATAACCGGGTCATCGGTGGATGTGGATTAAGGATCAAAAACCCAATCCTAAGGGAAGGGGATTTAGGGTATGCCTTCAACCAGCTTTATTGGGGTCAAGGCTATGCCACCGAGGCAACCCGGGCCCTTATCCAATTTGGTTTTACCAAATTGAAACTTCACCGTCTTTGGGCCACTTGCGATCAAAAGAATCGAGCTTCCGCACGCGTGCTTGAGAAGGCGGGCTTGCGGTATGAAGGTTTGATGAGGGAAAACATGATGCTCAAGAAACGATGGCGAGACACCCGTCTTTACGCGCTTCTTGATAAGGACTTCAAGAAAATCAATAAATCCCATGCATCAAAGTAGTTTTGGTTTTGATGCCGTGTTTGATTCACCTCTGGGCCCAAAAAGTAGTGGCAATTTAAACCCGAAAAGCTTACTTTAACGCCTCATTTCTCGTTCTTAGGGGGCAACTCATGAGCTGGATCGATAGCCTGAAATTCCAAGAAGACGGCCTCATTCCCGTTATCGCGCAGGACGCCAAGACGGGCGAAATCCTGATGTTCGCGTTCGCCAACCGGGACTCTCTGGAGCACACCGCCCAATCCGGCAATATGACCTACTGGAGCCGGAGCCGTAAAAAGCTCTGGAAAAAGGGCGAAGAATCGGGAAATGTGCAGAAAGTAAAGGCTCTTTACACCGATTGCGATAAAGACGCCATTCTGGTAAAAATAGAACAAGTCGGGGACGCGGCCTGCCACACGGGCAAGCGATCCTGTTTCTTCAACGAAAAGGAAGGGGACAGCTGGAAGGAAGTCGGCGTCCAAGTCTTCGATCCCGAGAAAGTTTACGGACATAAATGAGAGCTTCTTTTGCTTTGAATTTGAATCATTGGCGCAACTACCGTTGGCGTTCCTAAACGCCCAGCCGGTTGCTGCTGTTTTCTCATTGATCCAAAATTCAAACTAAAGGAGTCTCATCCATGAAAAAACCCTATCCTTCCCACATCGTTCCGTCCTTCGAAACCTTTTGCGACCTGGCCCGCCGCCATAATCGAATTCCACTGGCTCTTCTCCTGCATTCCGACTTGGAAACACCCCTGTCGGTCTATCTGAAGCTCGCGAAGGGAAAGAACGGCTTTCTCCTGGAAAGCGTGGAAAAGAACGAGCAGGTCGCCCGGTTCTCCATCATTGGCTTTTCCCCTTCGGGTGTTTTCGAGGCCAAGGACGGCGTTCTCACTTGCCGGGTAGGCTCCAAGAAAAAAGTCGAGAAAACTTCCAATCCTCTTCAAGCCGTTAAGCATTACGCGGCTTCCATCCGGCAGGCCCCCCTGGAGGGAGCCGGATTCCTGGGAGGGCTGGTGGGTTACGTGGGTTATGACGCGGTTCGCTATTTCGAAAAACTGCCCTCGTCTAAGCCCGATCCGCTCCAGGTGCCGGATCTTTACTTGATGATCACCGAGCAACTGGCCCTTTTTGATCATTTGAAGCGGACGCTTCGGCTTGTCGTAAACGTGGTGGTGGAAGGAAAACCAAACCTGAACCGGTTGTACCAGCAGGCGGTCCGAAAGCTTCTGGCGCTGGAACAAGAGCTGGAAAAACCACTGCGGGGCGTGACGGAGATTCCCGTGTCGCCCGCCCTGAAGCCTGGACCCAACGATCTCTTCGGGTTCCAGTCGAATATGAGTCCGGAAGAATTCAAGGGCATGGTCGAACAATCAAAAAAATACATTCAAGGTGGAGACATCATCCAGGTGGTCGGATCCCAACGGTTTGAAAAAGAAATATCCGCTGATCCCGTCACCATTTACCGCCTCCTCAGGCGTCTGAATCCTTCTCCTTATATGTTTGTCCTGAAGATGGATGGATTGGACCTGGTAGGGTCTTCTCCCGAGATGATGATCAAGGTTCAAAACGGAATCGTCGAAACCCGGCCCATTGCCGGAAGCAGGCCGCGAGGCAAAACTCCGGAGGAGGACCTGCAAATGGAGGAAGGCCTCCTGGCGGATGAAAAGGAACTGGCGGAACACGTCATGCTGGTCGACCTGGCCCGCAACGATCTGGGACGGGTTTGTAATTACGGCTCTGTCCAGGTCAACCATTTCAAGCGGGTGGAGCGCTATTCCCACATCATGCATATCGTCTCCGACGTGACCGGCAAACTCGCGAAGGATAAAACCTCCTTTGACGCCTTCCAATCCTGTTTCCCGGCGGGCACCTTGTCGGGCGCGCCCAAGATCCGCGCCATGGAAATCATCGAGGAATTGGAACCGGGTCACCGGGGGATCTATGGCGGAGCGGTTGTGGCCTTCGGTCACGATGGAAACATGGATTCGGCCATAACCATCCGTTCAGTGGTGTTGAAGCCGGGTAAAAAAGGAAAATCCAAGGCCTATGTCCAGGCTGGAGCGGGATTGGTAGCCGATTCGGTGCCGCAAACTGAATACATTGAGTCTTGCAACAAGGCCCGGGCGGTCTTGATGGCGGTTCATCAGGCCGAAACCCATTCGATTCGCTCGGCTCGATCGGGATCGAACGCAAAACAAAAGCGCGTTCGGAAAGGAGGCAGCCAATGATCCTCGTCATCGATAACTACGATTCCTTTACCTACAACCTGGTTCAATACCTGGGCGAAATGGGAGTTGAAATCGAGGTCGCCCGTAATGACGAACTGACAATCGATGAAATCCTAAATAAGAACCCCAGCCATCTTTTAATTTCTCCCGGACCCTGTTCTCCCAAGGAGGCTGGTATTTCTGTCGAGATCATCAAACAATTGGGTGGAAAGTTACCCATCCTGGGGGTCTGCTTGGGCCACCAGAGCATCGGGTATGCCTATGGCGGGGATATTGTCCGCGCCAAAAAATTGATGCATGGAAAAACCAGCCAGATTTCCCACGACGGCAAGGGGGTTTTCAAGGGCATGCCCAATCCCTTCAAAGCGACCCGATACCATTCCCTGGCCATCCGGAAGGAAACACTCCCGGATTGCCTCGTGGTGACCGCTGAAAGCGAAGAAGGGGAAATCATGGGAGTCCGCCACAAGAGTCTTCCGGTGGAAGGCGTCCAGTTCCATCCCGAATCCATCCTGACCGAGTCGGGCCGGATTCTGCTTCGAAACTTCATCGAAAGCTAGGCGGTATGGCCGTGATGGTGAAACCTTCGGCCCTTCCGGGCGTCTTAATCGTAGCCGTGGCGGTCTTTTCGGCCTTTCTGGGGGTTTATCTCTGGTTTCATCGTCCAGCCCCGGTGACAATCGTCTTGTATAACGGGGATAAGGCGCAGGAGCTTCTTACCCGGGCCAAAACGGTGGGGCAGGCGCTGACCGAACAAAAAATCATGCTGAAACCCCGGGATGTCGTGGTGCCTGCCCTGGATTCGCCCGTGACAAGCGGGATGGAAATTGATCTCGGAATCCTGGAAAGACAGGTCAAGGAAGCCGAAAAAAATCAAGCCTTCGAGACCCAGACGGATTACACCAACGATCTGAACGTGGGCGAGATCATTGAGTTTCAACAAGGAAAGGATGGCAGAGTTCGCCAGCAGACCGAGGATTATTTTCTGAACGGCGAAGAAGCCTTTGAGAAGGTTTTGAAAACGACCGTTTTAAAGCCGGTCAAGAATGCTAAAGTACTCGAAGGAACCGCCCAGAAGACCAAGATGTATCCCATGGGCCGAAAGATGCGGGTGGCCAAGACTCTGACCCTGGAGGCCACGGCTTATTATCCGGGGCCGGAAAACAACTGGCCCTATTCAACGGGAAGCACAGCTTCGGGTTTGAAAGCGGGTTACGGCATCGCTGCCGTTGACCCCAAACGAATCAAGTTGAAGACACCCCTCTATATTGAGGGCTACGGTTTTGCCCTGGCGGGAGACACGGGTTCTGCCATCAAGGGGGACCGGATCGACCTTTGCTACGATACTTACGATGAGGCGCAACAATTTGGGAGAAAGAAAGTCAAAGTTTACCTCTTACGCTAGGGCCTTTGGGCTAGGCGTCTTCCTGGCCCTGGGGGTCTTTGAAGGCGCACAAGCCCAGTCGCAGAATCCATCCCCCAGCCCCACCTTCAGCCCCACTTTTTCCCCCACAACCAGCCCCACCACCACCTTTACGCCCACCGTCACCGGCACCCCGACCGAGACCTGGACCAATACCCCGGACCTTTTTGCGCCTTCGACGCCCACCCCCGCCTGGGATATTTTTACCTCTCCGACGTATACCGCATCCCCCACTGAAACTCCCTGGGGTTTTATCGCGCCAGACACACCCACACCCACCGAGACGCCGTGGGGTTACGAGGGTTCCCCTTCTCCAACGCCCAATCCGATGTCTTCCCTCACTCCTACGCCCACAATCATGGGAACCATTTATCCCACCGACACCTTCACGCCCACCTGGACGAACACCCCTTCCATTTCTCGCGGAGCCTTGGCCCTCATGCCTACGGCCTTTTCAAATGGTTGGGATCATTGGGACGGCCTCAATTGGGATATCAGCTTTTCCTATTACATTGGAACCATCGCGGATTCCAATACGACGACGGGCGCGACGGACTACCTGAATCCATTAAGAATCTGGCTTTTGACCAATGACATAAAGTATTGCTGGCTTGACGCAAACGGGGACAGGCCTGGCATTGCCACAGGCCTTTTATCAACCCTGCTTCTTTCCGGGGGGAACCCGGGGGAAACGGGGTCCGCCAGTCAGAATTTCCAGCTGACTGGCAATTCCATGGGCGGTGTTTACACGGTGATGAGCATACCCATCGAAACAAATAACGCGGTACATTTCGGGTATGTCTTTGGGTTTAGGGATGCCTTTAACAGCATTGGCATAGGTGGTTTCGCCCCGACGCTTAATTATTCCGATTTGCTTCCTCAATTGACCGACAAGCTCCCCTCGGGCAATGGAGAACCCAACCCGCCTAATCTTTTTTACACAGGATGGAATACCCGGTTTCTGGGTACCAATTGGAAGTTTGAGATCTGGAAACCTTTCCCCATGTATGACAACCCCATTCTGCTTAATACCCAAGTTGACGGTCTTTTCGCCTTTAATTTGGCCTATGAAAGATGGGATGAGGGATACGCCCTATTGGGTTATTTCAATTTCCGGTTTACGATCGTTCCTGAAGCTCCCGCCTACTAAAAATTCATTCCGATTGGCTGAATGTTCATTGGATAATGCGTTGGTTTCTTTGCGCTTTCCCAGACCTGGAGGAGTTCCTGTGCCGTTAGATCGAACCAGAAAAATCATGGCGGTAGCCGGAGAGGTTTCCGGGGATATGCATGCCGCCCAGGTCATCCGGGCGCTTAAAACGAAAAACAAAAATCTTCAAGTGTTTGGCCTGGGAGGCCCCCTGATGGCCAGGGCCGGAATGGAAGTTCGGGAGGATCTGACCCGCCAGGCCTTGATCGGTTTCTGGGAAGTGGTGAAACATTATCCCCGGATCAAACAACGCTTCGACCAGTGCCTGGCCTGGATGCGGGATGAAAAACCCGACCTGCTTTTTCTGGTGGATTACCCTGGGTTCAATCTTCGGCTGGCCCGAAAGGCCAAGGCCATGGGTATTCCCATCTGCCAGTACGTGGCGCCCCAGGTTTGGGCTTGGCATGAAAGTCGGGTGGAACAAATCCGGAAAACGATCGACAAACTTCTCGTGATCCTTCCCTTTGAAAAGGAATATTTCAAAAACAAGGGCATTGATGCCGTTTATGTCGGTCATCCCCTGTTGGAAGAAATGGATTTGAAAACCCGCTCCCGATCGAGTGTTTTGAAGAAACATGGAATTTCACCTTCGCTATTTCCGCTGATCGCCGCCTTGCCAGGGAGCCGTAAGGGAGAAATCGCGAAGATCTGGCCTTTATTTCTGGAAACCTCCCGTCTTTTGCGCAAACAATATCCGGACGCCGCCTTTATCATTCCTAAACCTTCCGGGCTGGCTTACGAGGATTACGTGGGCCTGGGACCGGATGATTCCTTTTTCTTCGTGGAGGCGCCCGCGTACGACCTGAGAAAAGTTTGCGACCTGGCTTGGGTCAAGTCGGGAACGGGCACCCTGGAAACGGCTCTGCTCCAGACGCCCCTGGTGGTGGTTTATAAAGTGGCGGCTCTGACCGGTTTTTTGGCCAAAAGGCTTCTCAAGATCAAAAACGTGTCCCTGGTGAACCTGTTGGCGGGGGAAACCCTGGTACCGGAATTGCTACAGGAAAGGGCGCAACCGGCCGCACTTTTAGCGGAGACCCTTCCTCTTTTGGAAAATCAAAACAAACGAAAAGCCCAGGCGAAAGGCTTTGATCAAATAAAAAAATTAATTGGAAAACCAGCTTCAGCATCCAAAGTCGCAGCAGCAGAAATTTTTGAGATGCTGGGGGCTTCGCATTGAACGGCCCCAAAAAGGAATATAGTCTTTCTTTCGTGGATTGGCTGATCCTGTTGATGCTGACTCCCTTGATTCATCTTTTTGGATGGTCCTGGCGGATCGAGGAGGCGGGCCGGAGCGAGCTGGGTCCTCGGGCGAGGCCGAAGGAAAAAATACTCTGGCCCCTGTGGCATGAAACGATTCTGGCCAGTGTTTGGTGGCACCGCCATCGGGATGTTCATGTCATGATCTCCTCCAGCCGGGACGGGGAACTGATCGCCACCCTCGCCGGATTTTTGGGCTACCGATCGGTTCGTGGCTCCAGCACCCGGGGAGGGCAGGAGGCCGCCCGGGAGATGGTCGAGTACATAGAGAGGGGAAAGCCCTGCGCCATTACGCCGGATGGACCCCGAGGCCCACGCCGTCAAATGAAAATGGGCGTGGTTCAAATCGCCCGCTTGACCGGTTGTTTGGTGGTCCCCTTTGGTTTCGCGGCGGAGAATGGCTGGCGGTTGAGAAGTTGGGACCAATTCATCATCCCCAGGCCGTTTACCCGGGCCGTATTCGTTTATGGGGAACCGATCCATGTCCCCGGAAAGGAAGGCGAGGATCAAGAATATTTTAAAAAAATCCAATGGGAAATGGACCGGGTCACAAAAACGGCGGAAACCTATTTTGATAAGCGAGGTTAAGTGATTTATCTATACCAAGCCTTCATGTTTACTGCGGCGGGTTTGGCCCGATTATTTTCCTTTTTTTTTCGTTCCACTTTCTTAAGAGAACGGCTTGGGTTTTATCCGGCCGAAGAAGTTCGGAACCTGGCGATTGGTTATAACGTCTGGCTTCACGCGGCCTCGGCGGGGGAAGTCAACGCCATCACTCCCTTTTGTCTCGAATTTCGAAAGGCCAAGCCGGGGGTAAAAATTGTTTTAACCACGACCTCCCGCAGCGGAAAAAAGATGGCCCAGGAAAAAGGAATCGCGGAAGCTGTTTTTTTGGCACCCCTGGATTCAGGCGGCCCCTTGAGGCGGGCTTTCCAGACTTTTCATCCTATGATGGTCCTGGTAGCGGAAACCGAATTATGGCCTCAATGGCTTCTTCGAACCGCTGGAAATGAAATTCCCCTGATTCTGGTCAATGGCCGGATTTCCGATAAAAGTTTTCCCTCTTATGTCAGATTCAAAAAAATGTTCGGGAGGGCATTGCGTTGTTTTAACCAATGCCTGGTGCAAACTGATCTGGATAAGGAAAGGCTGACCGCTCTGGGGGTTTCCCCGGCCCGGGTGGTGGTGGCGGGACAAATGAAATACGATCTTTCATCCCCACTCCCCGACAAGGTGAAACAATTCCAAAAGGAGTTGCGCCTGGGCCCGGAGAGCATTCTTTTTACCCTGGGGAGCCTGCGCGAGGGGGAAGAAGAACAGCTTTTCCCCCTGGTTCCGGCAATTCTGGCATTATCGCCTCAGATTCGCCTGGTCCTCTGTCCCCGACACCTGCGAAACGCTCCGGTTTACATGGAAAAGCTCCGTCAAGCGCGGGTGGAAGGCTGCCTCAGGTCCGAATTACAAAAAAGCGATGAGGCCCACCGGGTGGTTGTGCTGGATACGATGGGGGAGTTATCTTTGTCCTACGCCTCCTCGCGCGGTACTTTTGTGGGAGGAACCCTGGTTCCAGTCGGTGGTCATAATGTCATGGAACCGGCCCTGTGCGGGGTTCCAGTGGCCTTCGGCCCCCATCTTCAAAATGTGCGGGAAGCCTCGGACGCCCTCCTTCAATCGGGGGGCGGGGTTCGCTTGACCCAGGCGGGGGATCTGGTCCGGGTTTTTGGCGATTGGTCCAAGGGGGAAACCTCTCGTCTAGCCGGGAAAAAGGCGTTCGAAGCCGTCCGCTCCCTGAGGGGCGCGACCCAACGCACCCTGGAAAACGTATTGGCCCGTTGGCCGCTTGATTCACCATCTTAGATTAGGGAAACCATGGATCTGGAAACCGCCTATCTCAAGTTTCTCCACGATAAGCCTCGTCAGTGGACCGGAAGGATCTTTCTCGGCCTCCTTAAAATTCTTTCCTTCCCTTATTTGGCCGGATGGTGGGCCCGGAAGACCGCCTACCGGTCGGGTTTTTTCGCCCGTAAACGGTTGGCCTGCCCGGTGGTAAGCGTGGGCAACCTGACGACGGGAGGCACCGGAAAGACGCCGGTGGTGATTGCCCTGGCCCAGCATTTTTGCGAGGAAGGAAAGCGAGTTGCGGTTTTAAGCCGGGGTTACCGCCGAAAGAACAAAAAGGGGGCGGTGGTCTGGGTGTCCGACGGCCAGAGGATTCTGGTCACTCCCGAGGAGGGGGGCGACGAGCCGGTGTTGATCGCCAAGAATTGCCCCCAGGCGGCGGTCATTGTCGGCGCGAACCGGTACCAGGCGGGACTGGAAGTCATCCGGGATTTTCATCCCGACCTGATTATCCTGGATGACGGTTATCAACGGAGGTTCCAGCTTCACCGGGATCTGGACATCGTTGTGCTGGACGGAATTAACCCCTTCTCGACGGGATGGGTGTTACCGGCGGGTCTCCTTCGGGAACCACTGGCGGCCCTGGCGGAAGCCGATGTCTTGATTTTGAACAAGGTCAACCAGGCCCGAAGCCCGGAAGATATCAAAACGGTTTTACGTCATCACAACCCCCGGGCCTACCTGGTGGAATCCCGCTACCATCCCGAGCACCTGACGGATCTGGAAACGGGAAAGGAGGTCAAACCGGGATCTCTCGACCGCCTTTCGGTGGGAGCATTCTCCGGCGTGGCTAGCCCCCTTTCTTTTATCCGAACACTGGCCGAGTTCAAGGTACTGGTCCGCCACGCCTATACCCTTCGGGATCATTATCCCTACACCCGGGAGAAACTCGGCGAAATCCTCGATGACGCTCGGATGAGAGGTCTGGGGTGCCTGGTGACGACCCAGAAAGACGCCGTCAAATTGCCGAAGAACTTCAAATCAGAAATCCCCATCCTGGCCCTGGATATCCAGTGGCAAGTTTCAGGGGGAAGGAACCATTGGGATATGGTTTTGAAAAACCTCTCCCTGGCCTGCTCTCCCGAGCCTCAATCCCGAACGGAAACGGCATGAAAGCCAAGGTTGTTTCTCCGGCTCCTGCGGATTCAGCTAAAAAAAAGATACTTATCCTTCGCTATTCCTCCCTGGGGGATGTGGCCCTGGTGAATCCGCTTTTGGACCGGCTATGGCAAGTTTGGCCGGAGGCTGAAATCCATCTCGCCACGAAGAAAGCCTATGTTCCTGTGGTGGCGGCCCATCCAGGTTTAAGCGGGGTGATCCCCCTGGAAGGGAAAGGCCTGGGAGCTTTCTTCAATCATCTTTCCCGGCTGAAGGCGCTTCAACCCAACCTTGTGCTGGATCTTCACGATTCCCTTCGGACCCATCTGGTCCTGTTTTTCTTGAAAAATGCCCGGGCGCTGGTTTACGACAAGGAGGCGGTCCAACGCCGGCTCCTGGTTCGGAAGGCCCGAAAGGATGAAAGTCTTCATACCATTCTCAAGTACCTGAAGATACTGGAACCCCTCGGGTTCCGCCCCGCCTCCAAGATCAACTTCGAGATTTACGCATCCAAAAAGAACCAGGCTTTTTTGCGGGAATTTCTGGAACGTCGAAAAATTTCTTCCTCCCAAATCGTGGTAGGACTGGGTCCCGGCGCGAGATGGGCCACCAAACGGTGGGGGTGGGAACGGTACGCCGAACTGGCCTCCCGCCTGGTTGAGGATTACCGATGCCAGATTTTCTGGTTTGGAAGCGGGGAAGAAGTTTCCCTGATCCATAAAATTCAGGCTCGGATGAGGGGAACCGCCCTGGAAAGGGGATTGTGCGTTCCGGAATATTTTTCCCTGGAGCAAAGCCTGTCCCTTTTATCGCGGTGCGAGTTGTTCATCGGCAACGATTCAGGCTTGACCCACCTGGCCTCGGGCCGGGGCTGCCGGGTGGTCGTTTTATACGGTTCCACCGCCCCGTCCCTCGGGTTCGAACCCTGGGGACCGCATTCGGTGGTGGAAGTGGCGGGGCTTTCCTGCCGACCTTGTGATGTGCATGGCAAATCGTCCTGTCCCCTGGGCCATTTCAAGTGCATGCAAGATTTGACGGTGGACCTGGCGGAGGGGGCCGTGAAACGGTCTTTACGGAGGAGCCGATGAGACGCAAACCTAGAGTTGCCATCATCCGCGGCCCTCTTCTCAACCCCTTTGAAATGCAATCCTACGAACCTCTCCGAAATGAATTCGATATTACGGCGTTCAAACCCCATATCACCCAGTTCGAAACCGGGTCGATGGGTCTTGCGAAGCAAACCCTCTGGTGTCCTATCGCGGGTCAAATACCCTTCGAGAGGGGATGGCGCCAATGGCAGGCGGCTCGGGACTTGATTCAGGGTGACACCTTCAGTTTTTGCGGGATGCGGGATCAGCTTAAAGGCTTCGACCTCTATCACCTGAAGGATCAATCTTTTTGCTACAGCTTTGAGGCGGCCCTGGCCAGGCGCAGGTACGGAGGAAAGCTCGTCGTCACCCAGTTAGAGAATATTCCCTTCCTGAACGAGGAAAAGTTCATGGAACGCCATATCAAGAAGACGGTGCGCGAGAACGCTGATCTTTTTCTCGCCGCTTCGGAAGGCGCCCGCCAAACACTTCTTCAGGAAGGCGTGCCGGACTTCAAGATTAGGCGCATTTCCAATTCCATCGACACGGATCATTTTACCCCGGGGTCTCGAGATTCACGTCTGGCTTCCTCTCTGGGGATACCTTCCGGTGCCTTTACCCTGATGTATGTCGGGCGTTTGGCCGGCAGCAAAGGGACCTTTGGCCTTTTAGAAGCCTTTCGGCGAATGTACCAATCGGATTCAAAGCTCCATTTATTACTTGTGGGAAAGGATGAGGAAGGGGTCGAAGAATGGGTGAAACGATACCATCTCGAATCGCGAATCCATCTGTCCGGATTTGTTTCCTACAAAGAAATGCCTCGCTATTACCGGTTGGCGGATCTGGTGATATTACCGAGTTTGACGCGGAAGCGTTGGAAAGAACAATTTGGATATGTTTTGGCCGAGGCCATGGCCTGCGGGATTCCAACGATGGGATCGGATAGCGGGGCCATTCCGGAAGTCATCGGCCGGGAAGAAATGATTTTCAAGGAAGGTTCGGTGGAAAGTATCCGTAAAATCCTGGAGATCCAACGCCACCGTCCCTTGGGTTCGGTGAAAAAATGGGTTCGAAAACGATCCGTGGAACTTTTTTCATCCAAAAGACTTACGGAATTCCTTCGGAAAACCTACAATGAACTTCTGTGCGAAACCTCCGGCACTCACCCACCAGCCCCTTTTCGAACCTTTTAATCCGCGTCCCCAACTGGCTTGGGGATACGGTCATGGCTTCTCCCGCCTTGCGGGAGATTCGAAAGTTATTCCCCAAATCTAAAATTACTCTTCTGGCTCATCCGCGTGTGGAAGGTTTCTGGTCGGTCTTTCCGGGTATGGACCGGGTCTTGCCCCTTTCCACGGGCGGCCCCAAAGTATTTTGGAATATGGCCTCTGCCCTTCGGGCGGAAGGCTTCGACACGGCCCTGACCTTTCCATCCTCCCTTTCCTCCGCTTTCCTGTTTTTGGCCGCCCAGATCCCGGTTCGGATCGGCTGGAGTGCCGAAGGGCGGGACATTTTTTTAACCCACCCCATCGATCATCCGGATGACCGCAAGATCCATCTGGTTTGGGATTATCTCTCCCTGGCGCAAAAGGCTTTCGGCCGGAAAACAGGGGCAAAACTCTATCGGCTGGAAACGGGGATAGGCCTTGAAGCCAAGCAATCGGCGGCCCGCCTCTTGGGAAGACAAGCATCCAAGGGTGTGATCGCCCTGGGGCCTGGGGCGGCCTACGGCCCGGCGAAACGCTGGCCATTGGAGTATTGGAGGGAGCTGATAAAACTTCTTTTAACACGCCGTAAGGAAACGCTGGTGGTTTTGGGTACGGCGGAGGAGGAAGCCGCTCTGGCTCCTCTTTGGAATGGATTAAGCCAAGTTGATTCCAAACGCCTCCTCAATCTGGCGGGTAAAACAGAGGCGCAAGTTCTTGCCGCAGTGCTTTCCCGGTGCCGCCTTTTGGTCACAAACGACTCGGGGCCGATGCACCTGGCCGCGGCGGTGGGAACGCCGGTCGTGGCGATTTTTGGGTCCACGTCCCCCTTGTGGACCGGTCCTTTCGGTAAGGGCCACTCCCTGATCACGAAAAACCTGGATTGCAGTCCCTGCTTCCAGAAAACCTGTCCTATCGGTTACCCTTGTTTGAGGGAAATAACGGTTGAAGCGGTTTTCGGGGAAGCGCAGAAGAGGCTTTCAGAAAAGATTCGAATCACCGGGGTCATTCCCCCGAAAGGGGTAGGGCTTTGAAACGGATTCTCGTGGCGAAATTGCGCCCCCTGGGGGACAGCATCCTGGCTGGAACCTGTTTTGAGGCAGTCCGCCAGGCTTTTCCCAAGGCCTGGATCACGGCCCTGATCCAGCCCCCTGCCCATGAGTTGTACCGGCATTCGGGTTGGGTAAATGAAATATTGACCTATCATCGAGGGTCCATCGATCGCCAGAATTTTCTGACAAGAGCCTGGAAAAACCAACGGTTGGTTTCGGCGATTAAGAAAAGGCGTTTCGACCTGGCGATCGACCTATCGGCCGCGCACCGCAGCGCTCAATTGATCTCCCGGGCCAAACCGGGCCTCCTGGTGGGTCTGGACTTGCCCCCGGTCCGAAATTTTTATCAATTAACGGCGCGGGGTGAGGATGAATTGACAGTTCCTGCTGTGGAGTTGGACAGGCGTATTTTGGAATTGATCGGCCTGACTCCCCAGCCCCATGATCGGGCGGATGGTTATTGGCCTGTGCCCACGGAAGCCAAGGAGTTCGCGGATACATTCTGGAAAGCCAACCGCTTCGAGGTTCAGGACCCGATTGTGGCCGTGAACCCCTTCGCCAGTTGCGCCAGCAAGGAATGGTATCCGGAAAAATGGGCGGTCTTGATTTCCGAGTTGTTGAAAAACAGCATGAAGGTTTTCGCCACCTGCGCCCCGCTGGAAAAAAAGGATCTGGATAAGATTATTAAGATCATGGGAAAAACCATCCCCGCCTACAGCGGAAGCCGGGTGACTCCACTTTTGGGACTGTATCAGAAAGCCCTGGCGGTGGTGAGCGTGGATTCGGGGCCGAGGCACCTGGCCGCGGCGGTGGGAACGCCCACCCTGACCGTCTGGGGACCCGAACAGGTCAGCCGTTGGCATCCCTACGGGGAGACCCGTCATCCGGTCGTCTTAAAAGAAGTCCCCTGCCGGCCCTGTGGTTTATCGGTTTGCGTCGAGAAAAAGCACGAATGTTTAAAAACCTTGGAACCCGAGGCGGTTCTGCGAGCCTTGAAGCAATTGATGAAACGGACTGTGGTTTTTTAGAATGACGATCCCACGCAAAATCCTTCTTCTTCGTCCCCGCTTTCTGGGAGATGTGATTCTTTCCTCAGGTATTCCGCAAATCCTGCGTTCGGCGGGGAAGGATGTGGAAGTTTGGTATCTGACCGAGTCTTTCTATGCGGATGTGTTGATGCATCACCCTGGAGTTGCTGGTCTGCTGACATTGGACCCAGCCCGAAAGAACAATCCCTTCGCTCTTTGGAAATTAGGAAAAGAGATCCGTGCCCATCGTTTTGACGCTGTCCTGGATCTTTTCGGCAATCCCCGCACGGCCCGAATGTCTTTTTTCAGCGGGGCAGGGATCCGAGTGGGTTTTGAGGGAAGGGGAAGGTCCTGGGCTTACAACCTCATCGCCAAGCGGTCCTCTGATCCTTTCCCATCCGGACGCCGCAAAGTGACCGAGGCTTATCTGGATCAGGTTCGTGCCTTGGGCCTCTCACCTTCCGATTCCTACCAGACTGAGCTTTATGTATCCGATGAAGAAAAAGACCAGGTGCGGAAAGTTTGGGGCAGGGCCAAGATGGGTGCGAGTGAAAGGGTGGCGGTTTTCACCCCTGGGGCCAGCTGGCCCGCCAAACATTGGCCGCTGGAAAAATTCATCGAACTGGCCGGGGGCTTGGAACCTGAAGGGTTGAGGCCCGTTTTTATCTTTGGCCCAAAAGAAGATGAATTGGCTCGCGGGTTTGAGGAAAAGGCTGGAAAAAATTGGCTCTTCATCCACCGACCCTCGTTAAGAGGCCTGGTTTCTTTTATCGCGGGAGCCGACCTTTTGGTGGCCAATGATTCAGGGCCCATGCACATCGGTCCCGCGGTAGGTACGCCCACCCTGGGAATATTCGGTCCCGGGGAGCCCGAAATCTGGTTTCCATATGGTGCGCCCCATCGGTTCGCCTATCACGAGGTGTCCTGTTCCCACTGTGGGTTGGAACGTTGTCCCCTCATGGCCTGCATGAGCGATCTTTCGGTCAAAGAGGTGTCCCGAATCGCCCTGGAAATGATGAAGGAACCGTTCGTCTCGAAGATTTAGAACCTCGATCAAAACAGGCTCCAGGTTTTTTCGAGCCACCCGGGCACTTTCTCCTTATAATGGCGCCTCTTTACCCCCTTCGTTTAGGAGCGTCCCTTGTTCGGCAAAGGAAAAATCTGGTTTGATGGAAAATTGGTTGATTGGAAAAAAGCCAACATCCATGTCATGTCCCATGTGATTCATTATGGTTCCAGCGTATTTGAAGGGATTCGATGCTACGACGCACCCCGGGGCCCTGCCGTTTTCCGGCTGGAAGCCCACATCGACCGGCTTTACGATTCGGCCAAAATTTACCGAATGGAAATTCCCTATACCAAGAAACATTTTAATGAAGCCGTTTTGAAAGTCGTCAGGGTCAATAAACTCAAGTCCTGTTACATCCGGCCCATCGTTTTTCGGGGTTACGGTGCGTTGGGGGTCTATCCCCTGAACAATCCGCTTCAAGTGGCCATCGGGGCCTGGACTTGGGGTTCCTATCTCGGCGAAGAATCACTGACCAAGGGCATTTCGGTGCGCATTTCTTCCTGGCACCGACCGGCCCCGAATACCTTTCCCACCCTGGCCAAGGCGGGAGGGAACTACCTCAATTCGCAGTTGGTCAAGATGGAAGCCTCGCAGGACGGTTTTGACGAAGGCATCGCCCTGGACCATTACGGCTATGTCTCGGAGGGTTCGGGCGAGAACGTGTTCATTGTGAAGAACGGGGTCATCTTTACCCCTCCCACTAATTCTTCCATCCTGGCGGGTATCACGCGCCATTCCCTATTTGTTCTGGCCCGCGAACTGGGCGTGGAGATCCGCCAGCAGGTCCTGCCCCGGGAAAGTCTTTACATCGCCGATGAAGTTTTCTTGAGCGGAACGGCCGCCGAGATTGTGCCGGTCGCCAAGATTGACAATATCGTCATCGGAGACGGCAAAAGAGGCCCGATCACCGAAAGGGTGCAAAAAGCGTTTTTCGATATTCTCCACGGCGAGACTCCCGATCGTTTCGAGTGGTTGACTCCCGTTAAATAAAAATGGTTTCAACCGCTCCCGGCAGGATACTTCTCATCCGCCTCAAGGGCATCGGGGATGTGGTGCTCTCCACTCCCCTGTTGCGCGCCCTGCAAAAAGCTTTTCCCTCCGCCGAATTGCATTTTTTGACCCGTGAATTTTGCGCTCCCATACTTGAACATAATCCCCGCTTAAAAAAAATATGGACTCTTCCGGAGAAATCCTCAACCTGGGGAGAAACCATTTCCTTTTTGTCCGCCCTTCGAAAGTCTAAATTCGATTGGGTAGTTGATCTGGCCGCCGAACCCCGTTCCGCCTGGTTGACCCTGGCCACGGGCGCGCCCCTGCGAGCTGGCTACGCTTTCCGTTTTCGCCAATGGGCTTTTACCCATCCGGTTCCGAAGAACAAGGTTCGCAAATACCAGGGCGAGGTTAATTTGGATTTGATTAGGGCGCTGGGTGTTCCCGCCGATTGTATTGACACCGAGCTTTACTTTGGCGGAGAAAGGGAATGGGCGGAGGAATTGTTTTCCCGGGGCGAGTGGGCTGAGGCGGGACCCCGAATCGGGTTGAACCCCACCGGAACCTGGCCGTCCAAACGATGGCCTGTCCGCTATTGGCGTCAGTTAGCCGAGCGTTTGAAAAAGGAACTCGGCGTGAGACCAATCTTGGTGGGCGGGCCTCAGGATGGCGATTTGGTTAAAGAAATTGTCGCTGGGTTGGAGGGAACCGTAAGGGTAAAACCCGAAACCACACTCCTTCAAGCCGCTGCCTTCATCGGTAAGTTGGACCTTCTTATAGGAAACGATGGGACCCCTCAGCATCTGGCTCAGGCCCAAGGCGTGAAGAGTCTCACCCTCTGCGGACCCCACTGGGGAATCAGTTGGGTCAAGCCCGGCGACCCGCGCCACCGCCATCTTCAACATTTCTTAGATTGCGGCCCCTGCGACCTCAATACCTGTCCCTATCCGCCGCAGGCCCAAGAAGGAGAGCATACCCATCAAGAATGTTTAACCTCGATCACGCCTGATAAGGTTTGGGAGTTAATTCGGGATATGCTGGGTTGAAATTTTGTTCTATTTCCTAATTATTTTATGAAAGACCGTGAAAACCTGAAAAAATTGATATTTTTCTAGTAAAATATTTATCGTTAAAACCTCAACAAGTAAGAAAAACTGACGTTATGTATGTAGAATTCAGTCAAAGGTGATTTGAAACATCAAAATGCTTAGGATTTACGGGTAGTATTTCTGTTAGCAATGGCAAGCATTTTGCTCCTTTAACATGGGTTATTAATTGAATTTTAATAAAAGTTAACTTCAAATTAGGGTTAAAAGATGAGAAATGTTAAATCGTTAAACAAGACAAAGGTTCTGGGCCTTATTCTTATTGGCTTTTTATATTGCCCAATGTCCGTTTATGCATCTGTTGTGATTTCTTCCTTAACTTCTTTTACCCCCGGCTCAGTCCTAAACCCGGGACAATCGATTTCTGTGACTGTGGTTTATACCCAAAACAATCAATACCAAGGCTCTTGTTTCCTCCTAGCTGTAAGTCCCAACAATGGAAGCATTCCCTGTGGAGGTGCAAATCAAACCTATTTGGAAGGATCGGATTCAAGTGACGTTTGTTTTCCTTATGTGAATGCCAATCCCCAAACCATTGTTTGGAATCTGACCCTTCCAAATAGCCTGACCCAAGGTAACTATTATTTAAATTTACAATATGGGACTAATTATACCGGGTGTAATGGCAACCAAATGGATGGGGCCATCCAGACGATTCCCTTTAGCGTACCGTTTCCCCCGCCTGCGATCACACTAGACAAATCGGCGGAAGGAAATACCGCCACACCCGGTGATTTGATTCTTTTCCGAATGGATTACACCTATACCAATACGGGTCCCGTAACCATTACGGACCCTCTTCCAAGCCAGGTGAGTCTGGCTGCGGCGAATGGGTCCGAGATCAGTTCGGGGGGAACAATCGCTGGGTCAACAGCCACTTGGGTTTTGCCCTTTAGCAGCGCCAAAGTGGCCGGTTATGTTTGGGTTCTTACTAAAGTAAATGCCGCGGTTACTGGACAAATCAATAACACTGCGACAGCTCAATCCTCAAATGTGGGCCAGGTAAATTCCTCAACGAGCGTTGAAGTTGGCGGAAAATTCCAGTTATCCAAGAACGAATCCGTAACAACAATTAATGCCGGGGATACCATGACCTATACGCTCAACTACAGTATTGGCGGTACCAGCCTGCAGACATCCGATTCTTTCATGAACGACACCGTTGGTTCGACGTGGTATGGCGTAGGAAACCCTCCTGTTAATACTATTTCGGGTTATGACGGAACCCAGTTTTACACCGATGATCCCAATGATGCCGTGACATGGACCGTTCGGAACGATCCAGTGACTGAGGGAAATTATTTAGATGTCCAAACCTGGGGCAATAACAACACGGATGGTTACGTTCCTCTTCTTAGAAATTCACCACAATCTCCTTTCTGCCCGGTGGGTGATGTTTTTGAGGTGGAAGGGGATGTTGATATCCCTTCGTTGCTGCAGAATGGATCGAATAACGCACCGGGAGAAGATGCTACCCTCGTCATAATGGATCAAGTGGCCGCGCCCCATTACGGTTTTGAGTTGATCCTCTCGCGCGATAACGCGCCTGGATTTTTTGCCCTTCAAGAAAACAGCGCGTCCAATTCCTATTTCCCGGTCATAAAAGTCAATTCGGGTTTCAAATCAACCGCGATGTCAGGTAACCCTCCCGTGAATGCGGATACCTGGTACACCATTAAGGCCCAAGTTACCCATTTGGCCAGCGGTTCAATTGAGATTAAGGCGGTGGTTTGGCCTGTTGGAACACCCGAACCCATTAATCAATGGGACATTGACTATACGACAACGGAAGCGGCAACCGGCATGAACTGCTCTAGCGGTCAGATTTGGCAATACGGTTTTCAATCGAATCCGGGATCGGCGAGTGGAACCTATTCTGCTGGCCGTGATTTCTTCAGCAATCTACGCATGTTTGCGGATGACCCGGCCGTTAACACCCGTGTTTGGGACACGGCCCCGACGGGAATTACCTATGTCGGCGCTTCTCCAGTCACCAGCTCTGGCCCTGTTCCTTTGCTCTGGTCTTTCCCGGGAACAATTTATGACCAGTCCGGATCGATCACCTGGTGGGGGGTGGCGGCTTGTGCCGGGGAATCCGGGTTGACGAACGTTTCGGAAATATTTGATGACTTGTCGGCTGCCCCCGTAACTTCCAATACAGTCATAGCT
Organism: uncultured bacterium; assembly: GCA_964525605.1. GTDB lineage: Bacteria > Oederibacteriota > Muellerivitia > Muellerivitales > Muellerivitaceae > CAVTWJ01. The sequence goes on from CAZGKT010000024.1 coordinate 41,871, forward strand.
TCTATCATATGTTCTACCAACACCCCGACGAATACCCCGACCAATACCGCGACCTATACGCCCACCAATACCCCCACCAGTACGCCAACTCAGACCCCGACCTTTACCCAAACGGCAACCCCAACCCAAACGGCGACCTATACACCTACTAACACGCCGACACAAACGCCCACCCCGACCGCCACTTACACACAGACAGATACCCCCACGGTGACTAATACCATTACGCCGACCGTTTCCCCCACCCAGACCTTTACGTACACTCCGACCGTGTCACCCACCAATACCTTTACGGTAACCAACACCGTGACACCCACCAACACGGATACGGCCACCCCCACTCAGACTCCACAATTTACTTATACACAGACCTTTACTTTTACTCCGACATTATCTCCCACCGATACTAGCACCTACACCCCTACTGTAAGTCCCACTAGCACCTATACGGTGACCGATACTAAAACACCTACTGCGACTAACACTGTCACTAACACCCCAACCATGACGAATACCCCTACTCCAACAGCGACGGTCACCGCCACGGCGACTCAAACCGCTACACCCACGGCCTATGTGCTTGTAGATGTGACTAAGAAGGTATCTGATCCGGCTCCCATGTCGGATGAGGCGTTGGTTTTCACCCTAAATGTGAGCGTTCCCTTCAGCGGGGCGACTAACGTGACGATCACCGATACGGTTCCCGCAGGATTGACTTATGTTTCAGCGCCCCAACCCTCAAGCCCGCCAGGCGGAACGTTCTCTGTTGTTGCTCTTCCCACGGTGGCTCCCACACCCGGGACGGGGGATATGTTGGTCTGGTCCTTCCCATCCATGCCGCAGGGTAATTACAGCTATACCTACAACGCCACGGTGAATGATTTTATGCCGGGTGGCATGCCCATCACCAACTATGCGGCCTGGAACTATCCGCCCAATGTTCAGGTGCCAACCGTCACTAACGCGGCCTTGACGATTCAGGGCAATTACCAGGTGCGCATCGGGGTTTACAACGAGGCGGGAGAATTGGTAGACCTGCTTTTGGCGCCGAAAGATTTCTCGGAGGCGATCCAGAGCGTGAACATGAACCTCAACACTCTGACTTCCATCAATGACATCATCCAAATCACCTTCCACGGAGTCGTGCTGGCCACCTGGAACGGCACCACTACCGGAGGGCAAGAGGTGACGAACGGCCAGTACTACGTGAAGGTGGACAATATCGATCCCGAGGGAGTGGTCAACACCCAGACCCAGTCCGTGCTGGTGGCCCGTCACCTGGCGACCGTGAACGTGAATATTTACAACGAGGCCGGTGAGATCGTAAAACACTTGGACGAAGTAGTAGCCGACGCGGTGACGATGAATACGGGCTTCACCTTATCGACTTCAACTTTCTCGCCGGGATTACAGGGCGGAAGTAGTTCGGATCTGAAGATCTCCTTGAGCGGTGGAACCACCGTCACCTGGGATGGCCGCGGCGACAATGGAGAGTTCCTCACCAACGGCCAATACACGGTTGTGGTGACCACGGTTGACGGTCAGGGCGGGAACGCCACGGTGAGCAAACAAGTTACGATTTACCGCACCTCAGTGGACCTGCCGAACGGCTATGTGAGTGTTTACCCGAATCCCTACAGCCCGAAAAACAATCCTCCGCCCTTCATCACTATTCGGGTGGGAGGCAATTACAGTGTGAGCGCGAATATTTACACCGTGGCGGGGGAACTGGTGGCCAAGGTGCAAAGCCTTCCCGGAAACAATTACGCGACATGGGATCCCACCACGCAAACGTTGAACGGGAGTTACGGCGTGGCCAGCGGGCTTTATATCGCGGTGGTCGTAATAGAAGACCCGCAGGGCGCGACGCAGACGACGGCTCATAAGATCGTCTTTATCCACTAAGACTCCTTAATTCAAAAAGGCGCGGCCACTATTGGGGTCGCGCCTTTTTTGTTATAGGTGTTTTTTTTTGAACCAAAATAAAGAGAATTTATTTTAAAATTTTGGTTTAACGCAACAAGCCCTATTGATTCACGTTAATTTTTACCCCTCAAAACACCCCAAAAAAGCGTTTTTTTTATATTTGTTGCTATACTTTTTGTACGGATTGAAACTAATTTGTATTTGTTGCATCTACAACCAAAATCTAAAAACGATTTTAAAAGGCTATTGGGCACACTTTACCAGCAACATTGAAGAACAAAGTATTGTTGCCGACCTCGCTTTCGACTCTCCATTTAGCCTTCCTTCAATCCTTGATGGCGCAAGAAACAAAAAGTTGTTATGAGAACCAAAGGCGCAAGTGCCCGTGAAAAAGCATATTAATAAATATATTGGCCCATTAGTGGCGGGCTTGGCGTTAATGCCGGGAGCTCTATTGGCCGCATGCGCTAGCGGTACAAATATTATCAGCGTCACAACGGTTGCCTCGGCGACTTTAGGTCAAACCATCCCAGTAACCGTCGTTTACGATGAAACCAACAACTGGAATCAAGAATATCTCATTGGGGCTTTCAACTCGACATCCACCGCCATTCAAACCTGCAATTTGCCGAACCAAACATTTGTTATTTATGGTGCCAGTAATGGTTCCGCAAGCACCGTAAACCCCGGGGCGGGCGATAAAGGTTTTGTTGAAACCATTGGGACTTCAACCCCAACGACGGTGGTTTTCAACGTAACCGTTCCCAATACCCTTACGGCCGGAAGTACTTATAATTTCGTGGTGGGGGGGAGCGGTTGCGACGCCGAATGTGGCGATCTGGGAGATATCGAATCCACCAACCATACCACCGTGGCAGTGCCTCAACCCGCCCCAAGTATTTCCGCCTTCGCAAAATCCGCGGAAGGAAATACTGCCAATCCGGGCGATTTGATCCTCTTTCGGATGGATTACACCTATACGAACGACGGTCCGGTGACAATCACCGATGTGCTGCCTTCGGATGTGACTCCAACCACGGCCAACGGAGCCGAGATTAGCGCTTTTGGAACCTTGGCTGGGAACACGGCCACCTGGGTCTTGCCTCATACGGCGGGTGTCAACCAAGGTTATGTCTGGGTTTTGACCAAGGTCAACCTTGGGGTGGGTGCCGGAACTGAAATCACGAACACCGCCTCAATCGCCTCCTCTGATTTAACTGCTCCCAACTCAAGCGCGAATGTCGAAGTGGGCGGGAAATTTCAGCTTTCCAAGCAAGAATCATTAACCACGGTGAACAGCGGCGATACCTTGACCTACACCTTGAGTTATGCCGTGGGGGGGACCAGCTTACAAACGTCCGACTCCTATGGAAATGATACGGTTGGGAGTTCCAGCACGACCGGGAACAATATATCTGGTTACGATGGGACGCTCTATGCCGCGCAAGGCGGCGGTGGTCAGGTGGATACCTTTACGGTGGGAAATGATCCATTGGAAGGCAATTATATCGACGTGCAAACTCCCAACGCCAACAGTAACAATACCGAAGGGTATGAAACCCTATTAAGAAGTAATCCGGTTTCGCCCTTTTGCGGCGGAGGAACCTACGAAGTGGAAGGCGACATCGAAATTCCTTCAACACTTTCCGCTGCCCAGGGGGGTGGGCCAACCGATAACGGACAGGACGCGAGCATGGTATTGGCGGTCAATACGGCGAACAACGTAGGGTTTGTTTTGATCCTTTCCCATGATGCTTCCCCGGGATATCTGGCCCTTCAGGAAAATGATCCCCCAGGCGGTCAATACGCCGGTCAATATAAAGCTGTAAAAGCTGTCATCAATCCCGCGTTGTTCAAATCACCCGCCTTACAGAACGGTGTATTATTCAACACCTGGTACACGGTGAAGACGCAGATCACCAATTCGGGTGGAACCATCACAGTCGATGCTGTGGTTTGGCCGGTTGGCACTACCCCGCCAGCGCCCGGGGTTTGGGATATCTCTTACACAACCACCACGGCCCTCAGTAACATCTCTTGCGCGGCGGGGAATAATTATCAATATGGCTGGCAGGCAAACCCTTCTTCAGAGGGTAACCCAGCCGTTTATGGATATGGACGAGACTTTTACGCCAATTTGCGCATGTTTTCCGATGATCCGGCCATCAACACGAGAATTTGGGACACTCTTCCCACGGGGATGAGCTATGGCGGACAAAATTCCGGCCTAACCTTTAATCAGAATGGAAATGTTTTAAAGTGGAGTTTCCCGGCGACTATTTATGATGAGCCCCTGACCACCCTGACTTGGTGGGGCCCTGTGACCTGTGCGGGTGTTGGAGCGATTACAAATGTTGCCTCTATTATGGATGACACCACCGCGCCACAAGCGGTAACCTCCAATGCGGTCGTCGCCAATATCATTTGCAATACCGATACCCCCACGATTACCCCAACCGCTACTCCCACTCGAACTCCCACGAACACCGCAACCCAGACCCCAACTCAAACTCCCACCCAGACACCTACCCAAACCTCAACCTGGACGCCGACTCAAACTCCCACTGACACCCCCACCCAGACGCCAACCTATACCGTTACCAATACGCCGACCCAGACCTTTACCCAAACGCCCACGGTATCACCAACGAATACCTTTACGGTCACGGCGACATGGACCCCATCGAATACTCCCACCGTCACCGATACCCATACGCCCACCGTTTCGCCTACGAACACCTTTACGGTCACCAACACGTGGACACCCTCCAATACACCCACGGTCACCGACACCCACACGCCCACGGTTTCACCGACAAATACCTTTACGATCACAGTCACTTACACCCAGACGAATACTCCGACCGACACACCCCCATCCACCCCCACGTTTACTTACACCGAAACTCCCACGAAAACCCCCACGACCACCTATACGTTCACAAATACCTGGACCCCCTCCAACACGCTTACCGTTACCAATACCTATACCCCCACAGTTTCCCCCACTAATACCCATACGGCCACCGATACTAAAACACCTACCGCCACCTACACGGTTACCAATACCCCCAGCATGACGAATACCCCCACTCCAACCACGACGGTTACAGCTACGGTGACTCCCACCGTGACTCCAACAGTTTTTGTTCTGGTGAACGTGACGAAGAAGGTTTCCGATCCGGCCCCTTCGTCTGATGAAGCGCTGGTCTTCACCTTGAACGTCGATGTTCCCTTTGGTGGGGCTTCCAACGTGAATATCACGGATACGGTTCCTGCGGGCCTGACTTATGTTTCGGCGCCCCAGCCTTCGAGTCCTCCAGGCGGAACCTTTACCGCTTACCCTCTGCCTACAGTTGCACCCACGCCCGGTACGGGAAACCTGCTCGTCTGGTCCTTCCCTTCGATGCCTCCGGGCAATTACAGCTATACCTACAATGCCACGGTGAATGATTTCATGCCGGGTGGTCAGGCCATTACCAACTATGCGGCCTGGAACTATCCGCCCAATGTTGTCGTGCCAACCGTCACCAATGCGGCCCTGACGATCCAGGGCAATTTCCAGGTGCGCATCGGGGTTTACAACGAGGCGGGAGAACTGGTGGACTTGATTTTGGCCCCGAAGGATTTCTCGGAGGCGATCCAGAGCGTGAATATCAGCACCACTTCCCTCACCTCCATCAATGACATCGTCCAAATTTCCTTTCATGGAGTCGTGCTGGGCACCTGGAACGGGACCAATTCCAACGGAACGGAAGTGACGAACGGACAGTATTTCGTCAAGGTGGATAATATCGATCCCGAGGGAGTGGTTAATACCCAAACCCAATCGATAATTGTGGCTCGTCACCTGGCGACGGTATCGGTGAATATTTATAACGAAGCGGGCGAAGTGTTGAAACACTTGACTGAAACGGTTGCCGACTCGGTGACGATGAACTCGGGCTTTACCCTGTCGACGTCCACATTCGAGCCCGGAAACCAGAGCGGGTCCAACTCTAACCTCCAGATCGTTTTGAGCGGTGGAACGACCATCAACTGGGACG
>CAZGKT010000025.1:0-46596 GCA_964525605.1 uncultured bacterium
GGGTCCCCGTCGTGGACAAAGAAAATCGATCCTGTTTACCTGGATCCCAATTTTCCCACGTTTGAACCCAAAACGAATCATGTTTTGATGAAAGGGTGGGGTTCGTCCATGAGTCGAAAAAGGGGGCCGCTGAATTTATTGGGTTTTTGGGGAGAACGGTTCGCCTCAAGGGCCGTCATGAGTTGAATAGGATATTCCAAAGAGACCTATGAGGCCCCCTGTCCCTTTACTGATCGAGCGGCGGGACCGACTCGGTCAATGGAACCGACGCGGTCGATTCAACGGGGGCTTGACGACATGTACGTTATCACGTACACTTCTAGAAGGAGATTCCCATGACCACATTAACCGCAACCCAAGCAAGGGCCAACCTATTCAAGCTTCTGGATCTGGCGGCCCAATCCCATGAACCCATCCAGATCACCGGCCGCCGGCAAAACGGGGTATTGATCTCGGAGGATGATTTTCGGGCCATGCAGGAGACACTCCATCTATTAAGTGTTCCCGGGATGAAGGAATCCCTTCTTAAATCAAAAAAACCCACCCTTAAATCCTATTCTAAAAAGCGCCCCTGGTGACCTGGCAGCTTTTTTTCAGCAAAGCCACCCGAAAAGACGCCGTTAAATTGAAGCGTTCGGGGCTTCAAAAAAAAGCGGATGATTTGTTGGATGTTCTAGAAAAAGATCCCTTTTCACCTTTTCCCCCCTATGAAAAGCTGGTCGGTGAACTTGAAGGGTTTTATTCAAGGCGCATTAATATCCAACATCGTTTGGTCTATCAGGTCGATAAGAAAAACCACCGGGTCTTTGTCGAGCGCATGTGGACTCATTATGAATGATTTTTCTTTTTTCCCCACCCTCAACGTTCTACCTTTTTAATTTAAGCCCGATTTTCATTTTTGGTTGCCCACAACCTGTCTCCCGACTCGTCCACTGACTTGCCCACCGACCAGTCCGCCACAGCCCTAAGGGCGTCGGCGGAAGCCTTGGCGAAGGCGGGAGCTTTGGCGCAAGCGAAAGCTCTAAAAGCGTAGGGATTACGGGGACAAGAAAAAAACGGAACATGAACGCCTGGGCTCCATGCCCTTTTACTGATAAAGCGGCGGGACCGCCTCAGAACGATCCTCATCGTCCGATAGAAGGACATCGGAGGATCGGGTAACCGGCTCGGTCAATAGAATCGACGCGGTCGATTCAACGGGGTCGGAAGCGATATTCGCGGTGGGGTTGGCGATATCCGCCAAATAAGAATCCAGGTCGTCCTTGTCCACGCGGTTCCGGTGAACTTGAACACCCATGACCGCCACGCATAAACCCAGGGCCATGACCGCCCAATTGCCGGGGGCGAAGGGCTTCCAAACCAGGGTGCGCCCGGCCGGGTGCTTGCGGCCCTGCAAGCGGTCTTCGATCTTCAGCCAGGCCTTCTCAAACGCCAGGTTTTCGGCGAGGGCCAGACCGGCCTTGCGCATGTGCTCGTGGAAGAGTTCATCGTTCATAGGGGTCAACATCTTCAACCTCTTTTGCCCTAGGGGGCCTACCCGCTAGTCCCTTTGGATAATGCATAGACCGTACCAATCCGGTACCGGCGCAAGCGAGGGGGAAAGCGGCATGAAATAAAGCATCCCCGAAACCTCCTATCAAAAAGGCAGGCCCTCTTTTTGACAAAAGTGTGTAGTTCGCCAGAGGTTACGGACAATCTTGTGGGCTTTTCAGGGCGTGTAATCCTGGCCCTTTTCCCCGGAACGGAGTCTTTTTTACGCTGGCGTCTGTAACTTTCAATGCGCTCGAGCGTATCTTCTTTTGTCACCTCGAAAGGATGAGCCATGAAAAAAATCCTCGGCGCTTTGCTTCTGATGTTCCTGGGTTTTACCCCAGCCCTTGAGGCCCAAAGCCCGACCGAATCGGCCGTGTTCGCGGGCGGATGTTTTTGGTGCATGACCCCGCCCTTTGAAAAGCTTCCGGGCGTGTTGAAGGTGGTCGCGGGATACGCCGATGGGAAGGAGGCCGACCCCACCTATGGCGATTACGGGGATAAGGGCTACACCGAAGGGGTTTCCATTGTTTACGACCCCTCGAAGATCACCTACGCGAAGCTGGTGGATGTGTTCTGGCGGCAGATCAACCCCACCGACCCCAATGGCCAGTTCGTGGACCGGGGCCCGCATTACCGCGCCGCCATCTACTATCTGGACGCGCCCCAGCGAAAAATCGCCGAAAAGTCCAAAATGGAGTTGGACAAGTCGGGCCGCTACGACAAGCCCATCGCGGTGCCGGTGAAGAAATTCGTCAATTTCTACCCGGCGGAAGATTACCATCAGGATTTCTACAAGAAAAACCCCGAGCATTACCAGGACTATCACGACAACTCGGGCCGGGATGAATATTTAGACTCGGTCTGGGGCAAGGGAAACCACTAGGCCAGGCAAACCAAAAGCCAACACAAAGCCACGAAGGCACGAAGAAAGACGAAAGTAACCTTCATTTCAAATTATCATCAAAATCCTTTCTCTTTTCGTTCTTTGTGGCTTAGTGGCTTCGTGTTGGACGTTTTTTTAGTGGTGCTTAACCTCTTGGAATTTCTTCCGGGCTCCCCCTAAGATAACGCCCGTCGCAAGTCTTCTATATAAGGGGAGTCCTCATGAACATCGGTTTGATGATCTTTCAATACCTGCACGTGCTGGCCGGTTGCATCCTGTTGGGAAGCGCCTTTTACATTTATTTCGTCCTGTGGCCCGCGCTTCTCACGCGGCCTTCGGCCGAGGCCCGCGCCTTTTACGAGTCGATTCTGAAAAGAACCCGAATCTGGATGGCCGCTTCCGGCGGAATGACCTTTCTCCTCGGTCTCATCCGGGGCATCGTCTTTGGCCAGATGAATACCATGCAAGCCTGGGGCACGCCCTACGGGATCACCTTCTCGATCGCCCTGGCGGCCACGCTCGCCATGCTCATTTACACCCCCAGGATCGGCCCGGCCCTCCTGAATAAGGTTTGGGATGGAAAAGCTTTCGCCCCCAACGCCGCCCAGATCGTAAAGTCCTCCAACGCGCTTCCCTTCCTGTTCCTGATCATCGTCCTGGCCTGCATGGTGCTCATGCACTTCGGGCTTTAAGACTTCGGTCAAAATTTTTCCGTAATTGTTCAGGCTAAACCCACATCCAACGCAAAGGCACAAAGCCACGAAGTAAAACAAAGATTTGGATTGTTCAAGTCTTCGCTTTTGCTTTGAGTTATTAATCTAAAAGGCCATTCTTCGTGTCTTCGTGTTTGCCGTGGGTTAGCTGGTATCAATCAATCGATTTCCCTTTTTAACGCGGTTTTTACTAGGGAACCCGAAAGACCGGCTCTTATAGTGAGTCCATCAAATCGTATATCCCTTCGGAGTATGTTCTTGGATTCCCTGACTTATGAACTCAAAGCGATCCCCGGCCGTTCGACGATTCATTGCCTGGAACTCAAGGGCTTTCTTTACGCCGGCACCCTTAACAAATTGTCCGAAGCCTTCCAGTCACTCCCGCCTTCGGCCAATCGATTGATCGTGGATCTGAACCAGGTCTCCTACGTGAGCACCGGGGCTTGGAGCCGAATCTTGGAACTTCAACAGCGGTTGAAAAACGCCGGGGGCAAAGTGGTTTTGTACGGTCTCAAGCCGGAAGTTCAGGATGGTTTCGATTTCATGGAACTGGGCCACTCCCTGGAAGCCTGCGTGGGAAAAGAAGAAGCCATGAAGAATCAACTCGTTCCCTTGTCTCGTTCCTAAAAACGCCCCTCCTCGTTTCGCTTGCCCTTCTTTCCCCCGAGCCGTAAGCTTTCTCCATGTTCAAACCAACCTTTTTACTTTCCCTTTTGTGGGCGCTCACGTTTTTTGGCGCGGGTTCCCTGCCCGTCTATGCCGATGATCCCCTTTTGTTGGGTCAAAAAGCCCTGCGAGACCAGAATTTCGACGCCGCCCTGGGATATTTCCGCCGAAGCGCCCTCAAAGGCGACCCGGGGGGCCAGTGCGCCCTGGGATTGATGTATGAGAACGGCTACGGCATTGAAAAGGATTACACCAAGGCCAAACTTTGGTTTGACCGTTCCGCGCGCAAGGGGGATCCGGGCGGGCAAAATAACCTGGGCTTCCTCTACCATTCGGGTTTGGGGGTCAAACGGGATGACGCCACCGCGATCACCTGGTTCACCAAGGCGGCGGACCAGGGCTTGGCCTCGGCCCAGATGAACCTCGCCCTGATGGCCGCGCGGGGCGACGGCATGCCGAAAGAATTGAACGTGGCCTTTACCTGGTTTCATCGGGCGGCGGTTCAGGGGGATGAGGAAGCCCAGGTCAACCTGGGCCAGATGTGTTCCCTGGGGGATGGAACGCCCAAGGACCTGGTGGAATCTTACAAGTGGTTCTTGATCGCCCTGAAGCACGACGACCTGGATGAGGAAAAAATCGCCGATCTGCACAACGACCTGGAATGGCTGGATAAACGCATGACCGGAGACCAGACCCACGAGGCCCACAAGCGGGCGGAGATGTTCAAGGCATCTTCTGAACCGCCGGAGGACCCTTCCCCCACTCCCGCCAAACCCTAATTCCCCATGCGGAATAATTTTTTTAATGTTCTTCCGTCTTTGGTTTTCTTTGAATAATCAAAAACTTTCTTGGCGAACTTGGCGTCTTGGCGGTTAAATTTTAGGGGCTTTTCGTGGATTACAGTTTGAATGCGCTATTACTACGCTGAAGTCTTTCTTCTCCCGCCCGGTTTCGTTAAATTAAAACAAAGGACGCAACCCTGTGAATCTGTATTTCCGGCTTCTTAAATTAATCCTGGCCCTGCTACTGAAGCGCCGCAAACTGGGGCTTCACGAAACCTCGGTCCTGCCGGGGCGGGTCTGGCCCACGGACCTGGACAATAACCTGCACATGAATAACGGCCGCTATTTGACCCTGATGGACCTGGGCCGTTTTGACCTGGTGGCCCGGGCGGGGTTTTTGCCCTCGATCTTGAAGAACCACTGGTTCCCCGTTCTGGGGGCCGCCCGGATCAGCTATTACCGCCCGCTCAAACCTTTTCGCACCTACCTGCTCAAGACCCAACTGGTCGCCTGGGACGAGAAATGGCTTTATTTGCGCCAGGAATTCGAATCGGAAGGCAAACTCTGCGCCCGGGCCTATGTTCAGGGATTGTTCTTAAGCTCGAAGGGCAAAGTTTCCACGAAAGACCTTTTCGCGATCGTCGGGTTTACCCAAGCCCCTCCGCCCTTCCCCGAAGACCTGGTCGAATGGCGAAGACCCCTTCAAGCGCCTGCATCTGCCACGCTTTCAAAATAATAAAATGGGGTCAGCAAAATTTTTAATTTTGTTAGCTCCCCACGACGGGGACCCGTCGCGGACAATGAAAATTATGCTTTATGACGAGGGGGGCCATTTTGAATGAGGCTTACTCGAAAAGATTAAAAAAATGGGAAGAGGAATTGGGTGATTCCGTCCCGCGAAAAGTGGAAATTAGAATATTCCCTCTGCTTCTTTTCACTTTGATAGCTCTTTTAATGTGGCTCATTTTTACTGCCATTACTTATTTGATTCTTACCAACTTGTTCGAGAACAACAAACTCCCCCCGCAATATATTTCGCTTATTCCTCTTTTAGCCTTAATGGGCCTATTCGCTTACTTCGGCACCCACGAAAGAAAACACGTCCAATCTTGGAAAAAGGTTTTTGGAAGAATCGACAACATCCACAGCCCCGCTAAAGGCGGCCCTGTTTATTCCATTGGCTATGAATTTGAAGGTAAATACTTCTCGAAAGACGCCGATAGCAGCGGACTTTCAAAAGCCGTACCGGGTGATCCCGCTGTCTTATTGGTCAACCCAGTAAAACCGGACGAATGTATTTCATACCCCGCTTCCGCGTGGAAAGCGTTGGGGAAAAAATGAACCATGAAGAAGATGAAACTCAATCTGAAGTCCCTGCGGGGCCTATGGTTTTCGTGAAAGCCGGGTTGGTCGCCCTTTTACAAATCCTGTTGATTTTATTTTTGGCTTGGCTTTGGTGGAAGGCCCATGAAAGCCGGCCGGTTTGGCAACTGGAGAAGTTTCTTCAACAACAGAAGTAATTGTCCCCGATGGGGAGCCCCTCGCACCGCATCGAATGGTAGTGGGATTGAACAAGAAAAAGAAACTCAGGGGATGGCGTATTTGAAAGGATAGTTCAGATGAAATTCAGCGATTACATTATCCGTGATCCTAAAATTCTGGGCGGGGTGCCCTTAATAAAAGGCACCCAGATCACCTTAAATGTGGTTCTCGGCCATTTAGCGGCGGGCGATTCACCCGAAAAAATTATCAGACTACACCCCGCCTTATCCTCGGAATCCTTGAGGGCGGTCGTGGCTTTCGCGGCGGCCTCATCCCAACAAACCTCCGGCAAACTTCACCCTAACCCAAAACTAAACGCTTCTAAAAAAGCTAAAACCCTCCAAGCGCTTCGCTTCATGCTCAAAAAAGAACCGGGCAATCAAAGGGTCAAAAAGGCGTTGGAAAGGCTGGAAAAGGGGGCAGGCCCCTCCCGGCAAAATCCCCAGCAAAGTTTAATGACGGCCGCCGCAGCCGATCAATTGATCAGCCTCGGCCAATATGCCCAGGCCGCCAAAATCATCGCTTACTTATCCCAGAAGGACCCCCTTAATTTGAATTTAAAGAGAAAATTAGGCACGGTGAACCAGCTGATAAAAACTCGCGGCCGATGAAGCCAGCCTACCTGCTCCACCGGCGCGTTCTCCGGAATTTCAATGAAAGAGGGAAGCCTTGGCGAAGGCAGGAGATTCAGCATTGGTGGAAGCTATTGAGCATAAGAAGTACAGGGATCCAGAGGGTATAAGGTTCTCGCCAATAGGTTAAAATAAGTTACAGGTGGCGCCAATGCCGGGATAGCTCAGCCACGAAGGTGCACCGTATGAAATGAAGTCTTCTTTTTTCCAATGGGGACGGATCCCTTTTTGGGTTTGGACGCGGAAACAAAGAAACATAATTTGTTAGAATTATTTAAGCAAATACGGGTCCGGCGGGACCCTTGTTCATATTAAAAAGGATGGTATTGATGAGAACTATTGGCCCATATGAAAAAAATAAATTTCCGTCTTTTGCTTTTCTACTTTTAACGGTCTGCTTGAATGCCAATTTAGTTCACGGCCAAGAAACTCAAACTCTGGCGCAAGGATATCCCATCCTCTCGCCTTTTTATAATGTGCCAGGCAGCAGCAAAGATCGTTTTGAAAACGTAAATTTCAGGTACGGATGGACCAAGCAAGAACCTTTTAAAATTGCGATTCAATTTACGAACCCTGGATATGCGGATCAGACGATTAAATTTTCCATAAAAGACATAACCGCAAATCAAATCATTCTGGTGGACGAGGTTCATAACGCGTATTTCGCGACCGAAACCCTGCCCGCGAACTCGGATGGTAAAATTTGGTCAGGTGACATAAAAAATCTCACGGATTCATTCGCGCTAAAGGTTTGGGATAGTAATGGAGACTCGTTTCAACAAAATCCCGTTTCGATTTTGAAGGCCTGGGTACCCAAACCTAAAAACACCCCTATCCCAACCCTTTCGCCCACACCCCAACCGACTTCTATTCCGGTCGAACCGACCCTGAGAACCCCTTCATCGGCCATGGACTCTGTCGATAGGCCTGTCTCCCCGACGATCCAGCCGACTTCAACTCCGACGGAGCCTACTTCCGGAACCCCTCCACCGGCCATGGGCCCTGGAAACAAACCTGTCCATCCCTCTGCGGGTTCACCTTTATCCGCAATGACGAGTACCCCCACGGTGACTCGAACCCTTACATGCACTAGGACTTCAACTTACACCTATACGCCGACAGCCACTTACACCCCGACCCGTTGCCAGACCCCCGCTCCTTATTTCAAATGTATTTTTTCATTCCTTGGCGATTCCTATGTGGAAGGCGGCGGCGCGAGTGACCCGTCAAAAACTAGTTTCAGGGTTCTGGTAAGCGAAGAAGTCAAAAAATGGTATCCCGGTGTGGACAACGGTAATAACGGCGTCGTGATTGAAAGGGGCGCCGATGCGGTAGGTTGGGCCAGGGTCATGGATGAGGTAGTAGACAAGATTGAACAAGACAATCAAAACGTGCCGGTCGCTTACATGGTATTCCAGACGGGAAACACTTGTTTTTTTTACGTGAATAGGGGTGGAGCTGAGGACTGTTGCAAGGGGGCGTCAATTTCCGAGGGAGTCTCATTTTCTTATATCTATAAAAAGTATATGGATAAGGCCATCGGGAAAATTTATGTCAAATTCCCCAACGTGCACTTGGTTGTGGTTGGCGTTACGGACACTTCGGGGGGGGCGGGCCATTATGCGCCACCGGAGGTATATGAGGCCTATAACGAAAGACTTTTTGAACTAAAGAATAAATATCCCCAGATGAGGATCGCTGATGTTTATAAAGCCACAAAAGGCCACAGTGAATATTTTCATCATGATTGGGACAACAAAGATCACCCGAATGATATAGGGCACAGCATTTATGCGAAACAGATATTAGATCAACTGGCGAACTGGCCTTATAAACCCCAGAAACATTAACGGGAAAGGTGGTCACCCATTTCCCCGGGATGGGAAAAAAAGAACGATAAAACATTACATCACTAAGTCTGTTTCTAACCATGCGAAGCGTAACGAGGTGGAGAAAAAGTCCAAGAAACCTGAGTTCAAATCCCGCGCCTAGGTTTTAGAAAAGCCACCCAGAATTGGGATTTTCGTAGTCCAAAACTTGTCTCTCGACTCGTCCACTGACTTGCCCACCGAAGCCTTGGCGAAGGCGGGAGCTTTAGCGCAGCTGGAAGCTTTTAAGTGTCGGGATTACGGAGACCCTGTTATGGTTCCGATAGTTCATTTCTTGGGTGAAATCGTTCGCAGGTTGTTACGGCCGAGTTAATTTCCGCTTCTCTACTCTTGAAAATAAAGTATTTCAAAATTTTTGATTCATACTAAGGGCATGGGCGTTTCACCACCGTTGAATCCTTGGATGTGGGTCTGGCTGATCGCCGGATTCGCGGCCTTCTTTGGGCTGAGCGCTTATCGGTATGTCCGGCGAACCCTCCGCAAGAGGGAGGCTTTTCGAAAACTGGCCCATCAAATGGGTTTTGGCTATTTCGTATACGCCTCCGATCTCACCCACGCCGGGTACGACCTTCCCCCCTCGTTGCGCCCCCGGAAAAACCCCGCGGACCCTGTCCCTTTGGGATGGCGGCCCGGGGTTCAAAACATTCTGCGGGGCGAAAAAAACGGTTGGACTATTTTCTTTTTGGAAACCCCTTCCCAAGAAAAGGATGGAGCCATGGAAACCCGGGCTTTGTTCAAAAACCCCGAAGCCGATCTGCCCTATTTCGAGCTGGTTCCCTTGAGGCTCTTCGATAAATTCCACCGGCTTCTGGAATTGGACATCCGGGACATCGTGTCCGGCCCCGGCATGAGCCGGATGGTCCTCAAGGGGCTGGGGGACTTCCAACGGCCCCGGCATCATCTTTGGGGGGAAACCCGTCAGGCCCGGGAATACGAGAATCTATTTTCAAAAGATTTCCTCGAATGCCTGGACGGCCAACCCAATTGGCGCCTGCAGGGCCGGGGCGATTGGGTGGTTTTATACGAGGAGAACATTTCGATCCCGCCGGAGGGACTTCAGGCATTCGCGGATCAGACCTTGAAGGCGATGGATCTTTTCTTCACGGGTGTCAAAAACTCACGGAGTGGGGTCGTGGTAAAGGCTGGTGAAGGGCTGGTTACGGGGGGCCAAAACCGTGACAGGGAGAGCCCCATTGACGGGCTTCGTCCCGAAGACGGGATGGTAGGGAGGCCCCACCGGGTGGATCTGGTGGGCGGCCTGGTTTCGGCTGTTTGAACCGTTGAGGAAGCCGCTTTTGTTTCCTGCAGAATGGAGGGGAATAAAACCCGGGGTCTTCACGGGAATGGGCGGTTTATCTTTCCAACTATGACGAACCGACCTTCGGCTGGTTTCTTGGAGCTTGGTGGTAGGAGCTGACCAAACATTGGTCGCGACGGCGGTGAGCCCTTCCTGGGCGGGTACACTTTGAGGGTCAAACCAAGCCCCGGCCGCCATCAAAAAAACCGTCAGCCGTAAATGACGTTGGATCATGGCAGGCATTCTAAACTCCTTCTTTTGAAAATCCATTACAACCCGCCTTACCCATTTTGGGGTTTCCCAAAAATAAATATTACCCACTTTCCAAAGCGCCCTCTTTCCTCAACAGCCATAAAACCATGTTTATACCTGTTTTTGGTAAAAACATTCTTGGCACGTCCTTTGCTTTGATCTAGGGAGTTATAAAAACAGAAACGGGGAAACTTATGAACTCGACTTTGCTGAAATCAAACCGGGCGAACCACTCCAAACCTCAAGCCGCACCACCGCCCCAACGCCTGCCCTGGGCTCCCAGCCCGGAAGATTGTTTTGTCCAATTCGCCCATACCTTGAAAAACATCGGGGATTTCCCCATTCATTGGCTCAACACCTTCCGGATTCAATCCTCCGACATGAAGCTGATGAAAACCCTCCGCGTCAACGGCGAGAAGGGTCTGACCTGCGTCATTCGCACCTCACCCCGCTTGGAAAATTATCTCCAGGAAAGGGCCAATCCCCTGGCCCGGGTGGGCGGAACCCTTTTTGACCGGTTGGCCGTGGAATTTATCCAACGGATGTCCCACCTGTGCCTGGGAACAACCCTGATGGTGGCGCCGGAAATCCAACCGGGTATGCCCAAAGATCTGCAAGAGCGCGAACCGGATGTCATCTGCAAGGTGCTGATCGACGTGACTTTCGTTGAAATCCTGCTCTATCGGGAACCCCTCCCCCGGCGGTAACCCGATTCGGAGTCAAAAGGCCTTTTCCTTCGGGGAAAGGCCTTTCTTTTTTTAAGGAGACTTTTTATCTTCATGAGAGAGGGTCTTAAATTTTAAGGGCTTAAATCAAAAACACAAATTAACCGCAGATGCAGGGGATGCACTGGATTAGACAAAGATAAGGTTTTTCTTTTTAATCGCATGGATCCCATGCATCTGTGGCTGGAATTTAATCCGGTTAGACGTGAGTTTCTGTATTAAAAGAGGAGGATCATGGCGGCAAAAAAGGAACCCCGACCCAAGGACCGCATGCCGGTGGGTTTCGTGGGCCACGGCGCCCCGACGTTGGGCTTGGAAAACAACACCATCACCCAGGCTTGGCACCGCTGGGGCCAGGCCCTGGGAAAACCGAAAGCCATTTTGGTCCTTTCGGCTCATTGGCTTTCCAACCAGCCCCAGGCAGGTCCCTCGGTTTCCCAACCTCTGGTCTATGATTTTTTTGGATTTCCGGATGAACTCTACCGAGTGAAATACCATCCGGCCGCCGAAGCATCCGCCGTGCATCGGGCCCTAGAACTTCTTCGCTCCGCCGGTCTCAATCCCTCCGCTAAATCCGAAAGGGGGCTCGATCACGGGGCTTGGGTTCCCTTGATGAAGATGTTTCCCGAGGCGGATATTCCCGTATTCCAGGTTTCCTTGCCCGCCCAGGCCCCTTTAAAGGAAACCGTGGCCCTGGGAAAGGCGCTGGCGCCCTTGCGGGACGAAGGGGTTTTTATATTAGGCAGCGGGAACGTGACCCACAATCTTCGGCAGGTGCATTTTGAGAATCGGGAGGCGGCGCCTGAATCCTGGGCCAAGGATTTTGACGCCTGGGTGGCGGAAACACTGGAACATTTCGACCTGGAAAAGCTGACCCAATATCGGACGGCGCCCGGCGGCGCCCTTTCCCATCCCACCGACGATCACTACATTCCCCTACTCGCCGCGGCCGCGGCTGCGGGCGTTCAGGGAAGTCGTCGTATCCGCTATCCCTACGAGGGTTTCGACTACGGAACCCTTTCGATGCGCTGCGTCGAGTTTTCTTAACCGCTTAAGACAAAGGCGCCTGGCTGGGCACCTTCTGCCAGACGGGTCTCGCGCCCGGGGTCAGGTTATCCATGTGTTTGAGAAAAAGAGTGATCTTCCAGATCTTGTCGTCGCTCAAAGTGGAGCTGAACCCCGGCATGCCGGTTAAGCGGATGCCATGCTTGATTTTCCAAAAGGTCACGCCTTCCGGATCGTCTTCCACCCCGTCATCGGACAATTGGGGCGCCCGCTGGTACAAGCCCACCGCGATGTTGGAAGGTTTGGCGTCGGAAGCGCCGTGGCAGACCGCGCAGTTCATGGCGTATAGATGAATCCCCTCCACCAAATTTTCATCGGTCAGTGAAATCGGGTTTTGTCCCTGGGGAGCTTCCCGATGGATCGTGGCGTGGAGGGAGGCGCGGGCGGCCCATTTTTCAATGGCGGGAGGTTTGCCGTCCGCGTTGGCCGGCATCATTCCGGATGTGATGAACCAATAAACCCCGGCGGCCAGCGCGATCAGGACGCTCAAGCAACCCCAAATATATGCCTTTATCATGAAACGAACTCCTTTAAACCCGTGATATTCATAACTTTCTATTGTCTAGACGTTGTAAAAGTAACTTTGTCGCTGTTACTGTCGTCCATATTGAGGAAGTAATCAATCCTAAGTGAACGACATA
This sequence comes from uncultured bacterium, assembly GCA_964525605.1. Classification (GTDB taxonomy): domain Bacteria; phylum Oederibacteriota; class Muellerivitia; order Muellerivitales; family Muellerivitaceae; genus CAVTWJ01. The sequence goes on from CAZGKT010000025.1 coordinate 12,621, forward strand.
TTTTACTTCCATGATTTGTCATGGGTTGGGCCGGGTTTTTTTAGAGAAACGGGGAGGATGTCAGCCATGGTTATAGCTTACGAGAAATTCCGCGCCGTTCGGCGTCAATTGAACCTTGTTTTTACCAAACATTTGAAGCACTTGGCGATCGGGCCCAAGCAGGCGGTCATGATGCGGCATATTGATTCGTCCGGAAAATGTTCCCTGGCGGATATTTCGCGCGCCACGGCCACCGATCCGGCGGCGGTGAACCGGGCGATCTCCTCCATGATTTCCCGAGGGCTCATCCAGCGCCAGGAACACGAGTCGGACCACCGCTGCTGGCAGGTCTCTCTGACCGAAAAGGGCCGCAAAATGGCGGGAGAAATAGACCTGATTTACGCCAAGGTGGCCGATGTCATGGTCGCCCCCTTGAATAGCGAGGAACGGCATACCCTCTTGTCCCTCTTGAACAAGGTGTCTGACTCTATCAAGCCGGAAAAAATCGGGGTCAAAGCTTAATCATCCGAAAGACCCTGAGCGCATAAATAAAAAAAGGCCGGGCCTTCAAGCCCGGCCTTTTTTGTTGGGGGTGGGAGCGGTTCAGGGTACCGCCCCCGGAAGACCCTTTCCTCTCTCCTAGGAAGGGTCTCGATGGACCGTCGCGGGGGAGAAAGCCGGGAGACAAACCGCGATATATTCTGCCCCCCCGGGCTCCGGGGTACTGTATCGGACCCATTCGCCAGGCGACGCGTGTGCCCCTTGCCCGGCCTGGACGTCCAGAATGCCCGACCGGGTTTCAACCCTCAAGGTCCCCGAAAGCACCAGCGTAAACTCGTCGAACTCGGGGGTTTGTCCGGGTTCGGCCCAACCTTCGGGACTTTTCATCCGAGCCAGACTGATTCGATGGTCCCGGGTATTGACCCGGCCGAAGAATTCTTCGATTCGCTTGGGCCGGCTTCCCGCCGCTTCCACGATCGAAGGAATGGGAATCAATTCCGCCATAGGGCCTCCTGAAACTTCTCCCGGAACCGAACCACTTTCACCCCCGGCTTTTCCCAGGGCTCAATGCGCGTCCGTGGCTTTCGCCAACTTCGCGGGACGGTGCAAGAAAAAAGTGGGAATCAAGGTCAGGCTGAAGGCCAACAGCATCACCCACATCATGACATCAAAACTCACCACAAAAGACTGTTTCTGCACCCGGAAATAAGCTTCCTTGGCCAAAAGGCTGTTCGCGTTGAAGAATCCGACTTCGTTGGACAGATGATACCCCAGAGCTTTCGCGCCATAGGCCCATTGGGAAAAGTTCATGTTCAGGGGACTGATGAACTGAACCAGGTTGTGATACACCCGGTCCTGGGATTGCTTGAACATGGTGGCAAAGACCGCGATACCCACGCTTCCCCCGATCTGCCGGGAAAGATTCATGATGCCCGCCGCCTGGCCCAGATTGGGCCCCGTGAATTGCCCCAGCACGACCGCGTTGATAGGCACAAAGAGGCTCGACATGCCCGCCCCCCGGATCATCAGGGGCCAGAACAGGTTCCAGTAGGTGGACTGCGCGGAAAAGTGGGCGATCATGAAGAGGGCGATTTCCGAGCAGGAGAGCCCGTAGAAAATGAACATCCTCGGGTCCCGTTTCTGCATCTGCATGCCGATCACCGGCATCATAAGACCCGACAGGATGGCACTGGGCATGAAAAGATTTCCGGTCTGGGAGGCGTTCATGCTGAGCATGAATTGGGCAAAAATCGGGATGAAGAAGATCAGGGCGTAAAGCATGCCGCCCACCGAGGCCATCAAAAAGGCGCCGTTGAAAAGGGCCAGGTTCTTGAAAAGCCTCAGGTTCACGATGGGATGCTCCACTTTGAGTTCCCACCAGAGGAAAGCCGGAACGCAGATGGCCGTGATCACGGACAGGATGATGATGGTCTGGGAAGAAAACCAATCGTCCGCTTCCCCGCGTTCCAGAACGAATTGCAGGCAGCCCACCCCCGCCACGAGCAGGCCCAGTCCGATGAAATCCACAGGGGCGCTTCGCATCCGGTTGTGGTGTTCCTCGTGGTGTTTTTCCACCTTGTAATCGGTCACATACATGGTGGCCATGAAGGCCGCCAATAGCCCCAAGGGCAAATTGATGTTGAAGATCATGCGCCAGCCGAACTGGTCGGTCAGAAACCCTCCCAAAGGCGGACCCAGCGTGGGACCGATAATCACCACCATGCCGTAGAGGGCGCTTCCCAAACCCGAACGGCCGGGAAAGGCTTCCTGGATCAAGGCCTGGGACGTGGGCAACAGGGCGCCGCCCGCCAATCCCTGGAGCACCCGGAAGGCGATGAGGGTGTGGAGATTGGGAGCCAGCCCGCAGGCCACCGAACTGGCCACGAAGAGGAGGATACAGCTGATGTAATACTTGCGGCGCCCGATTCGAACGCCCAGCCAGCCCGAGATGGGCAAGACGATCGCGTTGGAAATGATGTAGCCCGTCACCACCCAGCCGATCTCATCCAGGGTCGCCCCCAGGTTACCCATCATGGTCGGGATGGCCACGTTCACGATCGAGGTGTCGATGATTTCCAGCATGGAAGCCAGGCCCGCCGTGACGACCATCATCACGGCCGCGCGGGAAACCCCCTGCGGGGGAGGCGTCGGCCCGGCGGGTGCCGAAGAATGGGACGGTGGGTTTTGAGAATGGGAAGGTGTTCCCTTAACCATCGTTGTTCCTTTAAACCTGAGGGCTCCCCTTAGGGGAGCGGTGATCATGGAAGTCTGTTTTTAAAATGGGGCTACTGGATTGGGCCGGTCTGCGGAATCGAGCCCCCTGATTAGTGAACCTTCACATCGACCACGGCTGATAACCCCGCCGCCAGGCGGTCGATGTCCCCCGCCGTCAAATTCAATAGTTTGATCTTTACTGGGATCCGCTGAACGACCTTGGTGAAATTGCCCGTGGAATTATCCGGCGGCAAAAGGGTGAAAGTGGAGCCGGTGGCGGAGCCGATGGAATCCACCAGGCCCTCGAACTTCTTGCCCTTGACGGCGTCCACTTCCACACTCACCTTCTGCCCCGGCTGGATGGAAGCCAGTTGGGTTTCCTTGAAATTGGCGGTCACCCAGCGCTCCTGGGAGGAAACGAAGCCGAAAAGGGCCTGACCGGGAGGGATGACCATGCCCGGCTCTACCGATTTCCTAGCGATGGCCCCGTCTTCCGGGGCGGTGATCTGGGTGTAGCTCAGGTTTAACTTGGCCTCGTCGGATTTGAACTGGTCGGCCTTTAATCGGGCCTGCAGGTTGCGGTAACGGGCCACGGCCTTGTCGAAATCGGATTTGGAAACGGCCTGATCCTGGTAAAGCTTGCTGATGCGCTCGTAATCCTGGGCCGCCTGGACCAGGTCCGCCTGCACCGACGATTGGTCGGCCACTACCTGGTTATAGGCCGCCGAATAATCCTGGTCGTCGATCTGGGCTAAAAGTTGGCCGGCTTTCACCTTGTCGTTCTCATCGACCAAAACCTTTTGCACGGTCCCCCCGATTCGGGCGGAAAGCATGAGGGAATGGGCCTGCACGTAGGCGTCATCGGTAGATTCATAAAGGTAGGCGTTGATCCCAAAATAAAGGATCGCCCCCGCGGCCAGGACCAGCGCGAATCGGATGAAGAGGGTTTTTCTTTCTTTAGTCATGATTGATCCTCTTTCCCACGGAGATTTCCAAATTGATCAACGCCTCCAAGGCGTCGACCTGGGCCTGGACGAGCCCCGCCGCGGCCCGGAACTCTTCCAGCTCGGCGTCCAACACGTCGGTGGTGGTGCGGGTTCCAGCCTTGAACCCCAGGGTGGCTAGACGGGCGCTTTCTTTCGCCTTGTCGATATCGGTGAGTTTCGCCTGGTACAGGGAGACCTTGGATACGAGGGTCCTTTTCCAGAAATCGAAATCGTAGGGGGCTTGGAGTTGGGCGCTGTTGAGGTCGTCGTTCGCTTCGTTGGCCCTTTCGTGGGCCTCATTGGACTTGGCCCAGGACATTCCCCCATCCAACAGGTCCCAGGTGGCGGCGGCGCCGACGAAATAACTGTCGTTGACCGTACCCGTATTGACAGGGCTTCCGCCAAAAGCGTAATCCTGCAGGTTGTACCATTGGTATTCGCCGATGACCGAGACCTTGGGCACCCAGAAGGAATCCGCGGCCGCGCTTTGATCCCCGGCGGCCTTGGCCATGAGGTCCTTGGCCTTCAAGTCCGGCCGGTTTTCGAAATCCACTTTAGACATCCCGCCCAGGATCGAGTCGGCGTTCAAAACCGGCATGTCCCCGGAAAGCGTCCGGTCATCCTTGGGAAGGCCCATCGCCTGGGAAAGTCTTTCCCGGGCCAGGACCACGTTGTCATGGTAGGAGATCTGGTCCGATTTCGCCTCGGAAAGCTGGACTTCGACCCGGAGGACGTCGTACCGGGTGGCCTGTCCGTTATCCATTTGGTCGTCGACGATGCGCAAATGGTCTTCCAATGTTTTTACGTTCTCGTCCGCCATGTCGGAAAGTTCCTTGGCGGCCTGGGCCTTGTAAAAAGCCAGCCGGACCTGTTCCAGCAGTTGAAAAGACGACCAGTCGGAAAGAAGCTTGGCCGACTCGTGGATGTTATTCGCGGCATCGAGTTTATGGATATTCCGGAAGCCGTCGAAAAGATCGAAACTCGCGTCAAGCGTCAGGTTGGCGATGGGGAAATTTTCGTCGAATGAAATGTAATTGATCGGAGGAACGGAGGATAAAGCCACATTCTCACTCGCGTATTGATTATCCATAAAATATTTGCCGCTGATGGAAACGTGGGGAAGGAACCCTTCCGAAAAGGCCTCCACTTGACCCCAAGAGGTTTCTTTTTCGTAATTAACGGCCTTCTGATAGGCCGGGGAATGCTCCAACGCCTCCTGCTGGGCCGTGGCTAGATCCAGCATGCCGGAAGAATCGGAGATCACGGCAGGCGTCGAAACCGGGGTGGGAGAGGCCGCGGCGTTCGCCAAACCCTGGGCAAAGGCGAAACCCGTGAATCCTCCCGTTAGAATCAAGATGGGCAGCCCTATAATTATTTTCATGGCGTTCCTCGATGGGTGTCACCCGCAAAATGGGACAGAATCAGCTTTCTTAATAATTGAATAACTTCTTTTTGCTCCCGGGCGGTGAGCCCGTTTAAAAAATTTTTTTCCGCCGCCTCGCTCAACTTGTGGGCTTTGGGAAGGAGTTCCTTTCCCTTGGCGGTTAAAACCAGCGAATGGGACCGCCGGTCGGTGGGGTGTTCCTGCCGTTCCACCAGGCCCTTTTGTTCCAGGTCGTCAATCAGGGCCACCATGGTGGTCCGGTCGATATGGGTGCAGAGGCCGATCTCATGCTGGCTGATGGACCCTTTGCCGCTTAAAACCACCAGGACGCCCATTTGTTTTCCGTCAATTCCCAGGGGCTCCAGGGCCGTTTGATAGACCTCCCGCACCTTCTGGGCCCCCCGGTTCAGCAAAAAACCCACGCGGCCCAACAACGCGTCGGGGATTGCCTCCGGGGATTTAGCGGGGACTCCGGATTTTTCGGACAGGGATTTTGAAGCCATGGAAGAGAATCCTTATCATCATAGAATTGATAATCAGTAATACTGATTATCTGCCGGAGTGTCAATCCCCTCCCTCGACATTTTTTTCGAAGTCCTTCAGCGACGAAACACGCCTCATGAATCACCATTGCGAGAAGCTCGCGAAAGAAGGTCGATCGGTTCGTTCGTTTTCCCCTCGGATAACGCCTGAACAGGCGGTTCGGGCGGGCGAGTCCGGCTTAAATTCCTTGACCGGTTCCGCATCGGCGTTTACGCTTTCCCCATGCAAAAATTAATGGACATCCTCAAGAAACCGCTGGTGATCGAAAAACGGCCGAACTTTTTGAGATTTCTCGCCCATTGCAAACAATATATTTCCGGCGGGACTCTCCCCTGGTTCACCCGGGGCGACCTGGACGGTTTTTTTGGGCTCTTCATCGACAACCTGCTTCAACTCATGCTGGTCGGCGGTCTCTGCAAGCTCTTTTGCGGCTTCCCGACGGATTTCATTACCGGCCAAATTTTGCCCGGCGCCGCCTTGTCCATCCTCATCGGCAATCTCTTTTACGCCTGGCAGGCCCGCCGGCTCGCGATTCAAACCGGACGGGGGGACGTAACAGCCCTTCCCTTCGGCATCAACACCCCGAGCCTGATCGCCTTTATATTTCTCGTGATCGCCCCCGTCTACCAGGATACCCACGACTACCACCTGGCCTGGCAGGTCGGGCTTTTTGCCTGCGTACTAAACGGCTTAATGGAAATCGGCGGTGCCTTCGTGGGCGACTGGTTGAGGCAAAACACCCCCCGGGCGGCTTTGCTTTGCGCCCTGGCCGGAGTGGCCATCACCTTCATTGCCATGGGTTTCACCTTCCAGATCTTCGCTTCCCCCCTGGTGGGTTTCTTCCCCATGATGTTGATCCTGATTTCTTACGCCTCCCGGGTCAAGTGGCCCTGGTCCTTGCCCGGCGGCTTTGTGGCGGTGGTGCTGGGTACCCTTTTGGCCTGGACTTTCCACGGCATCTTCAAGATTCCTCTGAACATTTCCACCGATCCAATTGCCTGGGGCTTTTACCCGCCCCACGCCGTGCCCAAAGATCTGGTGGCATTGATGTTCAGTTCCTCGGGTTGGAAATACCTGGCGGTCATTTTTCCCATGGGCCTCTTCAACGTCATCGGCTCGCTCCAGAACCTGGAAAGCGCCGAAGCGGGGGGCGACCGCTACCCGACCAAGTCCTCCCTCTTGACCAACGGTATCGCGACTCTGGCGGCGGGTTTCTTCGGTAGCGCTTTCCCAACTACCATCTACATCGGCCACCCAGGCTGGAAGGCCATGGGCGCCCGGCACGGTTATTCCATTTTGAACGGTGTGATCATCACCCTGTTGTGCCTTTTCGGCGGGGTTACCCTCTTCCTGAAGGTCATTCCGCAGGAATGCATTTTGGGAATATTACTTTGGATTGCCATCATTATCACGGCACAGGCCTTCCAGGAAATTCCCAAGGAACATTCCCTAGCCGTTGCCTTCGGGCTCATCCCAGCCTTCGCGGCTTTTGTCATGGACGGGGTGATCCGGCCCTCGTTGATGGCGGCAGGTACCAACCTTTACGCGGTCGCGGCCAACTTCGAGACCCAAAAAAACCTTTACATCCACGGGGTCATCGTCCTGAGCCAGGGGTTCTTGCTCACCTCCATGATTTTCGCCGCCATATTGGTTTATGTCATCGACCGTAAATTCGATAAGGCCGCGAACTGGTGTTTCGGGGCTTCCGTTCTCTCCTTCATCGGGTTCATCCACGCCTTCCGCCTGACGACCGACTGGCCCCAAAACAAGTTTAGTTTTCCTGCCGCTCCCGAATTCGGAATTCTTTATCTTCTGGTGGGTGGAGTTTTATTGATTCTTCATTACAAGCAAAAATCCGACTCCAAACCCTCCCGGCGTAAAGGCAAAAAAGCCAAAAAAGAACTGAAACCCGAGCCCCTCAGGAGCAGGGTGAGTTACGTTTAAATTTTTGCTAGCTGTTTAAACCATTTCTTTTCCATGAATGGGCCTGGCCCGTTTTATGCACTGACGATAAACAGCCCCCCGCCAAACTTTTATTGAATCTACGGCTAGGCGGATGAAAAATCTAACCGAAGCCGCACGGTTGATCAGACTTCGGGCCACTTCTAACCTTTAAAGATTGAGTGCGCCCCTGATCTCCGGAATTCCGGAGCGTGCGGATTTTCTAGTTTTCCATCCCGCCTTGGATTACTCCTCCCTTCGGCTCCCTTATGTCAGGCTTCGTAAAAAGGCTCCCGGCATTTATGATGGGGGGAGCTTCTATTCATGAGAGGTTTTCTTGCCCCATTCCAACTCCGCCCGCCCGACCCTGAGCCGGTTTCTCTGGTTCGGATGGTTCCTGATCCTCTGTTCGGCGCTAACCTGGCTTCCCATGAGTGGTTTCATCCAGTTGGGTCTGGTCCTGGGTGGATTCGGAATACCGATTTTTAACGCCTGGCGCAGGCCGCAAAGCCCCTCTCCCCTTCCCTGGAACGATGAGCTTTTCTCACCTCTTCCCGCATGGGCCTGGCTTTTCTTCATCGCCCTCGCCCTGACGCTGCGGCTGGCAGCCATTCCCACCCTTCCCGCCTGGCCCAATTCGGATGAGAGCGGCATTGGCATCATGGGTCTACGCCTCAGTCAGCATTGGGCCCCTCGTTTCTTCTACTCGTTCGCTCAAACCCCTCCCCTGACTTTCTGGTTAAACGCCTTATGCGCCAAGGGGGGACTTGATCCGCGCTTGTGTCTTTGGCTTCCATCCGCGGTCGTATCCGTCTTAACCCTTGGGGCCGGATATGTCGCCGCCCGGCGTCTATTGAATTCCACCCTCGCGTTTTTATTTACGGCGCTTCTGGCCTTCTCCTTTTGGCCCCTTTACACCGGCCGGCATTGCCACGAGGGCATGACCCTTCCGCTGTTCGAATTCTTGGTCCTTCTGGCTTTAGTCCCGATCCTTCTGCGCCAAGCCAACCGGAACACTCCCTTTGTTTATTTCATCTTCGGACTTACGGCAGGCCTGGGATTGTTCACCTTTACCTCCTGGGTAGCGGTGGCGCTTGTCTGCGCTTTAATGGCGGCCTGGGGATTTTGGAAACAAACCGAATCGCGTTTGAAATGGATTTGGTTCCTGCCAGGAATGGGTTTGGGCGCCTTACCTTTTTTAAGGGCAGTCTTCACGGAACGTTTTGGCGCCCACATGGCTTCCCTGACACCCTGGAGCGGATGGTTCCCCTGGGCCCACCAATTCCAAGTGGATTGGCATTACCTGACGGTTCTATTTTGGGGGGCCTTCGACCCGGAATCGGCCTATACGCCGGTGGAAGGTGGTTTCTTGAACCCCTTGCTGGGAGCTTTCTTTTTCCTGGGGCTGATTCAGATCGTCCAACGGAGAAAAGAATCTTGGGCGGGATGGGTATTATTTTCCATTCCCATCCTTCTGTTACCGGGCCTGTTGTCCATGAACCTGGAAGCCTTCCGAATCATTCAGATTCTTCCCGTTCTCCTGTTCACCGCCGCCCTTGGGCTTCAAGGATTTCTGGAAGGATTAAGCCTCCACCGGCGGTGGCCCTACCTGGTTTTATTTCTCTTGGTATCCCTGGTTTTTGATTTTTACCGTATGGCGGACGTCTGGATCAACTGCGACCTTCGCCCTGAAAACTTCGACCGGCCCGTCAAATCGGTGGAAAAATTCCGCGCCTACCAAATATTAAACCAAGTCGCGGAGGAGAAGGGCCCGGGCCTTCTGTTGACCGATTTCGACACGGAAGCGCAAAACGACGCCACCCTCACCCTTTGTACCGCTTCCTGGGATGCTTCCCGCCTGGCCTCCCAGAAGCCGGGAGACAAATCCTGGGTCGGTCTTTTCGTAAATGTTCACTACCAACCTTTCCTGGAAAAAAGGTTCCCGGAAGCCCAGTGGGTTCGGGTGGGACAGGACCTGAAAAAGCCCGACGGGGGGATGGCGCTGGGAATCTTACCCGTGGATAGGGGAAGGCTTCCGAAGTGGCTAGAAATGAATGATCTGATGCGAGAAGTGGACGCGGACCGTCTGAACCAGCCCCGGGAGAATTGGGACACGCTCCTGGCAAAACTCACTCGAGGTGAGGAACTGGCCAAAGGCGATCCCTTCTTGGAATCCATCTATTGGGATAAGGTGGCGGCTTTCGAGTATGGGAAGTTGGATTACGCCGCTCACTTGGCGGCGCTCCAACACGCGGTCAAGGACGGATACCCCACCGCCGCTCTTTGTTTCGAGTTGGGAAACCTCTACCTGACGAAGGGATACCGGGCTGAAGCCGTCGCGGCCTACCAGCAGGCTCTGAAAGCGCCGCTGGACCTCACGCCATCCGGACTTATGCTGAAACAATTAACAGCAGCCCCCGCTAAATAAAAAAAGCCCCTTCCCCGCAGGGAAGATGCTTAAAAAAAATCTCATTTACGAAATCTTCAGGTTTTATAAGCATCCGCCTCGATCTCGACCATCATTTCCGGGTCGATCAGTCGGGAAACTTCGACCAGGGTCATGGCCGGGCGAATCTCGCCAAAAATTTCCCCATGGGCCTTTCCATATTTTTCCCACTCGGAGGCACGGGTCACGAAAAGCCGGGTACGCACCACGTCCTTTGGGGAAAATCCCGCTTTTTCCAACCCCGCGATGAGATTTTTGAGCGCCTGTACCGTCTGGGCGTAAGCGTCGCCGATCCCCACGACCTTTCCATCCGGCCCCGTGCCGGTGGTGCCGGATACGAACAAGTGCGGACCCGCCTTGACCGCGCGTGAATATCCCAAAATGGGCTCCCATTTCGATCCCATGCTGATGTTTTCCCTCGCCATTTCGACTCCTTGACCGGCTTTTAGTTCATCCGCCCGAGCCCACCTTGCGGGGGGCGCTCGTCTGCTTGGAGGTATTCGTGGAAGTATGGGGCCTAGCCGGCCCGCCCTTCTCATGCTTGTGAACGTGTTCGTGGGGATGTTCATGGTCGTGGTGATCATGCCCATGCTCTTCCTCATGCTTTTTCGCCTCGGCGGCCGCGACGGCGTTGGTCTTGGCCAAAACTTCGCTGGAGGCTTTTTCATCCGCCTGCAAATGGCACTTCTTGTATTTCTTTCTCGAACCGCAGGGACAATCGTCGTTTCGCCCCGTCTTGATTCGGTCCTGCCAGGTTTGCTCTGCCATAAATCCCTCCGCCTTTTGAAAACATCGGTCGCATTATAGCGGTCCCGCCGCCCCGTTGGGTGGCGCCTGCCGCCCTATCTTTTTCCGCTTTTCGCGGCTTCCCGGGCCTTCTTGGCTTCCCGGGCGGTCCAATCCTCATATTCAGCGTAGTTTCCCTTGAAATCGGTATAGGTCCCATCCGGCTTGAGTTCCAAAATTCGGTTGGCTACCTTGCCGATCAAGTCCTGGTCATGGGAGGAGAAAATCACGGTGCCCGTGAATTCCTCCAGGGATTTGCTCATGGACTCGATTGATTCCAGGTCCATGTGGTTGGTGGGCTCGTCCAGAATCAATACATTGCCGCCTTCCAGCATCAGGCGGGAAAGCACCATGCGCTGACATTCGCCCCCGGAAAGCACCTTCACGCTCTTGTCCTGCTCCTCGCCGGTGAAAAGCATCCGACCCAGCATACCCCGAAGAACCTGGCCCTCTTCCAGGGGCCCGAATTGTCGAAGCCATTCCAGGGCGGTCATATCGGAAGTCAATTCCTCTTTCACATCCTGGGGCATACTGGAAAGGCGTACCGTGGAACCCCAATGCGCCTGCCCCTCGTCCACTTTCAAACCCCATTGGGCCAGGTTGGAACCCTCATTTTGAAAGGAGCCGACCAGGCACTTGATAAGGGTTGTCTTCCCCACACCATTGGGCCCGATGATGGCGATCTTGTCGCCGTTGCCCACGATGAAACTGACTTTCCGCAAAACCTTGAGGTCGCCGAAACCCTTGCTGATACTCTTGACGTTGAGGATGTCCTTGCCCGCTCCCTGCTTCTCTTTAAAGAACAGCCGGGGATACTGCCGGGTGGACGGGATGATCTGCTCCAGCTCGATCTTTTCCAGGAGCCTCGCCCGGCTGGTGGCCTGGGCGCTCTTGGAGGCATTGGCGGAAAACCGGGCCACGAAAGCCTTCAACTCGGCGATTTGCTTTTCTTTGCGGGCGTTCTCCGTCATTTTAGTGTCCAGGTTCTGCTGGGAGGCGTGGACAAAGAAATCGTAGTTGCCGGTGTACACCGTCACTTTTTCACGGTCCACGTCGGCGATATGAGTGCAGATGTGGTTTAAGAAATGGCGGTCGTGAGAGATGACGACGATGGTGCCCTCGTAGGCGTTCAGGTAGTCCTCGAGCCAGTCGATGGTGCGGATATCCAGGTTGTTGGTGGGCTCGTCGAGCAGCAACACCCCTGGCTTGGCGTAAAGCACCTGGGCCAACAGCACGCGCACCTTCCAACCGCCGGTCAAGAGTTTCATCTTCGTTTCATGCCGGGAAGTCTCGATTCCCAGGCCTTCCAACAACTCACCCGCCGCGGCCGCGTAGGCATAGCCGTCCATGTCTCCGAACTGGGCCTCCAGCTCGGCGGCCCGGAGTCCCTCGTCGTGGGTCATCTCGGGCTTGGCGTAAAGGGCGTCCTTTTCTTGCTGGATCTTCCAGAGGTCTTCCTTGCCCATCAGGACGGTATCGAGAACCGAGAACTCGTCGAAGGCGTATTGGTCCTGTTTGAGCATGGCCACCTTGACGCCCCGGTCCACGGCGATCTCACCCTCGTCGGGTTTGAGCTGTCCCGCCAGGATCTTCATGAAAGTGGTTTTGCCCGCCCCGTTGGCGCCGATCAACCCGTAGCAATAACCCGGATTGAACTTTACCGTGATCTTGTCGAATAGGGTTTTCTTGCCGAAACGGAGGGTAACTTCTTTAGCCGAAATCATCTTTTGACCTTAAACCTTTCTAATGGAAAACGACAGGACTTGCGGAAACGTCAAAAGCCCGCCCGGAGAGGCGTAATTGTCGGGGGTTTCTCATGGGGAGTCAAGCGCCATGGGGTTTCCCCCTTAGGGCCGTCCGTGCGGGTGGCCTGTCCGGATGTCATGGAGATGATCCCGCCACTCGGTCAAATCCGCCTCATCCTCGATGGAAATGGAGGACTTATCCTTGAATTTCCCAGCCGTACAGGAGACCACCTGGCCCTTCTTGGCGATTTCCGTGTGACCCCGGGAACTCACCACAAAAGCGCCCTGGTGGGAATAAATCCTCACTTGATCGCCCCGCTTCACCACTTCCACCAGAGTGCCGTGGGCCCGGCAAAGAACGTCCCCGGCATAGATCTCGAAGGGATAGTTGGGGATCTGATCCATCTGGGCCACCATTTTCCCCTCCAGAAGGGTCACCCGGAAAGTGAGTCCCTTGCTCTCGTCAAACCGCAACCGGCTGATGGAAAGGCGGGTGTTGGGGGCCAAGTGCAAGTACAGCCGGTTCTTCAGCCTCAAAATGGCTTCGGACTTGGGACCGGTGATAATCCTATCTCCGTCATCCACATGCTGATCGATGCGCAGGCGGGCGCTTTCCTCCGTTTCATCCCGGTAGGCCGAAACCTGCCCTACACAATCCAGGACCCGGAGTCTCGGATCGGCATCGTCCGCCCGGACGGAAGACACAAAGGGAAAGGCCAGGATCGCGGTAATCCCAACGGTTGCCTTGAGGATGGAAAGGGGGGGGCGCATCAGGCGCGTATTATAAGAAAAAGAAACATGATCGAGGAGTTCCTTCGGTTTATTAAAGGTAGAGGGTTTTCATTTCAGGGGGGAACGCCCACCGGAGAGGATCTTGTCCATCCGCATTAATTCTCCCAGGGACCAGGCCTGGAAGGGGCATCCCCCGGAACGGAACGGTTCTTCCCCGTCGAAAAGCTCGGCCAGGTGTCCCGATCCCGACGGATGGATGAGTGCCAGCAGGGGCTTGAGAAATTTTTTCCTCGCTTCTTCCCTGGAAGCGGGACTGTCGCCCTTCAACTTCAGCCAAGCTTCCACGAAGGGGCCCATCAACCAGGGCCAGGCCGAACCCTGGTGGTAGGCGGTTTCGCGTTCCTGAACGCCGCCCCGGTAGAGCGGATGGTAGCCCGATTCTCCCGGTGCCAGGGTTCGCAACCCGCAGGGGGTCAGCAGTCGTTTTTCGATTTCATTTACGACCCGGCGGGCTTGGTCGGGAGACACCAACGTCACCGGCAGACCGCCTACGGCGAATAGCTGGTTGGGCCTGAACCGGGTGTCCACCGAATGGGGATAGCGGTCATTGTCCACCACGTCACACAGGTAGCCCCCCTGTTCAAACCAGAACCTCTCTTGGAATGATTTCATCCCGTGATCGAAGAGTTTTTTCCACTCGGGATCGGGTTTCTTTTCAAGGGTCAGGGCGAAAGACAACGCGTTGAGCCAGAGGGCCTCCACCTCGACGGGTTTTCCCACCCGGGGAGTTACCGCGGTGCCGTGGACCCGCGAATCCATCCAGGTCAGGGCGCTGTCCCCCTCCCCCGCCCACAGGAGTCCGTCCGCGTCCAACCCGAGACCGATCCGGATTCCCTTGCGGTATCCCTCCAGAATTTTCCAAACCGCCTCGATGAGTTCCTTTTCCCCGCCTTTGCCGCCGGCTGAAAAATATTCCCTCACGGCCTGGATGAACCAGAGGGTGGAGTCCGCCGAGTTGTAGTCGGGTTCCTCGCCCCGGTCCGGAAAACGGTTGGGAAGCATTCCCTGGGCGTCCAGCATCCGGGACCACTCGAGGAGTATTTCACGGCTGTCGTCCAGCCGGCCCGAGGCGATGCCCAAACCGCGCAACGCGATGAAAGTATCCCTTCCCCAATCCGTGAGCCAGGGATAGCCCGCCATCAGGGATTTCCCCTTCCCCCTCTTCACGAAGAACGCGTCCGCGCTCTTGTGAAGCGGGGACACGAAAGCCTTGCGCCGTTTTTCCTCCGAGTTTCTCAGGGTTTCATACATTTCTTCGACCTGGGGCAATTCATGGCTCCCCTCAGGTCGGATACCGTTGGCGGAGAAAAGAAGGAGGGCCCGGGTCTTGGTGATGGTCCATTGGAAAAGCCCAGGGGAAGCCAGGTCTTCCAAATAGTCCATTCCTCTTTCCCTTTCTTTCTCGTAGAGGAACTGGCGGTACCAATCGGGTTTGTGGTGGTAATGGCCGTTGTGCAGGGCGGAGACCACCGGAAGATTGGGATAGGGTTTCCATTGGACCAGCTTGTCGAATACGTCCGCCTCAAACCTGAAATCGGGGTTTTCATGGTGCAGGGCATGGTAATCACAACCGGCCATCAGGGGCCTTAAGGAAAGCCGGACGGAGCCCGTATCAGACAACAACTTGAAGGAAAGGACCCCCATGGGTTTGTCATGGGGAACAAAGAATTCGTATTCGAGCAGAAAACCGTTGTTGAGCCGGTAAACCCAACGGGGCCAGGGATCGGTCTCGAAGGAAACCAGGGAGTCGGTATTCTCGGGAACCTGCACATTGGGGTAATAGGTCTGGGGGTTCAGGAAATTAAAATCGTCGCCTGTTTCCACCCAGGCATCGATCCCCTTGACCAGGGCCATGCGCCCGGTGGGAGGGGTTGTCGCGGTGAGGAGCAGTGAATGATACCGGCGGGTGCGCAAACCAAGGGCTGTGCCGGAAGCGAAGCCGCCGAGGCCGTCCGTTTCCAGCCACTCCATCTCCCGGTTTGAGGCGTCAGTCATGGTTGATCCTTGGCATTGTCCCCGGGCCGT
Organism: uncultured bacterium; assembly: GCA_964525605.1. GTDB lineage: Bacteria > Oederibacteriota > Muellerivitia > Muellerivitales > Muellerivitaceae > CAVTWJ01. The sequence continues at coordinate 27,963 of CAZGKT010000025.1, forward strand.
AAAGGATGGCTTCCCGGAACGAGGCGTCCCTCCTGACAAGGCGCCGGAGGGTCTATCTACTTTAACTCCAAACACAAGGATTTCCGCCAACTTATTGGGCTTTTTGATGGGGAAACGGGAAGTGGGAAGCAAAAGAAGAGAAAAAGAAAGTAACTAAATCGTAACCGCAAAAAGAGCCGGGACCTGTTGAATTGGGATTCAAAATCTTAAGATATAGACGAAGGTTAAGATGTTTAATCTGCGGATGATCAAGGAGACGAAAAATGCCGGAACCGAATATTGCCGCCAAACAACCTGCCAAGGTTGAATTGGAAGCTGGAAAAACCTATGCCTGGTGCTCTTGCGGTCATTCCGCGAAACAACCCTTTTGTGACGGAACCCACAAGGCCCACCCGGGTTTCGTACCCCTGGTCTTCAAGGCCGAGGAAAAAAAGACCGCTTTTTTATGCCAATGCAAGCACACGAAGAACCCGCCCTATTGCGACGGAACCCACAAGAGCTTGTAAGCGTTGAAATAAAAAAGGCGGGCCGTTTAAGGTCCGCCTTTTTTATTTAATGGCTCCCCACTTGGGATGATTAAGGCGTTTTTTTAGCTTTCATAAAGGACGATCTCTGTTTGGATACAATGAAGAAAAAAGAGCAACCAAGTAACATCATTAAGCCAGAGATAGTCAGAATATTTAAAAAGAAATAATATTTTTGTGAATAAACAATGAAATTATGGATTACGGATGGCACAGATAACCCCGGAACACAGAACGTTTCTATAAAAAATAATATGGAAAAATTAACTGCGTTACCCATAAGAAGGGCACCGCCAATTCGGGGAGAAAAAAAGCTGAAAATCACCAAAATTAAAGTCGGCCACATACTGAAATAAACCGGAAAGCATTCTTGATTGCTCCCTGCAGTCATGTAAATTCCAAAACCAATCCAAAACAGCCAGATCGAAAAAGCGATGCTGATGATCCATGTAAGAAACATTAATATTTTTAAATCAAATTTCATTCCGGTTTCTCGACAATAAAACAATTTTGGATCTTAGTTGCTCCTCGGGTTGGACTCGAACCAAGGTAGTTCCCGTGTAGTGCCAATGATGATTTACAGGAAATGCCCGGAAAGTTCTCGTCCGGCACTGAAGATTTAAATCGGATGTGTGCGGAATTTATCGGAAGATCAGCCATTTGACGGTGGTGCGAGTCGGCGTATAAAGACCCTGGGTGGTATAGATTTCCACGTAATAAAGTCCGTTGGCTAAGTTGCTTCCTGAATTGTCCGTGGTCGGCAGGGTGATCAACTGACCCGGGGCAATCTGCCCGTAATCCCTCTCAAACACCTTTCGGAAAGACACCGTGAACACTTTCACTTTCACTTTGACCGCGTTCCATAAACCCAGGTTGAGCAGAGCCGGTTGGGTGCCGTGGGAAGGGTTGGGATAAATGACCATTGGGAGTACGGCTGGCACCGGCGTGGGGGTGAAACTGGGGGTGCCGGTAATCGTGGGGGTGAAGGAAATCGTAGGCGTAAAGGTTGAGGTGCGGGTGACGGTCGGGGTGGGCGTGATCGAAGCGGTGAAAGTGATGGTGGCCGTATTTGTTGGAGTGGCGGTTGAGGTCGCCGTTGAGGTAACCGTGGGCGTGTAGGTGACGGTGAAGGTGTTAGTGACCGTGGGGGTGCTGGTAACCGTGAACGTATAGGTCACGGTGGCTGTATGGGTCGGAGTGGCAGTCGCCGTCGATGTCGAAGTATCCGTAGGTGTTTGGGTGACCGTGAATGTAGATGTGACGGTAGCCGTATCCGTCGGGGTGGAGGTTTCGGTTGCCGTCGGGGTGACCGTGGGCGTGTTGGTGACGGTCAATGTGTTGGTAATCGTAGGCGTATGGGTAACCGTGAAAGTATCGGTTACAGTCGCTGTTTCCGTAGGCGTAAACGTTTGGGTCGCTGTCGGAGTCACCGTAGGCGTTTGGGTTACGGTATTGGTATCGGTCACCGTAGGTGAATCCGTCTGGGTTGCCGTTTCCGTCACCGTCGAAGTGACCGTTGGGGTGTTGGTTACCGTGAAGGTATTCGTTACGGTCGGGGTACTGGTGGGGGTGCGAGTGTTGGTCACCGTATTGGAGTTCGTTGGAGTGAAGGTTTGGGTCTGGGTCCGAGTCTCCGTCGGAGTGTTCGTAACCGTAATGGTGTTTGTGACGGTTGGAGTATTGCTGATCGTCGCCGTATTCGTGATGGTGGGGGTATTGGTCGTCGTGAACGTTTGAGTAATCGTATTGGTTTGGGTAGCTGTTTTAGTGTCGGTAACAGTGTTGGTCACTGTCGGCGTGCTGGTGACGGTCTTCGTGTTGGTGATGGTGGGAGTATTCGTCGTCGTCAAGGTTTCAGTAATCGTAGGGGTTTGGGTTGTTGTTTTGGTGGTCGTAATCGTGTTGGTCACCGTTGGCGTGTTCGTAACCGTGATGGTGTTCGTAATGGTTGGCGTATTGGTGACCGTTTTGGTAATGGTGATGGTCGGAGTGTTCGTTCTCGTTAAGGTTTCAGTAATCGTAGGGGTCTCGGTGGTCGTTTTGGTCACGGTGATCGTGTTAGTCACCGTCGGGGTGTTAGTCACGGTGATGGTGTTCGTAATCGTAGAAGTATTAGTGACCGTCTTTGTATTGGTGATGGTGGGTGTGCTCGTAATAGTAAAGGTTTGAGTAATGGTGTTGGTCTGCGTGGTTGTTTTAGTAACGGTAATGGTATTGGTCACAGTCGGGGTGTTAGTAACGGTAATGGTATTCGTAATGGTTGAGGTGTTGGTGACCGTTTTCGTGCTGGTAATCGTGGGGGTATTGGTCACCGTGAAGGTAAGGGTCTGAGTCCGGGTCGTCGTGGGCGTGTTGGTGACTGTAATCGTGTTGGTGATGGTAGGCGTATTGGTCACCGTCTTTGTGTTGGTAACGCTGGGTGTATTCGTGGTCGTGAAGGTCAAGGTTTGGGTCCGGGTGATTGTGGGTGTGTTCGTGACTGTAATCGTGTTGGTCACCGTTGGCGTATGGGTAATGGTAAGGGTATTAGTGACCGTGGGGGTTTGGGTGGGGGTGCGGGTATTGGTGTCTGTGGTCGTGATCGTAGGAGTGGTTGTCATCGATGGGGTCAATGTCGTTGTAGGGGTGATCGTGTATGTATCTGAAGGCGCGGCGGTAAAGGTATTCGTCGCGGTGTCGGTAGGCACCAAGGTAGCTGTATCCGTGGGTGTGTCGGTTTGCGCGCGCAGAATCCCAACGGGAGCCACAAATAGAACCAAGCTCAAAAATAAAATCGCCTTCAATTCCCGCAAGACAGATCCTCGTATTCCGAATTTTATCGATAAAATCGTTTTATGGGTTTTCAACACGATACCGTCAAAACTTCTTTTCCAAGTGTATATTTTATCACTTCAAACTCAATGATGGTTCGATTCCGTTGAATTTCCGCTATTTTTCGAGATTTTAGACCGTTTTAACCCAATATGTTGTGTGAATTTATAAAACCAACAGATTTTAGGCGTATGTCCTCCAACATTATTTCACAACTTTGACCAAAAACGATGAGTTTGGAACCAACAGGGAAGACTTGAGTCGTTAACTCGTTTTCCCGCCGAGAATGACCAGATCAAACGTGTCCAAATTTTATTATCGGCCAAAAAATTCGGTTTTCTTTTAAAGCGTTTGAGAAGGTCGTAAAGAAAAGAAGGATCGAATTTTATCGTTGACTGGTAACTCAAAAAATTTATAGGAAATAAAAGAAAACCCCCAAACAAAAAGAAGTAATGCGCCGAAAGCCCTTATTCCCCCTAGCCAGACTAACAAGGGCATGGTGGTGAAACTAATAGTGGGATGCCAAAGGTAACAACCATAACTTAATTTCCCAGGCCAAGATAAAACTGTTCCCCAAGTCGAATTCAAAGCAGGTATATGCATGCCACCCAATAAAAGCACTGCGCACCCCATGGCTAATAAATCGGGAACGATAATGTATTCACTCTTATTGTCGCTGGATGTTCCAAAGAAAAGGGTCATGCATGCCGCCAACCCCAGAAGAAACAGGAAAAGGCTGATATCCTTCTTCCGTTCCAAAAAACCTTTCTCGAGCAAAATAGAGCATCCCTCCGAAGGCAAGCTGGTCATAAGCCCCAAAAGACGCCACATGGATCCAGTTCATGCTTGCCTTGAAGTAAAAGTGAGAGATACCACGGAATAGCACCCCAGCCAGTATGACGCACCCCAGAAAAGCCAGAACTCGGTGCCGCTTTTTCAGAATCTTCAACACGGCAGGATAGAAAAAATAAAATTGCTCCTCAACAGCCAGGGACCAAAGGATCGCCCATTGCAAACCAACGCCACGAGCGTCATTCCAAGCCAGATACCAATTGAAGTTGAAGGTAATCAGTGAAAGCCAAAACCCCGATCCATAATTAGCACCGTAAGTACCGGTATGATAAGGTGCCATTTTTTCATCATATAAATTGAGGTGTCCCATCAGAAGGCTAACGAGGATGACGATTGATAAAAGCGGAAAGATACGGGCGGCCCTTTTAATATAAAAAGCCTTCAAGTCAATATTCGAAAAGTCCTCTTTATTTTCGATCAATATCCGGGTGATTAAAAATCCCGAAACCACAAAGAAAAAGGTGACGCCATAGGCCCCATTGAGGAAGGAGCCCAGGATAAACTGATGAATCAAGGGAGGGAATCCATTTTGGAAAACCCACCTTGGAAAAAAATGTCCACCGATCACAACCAAAATACTAATGAACCGAACGAAATCAACGATTGGAATTCGTTTCATGTTCGATCTCGGTTTAGACAGACGTTAAAAAGCGCAGAAAACACATTTTATCCATTTGTCCTTTTTCGGAAATCTCAGGGATGGATTCTTTGGTTATGAACAATTATTCCACTGCCTTGCCAAGAAAGGGGACATTGGGCACCGGCAAGTTCTGAAAGGCCCGGGGCAAGGCCGGTTCCACGAAGGTATGAAGAATTTCCTGGTGAAACACTCCCAGCAGCAAAACCCCCGCGGCTAAAACCATAATCGGAAATAGCGCCGAAAAGGCCGGAGGAGGCAAATCCGGTACCGAAGGCCTGTGTTCGCAAAGGTAAAAGGTGAATTTGCCCAGGTAGAAAAGGTTAAAAAGAACCACCGCCGAAAGAATTCCCAGAAGGACCCAGTCATGTTTTTCCAGCGCGCCCTGAAACAGGTAGAACTTCGCGAAAAAACCCCCGGTAGGGGGAATGCCTACCGCGGAAGCGAGAAAAACCATGAGGGCGGCCCAAGTCCAGAATCGATGCCGGGCCATGCCGATCAACTGCGAGAGAGGATGTGGCCCCGCCCCTTGGCGAAAACTTTCCGACACGAAGAAAAGCCCAGTCACGGCCAGCGTCTGACTCAGCAATTCCAGCAGGCTCCCCGCCAACCCGCTTTTATTCCCCAGGATAAAACCGGCCAATAAATAACCCTCCTGAGCCACGGCCAGGAAAGCCATGGCATGTTGAAAATCCCTCTGGCGGGAAGCAAAAACGAACCCGGTGAGAAAAAGAATAACCAGAAGATAAAAAAGTGCGGTCATCCAGAGAGGCAAAACCAACCCCGGCACGTTCAAGGTAAAAAAACAAAGCACGAATAAAAGATAGCCGGTCGCCCGGCCACCCATGGACACCAGAAAACCGGTAATAAAAGAGGGGGTGTGGTTCAAAAGGCGGTTGAAAAGAAAGGGCGTAGGAAATAACGCCGGAAAAGCCCAGGCGAAGACGGCAAAAATTCCTGCGGCCAGGGCTACCCCCGGGGTCTTCGAGGTTAAAAGTTGGGCCAGGAGATCATCCAATTGCACCGTGCCGGCGGACGCCGTGAGGAATAACATTCCGAACAGATAAAGGGTGGAAGCTGCGCTTCCCCAGAGCAATATCCTGAAGGCGTCCATCGCCCCCTTGGGGTTGAGTAAAAGAATTGTTCCAGCCCAGAAAATCACCAGGACTTCCAATAACAGGTAAAGGGAAAAGGCATCCCGTATCAGCAATAGTCCCAGCGCGGTTCCAGTGAAAAAAAGAAAAAGGGAAAGAAGCCATCTTTCGCGGCTGGCTCCCGTGGGCCCAGGCAGGCGCAGCTTTCGGACATAGAACCAGGCCAAAATCGCCACAACCAGAATGAACCCGCTAAGCAGGGCATTGAATGGCGTTTCCACCAGACCGATTCCCCAAGGCGGAGCCCAACCTCCCAATTCATAAATCCAGAACCCCTTCGCGAGAACAAAAGAAAGCGTCTGGAATAACACCCAAAGATCCAGCGTCAAAACCGAGAAATAAAGGAAGGAGCACAGGCGCCGGGAAAGAAGGGAGGCCCCGAGAATCAATAAAGCCCCTGTCCAGGGTATGAGAAGAAGGAGAACCGGCCCATGATGGCTCAAGTTTTCAGCCTCCGGTTGATTTCATCCTCATTCCAACTTCCGTTCTGTTGCTTCAAAAACACCGCCAATCCCATCAAAAGTGCGCCCGCCAAGAGGGCGACGAGAAAAACTCCAACCCCCAGGCCTAGGGCCAGGGGGTTGGGCCCGCTCGTGCCTGGGATGGGGTTTTCTAAGGCGAGCTGAATAAAAAACAATCCAGCGGAACATTGAAGGAAAATCCAGGCCCACACCTTCAGGTCAAGTCGGTTGAAAGAAACAAGCCCCCAAAAACCCAAGACCGTTAAGAGCAGTGGAAAAATGTAATGAAAAATCATGGCGAGAGCGGGATTCATGGCTTCCCCTTGGAACGGATCAGGAATAAAAAGATATAGACAAGGGATGCCAATCCCAGCGCCCAGGTCGCTCCCAGAACGCGCGCTTTCACGGGTGAAGCGAATTGAGCCCAACATTCATAGTCAAGAAAACGGGACCCCTCATATAAGCTGAAGGAACCCAATGCCAGGAGCGCCAGAAATCCCAGAAAGCTAAGAATAAAAAATAGATTTCGAACGGGCGGCAGGCGTGAATCCTGCTCGCGGGCGCTTCCCCATCGCAGAAGGCAGGCCCCTGCTGCCATAAGGGCCAGGAGAATCAAATCAAAAGACCGGTAATCGCCCATAACCGCAAACAGGGGATTTTTAAATCCGGTCTCCGTCCCCGCTTGAGAGGCATATCGGGAACTCACATGAACGGACAGGGGAACGGTAGGATCACCGGGTAAAGGCATTTGGGAAACGGACCAGGCAAGAGCCAAGGCGAATAATCCGGTCAAAAACCAGGAAACGGCTTTCAAGTTCCCTCCCGGGGAAATATCAAAATATGAACCGGGGTCTATCCTAGGGCCCACCCCCAAAGGCCGTCAATGTCAGTACGTCTTCTTTCGGGGTATCATAGCGTTCATTCCAGAAAGCAGGAGTCCGGGTTGCCATTACCTTTTTCCAATGACACGAAGACCGGTCCCATCTGGATAAAGCCGCTCAGCCTCTTAGTCTTGGCCATCCTGGGACAGTCTTTCCTGGCTCAATCCGGATCATCCTGGACCTTGGTGCCAGGGCTTTTCTTTTTCAGCTTAGCTTTGTGGCTGTTAGCTCGGGACTCCAGAAAATATTCGCGGGAAGATTCTTCCCCACTCGAAATACTTTCACCGAAATCCGAAGTCGTGGCCTTTATTCTCATATTCTTATTCGCCCTTATCCTTAGGGTTTACCACCTAGGGACAATTCCCGCAGGAATGCATACCGATCAGGGGCTGGAGGGCGATTACGGCCTTTGGGTTTTGAAGGGCTGGCGGCCCTTTTATGAAATTTACAACTACCCGGTCCCAGAACTTTTGATTCCTTATTTTCTGGCCGGTTGGTTTTCCCTTTTCGGGGCTTCTTACCTGTCTTTTCATTGGTTTTTTATAACCCTATCCATGGCGGCTTTTCCCTTCATCTATTGGACTTTTCGGCAATGGGCGGGACCCAAGACCGCACTCCTCGCCCTCGCGGTGATGGCGTTCATGCGTTGGAATTGGATTGAGCCCCGGACCGGATACCCCTCCTGCCAAACCGGTTTCTTCCTCTTCGCCGGACTGGCCTTTTGGCTCCATTGGATTCTCAAGGACAAGAAACCCTCTTTTTACCTCTCGGCTCTTTTCCTAGGGCTAGGTCTTTATACCTACCAAATTTTCAAGGCCGTTCCCCTGCTTTTCCTTTTCCTTGGGATCTATGAGCATCGCCTGGGAACTAAAAAAATAAAGCCTATGGCCCTTTGGGCGGGATTCTTTCTTCTTCTCGCCATTCCTCTCCTGGCCTATTTGGCGGTGAACCATACGGCGGGAAACCGTGAGAGCGACGTATTTATTGGAAACAACATCGCCGCCCAACACAGCTTGAAACCACTCTGGGACCAGGCCGTCTCGAATATCCTGATGTTCAACCGCGAGGGCGATCCCAATCCGCGTCACAACCTGCCGGGGACAAGGATGCTGGATGACGTGACCGGGGTCTTTTTTGTATTGGGACTCGGTTTAGCCTGGTTGAGACGCAAGGAGCGGGCGGGATTTTATCCCCTAGCGGGTTTTCTTCTTTTCCTCGGCGTGGGAGCGCTGGCGAATGACCCCGCCAATTCCAACCGGCTCTGGATTTTGTCTGTCTTTGCTGCTTATTTCGCGGGGACCGCTTTGGAGGAAGCCTGGCGCCGTCTGACGTTGTTTAAAAAACCATCTTGGATTATTCCAGCATTAGGTTTGGTTCTCGTGGGGACCCTGGCGGTCCAAAACTTTTGGACTTATTTCATCCGGATGGACCAAGACCCGGCCTGCCAAACCGCCTTCGGGCCGGAGCAAACCTATATCGGGCGCAGCGTGGAAAATTTGGAAAAATCGAACCCGGGGCGTTACCGCTTCTTTCTTCCGCCCCTTTACCATTTGAATCTCACGACAAAATTTCTATGCGACGCTTCGGGCGCCGATACCGCCCGTTTCGAATTGAACGACTTGTCGTTGGGAAGACTAACCGCTAACAAAGACTCGATATTTTTCCTGGACGAAGGCAAGGCGGGAGTTTTGAATTTCTTGAAGATGCTCTTCCCCGGTGGGGAAGAGGGCCGGTTGCTGGGACCGGACGGCCAGACCCTTGTCTCGCGATATGAGGTTGATAAGGCAGAGCTGAATTCCTTCAAAGGATGGAACCGGGGACTCCGGGGGACCTATTGGAACTCCCAAAACTTTTCAGGAACTCCGGTGACGGTGAAAGCAGATCCCCTCTTAAATTTCACCAACAAACAGGACTTTCCCTTCACTCATCCGCCGCCTTTCCGCATCCGCTGGCTCGGAAATTTGGATATTCCCCTGTCCGGTTCCTACCAAATTGAGGCTTTAACCCAGGACTGGGCCGTCGTCTATTTGGACGGACGCGAAGTTTTTGATTCGGAAAAGAATCAGGAAGAAAAGTTAAACTTGGCCAAGGGAACCCATGCATTAAAGGTTGAATTCGTTAAAACCGGCGGGGATTGGATGGCCCTGCACTTGATCTGGATTCATCCCGGCTCCAACCATTGGGAGGTGGTGCCCGCCACAGCCTTTGGAAAAGTCATCTCCAAAAAATAGTTCGTTCTTTCAAATACCCAACCAACTTAAAACCAAAAATTCATTCGGGCCAACCCTCCGCGCCCACCAGCGGCACAAACTTCACCCGGTATAGTTCCTTTTCCTGGAAATGAGTTTCAGACCTTTTGACAACCCGCACCAGGTGTTGTTCTTCCCTGTTTCCAACCGGAGCCACCAGGATTCCGCCTATTTTCAACTGGGCCAGCAGGCTTTGGGGTATACGCGGGCTTCCGGCGGAAACAAGGATGGAATCGAAAGGCGATTTCTCCACCCAGCCCAGACTTCCGTCTCCTGCGCTGGTTTGAATATTTTCGATTCCTTGCGAAGACAGTCTCTTGGCGGCTTGCTCCATAAGAAGGGGCTCCCTCTCCACCGCATGAACCTCTCCCACTAGGCCGGATAGGACCGCGGCCAGGTAGCCGCTCCCCAAACCCACTTCCAGTACTCGATGGGTCTTCTGCGAATCCAACAGTTCGATCATGGAAGCCACGATATAGGGCTGGCTGATGGTTTGGTTGAAGCCGATCGGCAGGGGACCATCCTGGTAGGCCCTGAGTTGCTGGTCTTCGGGAACGAAAAGGTGGCGGGGCACATCTAGCATGGCCTGGAGCACCCAGGGATTGCGGATCCCCCGAGCCTGGAGCTGGTCCTTCACCATGGCGTGGCGCTCATCGAGCCGTTCGGTATTCATTCCTGCCCCCTATTGAATCAACTTGGGCCTCATGGCGCGCACGGCAAAGAATCCCATTATAAAAGGAACGATCAGGGCGTATGCGAGACTGATGAACCAATCGGGAGCGATAACCCCCGTCGTCAGCATACGGGATAAATGCACGAAATGGTAAAGCGGGAGGACATAAGCGATTTGCTGGATCACCGGAGGCAGTTTCTCGATGGGAAACAACGTGCCGGAAAAAAGCATCAGGGGCGAAATGATCCCGGAAACGAAAAAATTGAACTGATTGATGCTTTTCACCACCGCGTTCGCGAAATAACCCAGACTTCCAAAAGCCATAGCGGTGAAAAAACCTACCAGTGGCACCAGGAAGGCTAAGGGCGAATGCACGGTGTGAAAAAGCGACAGCACCGCCAGCATGATGGCGGTATAAAAGATCCCTTTCACGGATATAAAAATCAGTTCCCCCCAGAAAACCTCATCCACACTTACCGGCGTAGAGATCATGGCGTCATAGTTGTGGTCCATTTCCATTCTCAGGTAAGTTCCGTAGGACGCATCAAAGGCGGAGGTGAAAACCGCCGACATCATGATCTGCGCCGGGGTGATGAAACTGAGGTAATCCACCCCGTTGATGGTGCCGATCGACGCCGCCAAACCCCAACCCACCGCCAGGATGAAAATGAGGGGCTCAATGACCGTGGGGAAAGCGTTGGTCCAGAAATCGTTCACGTACACCACGTAGTGGCGCATGAATACGGCGGCGAGGCGCTGGGCCAGGGTTGGTACGGGCCTGGCACCGCGCTTCAAGGGAAGTGGAACCGAAGGTTTAATCGGATTCACGCAGGTCCCTCCCCGTGAGTTTCAAAAACAAATCCTCCAGCCCTGTGGGTCGGATCTGGAAATCGCCCTTGGAGGCTTGGGCGATTTTTTCCAGCGCCAAGGCCGAGCCGGCGTAAAGGAAGACGCGGTCCCCATGGGTTTCCGATCTCACTTTTTGAAGGGCTGTCTTGGGTATCTTGGTGCCTTTGGGGACATCCATCACGAAAGGTTCCAGGTGCTTCTGGATCAACTCGGCCGGTTTGCCCTGGGCCAAAACCTTGCCGTGATCGATGACCAAGAGCCGATCGCAAAGCTGTTGGGCCTCTTCCATATAGTGGGTGGTCAACAGCAGGGTGACACCCTGCCTTTTAAGTTCTCGCAGTTTGGCCCAGATAAGGTGGCGCACCTGAGGGTCCAGCCCGGTAGTGGGCTCATCCAGGATGAGGAGATCAGGATCATTCAAAAGGGACCGAGCTATGACCAGCCGTCGTTTCATACCGCCCGAGAGTTCCCGCACGTTGGCGTCGGCCCGAGTTTCCAGGGCCATGAATTGAAGGAGGGTTTTGATCTTTTCCCGAAGCGTCTTTCCCCCCAGGCCGAAAAACCGCCCATAGATTTCAAGGTTTTGGGCCGGGGTGACCTCGTCATCCAGGTTGTCGCTCTGGGCCACCACGCCCAGGCGATTCTTGATCTCCGGGGCGTGACTTTGGGGGTCCAAACCGAAAACCGAAAGGTCCCCACTGGTCCGGGGCGAGAAGCAATAGATCATCTTCATCAGGGTCGATTTGCCCGCCCCGTTGGGGCCCAGGAAGCCGAAACATTCCCCGGCCTTCACCTCAAAATCCACACCCTTGACTGCGGTGAAGTTGTCGTATTGCTTGACGAGGTTTTTGGATTGAATGAGGGTTTCAGTGGACATACATTTCCAATGATCGTGTTTTAAAAAAAGCGGGAATTCAAACGAAAAGCAGGCCGGTGACTTGGGACATTTTGACGGGGACGTGTGAGCCTTTCAAGAGAAAGCCTGTCTGTTCGTCCTTTAGGGTAAATAAAAAAAGGGGCCGGAAATCCGGCCCCCTCTCTCCTTCTGCGGTTCCGCGCCCATCAGGGTTAGGCGGGAACAAAAACTCTCAACCTACTTTCTTCTAACCCCGACCTTCGCGGGCACTTTGGCTGGCGCCAAATCGTCTTCCGATCCGGAAATCCGCAGAAGCCAAAGACGGAAATCATCCACATAGCCGAAGACCGAGGGGATGATGATCAGGGTCAAAAACAAGGAGCTGATCAATCCCCCTTCCATGGCGATGCCCATGGATTGCCGGAACTTTCCCACCTCGGTCAGGGCCAGCGCAACCGGCAGCATGCCCGCGATGAGGGCGAAGGTGGTCATGAGGATGGGGCGCAACCGCACCTTGCCCGCCATCTTCAAGGCCTCGTCCCTTGGATACCCTTTTCGCATCATCTGCAGGGTGTAATCCACCAGCAGGATGGAGTTTTTCGTGACCAGCCCCATGAGCATAATTATCGCGATCATACTGAAGATGCTCAGGTTCACGTAGGGGATGAACAGCCCCCCCGCCCAAAGGGCGGCCAGGGCTCCCACCATGGCCAGGGGAATGGGCATCATGATGGCCAGGGGAAAGATGGGAGACTCGTAAAGGCTTGCCAGGATCATGAAGGTGAAAAGCATGGCCAGCCCCACGGCGATACCCATGTTGACCAGAAGGTCATGGAAATCTTCTGCCTGGCCCACGAACTCGTAGGACACGCCCTTGGGCATCTGCAGGCCTTCCAATATTTTTCTCCCGTCCTTCAGCACGTTCCCCAGGCTCCCGCCCGTGGCCAACTGGCCGGTGATCTGCACATAGCGGGCCCGGTCCTCCCGGTCGATCTCGGAAGGCCCCTCGGTGGTAACGGGTTGGGCGATATCGGAAAGGCGCACCAGGTTGCCGTTTTGGTTGGGTACCAGTACATGAGGAAATTCCGTTTGAAGGTTGCGTTGGTCTTCCTGCAGGCGCACTCGGATAAAATATTCCAGCCCGCCCTGCCGAAACTTGGCCGGGGTGGCCCCTTCCACCTGGGTGCGAAGCTCGTCCCCCGCCTCTTGTCCCGACACCCCCAGCATTTTGAGTTTGATCGGGTCCAATTTCGCCTGGAACTCGGGTTTTCCCCCGTTATAGGTGGATTGAACGTCGGCCAAACCGGCAATGCCCTTGATCTTTTCCACCACCTGCAGGGCGAAGGGGGCCAGCACCGAGTAATCCTCCCCGACCAGGTTCAGGGTGAAGGGGGCCTGAGCCATGATGGGATCGAAATCGGACACCTGCGGGTTCAATTCCTGGCGGTAGGGTTCCAGTTCCTTGCGGAGTATCTCCTTCAATTCGGCCGTCCCGATCTTCCGCTGGTTGGAGGGCTTCATCAAGATATAGAGATTGGATTTGTTGGAACCCTGGTCGGCACCGGTAGCGTCAGAACCGCCGATGGTGTCCGCCACCAGCTGCACCTCCGGGTGCTGGCGGACCAGAGCCTCGATCTTCAGGGTTTTGTCCCGCATGGATTCCAACGAGGTAGCCGGTTCCGCCTTCAGGTACACCGCGAACTGCCCCACATCGGCGGCAGGCTTGAAATCAATCTTCATGAATGGCAGTAACGCGAGGCTACCTAGGAAAACCAGGACAGCCGCCAAGACCACCCAGAAGCGGTGCCTCAGGCACCAAGTAATGAGCCCCAAGTATCCTTCCTGCAGGATGTCCTGGAAACGGTCGAACTTGTTGAGAAACGGCGCGCAATAATGGTCCATCGTGTCGATCAGGCTGAACCCCTTTCCCCGCTTTCTGCCCCAGAAAGCCGAGAGCATGGGGCCCATGACCATTGCCTCAAAAAGGGAGATGGCCATGGCGAAGCAGACGGTCAAGCCGAATTGCCGGAAGAATTGGCCCACCATTCCGTTGAGGAAGGCGATGGGCATGAACACCGCGATGACCACCGAGGAGGTGGCCACCACGGCCAGCGCCACTTCCAGAGTGGCTTCCACTGCGGCCTTTTTGGGTTCCGCCCCTTCCTCGATATGCCGCCAGATGTTTTCCCGCACCACGATGGCATCGTCGATCAAGAGCCCCACGGCCAGGGAAAGCGCCAAAAGGGTCATCATGTTCAGGGTAAACCCCACGGCGTTCATGAGGAAAAAGGCCCCGAAGAGCGACACGGGCAGGGCCGTGATGGTAATGAGGGTCGAGCGGAAACTGCCTAGGAACAGAAAGACCACCAGGATGGTGAGAATCACGCCTTGGAAGATGGTGAACTTGACGTCTTCCAGGTTCATGCGGATGTACCACGCCATGTCCTGGAACATTTCCAGGTGGGGGGAGCCGGGTTGCCCCTTCAGGCTTTCGTTGATGCGGACAATGCGCTTCCGGAGGCCGTCCACCACCTGGACCGTGTTGACCTTGGATTGCTTTACCACCTGGATGACAAGGGTGCTTTGGCCGTTGATGTAGCTGTACCCCTGGGCGTCCTCCACCGTATCCACCACATGGCCCAACCGCTCCACGGGCACGGAAACATCCGACCCCATGAAATTGACCGAGGTCTGCTTCAGCCGGTCCAAATCGTCATACTGGCCGACCGAACGGAAAAGCAGGTCCCTTCCCCCTACCTGCACCTTGCCCACCGGCACGTTCATGCCATTCAAACCGATGCGGGTGGCCACCTGGGAGGCGCTGATGCGGAACCGATTCAGCATATTGCGGTCCAATTGGACCTGGATTTCCCTCTTGCGCCCCCCCTGGATGCTGATGACGCCCACGCCCTCCACCTGGGCCAACTGGGGTTTGATAACCTGGTCCGCCAGGTCGTAAGCCTGGGCGGGGGGCAGGGTGGAGGAGAGGCTCAACTGGGCGATGGGAAGCGCGCTGGGGTCGAGGCGGCGCACGATGGGCTCGTCGATATCCTTCGGCAGGGTCGGTCGGACGAAGGACAGATGGTCCTTCACCTGCTGTTCCGAATCCTTCACGTCAGCATCCATGTTGAATTGGATCATCACGACGGAGAACCCTTCCTCGTTTGTCGAGGTGACCTTCTTCACCCCCTGGATGGTGGAAAACTCATCCTCCAGGGGCTTGGAAACCTGGGTCTCGATTTCCTCCGGACTCGCCCCCTGGTAAGGGGTAGTCACGATCACGAAGGGGAAGCTGACATCGGGGAACAAATCCACGGCCATGGTGCTGTAGGCGAGGATGCCCAGGATCAGGAGGAGGAGGACCACGCAACTCATGAACACGGGACGGTCAATGGCGAGCTTGGGAAGATTCAATTTCTTTCCCTTATTCCGTCATTGCGAGGAGCTGCGCCGATAGGCGCGTTTTGCGACGTCGCAATCTCAGTTGCCGTTCTCTTTTTACAACTCTTCATACAAGTCCTTCCACGATTCATTTTTACTTTGTATAAGCTCTATCTTTTTGATTCTTGAATAATTTTTGACCTGTTTTTCTCTTACGATCGCAGCCATCATACTGTCTGAAACTTCGTAATAAACCAATTTCCCTAAATTGAACTTTTTCGAAAAACCTTCCACTAATTTCCCTTTGTGTTCGTAAATTCTGCGTTTTAGATCGTTAGTGATTCCGGTGTATAGGGTGGTGTTGTTTTTGTTGGTCAGGATATAAATAAATCCGTTTCTATTCATGGTGGGTTCCATCCCAAAACCAAAACCTGAGATTGCGACGTCGCCAACCATGCCTATCGGCATGGCTCCTCGCAATGACATCAACTACTTTTAACGGCTTTTTCTTTTTTTGACTTCAACGGCGACCGGAGTTGCGTTCAAAGCCGAGAATAGTTTGGTCAGCCAAAGCCTGAAGTCGTCCACATACCCAAAAACCGAGGGCACGATGACCAGCGTCAGGAGAAGCGAGCTGATCAATCCCCCCTCGATGGCGACCCCCATGGACTGGCGAAACTTGCCGACTTCGGTCAAAGCGAGGGCTACCGGCAGCATACCGGCGATGAGGGCAAAGGTGGTCATCAGAATCGGGCGCAACCTTACCTTGCCCGCCATCTTCAAAGCCTCGTCCCGGGGATGCCCTTTCTTCATCATTTGCAGGGTGTAGTCCACCAGCAGAATGGAATTTTTGGTGACCAGCCCCAAAAGCATGATCAAGGCGACCATACTGAAAATGTTCAACGATAGCGTTGGAACGATCATCTGCCCGATGAAGAGAGCGAAAAAGGCACCCACAATCGCCAAAGGAATGGCCAACATAATAGTGAAAGGGATGATGGGCGACTCGTAAAGGCTGGCCAAGATCATGAAGGTGAATAGCACCGCCAGGCCGACCGCTTCCAACATGCTTACCATTAAGTCTTGCAGATCCTGAGCCTGGCCCACGAACTCGTACGTCACGCCCGGAGGCACCTGGATGCCTTTCATGATTTCCTTGGCCTTGTCGACGGCCCCTCCCAAAGCCCCTCCGGGAGCCAGCTGGCCCGAAATCATGATGTACCGGGCGCGGTCCTGCCGATCAATGCGGGCCGGGCCCTCGGTGGTGACGGGGTGGGAGATATCGGATAGCCGAACCATATTGTGGTTCTGGTTGGGCACGAGGATCGAGAGGTATTGTTTTTCCAGGTTGCGCTGTTCTTCCTTGAGGCGAACCCGGATGTCGTAGTCTTCCCCGTGCTGGCGGAGTTTGGCCGCCACCAGACCTTCCACCTGGGTTCGAAGTTCCATCCCCGCGTCCACACCCGAGACCCCGAGCGCCTTCATGCGTTCCGGGTCCAGAACCGCCTGGAATTCCGGTTTACCGCCGTCGTAAGTGGACTGCACGTCCGCCAGGTCCTTCACGCCCCGGATCTTTTCCGCGACTTCGTTGGCAAAAGGCACCAGGGTGGCGTAATCGTCGCCGATCAGGTTCAGGTTGAAGGGAGCCTGGTCTCCGAAGGCGCTGGCTTCCGCCACCTGGGGCTGGAGGGAATCCTTAAAGGGTTCCAGTTCCTTGCGGGTCATCGCCATCATCTCGGAAGTGGTGATGTTGCGTTGCTGGTAGGGCTTGAGCCGGATATAAAGCCTGGCCTTGTTGACCCCCTGTTCGGCGCCCGAGGCGTCCATGCCACCGATAGAACCGGATAGAACCACCACTTCCGGATGTTTCTGGATGACCTCGCCAACCTTCTCCGTACGTTCCGTCATTTCATCGAGTGAAGTTCCAGGGGCGGATTTCAAAAGCACCACGAATTCCCCCACGTCGGCCGTGGGAAGGAAGGTGAACTTGATGTGAGGTCCCAACCCGATCATGGAAAAGAAGAACAGAAAGATAGCCGCACCGATCACTTTTTTGCGATTCTTCAGGCACCAATCGATGAGGACTGAGTACCGGGCCTCTAGAAAATCCTGGAAGCGGCTAAAGGCATTGAGGATGGGGCCGATGACGGGGAGTTCCTTGTCGTCCTTGGAGCTTTTCCTCGCCCAATAGGCTGAAAGCAAAGGGCCCATGACCATGGCCTCGAAAAGCGAGATAGCCATGGCGAAACAAACCGTCATCCCGAATTCACGGAAGAACTGACCCACAATGCCGTGCAGGAAAGCGATGGGCAAAAAGACCGCGATGATGACCGAAGAGGTAGCGATGACCGCCAGGGCCACTTCCATAGCCCCCTTGACGGCGGCTTCCTTGGGCGGCATACCCTCTTCGATATGGCGCCAGATATTTTCACGAACAACGATGGCGTCGTCGATCAAAAGACCCACGGCCAGCGAGAGGGCCAAAAGGGTCATGACATTCAAGGTATAGCCCTGGGTGTTCATGAGAAAGAAAGCGCCTAATAGGGAGACGGGGAGAGACGTGATAGTGATGAGGGTGGAACGGAAGCTTCCCAGAAACAGCAAAACCACCAAAATGGTCAAGAGGATGCCCTGAACGATAGTATATTGGACATCTGTAAGGTTCATACGCACGGGCCGGGCCATTTCCTGGATCACGGCCAGTTCGGGGGAGCCCGGTTTCGCTTTCAGGTACTCGTTGATGATCTTCATTTGCTTCAGGGCCCCATCCACCACGGCCACCGTATTGGCCTTGGATTGCTTGAAGATCTGCAAAACCAGCGTGGGTTTGCCGTTGACGAAGCTGTAACTGTCGGCGTCCGCCACGGTATCGATGACCTGCCCCAGCTTATCTACGGTGATTGAGACATCGGACCCATAGAAATTGACGGGCGTGCGCTTGATACGTTCCAGGTCGTTGTATTCGCCCACGGATCGGAAAAGCAGTTCCTGGGGACCTAAGTCGACTTTTCCCACAGGAACGTTCATCCCGTTGAGGCCGATCTTGTCCGCCACTTGGCCTGCGCTGATGCGGTATCGGTTGAGCTGGGCACGGTCGAGTTGGACCTGAATTTCCCGTTTGTGGCCCCCGATGATGTTGACCACCCCCACGCCCGGCACTTCCGCCAGGCGGGGTTTGATGTATTGGTCGGCCAGGTCATAAATTTCAGCCGCCGAAAGACCCGGGGCTTGCAGGCTGAGGATAGCCACCGCCTGATCGGTTGGATCGAACCGGCGGATAATGGGTTCATCCACCCCTTTGGGGAG
>CAZGKT010000026.1:0-46359 GCA_964525605.1 uncultured bacterium
GGCCATCACAACGACAGGCGGTTTTGCGGCGGCATAAGGCAAAGTTTCCAAGGGGCACCTCTAGCTTTGAAGTTCTCCCCTTCGCAATTGAAGTTATTTTCTTAGAACGTTTTTAGTCAACGGAAAATTTTGGATTAAAAAAAGATTTGGAAGTGCCTGAACGGAAAAATGGCCGCAATCATTTATGACATCCCATTTATTTCCAGTTTTAATCGATAAACCACAAATCCCTTTTCTTCTGCGCCCTCGCCCCCCGATCCCAAACGCTATGGTATGTTTAAAGCAATGGAATAAGGAGTTTGCATGCGGCGTTTAGTTGGGATATTAGCGGTTCTAACGATTATTTTGGGCCTGTCTACTTCGGGATGGAGCCAGCCCTATTTTGGCAATCAGGCCGTGGTCGCCGGTGTGATGTCGGGCGGTTTTCCCACAGCAACCTTTTCTTATACGGATTTTCCCTTGCTTGCCGACGCCAACCAGGCGGGATTTCGCTTTACGGCCCAGTTTTCCGCGCCGATCACCGAGGCTCAAATTTTTTGCTTTGGCACCTTCGGGAGCCCCTTTTACCAGTTGGTTCTGGAATCCGACGCGGGGGGCCTGCCCAGCGGAACGGTTCTAGCGGTTTGCGCCCAGTTCACGCCCCTGGTGGGTTGGAACGACCTCCCCTTTTTGTCCCCCGTCAACGTCACGGCGGGAACGGTATATCACCTGGTGGTCCAATGGAATCCGGCTACCGCTTCCCTTTCCCCCGCCAACGGCGGAAGCCTTGAGCTTTCCAGCCAACCCGACTGGTTTTATTATCCCCTCAACGGCGCGGCCGACCCCCAATTGGCCGTGGATGAAAATTCAGGAACCGGTTGGACCTCCCTGGCCCAGGAACCCATCTTCGCGCTGAACTATTCGGGCACCTGGTCCGGCAATCCCTACAGCACCGATCGAAGCGAAAATGCGGGGTCTCCTTTGGTACCAGGCGTTTACTTCGAAAGCTTCAGTGTTCCCAGCACACTGATTGTCGATTCGATTGGTACCTACGCGGCAGAGGCTCTTTCCGCTGGCACCGGCAATTTAAACTGGCAGCTCATGGGGCCCGGTACCCCCTTCGGGATAAATTTGGGTTCCGGCACCCTGGCCCTACCCGCCCAGTTGAGCCCTACCTACGCCTGGGTGGACACAGCCATGGGACCAGTCACCCTGGTGCCCGGCAATAATTACGTTGTCCAATTCACCTACATCGGAACGGGTGGAAATACTTATCAAATCGAAATCGATTCTCCCGGCCAGGGTCTGCCCAGCCCCAACCCCTTCGGGGCACTTTCTTTCGGGGGGGTCGGCGATTATGAAACCCATACCGTTCCCATCATCTGCGGCCTTTGCGGCGGAACCGCCTCCGACCTGGCTGATGACATACCCTTCCGGATGCAAGTGGCGGCTCCCCCGACCCCGACCGCCACGCCCACCCCCATTCCCACGCCGCCCTGCGCCAGCACCTTTTATATTTTCCGCAACGTCTATTCACCCAAAACCGATCCGACCGGTTTGTCCATTCAATGTTCCCTATGCCAGGCGGGCCGCTACTCGTTGGTGATCTACAACTCAGCCGGGGAGAAAATACGAACCTTAAAATCCACTGGAAACCAACCTTCCGGGAATGATGTGGAACCCTGGGATGGTAAAAATGACAAGCAGGACTATGTGTCCAGCGGAGTCTATATCATTCAGTTCCAGGAACCCCTGGGCGTCCACCAGGGCCGGGTACTGGTGATCAAATAGGGGCGGTGAATGTTTATCCGGGGGTAATACCCGAACGGTTTGATCCCCTCAACCTAGCCTTATTCCGATTCCATTAGCTTTCTGATGCGCTTGATGGCACTGGGCCGCATAAAGCTCAATTTTTCCTCTGCGAAGACGCTCAGGCAAAAGATCGCGGCATGTCGGCGGGCTTGGGCGCGGTTGATTCGAATTCCCGACAGCCTTTCATATTCATGGACGATGGCATCGCAAAGCTTGGGCCAGAACCCCGCCAGGTCATATAACTCCATGCTCAAATCGCCCCAACAAACATTTCCAAAATCCAGGACCGCGGTCACTCGGCGTGAAACCGGGTCGAACAATAGATTCCCTAAATGCAGGTCGCCATACAGGAAACTTTGGGGTTCGGACGCGCCCTTCTCTTCAGCCTTTCGAAAGAGTGTTTCGGCGTAATGCTTGTCCGCCGGGTTCATGTCAACCGCCCGATCCATCAACTCCTGGAACGAAAAGGGACTTAACCTGAACTCCCGGAGGCCTGCGGTTTTGGCCTGGTTCAGGCTGATGGTTTGGTGACATTGAAAGAGAAATTCGGCGAGCGATCGGGCCAAATCATCTATCCAGGCTGGGGCGGGCTCGGCCAGCCATTCGGGAAGGGCCAATATGCCCGGAAGAAGGGGATACCCCATGCAAGGCGGATCATCACTCCATCGGTCAATGCGCGGAACGGCAAGGGTCACGCGATCCCGCAACTTCTCGAGCGCCCAACGTTCTTGAAAACGGGGATAATCGGAACGACGCGGAATTCGGTAAACGCGCCGTTCATCGGCAATCGCCACAAGGTTATCCCAACCGTCCTTGGCAAGTACCACCTTTTCGCATCGGTCGGCGGGGAAGGCTTTGGTTAAAACACCGCGTACCTGATCGAGTTGGGATTCACTAGTCACACCGCCCCCTGTCGCGGACAGCTTACAAAACCCAAATTTCAGGCTTTATCACTTCAATGATCGCCCCATGCGGGTCCCCGCCGTGGATAAGCTAAACAAAAAAGCCAGTCTTTGGGGGCATTTCAGAGAATTCACTTGGAACTTCGTTTTTTCGATGGTTTCGACTTGCCGAGACTGTTGAGGGCGGCCGCTTGGCGAATGAGCGCCTTGAAGGCGGACGCGTTGACTTCTTCCCCTTCGTGGATGTCGATCGCGCGGCGCGCGTTTCCTTCGAGACTGGAGTTGAAAAGCCGGGCCGGGTCCTTCAGGGTCGCGCCCTTCATGAAGGTAAGCTTCACGACTTGTTGGTAGGTTTCGCCCGTGCAGAGGATGCCGTCGCGCGAAAAGACAGGCGTACCCATCCACTTCCATTCCTCCACGACGTCCGGGACCGCATCCTTGATAAGTTTTCGCATTCGACCGAGGGTTTTACCTCGCCAATCCCCAAGTTCGGCGATTCTTTTATTGATCAGCTCCGAAGCCGACGGACCTCCCTTTGCGCTCGACTTTTTCATGTTCTCCCCCTAATTAAGTTCTAAATGCCCTTGGTCCGCGTTCCGGTACGGACAAGGACTTGTAAATATTCTTAAAACTTTATTTTTTAGAAATTATAGGAAATCTGGAGGATACCCCTCAACCCGCTCAAATCCACGGTCATGGGGGTGGAATTGGGAGCGGCCGAGCCGGGGTAAATGGGACCGCTTTTCTGGTAAACCACCCGCATGACATTTCCGTTGGTGACCGGTTCGATGGCCGAGCCAAAATCAGTCCGCACCACATCCAGCGTCACCGTCTGGCCCTGGGAAGCGACCCCGCTGGAGGAACTATTCACAGTCGCCTGGAAATCACTGGCCGACGCGAACTGGTAGCCCACGGAAGGGGAAACGGCGAAACCCTCCCCCAAGTCCCAATCCACTCCCACCTGGGCCAGGCCCCCAAACCCTAACGCCGAAAAGGATCCGCTCAGGGTTTCATTCACGAGATCGGTGGAACTATTGATATAGGTGTCGTTGCTGCTGAAGTTCATCTGCATTCCCACCACCACAAGGCCTCCCGAAACGAAGGGCCGAAAATCCCCATGCATCAGGGTATAACGCGCTTGGAGGCCCGCCATGAAGGCGTTGATGTTATACGAATCCTGCAAAGCGAGCGTAACCGGCAACCCGTCCGGATTGGGGAGTTGGAAATCGTTCGTGACCGTTCCCACCGGCACGTAATTAAAAAGCACGCCCAACTCAACATCGGGGGTAAAGCGTTGGGAGACTTCGATTCCCAGCATAGGCGCGAACCCGTCCGGAACGCTTCCCGAATAAGAGGGGGTGTAGTCCAACGATTGGTAATATTTTCCCAACGCGACCAATTCGTTGGCGTTATTTTGGAAATCTTTCAGCGACAAGGTTGAAGCCCCGAAGGTAATCCGGACGTCGTATTTATCGGAAAAGGTCATGTCTTTCTTCTGGGGACGCAACACCGCCGCGAGATTGGGAAGGGGCGGTTGGGCGCCCAATTGCGCCTGGAGGCTTTGGATAAACCGCCCCAGTTGGGGGTTGGGCCGAACCGACTGGACCTTCTGGTAATCCGCCAGCGCCGATTGTTTGTCGCCCAGGGTGTATTCGCAGTTGGCCCGGCCCTGGTAGGCGGACATGTTGTTGGGATCCAGGCTGATCGCCGCGCCAAAATAACGGACGGCCAAGGAATAGTTTTTGGCGTTATAGAGCTGCAGGCCGGCCCGGTAGTAATCGGCGGAAGTTACGGCGTGGACCCGTGGGCTTAAAACCAGGAAAAGGTATGAAAAGGTTATCCAAAAAAACCGCTTTTTGATAAAAGGCCAATTCATGGGAATGCTCCCGAAATAGAAATTCTGATAAGTCTCCCCACCGCGGACATCCTGCCGCGCATTTCATTTTATACCTTTTGTCTAAAAAGAGTCAGCCGATTCGGGGCCCGACCGGCGGGGATAACTTTTAATAGAAAGCAAAAAAACAGAACAAAACTTTTCAACTATTCTTAGATCGCCAACCTCGTCCTTGAAATCCTACGGCTTATTCGGCGTTACCGATTGCACGGCCATGCGGCTCTTCTTTCCGTATTCGGCCACCGACGCCACCCCGAAATAATAAGTAAGACCGTTCCTCAACAATCCGATGGTGCAAGCCGCTGATTTAACCGGCTCGTTGAAGCGCCTTTTGAACGTATGACCGTCCTCAGACCCGAAGATCATATAGCCGACCGCGCGGGGCATGGGATCCCACTTCAATAGGGCCGTTCCATTTCCGGGTTCTATTGCAAAATGGGTGGGAGTATCGGGCATGGGCGAAAGTTGGAGCGGGGTGTGGGTCCCCGAAGCCTTCGGAACGGTATCCGGGGACAACAACGCATCGTGCGCACTCATACCGCCCTGGACTGGTTCGATTTGTGCGGAAGGTGTGTTTTGCGCGTAACAGGGGTTCATAAAAACGACCGCCGTCAATAACAAAGCTGCCGAGAAAAACATTTTTTTGAAAATAACCATTCGTAACTCCTATTCCAAAAAAGAACTAAAGGTTCATCCCCAATCGATGGATATCCTTCGCCAACAAATCGAAGTTCGTCCGGTATTTCCCATTGAGCTTCAAGGGTCCGTAGACGGGTACCTTTAGAAGCTTTCGCAAAGCTTGAAGATTGGTTCGTTCCGCCGGGGTCTTTCCCGCAGTCCCGTTCACCAATACCCCGAGAACCACGATCTTTCTCCTTTGAAGGGCTTCAACGGTTAAAAGGGTATGGTTGAGGGTACCCAGCCCGGCCCGGGCCACTACTAAGGTTGGAAGTTTCCATTTCACCGCCCAATCGATAGCCAAAAAGTCTTTCGTAATGGGCACCATAACCCCGCCGATACCTTCTACGACCAGGGTGTCATATTTCGCGATTGCCTGCTGGTAGGCCCTCTCCACCTTCTTCAAATCAACCGTTCCCTCTTTCCAGCCCGCCACCCAGGGGGCCAGGGGCTGTTTGTAATGAAGCGGGACGATTTCAGGGTAAACAGAATCAGGAAGCTTGGCGGCCTTTTGAAGCCTCTTCCCGTCTTCGCTCACGAGCCCGCCGGAAGCGACAGGTTTGAAAACACCCGCCTTGACGCCCCGGTTAACCAGCATTCGGGCTAGACCTGCGGAAACGAGGGTTTTTCCAACGCCCGTATCGGTGCCTGCTATGAAGAGTGATTTGAAATTTTTCATCATTTGTATTTTATCTCCTCCTTCTCCCCTGGAGGGAGAAGGTCGGGATGAGGGGGTGATTCCAGACCTAAAGCACCCCTCACCCTTCCCTCTCCCTCAAGGGGAGAGGGTTAAGACACCTGCTTACATCGAGTGCTTAGTCCTGAACTTTTTTACAACTTCTTAAAAGCGTTAAAAAGTTTCTCAATATCCGCTTCGGTATGCGCGGCAGAAACCGAAAGCCTCAGCCGGGCCGTGCCCTTGGGCACCGTAGGAGGACGGATGGCCACAACCAAAATGCCCTCTTCCAAGAGTTTCTCGGACATCTTCAGGGCTTCCTCGTTTTCACCCACGATAATCGGCTGGATGGGGCCCGCGCCCGGGGGGATCTCAAAGCCCATGCCTCTCAACCCAGCCCGAACCTTTTTGGAATTCTCCCAAAGTTTCTCGACCCGCTCGGGTTCTTGTTGCAAAACCTCCAGGGCCCCCAGGGAAGCCCCGCAGACAGCAGGCGCCAGCCCGGTTGTATAAATGAAGGTTCTGGCTTTATTCAGCAGGGATTCAATGAACAACTTGGGCCCGCAGACAAAGCCCCCCATGCTTCCCAGGGCTTTGCTGTAGGTACCCACGACCACCTGGGGAAAATGTTTCAGCGGAAAATGATGGGTAATCCCCTGCCCCGCCGGGCCCAAGACCCCGGTCCCGTGGGCGTCATCCACCATGACCATCGCGTCATGGTCATGGGCCAGATGGGTGACCTTCAAGAGCGGAACCAGATCCCCATCCATGCTGAACAACGCGTCAGTCACCACCAAACGGCGGCGGTACTTGCCGGCCCTTTCCAATTGTTTCTTTAAATCATCCAAATTCAGATGGTCGTAAACCAGAAACTTGGCTTTGGACATGCGGCAGGCATCGATCAGGCTGGCATGGTTTAACCGGTCGCAGAGTACCGCGTCTTCCTCGCCCACCAATGCCGTCACCGCCGCCAGGTTGGCCATATAGCCGGTCGGAAAGGCCAGACAGGCTTCAGCCCCCTTGAAGAGGGCGGTGATTTCTTCCAACTGCATATGGATCGGGAAATGGCCCGAGACCAGGCGGGAGGCCTGCGCGGAGGCCCCGTAGCGGATGAGCGCCCTTTGGGACCTTTCCAGAACCTTCGGATGGTCCGCCAACCCTAAGTAATTATTCGTGCAGAAAAGGACACAATCCCTATGGTCGATGGAGGCCCTCATGCCCCCCAAAGGATCGACCACCCGAAGCTTCCTTCGAAGGCCGTGAGCATCCAACTCATGGATTTCTTTATGTAGATCGTCCAGCCAGCTCAAAGGCAACCTCGGTTTGAATTAGTTTTGGCTTCAACTTAGGCCGACAACAAAGGGTCTCCGGTCACGGGCCTCCCCACTCTCGAAAGATCAAAAATCCTTCTCATTGAGATAAATAACACAACTTTCGTATTCGTGGATGGGTTGGATCTGCAGGGTCATGTTATAGACCTTTTCCCCGTACTTAAACCGCATCTTGCCGCTTTGGGGCATTCTCCGTTCGGCCACGTCCATCGAGCCCATTTTCTTGAGCCGCGAAATCAAATGCCGGTAGTGGGGCCAGGGCAAGTCCGTGGTTCCTGGGACAAGATCCCCCTTCACCCTCAAACGCAATTGGATCCTGGGTTCCACAAAGGGTTCGACGACCGGGCGGATTTGAATTTCGGTCGCCCCGGTCCGGATGGCCTCACCCAAAAGGTTAAAACACAATTCCCCCATCGGGCGAAGGGACCCTTTATATTTATTTTCCGGGTCTTCCCCTTCCGGAAGATCATCCATAGGAGGTTCGTTCATGGCCTTCCGCCTCTGTCTTTTTTCCGCAAGACATCCTAAGACTTTGGCCACAGGCCAAACCCACGCCTTATGCTTTTGAAAATATGACCGCGCCCAATTGTCCCCCAAACCCATAGGAAAGCGAAAGGACATGTTCAACCTTTTGTTTCAAACCGCCTTTCGGCACATGATGGATGGGGCATTCGGGATCGGGGTTTTTCAGGCCGGTCGTGGCCGGAAGAAGGCCTTCGCTGAGGGCGAGGACGCTGATAATGGCTTCCACACTGCCCGCCGCGCCCAAAAGATGCCCGGTCGCCCCCTTGGTGGAACTCACCCAAGCAGGGTCTTCGAAAACTTCGCGGATAGCCTTGGATTCCACCCGGTCATTGAACCGGGTCCCCGTGCCATGGGCGTTGATGTAACCGATGTCGGCGGGTTTCAATCGGGCTTTATCCAGGGCCAGGCGGATGACATGGCTGATGGTCTTTCCCGTCGGGTCCACCTCCAGCGCTTCATGCGCGTCGGCGGCCAGGGCCCAGCCTGAAAGCCGGGCCAATGGTTTCGCTTTTCGTTTGGCCGCTTTATCCTCCCTCTCCACCACCAAAACCCCGGCTCCCTCGCCCATCATAAAACCGTCACGCTTTGTATCGAAGGGACAGGGACCCTCCGGGTTTTCACTCAGGACGCCCATCTGGTTGAACCCGGCGTAGATGAGGGGATGGAGGGAGGATTCGGTGCTGCCCGCCAACACCGCGTCGCATTCCCGGTCCTGAAGCAATCGGGCGGCCAGGCTTAAGGAAGCGATGCCGGTGGAGCAAGCCGAGGAAACCGATAGGGCCGGGCCCGAGAACCCGAATTGTTGGGCTAGGAGTTGTCCCCCGGCATGGGGGAAATAATCGGACAAAAAATCCCACGAGGAGGTCGAGGGGTCGTTGGCCGCCGAAAGCAGACTCAAGAGCCCGCCCTTGCTGGAAGAAAAGGTGGTACCAATTTTTCCCGGCGGGACCTTGTAAAGGCCCGCCTGTTTCCAGGCCTCCAGGCAGGCGACCGAACCCAGCTGGAGGGACCGGTCCCGTTTCAATAACCTTTGCGGGATCCATACTTCAAGCGCCTGGGCCGCTCGGGGCAGGCATTCGAACTCCTTCCATTCGGGGCCCGTGAGGATCGTTTTGGCCCGGTCGCCCGCCAGGATTCGATTGAACGTGGTAGCG
The DNA here is from genome assembly GCA_964525605.1 of uncultured bacterium. GTDB lineage: Bacteria > Oederibacteriota > Muellerivitia > Muellerivitales > Muellerivitaceae > CAVTWJ01. The sequence continues at coordinate 8,952 of CAZGKT010000026.1, forward strand.
CTGTTCGCCCCCAAGGGAGAAACCATCCCCACACCGGTTACCACGAGGGAAGGGGTCATAGCCATCCCGGAAGGCGGGAATCCAGGTTGAAGACCTGGCCCGAGATGGATTGGCTCGTAGCCAGCCAGGTAAAGAACCCGCAAACTTCGGCCAGGTCGGCGGGCCGGCCCAAAAGATGCCGCGAGAGAATGGCCTGTTCGGCTTCAGGTGATAAGCCTTCCGCCAGTTGGGTCTTGTGAAACCCGGGGTTCACCACGTTCACGCGGATATTGCGGGAGCCGTATTCCCGGGCGATCGTCCGGGCCAGGCCCACCAGACCGGCCTTGGCGGCCGTGTAGGCGCCCTGACCGATGTTGCCGGTGGAGGCCACCAGGGAAGAGATGAACAGGAGGTGTCCGTTCTTTTGCCGGATCATGGGGATAAGAAGCGCCTGGGAAAAGTTGAAAGCTCCCTTCACGTGGGTTTCGAGGGTTTCGTCCCATTGGGATTCTTCGGTATTCAGGATGCGGGCGTTGTGGGTTATCCCGGCGTTATGGATACCGCATTCGATGGTGTCATGGCGTCCCAGAACCTCGTTGACCCAGGTTTCAACTTCGACGGGTTTCCGCACGTCGCAGCGGGTGACCTGGCAGGTTGGATCCAGGGATTGGAGCTCTTTCAGCGCCGTGGAAGCGGACGCCTCATCCCGGTGGTAACAGGCCTCGACCGACCAGCCCTTTTGCGCGAAGGCTTTTCCGAGGGCCAAACCGATCCCCCTGGTTCCTCCCGTGATCAAGACCGTCGGCATGGATGACTCACTCCCTTGAAAGGGTTAAACCCTGATCCGGCACGAAGTCGCAATGCCGCAAAGAAAAGCAGAAAAAAAGACCCCTTGATCACGACGGCAAGACCCCTGCCTTCTGCGGTTCTTCGCGCCTTTGGGTTTTCGCGTTGGATGTTGTTTTCGTTTGGCGCAAGAACCTTAATCGACAGGGCCCATCGCGCCCGAAAGCCAGGAGATAAGGGCCATACTCCCCAAAAAGAGAACCGCCATCGTCACGAATATCGGCAGGATCACCCAGGCCAGGAATCCGATCCAGAGGGAATGTTTTCCGACCTTCCTCGCTTCCGGGGATTCCTGGTCGTAAAAAAAGAGACCGATCACGATGCCGGCCAGGGGGATGAACAAGGACAAGAAATACCAGGCCCAACGTTGGGCCCAATAGGGATTGGGGACCGGCGGAATCACAGGAACTGGAGCCGATGCGGTTAGATGGGGGGTGGGGGGCCTGTTGGCCGTTCGTGGAGGGGTTGGGGCCTTGGGCATTAAAACACCTTGAACAGAAGAGCTAGAACCGCCATCAGGACTCCCATCATGGCGGCCGGCAGAAGAATATAGACGTAGGAGGACACCTTGGAATAGGCGAGTATTTCACCCGCACCGATCACCTGGAAAACAATGACCGTCAGGGCCACCCACTTACCCACCAGATAGGCGACCCCTAAGGCCGCCAAACCCCCGCTGGAATACAAAACCAATTTTTGCAGGTCCGGAAGCGGGAGGTTTGTTCCGAGGAGAAACCCCGTCAAACGGATGAAAAAGGCCCAAAGATATCCGCACACCAACACCACAAAGGGAAGCCCGACCAATAGGATCAGGGTGACGAACGCCACGATGGAAGGACTGCCGCCCGAAAGGGCTTCCTGCAGGCCCAATTCCAGGGAAACCAGCACCGCGGTCAAAGCCGCGAAGGCGGAAGCCTCCTGCGGTTGGGCCTCATGGGCGACCGTTGAAAAAAAATCCACCGGCTTGCGCCAAAGAAAGAAAAGTTTTTGAAAATAAGCCTTGATCATGGGGGGTAAGTTTAACACAAAGCGGCTTTAATCGAGCGGCGGGGAGAGGGCAAAAAAAAGCGCCCCCTATTCAACATAGGGGGCGCCGCTTTCAGTCAGGCTTATTCTTGCAGGCGTTCCACGGCCTCATCCCACGCGTCATCCAGGTCATCCACGGTCCCTTCATCGATGACCTCTTTCAACAATTTCCGGAGGCGATTGGCCAGGCTCGCATCCAAGTCGTTTTCCTCCAGGACTTCCTTGATCTCTTCAATCGTCAGGTTTTCAAGAAATTCCTCGGCCTCGGCTTGGAATAGTTTTTTGCGGTCCGCGTCGGAGGAATCGCTTTTTCCTTCCTCGTCTTCGTCCTCATCCTCGTCGTCTTCCTCCTCTTCGGCGTCTTCCAGGGCGACGGTATCTTCTTCGTCGTCTTCCTCGTCGTCCTCTTCCTCCGCGGCATCCTCTTCCTCGACGGGATCCTCGTCGTCATTCATTTCATTATCATGGCGGCGTTTGGGTGACAAGACTTCCTCCTCGTATGAATTTGGCCCCAAGCGTTACCGGGGCACTGGATGGACACATGGTTACCTGTAAAAAAGACCCGTGTCAAGGGGAACTCAGCCCCCTAAATCACGATGGCGGCGCAGATTTTCCCAGACGTTACGATCCACGATCTCGACTCCGGAAAACCGGGCCAGGGCCTGGGCTTCCCGACTGGTGTCGCAGGTCACCAACAGCAACCCCCTGTGACAAAATTCGGATTTCATCACATGGGCAAACTCGCTGACCTGTTCCTGCGCCACCCGCTCGGTGGCGGGAAATTGCTTAGCCAACACGGCAAATTTTCCGCCGGTGACCGGGTGGGGATGTTCCGCCACCGCGACAACCGCGCCACCCGGCGCCCGGCGGATACGCGAAACCTGAAAACCCATACTTTTCAAGAACTGGTCCACTTCTTCCTGGAAGGCCAGGATCGACATGCTGCTCAAATCCATCACCACGCCCTTTTCGTCCACCACGCGGATCGTCCAGCGGGTGTCATAGGGCGGGCCTTCTAAAAGTTCCCTGAATTTCCTTCCATCCACCAGGTCCACGGCCAGCTTTTTCGCGTTGTTGCGCGCTTCCTCGGTGAAATCGGACGTGACGAAATAGATGCCCCGGCGGCAGGATTCCTCCCGAGTGACCTCGTCAAGTTCCCGAACCAGATCGGCGTGAACCTGGGACCCCGCCGGGAATTGCCGGCTCAAGACCAGGAAACTTCCCCCCAGGATCGGATGGGAAAAATCAGCCTGAACCTGCAGGGTTCCCCCGGGGACCTTCTTGACCCCCTTGACCTCGAACCCAAGTTTTTCCACCAATTGCACCACCAGGCTCTGAAACTGGGCCAGGGGCATGTCGTTCAATTGCTTGTCCTTCATCGTATCGATGGGGACGATTTCTTCCCGCGAGTTGGTTTCCTTGGGTCTTTCCCATCCATCCGCCACCTTTTCAACAGCCGTTTCATAACGGACATTAAGTTTGGGCGCGTTTTCCCTCAGTTTTTCCAGCAAACGGGCAGTCTTACTTTCTCCCTCGGGAATCGGCTCCACTTCCATCCCGTCGTTGTATCGAAAATCGAAGGAAGAAAGAATCTTGAACGGGCTTTTCTTGGTCCGATCCAGTTGGAGGTAGACTTCCCGGGTGGCCTTGAGGCTCAAAACGGGACCATCGTAGAACTTGGCCCCCCGGTTGATGAAATGCATCATGCCATCCACGATGACCGCCGGGATGCTCTCGGATAGCTCGAAGACCAGGTCCACGATAGCGGCGGTTTCTACCAGGAGGTTTTCGCGGAATTTCTGAAAATTGGCGTCCACATCGCCGCCCAGTTCGGTATTGAAGCGTTTGGCCGTGAAGCGCACCCGTGGAATCGTATCGGTGACATGGATCGACTTGATTTCCAAACCGGGGATCTTCTTGGCCGCGTAAAAACGAAAGACTTCCTCAAAATTGCCCATGGCGCCCTTGCGTAAAAACTGTCTTTTTTCTTCCACCCGATGCTGGAGGTAACGGGCATCCCAGTCCTCTTTTTTCCTTCGTTCCTCTTTTAGATGGAGAAAACGGAAAAAGATGCCCAGAAATACGATAGTGACTAAAAAACCAATGAGGGTGGCGGGCGTGGGATTTTCTTTGGCGTAAACCCAGAGATTGTTGAAATAAACGAGAATAATTCCGGCCAGAAAACTGTTGAACAAAAGAATGAGAAGAAAAATGATCAAGCCGGCCGCGGCCAGGCCCCCCATTTCCGCCTCGGCCTCCGTATGGCCCTGCCGAACGAGTAAATCCTTGGCATGGCTGGCGCCTGGCAAACGAATAAGCCTGGATTTGATCGAATCAAAATTCATGGTTTCGGGGTCCTCGTGAGGATTGGAAAGGTTTCAGGTTCATGTTAGAGTCGCCAACCATCGGAGGCAAGCATGGATTTCGTGAAGCGGCTTGAAAAAATAATGGGAAAATTGAGGGGGCCGGGGGGCTGTCCCTGGGACCGCCGCCAAACCCACAAGAGCCTGAAACCCTACCTATTGGAGGAAGCCCACGAGGTATTAGAGGCTATCGATTCGGGAAACGCGGAACATCTTCGGGAAGAACTTGGGGATTTGCTCCTTCAAGTGGTTTTCCATTCCCAGTTGGCCAAAGAGAAACACAAATTTAACCTTCAACAAGTCGCCAAAACCATCGGGGACAAGCTGGTTCGGCGCCATCCCCACGTTTTCGGCAAATCCAGCCGCAAGATCAGCGACATCAACCGCAAGTGGGAAGAGCTCAAGCGCCAGGAAAAACCGGACCGTAAATCGTCCCTGGACGGGCTTCCCCATTCGCTTCCGGCCCTCCTGCGGGCCCAGCGGATGCATGAAAAGATTTTAAAAAACGGACGTTCGGAGGATGGCCAGGCTGGGAAAAGCCTGCAAAAAGCCTGGAAAGATTTTCAAAACGGAATGAAGGGCTCTCAACTCGCAAAAGAAAAAGCGGCGGGGGAATTTCTGCTGAAGTTCACCCAATTTTCCCTTGAAGAAGGCGTTCACGCCGAGATGGCCTTGAAAAAAGCTTCTTCGAAATTTGAAAAACAATACAAAAAATCGGAAAAGCAAACTTAAGTTTTCATATTTTTATTCCTGCAGGGACCCCGTCGTAGCGTCTTAACCTCTTATTCACGTACCCTCACCTGCCCTTTTTCTATGATCCACAACCGTTTATCCACCTGTTCTTTGGATAGCAGATCCAATAATGGACGAAAAAGTTCAACCATGGTTGGTTTGTCCTGGCGGTCCGACCGGATCACCATGATTCCGGGGGATAAGCCCGGATATCGGAAAAATCCAGATCGGCGGTAATGAAGGTCCGGTTTTCGGCCAAGCAAACGACGGCTAAATTCGTATCGGGATGGCCGGTTAGTTCTTGATCCTTCACCGTAAGGGCGTCATGACCCGCTTGAATGAGTAGGTGTTTGATTTCAGAAGGAAGGTTTTCATCGATCTTGAACTTCATCAGGGATGGGGGACTGCGACTATCCGTTACCGCGCCAATTCCGCGCCATAAGCGATCGCGGCCTGAACATCTTCCGTCTTGAGGGAAGGATACTCTTTCACGATATCGACCGCGGACATACCAGCGGCCAAGTTATCGAGTACGACGGAAACCATAACCCGGGTACCCCGAATACAGGCTTTACCGTGGCAAACTGCCGGGTCTGAGGTGACTCTTTCGATTAAGTTGGACATAGCTTTAATACCTCAGAATTCATTATATCCCATTCCATAAACCAAGAACATTATCGGAACCCGGCTATCATTTATGATGAGTGGGCCAAGCGCGCCATGGAAGTCTATAATTTTCAACGAAAACAAAAAGGCGAAACATTAAAAACCATTCTTAAGAGTTTACAAGTTTACTGTTTGGCCTGATAGACCTTCATCTCCGGCAGGGCCAGAGCGGTCAAGAATCCCCCATACACGCACCCCGTATCCAAATCGATCCGGTCTTTTTCCAGGTTCAATTTTTCGGTCGGGGTATGGCCATGGACCACCTTTTTCGGCGTGGGCCGGGGGTCTTCCAAGAACTTGCGACGGATCCAAAGCAGGTCATCCTGCGCCTGGGCGTTCAGGGGCTTATCCAGGTCCACCCCCGCGTGGCAGAAGAAGAAATCGGGCGTCTCGTAGGTCAAGGGCAGCGAGTTGTAGAATTCGGCGTGGGAAGGAGGGATGTTCGATTGGAACAGCATATGGGCCCCATCCCCCCGAACCTCGTCCATATACATCTTGTTGGGCAGGTAGGATTGCAGGGTCTCGTAGCCCCCGTTTAAAAGCCAGTTGGAGGCGGTCAGGGCGTTGGGCGTGCCCAGCCATTCCAGCATCATCTGTTCGTGGTTTCCCCTCAAAAAATGCCAGTTTGGTTTTTGGATTTGGATCAAGTAATCAAGGACGCCCTTGCTGTCGGGCCCCCGGTCGATATAGTCGCCCAGAAAAACGACCTCATCTTCGGGTTGAAGGGGCAATTGGCCTATTAAATCCTTCAAAGCCTTCAGGCACCCGTGAATGTCGCCGATGGCATAGATCATTGCGTCTCCGTTCTCGAGGTCCAAGCGTTATTTTTTTGTCCGGCCATTCGCGATTGAATAGAAATGGTTCGTTCCCCACTGGGACAAGCCCAAAAGAATCAGGGCGACCCTCAAACCCGTGTCCCCATATTTCCAGAGGCCGAACCAGAACAGGCCGATGCCGACGAACCGACCCAGGGCCAATGGTAGCTCACGAAGCGTCAAATATTCCAGCTTTCGCTCCTTGGAATATGCGGCGTTTTCAATGACATTGAAGGAAATCGAGTTGAACCCGATCTGGAACCAGGTGGCTCCCACCGAATAAAGAATGCCGAAAAGCAGGAGGGAGAGGGGACCCAGGCTGACCGCCAGGACCAGGGTCGAGCCGATGATGAGAAAGGAGGAATAATTCATCCCGCTTTCCCGATTTTTATAGCCGTCCCAGCGGGATAAAACGTAAGCCGTCACCACGGCCAGGAAGGTCGAAAGGGTGTTGTAATTCCCCACCGCCAGCTCGTTGTTCCAGGCCTTGTAAACAAACAGGGGCCCGACGAACCAGAAGACCCCTCCACGAATTCCGGAGAAGAACCAAGCCTTCAGCAAGGCTTTCCAGTCCTCATTCCATTCCAAACGCAGGACTTTTTGGACGTTGAAATCCTCGGCTTTGTGCGGGGGGACCTTCAACTTGAAACTCTGGACGATGAGCCCCAGGTAGATCAGGAGCGTGAACCCGAAAACAACGTAATAGCCGGCCAGGTCCTTGCCCATATTCAAAAGCCCCGTGTTAAAGGACGCGATGACCCATCCCGCGAGCATGGGAGCCGGAATCTTCAGGATCGAACTGATCAGCATGTACAGGGAAAAGAAATAATCCCGGTCCTTGGCGTGCGTGAGATCCAAGGTCAACGCGTGTTGTCCCAGATAATAAAATCCAAGGGCCAATCCGCTGATGGCCCCCAAGAACCACACATGCTCCGGAGCGCTTTCCCGGAGGAAAAGCAAAGAGATCAGAAGGATTCCGTACGAAATAAAGCCCAGTTGATAGGAGATCCGGTGTCCAAATCGCGGGGAAAGGGCTCCGCCCAGCCAAAAGCCGACAGGAATAAGGAAAAACTGAACGAGATTAAAGGGAAGAACCACATTCCAATCTTGACCTTGGCGGAAAAGAAAAACATTTAGGAAAGTCGAGGGAATGACAAAGGTGAAATCGTAGAGCGCGATCATCCAAATCAGGGTCTTGGCGTTGGCGGGCAAATGCCTCCGGACACCCAGGAACTTGGCTAGAAACTTGTATATAAATGAAAAGAACAGGTCCATGAATTTCCTTATAAAAAATAAAAAAGCGGGGTATCCCCCGCTTTTTCGCCCTCGAATAAACCGATCCGGCTTAGTGGAACATGCCCTTCAATTGGTTGCCCAGGTTCTGGACTTTTTGTTTGACCGCGTTTTGGACGGCGTTGCCCACTTTCTTCTTCACGTTGTTCGTGAGCCGGCCCCAATCATAAGTAAAATTGTTTTTTTGGACTGGCCCCGTGAATTTAACGTCGACGGGGATATTTCCGTTATTATCGGCAATCCAATCCGTATTCTTGACCAGGCCCCGCACCGCATCAGGGGCGCCCGAGAGAACCTCGTCCGAATTGAGGTAATCCTTCCGGAAATCGCACTGGACCTTCATTTCCGGGGAGTAGGTCATGGTGGCCAAATTGATGGCGCCCGTCTCGCGCATGACGCCCGCCGCCCCGGTCGCGGTAACCGGAAAAGTGAATATTTTGTTTTTCATTCCCAGCAGGCCGGATATTTTCTGGAAGTCCATCTCGGCGCTGCTCTTCTTGAAGTATTTCTGGACCGCCGAGCCCAAAGGAATATCCTTGATCTGGGCGTCGTCGATCGAGAAATTTCCCGCTCCCACTTGGCTGGCCACCATGGCAGGTCCCGTGAGGCCCTTTCCATACCCGGAATAAGCCAGGTTCATGGTTCCGAAAACCTTATTCTTCTCACCCGCCGGATTTGAGGTGACAAAAGCGTCCACGCTGGCATTGACGGCCTTTTGGGCGTTCACGCCGTCCAGGCGGAAGGCATAGGCGTAGCTCGGTACCGCGCCCAAGTTGACCGTTACCCCCGCCATTCCCGTGCCGTCGAAGGACTGGAATTTGGCCATGGGTATCTTGATGGAGTTTCCCGCGAGATAAATCACGCTGTTGAGGCCTTGCAGGTAAGGCTCGTCCGGAAGGGTGATGGAAACATCCTTAAAGGAGATCTGTCCGTCATAGGTAAAGGGAGTGGCCTTGCCCGAGGATTGGGCAAAATGGACATTCAAAGACAAATGGCCCCCAAAACTCGCCTTCTTCAGGCGCGGAATCATATCCGAAAGCCCCTGAAGGGGGAGGTCACTGGATTTGACCGAGCAGGTCCAAGGCGCTCCGTTGGGATAATGAAACGAGCCATCCACTTCCCAGTCCTGGTAAAGCAGGCTAAAGGATGGAACATCAAAAGCATTCGGCTTCTTCACGGTTTTGAAGTTCACTTTGCAGGTGGTTTTGGCGGCTTTGACGGACACATCCTGGTACTGGATGGCCAAGTCCGAGCCGTCCGCGGTTCCCGAAAGCTCAAGGCCCTGATTCTGGCTCCCCCCCAGATGAAAGACCACCTTAGCGGGACCTGTCAGGGCGAGTCCGGGAGGCATGGAATAAAGCGCGCGGGGAATCAGGCCCGAAAACTTCAACATTTCCAGACTGGCTTCCCCATCCATGTTGGGAGTGAAATTATCCGCCATCGTGGCGGCGTCACCTGAAAGACTGAACCCTAAATCGTTGACGGAACCTTTCAGGTCCAGTTCTTTGATCGTTTGGGTGGACATGAAATAACGATAGGACCCGTTCATGGAAAGTTGGTAGCTGAGCTTGCTGTTCTCAAATGGGGTGCTGAGGGCAAAGGCGCTCTTCCCTCCAACCAATGAAATGTTTTTAATGTGGAAATTGAAATCTTTCAAGTTGTAACGCTGGGCGGGCGAAACGGTCTCATCCAGATAGACCAGTTTTCCATGAACGATGTTCAAGCCATCCGCGGATATGTTCAAGGATTTATTCGGGGACGCTACGGCCGTATCCGCCCAAGCCGCCTCGCCCCAATGGAAGTTCGAGGCTTCCCTTTCCGCCGGAAAGCTAGGCCAAGCCGCATGCCGCTTGGATTTCTTTTTGGGTTTGGTTTTCACGGGAGCCGCCGCAGTTGGCGGAGCCGGAGCAGGGGCCTCCGCGGCCGCCGCATTCCCGGTCATGTCGCTGAAGTTGAAGGAATTCAACCCTCTTCGTTCCACGAGTATTTCCGGCTCATTCAAGGTGATTTCCTTGAGGGAGACCTGTCCCCAGAGGAGCGGAAAAAGATGGTAGGAAATGGAAATATCCTTGGCGTTCACCATGGATGGGGCGGCCCATCCGGCCCGGTTGGCGATTTTCAAATCTTTGACGTCAAACCCGTTCAGGACGTTGAAATGGATATCCCCCACCGTCACTTTGTGATGAACAGCGGTTGAAAGCTTGTCCGTAACCAATGCTTTCATTTTGGCGGGTGGAAGGAGGATAGGAATGGCGATCGCCGCGATCATTAAAAGAAGCACAAACAACCCCAATATCACCCCGCCGCCGATCAAGACAAACTTCACAATTTTTTTCATGTCGACCTCTCTTATATCCCTCAATGGCCCATTATTTTAGCCGGGTTTGCGCCAATTGGAAGGCGGCCCCATCAGGCGTAAACAAAAAAAGCGGGAATCCGATGGATTCCCGCTTAATCCGCTTGCCGCGAAACCGCTTTTCACCGCTTGTATTATTTCATCACTTACTTCCGCGCGGCCACCTTCAGTTTTTCCGCCTCCTTGGCTTTCTCAGTTGGAACGAAGGCGCTTTCTTTTTTCAGTTCTGATTTCGCCTCGGTTTTGACTTCTGTTTTGGCCTTCGCTTCCCCGGGAATCGGCGGGGCGGGAAGCAGTCCGACCTTTTCCTTGATCTTCTTTTCAATATCCTTCGCCACCTCCGGGTGGTCCTTCAAGAATTGCTTGGCCGCGTCCCGACCCTGGCCCATCTTATGCTCGCCGTAGGAAAGCCAGGTTCCGCTCTTGTCGACGATTTCCTTCTCGACCCCTACGTCGATCAGAGAGCCTTCCTTGGAAATACCCTCCCCGAAAATGATGTCGACGAGGCCTTCCTTGAAAGGCTGGGCGGTCTTGTTTTTGACCACCTTCACCTTGACCTTGTTCCCAATGCTCTGGTCGCCGACCTTGATCGTTTCGACCCTGCGGACTTCCAACCTCATGGAAGCGTAGAACTTGAGCGCCCGCCCGCCCGGCGTGGTCTCGGGGTTGCCGAACATGACCCCGATCTTCTCGCGGATCTGGTTGATGAAGATGGCGCTGGTGTGCGATTTGGATAAAAGAGCCGTAAGTTTGCGAAGGGCCTGGCTCATCAAGCGGGCCTGGAGGCCCACATGGGCATCGCCCATTTCGCCTTCAAGTTCCGCCCGGGGGGCCAGGGCCGCCACCGAGTCAACGACCAAAACATCGATGGCGCCAGAGCGGATGAGGGTGTCGGCAATTTGGAGGGCTTCCTCGGCCGAATCGGGCTGGGAAATCAACAGTTCGTCCACATTGACGCCCAACTTGCGGGCGTAAACCGGGTCCATGGCGTGCTCGGCGTCGATAAAAACGGCCGTTCCGCCGGCCTTCTGGGCTTCGGCCACGATGTGCAGGGTGAGGGTGGTTTTACCGGATGATTCAGGCCCGTAAACCTCAACAATACGGCCCCGGGGTACGCCGCCAATCCCGGTGGCGATATCCACGGATATGGCTCCCGTGGAAATGGATTTGACGTCCTGAACCTTGGCCTCTCCCAGGCGCATGATGGCGCCCTTACCGTGGTCTTTTTCGATCTGCAAGATCGCCATATCCAACGCTTTTTGTTTTTCGTTCGCCATTTCCAGCTCCTTATCGGGTTTGTCCTGATTTTTTCTCATCCTAGAGGGCCACAGAGCTTCCGTCAAGAAAAAAGTATACACTCGTATACTTTTTTTCATTTAGAGGAATGGGTGAAAAAAGCGGGTTAAAGAAAGAGGCGGGGGTCGGAAACGCCCAAGTTTTCTTTGGAGAAAAAGGGCTCACCCGTCTGGGTACCGATCATGGCTCCAAAATAGCGGTTGAAGACATTGATATGCTCCAACGCCCGGCTTCCAGGCTTTTTGATGAACTGGCTCTCGTAGCAGGCCACCGCTTTTAATTTATTCTCGTGATGCTTGGAGGTATCCACAATAAAGGACGGTTGGACGTTGGGTCGAAGGTGGGAACAAAGGTGGTAGTAAAGCTTCGGGGGATACCAGGGTTCTCCCTTCATATCCGTCTTCACCAGCTTGGCCCAGAAACGTGCCGCCTGCACCAGCTCACTGGCGCCCCAGTGGTCCGGATGGGCATCCACCCAGTAGGGGGCAAATAAAATGGATGGACGGAAGCGGCGGATAACCTGGGCCGCCTCCCTGCGGGCGGACAAGGTGTCTTTCAGTTCCCTATTGTTTAAGGGAAGGATCAGGTAGTCGTGAAACCCCAAAACCCGCGCGGCTTTCTCCGCTTCTTTAAAGCGAAGTTTTCGGTTTCCGTAGGGAGTGGGCTCCCCATCCGTCAGGTGGCAAACCACCACCTTGGCGCCCCTTTCCTTGAGGGCGAGAAGGGTGCCTCCCATGGCGATCTCAACGTCATCTGGATGAGCGCCAAAAGCCAAGACATCCACCCCTGCGCCCAGGCCCGAAGTCCCTCCGGGCGCGACGGTCTCAAAAGTCGGGATGGATTTCGGCTTTTTTCGCACCATGACGGCGAACTTCCTTTTATTTCAGGTTGGAATAGGAGTGGTTAAAGTTCTGGATGAAAACAAAAAAGGCCCCTTGCGAACCGGGGCCTTAGGTGGGTATCGGATTAGCAGCCAACCTTCGTGACATTGGAAGCCTGTTTGCCTTTGGCGCCCTGGATGATTTCAAAGGTCACTTCCTGACCCGCAGTGAGGGTTTTAAAACCGTCCCCCTGAATGGCGGAAAAATGCACGAACAGATCCTCTCCGCCCTCCTGCTCAATGAAACCGTATCCCTTACCGGCGTTGAACCATTTCACTCGTCCCGTTGGCATCTTTCCGACCCTTCCTTTTCCGCATCGGTGATCCCCTGCCCCCCTGACGATCCATACCCCGTTTGGTTCCTGGTGGAGGAGGCCGGTGTAATGACTATCAGGTTGTTACGCCCACCGCTACTGATGCTTTCAACGGTGGGATTCAAGTGTAATGGAAAAGGCCCTTTATTTTCAATCGGTATAACCCGATAGAAATGAGCCCTTCCGGTGCCAATCAATTCATTAGGACAAAATCAAATACCTCGACAGAAATGTCGAAAAACTTTTGTCTCTTAATCTATTGCAGGAAGTTTGAAAATTTTGAGCGAATCGACAGATTACTTCCAGCCGTTGAGGCTGAACACCCACTCACAGAGAGCCGCAATGAGGGCCGATGCGGGGATGGTGAAAATCCATGCCCAAACAATCCGTCCAGCTACGCCCCATTTCACGGAAGATATTTTAGTCGTGCTTCCGACTCCCACGATAGCGCCGGTGATGGTATGGGTGGTGGAAACAGGGATACCCAAGGATGTCGCAAAAAACACCGACAAAGCTCCTCCGGTCTCGGCGCAAAAACCACCGACAGGCCTCAGCTTGGTGATTTTCTGGCCCATGGTCTTAACGATCCTCCAACCGCCTGTCATCGTTCCTAACCCCATGGCCGCGTAGCAGCATACGATGATCCACCAGGCGATCTGCTGGCTCCCTGTCCGGTAAGCCCATTCAGGGTGGTTCCCCGCCACCAGCAGCGCCACGATGATGCCCATTGTTTTTTGGGAGTCGTTGGCTCCGTGACTGAGGCTGTAAAAGGCCGCTGAAAAAAGTTGTCCCACTCTAAAAATGCTGTCAACTGCGGAGGGGGTGAACCGGTGGAACAAATTAAATACCAGGACCATCAATAGGAACCCCAGTGCCATTCCCAGGAAAGGGGCGATAAAAATAAAGAGGATTGTTTTCTGAAAACCTGCCAGGATAAGAACCTTCCAACCGCCGTAAACCACCGCCGCGCCGCCAAATCCCCCAATCAAGGCATGAGACGAACTCGTCGGAAGGCCGTAATACCAGGTAATGAGATCCCATAGGATGGCGCCCAGTAGAGCCGCCAGGACCACAAAGGCAGTGATTCCCGAAGGCTGTACCATGCCCTTCCCGACCGTATTCGCCACATGGGTTCCCATGGTGAAAACCGCGGCGAAATTAAAAAAGGCCGCCCAAATGACCGCCTGGCCCGGGGTCAGAACCCTCGTGGAGACAACCGTCGCAATGGAATTGGCCGCGTCATGAAATCCGTTCAGGAAATCAAACCCCATGGCAACGACGATAATGAGAACAATCACATCCAATGGGGTGTTCAATTTGAAGCCCTGCGGTTGTCGTGATTCACCAAAAAAAGGTTAAGCATTTTCCAAAACCACGCCTTCAATGATGTTGGCCACGTCCTCACAGCGATCGATCGCGGTTTCCACGCCCTCATAAATTTCTTTCCAAATCAGCACCTTGACCGCGTCCTTCTCTTCCCTGAAAAGTTTAGCGATCGCCGCATCCCTAACGGAATCTCCGTCATTTTCAAGTTTATTAATTTCGATACAAGCGGCCAGGATGACATCCGCGTTTTTTAGATTTTTTAGGTTCGCGACCGCTTTTTGAACTTCCAGTGTGGAACGATGAAGAATTTTGGCCAATTCAATAAGATCGTAGGAAACCTCGGTTACGCCAAACAGGATTAAACGGCGAGCAGCGCCATCGATGTAATCAATGACATCATCCATGTTGGAGATCAATTGGTGAATCTGGTCACGGTCGATGGGCGTTATAAAGGTTTTGTGAAGCATCTCAAGCGTATGGTGGGTGATTTCATCCGCCCGGTGCTCGGTTTCCTTTAATTTACGGGCCTTGATGGGGACATCGGTAAAATTCTCAAGCATTTCAACCAGGATGGAGGAGCCTTCCACCAAAGTCGCAGCGTGTTGATCAAAAACTTCAAAAAATCCGTATTCTTTAGGTATCAGGAAGTCGAACATGGTCACCCCGTTCATGTAAATTCAATGTGAACGGGGGTGAGGATGCCACAGAAGGCCAAAACAGTTCAACTTGGAAAAACATCAGGTCTCAGAAGCCCTTATTTCCACGTTTTTGTTTCTTTATATATAGAGAATCCGGGCTGGTTCAGAAAGACGAACTCTAAAACAATCTTTTTGCAAAAAAATAGCCCCAAAGAAAGTTTTTGGGGCTATTTCAACTTTTAAATTCGTTTTTGAGGAACCCTTATTAAAAGAAGTTTATCCGCGCCTATGCCGTATATCTTTACCATCCACCATGTAGATTACATCCTCGGAGATGTTTGTGGCGTGATCGGCAATCCGCTCGAGATATCGAGAAACGAGGATCAAATCGAGCGCCCGCTTGATGTTAGCCCGATCATCCAGCATATAGCTGATCAATTCGCGGATAAGCTGATCGTTGAGGTTATCCACTTCATCGTCCCTCTCACAGACTTTCTTGGCCATGATCGAATCGCGGTTCACCAAGGAATCAAGTGAGCTTTTCAGCATTTCCTGCGTGATGCCAGCCAGACGGGGAATGTCGATGAGGGGTTTCAACGGGGCCACCTCGTTCAAGGTTAGGGCCCTTTCGCAAATGTTGACCGCCAGATCTCCCATGCGTTCCAAATCCGAATTGATCTTCATGGAACTGGTGATGAACCGCATGTCACCGGCCATGGGCTGGTGCAGAGCCAGCAGGCGGTGGCAAATCTCGTCAATCTCGATTTCAAGGTCATTGATGTCTCGGTCACTCTGGATGACCCGGCGGGAAAGTTTGCTGTCCCGATCCACGAGGGATTTGATCGACAAGCGGATGGATTCCTCGACCCGGCTGCCCATCAGCAAAATCTTTTCCTTCAACCCGGATAATTCCTCATCAAATGAAATCTGCATCGAATCCGTCTCCTTTAAAATCAGCTTTTAATAATGTCGATTCGCTTTAAGCCAACCGCCAACGGCTGTTTTCAACCGAAGCGCCCGGTGATGTAGTCTTCCGTCAGCTTGTTGGAAGGGTTGGTGAAAACCTTCTCGGTGTTATCGTACTCGATCAGCTTGCCATTGAGCATAAAAGCCGTCTTTTGCGAAACCCGGGCGGCCTGCTGCATGTTATGGGTGACGATAATGATCGTGTAATTCTGGCGAAGTTCGTGGATCAGTTCTTCGATCTTCGAAGTGGAAATCGGGTCCAGGGCCGAACAGGGCTCGTCCATCAACAGGACTTCCAGGTCCACCGCGAGGGCACGGGCGATGCATAAGCGTTGTTGCTGCCCCCCCGACAAAGCGGCTCCGGGTTTATGCAAATTATCCTTCACTTCATCCCAAAGGGCGGCTTTGCGTAGGCTGATTTCAACTTTTTGCTCTAATATTTTATGGTCGCGGATTCCACTATTTAAGCGAAGGCCCACTACAACGTTCTCGAATATAGACAAGGTGGGAAAAGGGGTGGGTTTCTGGAAAACCATTCCCACGCGCCGACGCACTTCCACGGGGTCCATCTTATCGCTGAAGATACTGTGACCTTCCAGCAGGATCTCCCCCTCAAACCGGGAGCCCGGCACGGTCTCATGCATGCGGTTAAAACACCGGATCAAGGTGGACTTGCCGCAACCTGAAGGGCCGATGATGGCGGTCACTTCCTTCTCGAAGATATCCATATTGACGGAGTAAAGGGCCTGCTTATCCCCAAACCAAGCGCAGGCATTTTTCGCGCTCACCTTGAGTTTGGCGCTTCCGCTCGTGTTCTCATGGGCCACTTCAATTTTTTTCATGTCCACCCGCGCGTTTTCCGCTTTTTTTTCTTCGTTTTTGTGTTCCATCGTTTTTTCCATCATCCTTCTCCCCCTCTCTTCTTGTCCGGGGCCCCCGTGGGTTTTACTTTTGATGGGTGTTCCGGACCCAATCTTATCTCAACAATTGCCTCGGATTCTTGAAGAACAGCTTTGCCGCCAAATTGATCGAAAGGACTAATATCAGTAAGGTGAGCGCGCCCGCCCAAGCCTGGTCATGCCAATCCTGAAAAGGTGAAATAGCGTAGGTAAAGACCTGAACGGTCAAGGAAGCCGTGGGTTCGTTGATGCCCTTGGGCCAATAGCTGTTTCCAAAGGCGGTGAAAAGAAGGGGCGCCGTTTCCCCCGCGATACGGGCGATGGAAAGAAGCACCCCGGTCAAGATGCCATTCTTGGCCGTGCGGATCACGATGCTCAGGATGGTCCGCCATTGGGGCACCCCCAGGGCCCAGGAGGCCTCGCGAATGCTGTGGGGAACCAGTTTGACCAGTTCCTCGGTGGTCCGGGAAACAATAGGAATCATCATGAATCCCAGGGCCACCCCGCCCGCCAGGGCCGAGAAATGATGCATGGTCCGGACGATGAGCGTATAAGCCACGATGCCGGTGACGATCGAAGGAACCCCGGAAAGAACATCCGCGGTAAACCGAACCCACCATGCGAATGTGTTTTTCTTCCCGTACTCCGAAAGGTAAACCCCTGCAAACACACCGATTGGCAGTCCCACCATCGATGCGATGGTAATAATGGTGAGGGTTCCTAAAATCGCGTTCCCCATTCCCCCACCCGTTACTCCCACGGGGGTGGGAATGCTGAAGAAGAAACTCAAGTCTTTCCAGTTGATCTGCTGGGCCACGGTCCACAATTGGCGGATCAACCCAAACACCCAATAGGCGAGAAGGCCGGTGCCGACGTATCCCGCGATCTTAAAACGGCGGAGATATTGGAAAGCGACAACGGGAATGGCGATGAGCGTTCCCGTCACTACTAACGCTACAAGAATCCCGACCGTACCCAAGCACTTGATGCCTTGCAAAATTACGAACCAAAGCAAAAAGCCCAGCGGGATCATCGCGACAAAAGAAGCCGCCCCGCATAGAAACAGCATCAGCCGGTCCAACAGGTTTCTTCGCGCCGTCAAGTCAAACATCTGTTCCCCCACTACCTTTGGTATTTAGAGGTCGTCACCCAAACTAACAGGTTGGCCACAATATTCAAAATGAAGGTGATTACCATCAATAAAAGGCCGATTTCAGCCAGGGCCGCGATATGGATGTCGTTAACCGCCTCGGAAAACTCGTTGGCGATGACACTGGCCATGCTATGGGCCCCCGCCAAGAGATTGCTCGAAACCTGGGGATTGTTTCCAATCACCATGGTCACGGCCATGGTTTCCCCCAACGCGCGTCCCAGAGCCAGCATCAGCGCTCCCAGGATGCCGACCTTCGAGGGTTTCAATACAGCTAGCTGGATGGTTTCCCAACTCGTGGCCCCCAGGGCCCGGGCCGATTCCCGCTGACTGTTGGGAACGGACTCAAACACTTCCCGGCTGATGGCAGTGATCGTGGGAAGGATCATGATGGAAAGAATGACGCCCGCCGTGAATAGGGACAAACCAGTGGTAGGGCCCTTGAAGAGCGGAAAGGCTGTAATGAGGTGCTGGGCTTGGACCCCCAATAGGACCGCCACCAGAATTCCCGCGCCCCAGTAAAAATAGTTTTCTGTCTTTTTCAATCCGGGATATCGTTCAGAAAGATTGAGGGATCGGAGGATCGCATAGACCAAAACTGCAACGGTGATACCGAACAAACCTACCACTAAGGGGTTTCCAAGTTGAATAAGTACGGGGTCCACCGTGACCCGCATGAAAGGCGCCAAAAGAAAAATGCCCCACAGACCATAAACCACGCTGGGAATCGCGGCCAGGATTTCAACGATGAAGGCAACAGGTTCCCGCAGTTTCATCGGGGATAATTCGGTTAAAAACAAGGAAATACCAAGCCCCAGAGGCGTGGCGATAATCAACGCGATGAGGGAGGAAATCAGGGTTCCATAAACGAAGGGTACACAGCCGAAGACTTCCTTGACCGGATCCCAGTCGCTGCTGGTGAGGAATTTCCAACCCGACAGGTGAATGGAAGGCTGGGCCGCGATTAAAAGGGTTACGGCGGTCATGACCGCCAGCAGGAGAATCATGAAAGCCATCAGGGCCGTGAACCCGTGGAACAATCGGTCCATGAACCCCGAAGACTGGATAAATGATGAAAACGGAAGGGCCTTGGGGGCCCTTCCGTTCACGACGGCTTCAGATGTTTCGTTCAATTCTAATTTCCGTTAAAACTTGACTTGTTCAATCTGGGCTTGCACCTTCTTGATCAAAGAGTCGGGCAAAGGCGCGTAATACAAATCGGCGGCCATGCCTTCCCCCGTCGTCAGATACCAGCTCAGAAAGTCCGCAATGGCCTTGCCCGTAGCCGGATCGGCGTAATTTTGATTGATCAACAGCCAGGTAAAGCCGCAGATCGGATAGGAATTTTCACCCGGGGCGTCGGTGATCATGACCCGGAAATCCTTGGGCATCCGGCGCAGGGCGCCTTCCGCGGCCGAGGTAGTCGAGGCCAAAGAGGGTTCCACAAAATTGCCCGTCTTGTTCTTTAGGACCGCGTAGGGCAATTTGTTCTTGATGGCATATGCCAATTCCACATACCCGATGCAACCGGGGATCTGTTGGATCAATCCGGCCACACCCTCATTGCCTTTGCCGCCATTTCCCACAGGCCACTTCACGGCTGTTCCAAAGCCTACATTGGCAGCCCACTCGGTGCTGACCTTCGTCAGGTAGTTGGTAAAGATATTGGAGGTACCGCTTCCATCGGAACGGTGTGCCACCGTGATATCCGTGGCAGGCAGGGTCACATCGGGGTTCAACGCGGCAATGGCCGCATCGTTCCACTTGGTGATTTTCCCGTAAAAGATACCTTCCAAAGTCTTGGCGTCCAGCTTCAATTTGTCCACGCCCGTCAGGTTATAGGCGACCGCAACGGCTCCCGCTACTGTCGGGAAGTGCAAAACACCCTTCTTAACCGCTGCGATCTGGTCGTCGGTCATCGGAGCGTCGGAAGCCCCGAAATCCACGGTCCCGGCGGTTAACTGCTGAATCCCGCCGCCCGAGCCGATGGACTGATAGTTGATCGCCACGCCGGCCGACTTGTTGTACTCGTAAAACCACTTCGAATAGATGGGATAGGGAAAGGTCGCACCCGCGCCGTTGAGCGACACGCTGGCGGCATTCACCAAGGCGGCTCCGTTCATCACGGCAACCGTTAAAGCGCCGACCATTACTTTCTGGAACTTGTTCACAGGTAACTCCTCTATTTGATACAGATTGAATTCGTTGTTTAATCAGGGCGAGTCACGCCCCCCTCAAAAAAAGGGGGAGGGGCCAGCCCGGTTCCCTGACTACCGGGCGGCCCCAAGGGATGATTTCAAATCATCGAAAAGCGATTTCCCCGAATCGCCTTACGACTTAGAACCGATACCAGGTTCCCAGGGCCAAGCGTGTATCCTGCGGGCTTTGGGACTGATTGGCGACCGTGTTGAGATAATGGGTGGTGGCCAGATCAACTTCGAAGGCGACACGTACGTTATCCGTAACATCCTGCATCACGTTCCCAAAGATGTTTGTGTCGTTGTTGTAGGCATTGGCGGCAGAATAGGCTAGGAAAGTGCCAATGTTGTCGGAAAACACTTCTCCATATCCAAACGTGAAGAAAGTTCCAATACTCTTGGGCAAATGGATTTGGATTTGAGCGTTGTAACTTTCCGTATCAATGAGACCAAAGGCAGGGCTAATATGCGCACCACCCGCAGTATATTCACCCATGATCCCTGAATCCGCCAAAGTTATTCCTGAAGGCAGCGAATAAGGCGTGGTAACACCACCGCTGAAGCTGTTGAGTTCGTCCGCTACGCCGTTTCCATACATCCACTCGCAGGAAGCGGTCAAACTGGGGCTATCCGTATCGCTGGCAGGTACAATCGGAATCATCGCATCAACCGCAATACCCTTGCCCTGGATGTAGTCATTGTTACCATAAGCTTCTGTAGTGCCGGCGGTTCCACCGACGTTCAAATTACCCACGTTATAGCTGCGGAAGGTTCCAGAAATACCGATGCTCAAGGGAACTTTTTTCGAGGCGCCGGTAGCGTAAGAGAAATCGCCCTTCCAGTCATTCAACACGAAACGGATACCAGCGTCCACGTTAGGGTAAGCCGAAATGGATTGCTCTGGCCGTTCCGCATCAACAGCGATTTGAACCTGGGCATCATCTCCCATGGTCTTCATAACCCCTAACCGCGGGGTTCTCTCGTACATTGTCCCCATGATCGGCTGGGGTTGTACGGAAGCCAAAACGTAATCCATGTTCCAACCGAAAAGGGTCCAATATTGGCCAGCCATGATGTCCCATCCGTCCTTTTGGATGTCCAGATAGGCGTGACGAATACGGAACGTCGGAGCAACATAGAGATTGGCTTCCGAAGTGTTGGAAGCTCCCAAAAAGTCACCTTCCAGGTAGCCCTTGGTTATCCAGCCGTCCACATTTGTCTTGGCCAGGAAGTCAATGCGACTGTTGCGCATGGATTGCTGCATTTGGGCAGTTGCATTAGCCTCTCCCGAACGGGGCAGACCAATGTTGGGAAGATACTCGTTCTTTCCCGTGGTCATCGTATCGTAGTCCACGTCTTCTTCTGCAAAACCATGGATCTCGATTTGCATCGCCTCTTTCTTCTCAACATTCGCGATTCGATTCGTCAAAGACCCGATCGCCGAATTCAAATCTTCCTGCAAGGCGCTGGCAGAATCTCCTCCGTTATTATCTTGGGCGGAAGCCGGAGCGGTCAGGACCGCCAGCATTCCGGTCAAGAAAATAGCAAACAACATAAACCGTTTCATATCGTCTCCTCTGTTTTTTAATTTTTTCCCGTGACCGGGTTCTTCGTTTGCCAAGAGATGTTGAAAAGTGTTGAGTACAGCCAAACCCGAAATCGGAAAAATTTCGTGCAGACTCTATAGGTGGGGCCTTTGTGTAACGTCACAACAATGTAAAATCCCGGTTAACTCTGGCTCGAATTTAAAAATGGATGAAAAGCGTTTATTTTTGGCCAATTTAAAAGCAAAAAAGAAAAAACCAAATATTGTGACTTCACACATTCATTCACAAGGTTCTTCTCGCTTAGAATTTTATTCAAAGGGGATTGGATGAAAAGGATAAATGCCTTTCGTTCCTTTTTTATCGGGATCACTTGGTCTGTTTTAATCAATCCGGGTTTTCCCCAATCGGCGACTCCAGTTGATCAAGCAGTTTCAAACTGGGGCTTGTCTCTCAGCGATTTCCGGGCGTCTAAAAGGTCGAAGCCGACATATACAGTGGACCAAATGAATGCCCGAGCCTTGGATTGTTTATTTATGGATTTTCACGAAGTAAATAAGAATGACCCGGCGAGATGCCCCAAGTTTTCAGCACAGACCTTTCCCGGGAGTAAATCCATCTATTTTTTTATGATGATAAATTATTCGCTACTTCTACCGCCCTTGCTCGACCGGAAGTGGCCGATTTCAAAACCGAGTTAGACTCAAAACTTAAAAGAGATAGCACTAATACCTATATGGTTTTTAACGTTTTTTCGGGGTTGTTCGGATCCGAAAGAGTTTTCTTTCATTATGAGGGTTATCCAGAGGACCCATCCACACGCGTTTATATAATTTGGGCGACTTATTATTATGAGGATCCGTCTTATTACGGGGGAAAGGGGTACAGCCTCATCGAGGCCGGCGAGGGAGATTTATTAACCGGATATCTGGTTTCAATCGCGACCGAATACCTCAAGGGCCAAAACGCCTATACGGATTGGCTCTTAAACAAAACGAATCCGAACGCCCCGAAACCCACCCCTCTTCAAAAATTCAAGTGCAACATTGAACACTAATAATCGCTTGCATTTTTTCATGCCGAGTAAAAATGAAATTTTTCTAGATAATCCCTCAAATGAATTTGAAATGCCAATGGCGGAATTTGCGAAAATTTAAAAATTGAAATTGTTCCCCGTCGCTAAAGAAAAACTTCCAGCTTGAGGATTAGAAATAGTACCGGATAAACCCGGCATCATGTAGTCCTCGGATGTTGCAACCACTGCGCCATTAACAAAATTACCGTTCACAAGCCCAAAAATATTCACGGTCCACGGTAAACCGCAATCATATTTGGTTTGTAAAACAAGATTCCAAATGTTGTAAGTGGTATTCGGGTCGTAACCAACACAGACCCAATCGATTTGGACATTCACTTGATAGTCACGGGTAATATGATGCATTGCGCTTGAAAAACTCACCCCATTCGATTTTGTAGCATTTATTTCAAAATAGGGTTGTTGAACAGAGCAAGGTATTTCTATCGTAACCGTCCCAGAGTTGGTTCCGTTACCGAGCATTACCCTTGAATAGTTGGTTATCCAATTATTCGGAAAAACGGTAGAGGGGCCGGCAGGGACAATCGAAAAGGAAACAGGTTCGTTCAAATTTCCGGATTGGATATAGGTGATCCCGTAAGCCAAACTGGTCCCGCCATAGGGGTAAACCTCAGCTGCGGCTAAAGACCACATCGACACGCTTTGGGTCAGGGCGTTAAAGGCCACGCTTTGAAGACCGCTGGAAACAACGGTCACGGGCTGTACGCTTTGAAAAAAAGAAATGACCGTGATGGGTGAACTACTAATGGTGACCGATTGAGTGGGGATAATCGCGTTATTAATTCCCACCATTATATTCCCCGGATTAAAGGCGGCAATACCGGATGAAGCTGTCTTCCCCGTTAAGGTCATGCCGATAGCATCAACCAAAAGCACATTTACGCCTGAAACCGGCCTGCCGTTGTCCTGAACCGAAACATTAAATGATCCGGAAACGTATGGATTGTCCAATCCGTTCGGGTCAAAAACCCCTAAGGGTGAGTCGGTTTTCTTACACCCACTCTGACCAACAACGAATAGGGCCAGCAAAACTAACTCAATGCCAACCGATACAACCAACCGATAACGCCTCATAGCTCACTCCCAATAAAAATACAAAATTATCGACGAAAAAATAAATTTACAATAATCCTAAGAAATTTCAATAATATTTTCAGATGCCCAACTTTTGTAAATTGAGGCTGCAATGCACAATGGGCCTTTATTTTAACTTTATAAGGTTCTGCCCCGTCTGGTTATATTACGGTTGGAGAGGAAGTGGAACGAACAGCCGAAGGAAATTTCTTCTCAATGGTCTGAAAGTTTAAAAAACCATAAACAATGACCCCATTTTCACGAGTTACTACTCGCATCCGATGTATTACTCAGGCAAAAATTAGGGCAAGGTGAAAGTCGAGCAAAGTGAATTACAATTAGGAAATTTAGGGGATATCAAAACAACACTGAATCAACACATTTATTCTGACCTTCGTATCCGCCAAAGGTCGTTTCACCTACAGCACGAATAAACTGAGGCCCGCTTGAACGGGAACAAATATCGCAGGACTGTCAGAGGGAATCATCCTCCCCATTGGGATGAAATCAAGGTCAATCCTCGTCTGTATGAAAAGGCCTGCCCCGTCGGCCACCCGCACGAGTATCCCGATTCCAGGGGCCATTAAAAAATCTGTTTCGCTACTGGAAAACTTGACCCCCGCAGAAGGTGAAACACTTGTAGTGTTGATAGCGACTCCGGTTCCAAAAAAAACATAAGGATGTACCGATCCTTCAATAAGGTTATAACGGGCCACCACCATTAAAGGCACATAGGAAAAGCTCGTGGTGGTCCCAGCCGCCGGATTTTTCAGGTTATAAATATAATCGCCCGAATCCAGGGATAGACTGAAATCCTTATCGAAACGGTAACCAACCAGAATGTCCCCGCCATACCCCCAGTTGAAGGATTGAGAAACGTTGGGGCTTGTGGGAATTGCGAAGCTCCCATCTACGGACTCGATCCATTGTTTATCCGGCGCCAGGTCCGACTGCGCCCAAAGACTGGTAACCGAAAACATCAAAACGAAACCGATTAAACCGCAGATTTTCATTTATCCCTCCCCTGCCCAATCAGCCTAATCGCGAGTGCGATTGAGACCGATTCATATTCATTTACGACGAATGGTCGCCAGTCTCAATACCCGGCCCCATTCCTGGCATTGGCACCCCTTCGTTTCCCTAATCAGTGTCCGGTTAGTTATGTCCGTTACTTCAATGCATCCGAAGTCCCGCCATTCAACAGGTACCGGCTTGTCGCAGCCGACCAAAGGCTTGTTTTGGCCTCGGCCATTTCGACCTCCATGTTGACCCTGTCCTTGAGCGCCTGTTGAAAATCCGAGAGGGGTCCCAAAAACCTCAAATAGCGTTCCTTGGATTCGGTCACGGCCTTTTCGGCCCCTTCCCGTTCGTCGTCCAATATTTTAAGTTCCGACCGGGCCCTTTCCACCTCGTCCGCATATCGAACGTTCAACTCATCCAGTTCCAGTTGGTCCGAGCGGACTTCCTCCCGCCGGGCCTCGGCCTCGGCATGGGCTGCCTTTTCCTCGGCGTCGATTCGAAACCCCTCAAAGAGGGGCAGGCTAATCCCCACGAAAAGCGAATAATCCTGGGAGGAAACGAGCCGGGTTTCGTCAAGAAACCCCGCGCTCCCCGCCACTTCCAAAACCGGCAGGTTCTCGGCGGAGTACTGGGAAGCTGTCTCTTCCGCCGATTTCGTCTCAAACTGGGCTTGCAGGACCAAGGGACTGTCTCCAACAGATTCCAAACTGGGGTTATATTCCTCGGGCAAACTGGAGGGCGGGGGACAAGATACAACCTTTGTTTCCAAACCAGTCAGGAGTGCCAGGCTCCGCAGGCTAGCCAAGTATTGCAGGTCGAAATCCTGCGCCCGATAGGCCGCGTCGGAAAGTTGATCCTGGATCAATAGCCCTTGGGCTTCGGAGTATTGCCCATTCCTCACGAAACGTTTGACGGTATTCAAGATACCCGACAATTCATCGGCCAGTTTCTTCCAGGCATCTCGGTCCCCCCTTAGGCGGACAGCCTCCAAATAGGCATTGAGCGCCTGTTGATCCACCAACTCGGCTTGAAAGATTGTTCCCAACCGACTGGCGTCGTATTTGTAATGTGCAGACGCCGATTGGTGGAAAACCGATAAATCCAACAAATCCCATTTAGCATAGGCGCTGGCAGCCGGGCCCTGGCGGTACGGGGAAGCCACCATGCCGGGAAAACTATCGAGTCCAGCGGTTCCGAAACCGGAGGAAGAACCCGGAAAGCCGGTAGAATCCACGGCGGCCAGCCCCAGGTCGGGGAAAAATCCCGAGTCCGCGGCCCGTGAAAATTCCTGTGCCTCGGTTTCCCGTGAGAGGGAGGCCTTAAGGGTGGGACTGTATTTCTCGGCAAGGTGTAAAACCTGGCCCAGGGTAAGGTCCCCGATCGGAGTTCCCTGTCCTTGCGCGAAATTGGCCAAAGTCATCGCAAAAAACGCACAACCCAATACCGATAAAAAACATTTTTTATGACTCATTTCGAGACCTCCTCGTAGTACTCGCTATTAGGATCAATCGGATCTAATGAAGCCGTATGGGTTGGTTTATCGTGATGAACGATGGCGTAGATGGTCGGCATGATGAGAAGCGTGGTGATCGTTGATCCCATCAGCCCCCCGATGACCGCTCGCGCAAGCGGTGCGGTTTGCTGGCCGCTTTCACTTAATCCCAACGCCATGGGGATCATCCCTACAATCATGGCAATGGCCGTCATCAAGACCGGCCTCAATCGGCTTTGGGCCCCGTAAACCGCCGATTCCCAGGAATGTTTTCCCGATCGGCGGGTCAGGTCCGCAAATGTCACAAGAAGGATGGAATTGGCCACGGAAACGCCAACCGACATGATGGTTCCCATGAAAGATTCAATATTGAGTGTGGAGCCGGTGAAATAAAGAACGATCAGGGCACCGGCAAGAACCGCTGGCACGTTGGAAATGACGATAAAGGCAATGGGAAAAGACTCGAAGCTTCCCGCTAGGAGAAGCAAAATCACGATAACCGCGAAACCCAGTCCCGAGGAAAGTCCCCCAATCATCGTCGCCAGTGTCCGGAGCTGGCCCCGGACGCGGAGTTGGGCTCCCCGGGGTAGACTGTCCTGGATGGGTTTCAGGGCCTTGTCGATCAACCCCCCGGCATGTCCCAAATCAATCCCCTTCAGGTTACCTGTGACGGTTGCCATGCGAAGCATGTTGTAACGGTCGTATTCCGCCACTTGTTTTCCAGGCTCAACGGTCGCGAATTGGTCCAGCGGCAGAGCGGCCCCGTTCACCTTGACGGGAACCTTTTTGAGCTCATCCAAGGATGTAACCATGGTTTGCGGCACTTCAACTTGCACCTGGTAATTGATCCCGCTATGGGTATCCTCCCAGAAATTCAAGAGCGAAAACCGGCTGGAGGATGTCACGGGAATGAGGGAACGCCCAATATCCTCCACCTGTACCCCGTTCAAACCCGCCTTCCTCCGGTCCACATTCACGAGGACAGAGGGATAATCGAATGGCTGGCCATATTGGACATCCCGGAGGCCCGGAACACCTTCCAGGGCTGTCTTGATCCTTCCGGCGACCTCCCTATCGGAATCCAAATCGTGCCCGTTGACCGTTATTTCGATGGGGGTGGGCGAACCCTCGCTCATGACCTTATCCACCATACCGCTGGCCTCAAAGGAGACCTCCACATCCGGTAACTCAGTCTTAAAGATCCCCCTCAACTTTTCCTGAAGCTCCGCAGTGGAAATTTTCGATTCTTTTCGAAGGGCGACTTGAAGGACGGCTTCCTGGGGTCCCGATGTCCACAGGAAGATGGAGTTGATGGCGTACTGGGTCGGCTGGGTACCCACATAACCCAGGGTGGTTTCCACATTTTCGGGACCGGCCGTCTGCTTGATAAGATCAATGGCCTTGAGAACGGTTTTTTCGGTCTCGTCGATGGAGGTGCCGGCCGAGGCCCGGATGCGCAGGGCTAGTTCATGGCTTTCGACCTGCGGGAAGATTTCCCGGCCAATGTGGGTTCCGAGGAAGCCAATAATCAAGGCCGCCCCCAGGGCGTAGGCGGTTAGAAAGATCTTTCGATGGTTGTAGATCAAGGCCAGCAGAATCCCGTGGGATTTTTTCATCTTGTCCAGGAAGGTTTCCCCCTGCGGGGCGTGATCATGATCCTTCTTCAACAACCAGGTGGCCAGGATGGGCACGATGGTCATAGAAAGGAAAAAAGCCCAGACGATGGAAAAACCCACCGCCAGGGTCAGGGGCACAAAGAGGGCCTTGGCCATGCCGCCCATGAAGAAGGCGGGGATAAAGACCGCGAGGATGCAGAACATGGTCAGGAGGGCGGGGTTGAATATTTCACTGGTACCATTAATGGCGGCCGTCGCCAGCGATTCCCCCTTTGACAAACGCACGTGGATGTTTTCGATGGTGATCGTGCTTTCATCCACCAGAATCCCGATAGCCAGGGCCAAACCGCCCAGGGTCATGATATTGATGGTTTGACCGGCAATTTTTAAACTCAGAATGGCACCCATCAAGGCCAGAGGAATATTAATGATGACGATCACCGCGCTTCTCCAATCGCCCAGGAAGAGCAGAACCATCAAACCGGTCAAGAGGGCTCCCAGGGCCCCTTCGATAGCCAAGGAAGATATGGAATCTTTCACCGTCCCCGACTGGTCAAATTCATAGCTCACATCGATGTCTTTCGGGAGGACGCTTTTGAATAGAGGGATGCTGTTCTTAACCTCGTTCACCACCGTCAAGGTCGAGGCGTCCGAATGCTTGGTGACGGGCAAATAAATCGTGCGCTTTCCGTTCAACAGGGCGTAGCCGACCTGGATATCGGTGGAATCCTGTACCGTTCCAATATCCTTCAGGAACACCGTGGGGTAGGTACCCACCCGGATGGGTACGGTCAACAGTTCATCGATTTTTTCCACGATGGAATTCATAGGCACTAAGGGGTACTGGGTGCCGATGTTCAGGTTGCCTGCCGGCACGATCTGGTTGGATTTCGCCAGGGCCACCGCCACATCCTCGGGCGAAAGGCTGTATTGGCTGAGTTTTTTCGGGTCCACGTTAATGACGACGGTGCGGGGGGAGGAGCCAAAAGGATTGGGCGCCAGGATGCCCGGCAGGGTGGCCAAAAGGGGCCGGACGTAATTGAGCGCGTAATCCTCGATATCTCCCAGACCGCGTCCAGGGCTCGAGAAAACCAGGTCACCCACAGGCAAAGACCCGCTGTCGAAACGCAGGATCAAGGGCGGAAGGGTGCCGGCGGGCATGTTTTTTAAAGCACGACTGGAGTAGGCCACCACCTCGGCCATCGCGGAAGCCATGTTCGTTCCGGGATAAAACCGCAGTTTGATAATGGAAGTTTGGGCGATGCTCTTGGATTCAATATGTTCGATGCCGTTGACATAAAAAAACTGGCTTTCGAAGTTATACGTTAGAAAGCTTTCCACCTGGGCCGGGCTAAGCCCTCCATAGGGCTCTACTACGAAAATCTGAGGGGTTCCCAAATCCGGAAAAATATCGAATTGCATATTAAAGAGCGAAGCAATCGCTCCCAAGGCGAGAGCCATGCAAAGCACGGTAATGGTGATCGGCCTCCGCATGGCCATCTGAACCAGCTTGACACGGAAAACGTTTTGGATCGATTCCACCTTTGTTTTAAGGCGTTTGTTTGGACTCATTTTAAATCCTCCATCGTCAACCTCTTTGATTTAAAGAACAGCTCCGTTTCATTTATCCACCTCAAGCAAATAGTCCGCGAGAGGGTTGATGTTTCCGTTTCAATTGGGATGGGGGCCTGATAAATCGGCGATGAATCGCTGAAGTAGGCCAGGAGTTTGTCTCTTTGAACCCTAAAATTCGATTTGAAGGGGGGTCATCGAGAAAACGGAAAGGCTGGGAGAATAAATCAGATTCTTAAAACGGTTAGGGTCCTGCAGGAAGGGCAACTGTTAGAAGCTAAGCAAAAACTTGGGGATGTTTGGCACTGCAAAGCTGAACAACAAGGTTCAACTGCGGGCACATGCAATATCGGTTGGGTTAAAACTCGTTTAGTCGGGTTTTCAAACGAACCCCGATATTGATTTATGGAATTGCCCGAATCGAGCGATGGAGAAAGATTGAATGCGGCCCTCTTTGTCCCATTGTGGGAAAAACCGGAATAAATTCGATTGGTAATGCTTGGTTTTAAAGAAAACATCATCACGGAGAAGATGATGAAAACCCGAAAGGTTGTTTGAATTCGCTTGGACATTTTTAATCCCTCATCCTGAAACAATGCCTCGTTTGGATTATGAAAGAAGCTGGTTCGTTTTTTCAAGGCCGTAAGAAAATTACCTGAAATAGCGGAACAATGAGGCGTATTTTGTTCCACCCTGGTCTAAAAATGACTCGCCTGTAGGATCAATCGATATTCTTTGTTCAATCCCTTTTCCCAGGTCGGGTTCGGAGACCTTTAATTCTTAATATCTTTCACCCAAAACCGAATGGGGCCAAGTTCACTTCGTCAACAAAGCGTCCAGTTCTTTCTGGCTAGAGATCTCCCGCAGGTCGTTGATCTTGGTCCAGTCGTCCGGCTTGATCGTCTCCTCCGCGGAAACCGGATAATACTTTGCGAATTTGGAACGAGTACCCTCGTCCGAATCGATTTTCTCGGTCAGGGCCTCAAGCGACCCTAAGTTGTAACCTTTCATCCGATAGGTCTTATCGAAGTCATATTCCAGTTCCCATTTTCCCCCCCGAACACCCTTGGCGGTATCGAGGTTCTTGAGGTAATAGGTGGCCATGTCCTTGATGGCTCCGGTTTCTTTATCGTATTCCATCACCTGGAAACCGGGGTTGTTGTACCGGATGGGGCTCACCGCCGGACAGATATGGGTGATCAGGAAAGGTTTGCCGTTGGCATCTTTCATCAGTTTGAAATCATCCATGTGGGTATGGCCCGCGAAGATGAAATCCACCGTGTCGGAATAATCCCGCATCAGCTTCGTGAAATTGTCCTCGTTCTCCGTTCCCCAAAAAAACTTTCCCGGCTTTTTGCCATCGGGCTTGGTCATGGCCTTGAGGGTCCCGAACACATCCGTTTGTGGCGGAATGTGCATGATCAATTGGACCTTCTGGCTGTTCGACTTGGCGTCCGCCAGCCGGCCTTTCAGCCAGGACAACTCCTCCCCACCCGCTACGTCGTTTGGCTCTGAATGACAGGAATCGTTGGAATATCTATTCGACCAGTAGATATCATTAATGACGATGAATTCGGTATTCGCCAGCGTGGGATGGGGTAGCTCGTAATAGCCGGCTTCCGCCATGGTTTTCAACGCTTCTGGATGACCCTTCAACACATTCCACTCATTCGTGATGTCCTTCAAAAACTGGGTGTGGGCGGCCATCATGTAGTCTCCGCACTCCGAATCGTTGTTCCCGAGGGAAAAATAGACCGGCGTTCCGGCCAGGTACTTCTGCACCTCACGGGAAACGAATACTTCCGTCTTGGTCACGAAATCCTCGTAGGCCTGCTCGTCTTTTCCACCCACGGGCTCGAATAGGTCACGGGCCTCGTGCACGAGGTAGTCACCGGTCACCACAGCGAAATCGTAGGGACCCTCCTTCTGGGCTTCCATCAAAGCGGAGATCAACAGCGGGTAATTGGTATCTTTACCTGGGGAAGCAAAAGGCACATCGGGCGTTGACTCGAAAATCGTTTCCCACTGTTCGACCGGCTCGGCGATGAGCTGCTTGACCAGCGAGGGGTCGGCGAAAGGGTCCAAATGAAGATCTGATAGGAGCAGGATGTTCCCGGTTTTGCCATTCACCTGTCCTTCCCAGGGCAGACCCTTGGACCAATCAACCCCCGGAGAAAAACAAAAAGCCAACATAGCTAACACCACTAATCGTCCGCAATTCTTGTTCAAGGTGCATTCCTTTCCAATGGAAAATTAGTACACGAGGCCGTGGAAGGGGGGGAAAAATAAACCCTTTAGAGGATCTTATATTACGAGCAATGAAAAATTGCCTTGTTAAGAGGAAGTTAAAAATGAAAACCAAATGGCCGACCATCGAATTTGTAAAAGACAAGGAAAATTAAAGAATGACCCGCGTTGAACCGAAATTATTTGGAAAAACTTATTCGACTTTCAGAACCAAGCGATATTCTTTTTTCACACCCTTTTTCCAGGTCCAGACCGGATTACTGACTTCACCCCGGGTGACGAAAGCGTGAAGAAAGGGAGTCCATTGGCGATTGTCTTGAAGAACCGTGGTGAGTCGGGGAGCTTTGATGCTTAATACCTGACCACCCAAAGCCGGATGGGGGCCCAATTCTAGAATCTGCGAATTTCCCTCAGAAATTTTATTGTCCGCTTGGGGTTGAACAGGGATAACTCCCTTGTTTGCTCCTAATCGAAAACCCTTCCCCGCCCATTCTTCATAAGCCAAATTTATAACCTGCCGGATATGGATCACTTGAACCGTTGAAAGCGGCGTTAAGACCGCGAGAATTTGTATTCCACCCTTCACGGGGCTGACCATGGTTTTTAAGCCGATGGAACCGGTCGACAGGATCACTAAACCTTGATAGCCTTTCGTTTTGGCGGAAGCCTTGGCCTTATGCTTGGCCCAGCCCTCCGTAAATATTTCGGGGAGAATAAAGGCTAGCTTTTTGAGGCCATAAAACACATCGACTCGGCCATCCTTCATGACCTTGGCGGTCAGTGAGACCTGTTTCGAAGGCTTGGTTTTCATTCCCATTCCTTTGTCCGGATTAAAACTGAACCTTGGGCGCGGCCTGGGCGGCGTCCTGGGCCTTGAAATAGGTATCCACCGACTTGAACCCGCACATGGAAGCGATCAGGTTCGAGGGGAAGGTCTGCACCTTCACGTTGTAATCTTGGACAGCCTGGTTGTAACGCATGCGTTCCACGGCAATGCGGTTTTCCGTACCCGCCAGCTCGTCCTGAAGTTGAAGAAACCCCTGGTTGGCCTTCAAGTCGGGGTACTTCTCCACCACTACCATTAAGCGACCAATCGCGCCTTCCAGGTCGTTCGAGGCCGCCACCTTGCCCGCCGTGTCTTTCGCCTCGCCCCATTGGCTGCGAAGGCGGGTGACTTCTTCCAGTACGCTGGCCTCATGTTTGGCATAACCCTTCACCGTTTCCACCAGGTTGGGGATCAGGTCGTAACGCCTCTGGAGCACCGTCTCCACCTGAGCCCATTGGGCGTCAATGCCCACCTTGGCCGTGGCCAGTCCGTTGTAAGTACCGAAAAGCATCAAGACGATGACGACTCCGACCCCCAGCAAACCCAGCACCAATCCTTTGGATGACATAACAAACCCCTTTTTATTTTTTCTTTTTCGTCGTTTTACGGCTCTTTTTAGGCATCGGCTGATTCAAACGTTCCGTCAAAGATTCCAGAGCGCCCAGGTAGGCGCTGAATATCTTATCCGCGTCCTGGCCCCTCGTTTTGGCCCCCCGCTTCACCAAGTCGATAGTCTCAAAGGGCCCCAAATCAAAATCGAGTCGGTTCTTTAATTGTCGTAACGCGTCCAATTTTTTCAAGGCCGGTTTTTCGCCAAATAACCACAGGGAATTCTTGAGCAACACCAGGAAGGTGGATAGGGATTGAACCATCAATTGCCAGACCTTGTCCGATTGACCCTCTGTAAGGATGTACCTGCTTTTCAATTGGAGCAGTTTGCCTTGCAGTTCATGTTCCAGTTCCACCCGCAAATGGTCGTGTGAGACCTTCAGTGCGATTAAGGGATCCTTACCGCTCAGAACCCGGTGATTTCCCTGCATATCCAGGATTTCAATGGGAAATACATCCACGAAATCGCTCAAGTGCTCCTGGGTTAAAAAGAGGGGCGCCGGGTTGCCCTGCTTGACCCAGGGAACAACGGCCTTGGAGAGGCCCAACAGATCCGCCGGAGCCAGGGGATGGGTGACCGCCAACAGATTCACGTCGGATTTTTCACCCGCATGGTCTCCCGCCGCCGCCGAGCCGTAAAGCACCACGGACAGCAATTTCGCGCCCAGCAGGACCTTTATCTCTTCCGTCATTTTTTCAGCTGTCCATTTGCCCATAGTCTTTATCCTTTATTGATGCTGTCCGACCTACCAACCCCCGCTGGAACCGCCTCCACCTGAACCACCACCCCCAAAGCCGCCAAAACCTCCACCCCCGCTAAAACCGCCACCGCCTCCGCCCCAACCCCCGCCGTAAAAACCGCCTCCGTAAAAACCACGCCCCCCGATCAGGAATATCCGGGCCAGAATATATAGAACAACCACAATACAAATTAGGATGATTTTCCAGAGGGGCAAGTTCAGGTTTTGGTCATCCTCTTGAACGGCGATTTGCCCGGTCAGGGTGACCCCGGCATCCTGGGCAATAATCTGGGCGATGGCCGCGGCCCCATTCAAAAGCCCCTGGCCATAATCTCCCTGTTTGAAGTAAGGTTCCATGTCTTGCCGACGAATGGTTCCCGTTTGCCCGTCGGTCAGGATGCCTTCTTCTCCATAACCCACCTCAATGCCGTCTTTGCGGTCGTTAATGGCGACCAACACCAGCACCCCGTCGTCCTTTTTCTTGTGGCCGATGCCCCAGGCCTTGAACAGCTCTTCTCTCGCCGTATCAATGTCTTCCCCTTCCAGGGATGACACCGTCACGATAGCCACCTGGGCCCCCGTCTTGTTTTCCAATTCAGTTAAAAGGGATTCGATTTGTTGGGTTTGTTCAGCAGGAACTACCTGGGCAAAATCATTGAGATGGCCCACGGGGGCTGGCCATTGGGGCGCCCCTAGAACGGGCAGAGCCATCCAAGCCAGGGCTACACATAAGAGAGGTTTGTTAAACCATGAAGGAGTTGGTGAAATGGCGAGATCGCCTTTTAATGCGGATTAGCCTTGCGAGGCCTGACATACGATACGACTTTAGATGACGTTTTCAACCCGGCATTTACCCATGCCGGTGCCTTTATCCGTCAAAACTTGGCAATTCCCTATTTTT
Source organism: uncultured bacterium (assembly GCA_964525605.1). GTDB lineage: Bacteria > Oederibacteriota > Muellerivitia > Muellerivitales > Muellerivitaceae > CAVTWJ01. Next base: position 43,432 of record CAZGKT010000026.1, read on the forward strand.
CGTCTTGGCGATGATACAAAATGAGGCACTTTCATCGACCAAGGCGGTTTTCCATGCGAACCTTTTTCTTGTTTTGTTCCTTTTTCATTTCAATGATCCTATGTCCATCCAGTCGAGCCGATTTGTTAACCCCTGCACCGCAACCCGGATCGGATCAAAACAAGCCCGTCACCCTTCTGGGTTTCATCGGCCAGTCCCCGAGCCCCGAAACTCTCTCAGGCGAGGATTTTCTGCTCGAAAAACCCTACCAGGCAGGTGGTCATCCCGTCACGGAGTTGGAGATCACTCCCTATCAAAACCTTGAGCAAAACGTAGAGCTTTTCGGGCTATATGCCAGGATAACGGGTTCGTTGACTTGGGGCGGAAAAGACGGGACCTTGCCGGTTTTGAATGTCGGCAAGGTGCAGGTTATCAACGACAACTTTAAACATTGGATAGATTTCATCACCCGGCAGAAAAACTACTCGCCCAACAAGGTGATCCTGGCTTACATCCCCCCCGAGTCGATGGGGGCTTTCCAAAACATTCTTGCCGCATCCGAACCCGACCGGGTGGGAGAGCACACCTATCGGTACACCCTCAAATCAGGAGTGAAGCTGAAGGACGCTCTGAAGTGGCTATACACCCAACCATCCCTTGAATACATCGCGCTCGACTACACAAAGTAAATTTTATATTTCCTAAACCCTGCTATTAAACCCTGAAACAAAAAAAGCCACCGGGAACCCCGGTGGCTTTTAATCAAATAAACCGTTAATGGCTTTCGCAAACCTTCAACTGATCCAAAGCGGCGTTAATGGCCCCGATCGCATCCGCTTTATGGCCATGGAAATCATCCGCGGCCTGCCAGAGGGTATGCTTGGCGTTGCGCAATTGCTGGGCGGCCTTCCAGATCATGGGGTGGTGGTGTCTCATGCCGCCGTTAAAATCAAAATGGGCTTGATCGTCACCGCCGATATTGACGCTCAAATTAACGGCATCGGCTTTCACAGCCATCGGCATCGCCAGCAGCCCGAGAACCGCCATTCCGCAGGCCAAATGAATCAAATGCTTTTTCATTTACAAACTCCTTTTGGTTTATTGTGGCGCCCCTACCTCAAGTCTTGGGCTCCAAAGATTAGACGAATACTACCCGCCCAAGTTTCAAGTTTCGAGCCTCTAAGTGAAAAAATAAGGCCTTCGGTATCAACGTTTTCCCGGATTTAACACGATTAATGGAGTGATTTTGGCCGTTTCCCTAAGGGATGGGTCAGTCGTTTTTTGTCAATGGTGACAAAATAATTTCGAGATGAATCGGTGCCCAAAGATACGGGATTCACCAGCGGGGTCAGGAAGAAATGGTAGCCCCCATCATAAGTACCCCAACTTCCATCCTCGGACAAAGTCTGGACGAGTCCTTTCGGATCGATCTTACGAATAAGGTTCTTTTCCGTATCCACGACATATACATTTCCCTCATCATCCGTCGTGATAGCGTAGAACCCGGAAAAAGACGCGTCCGTTCCCTTTCCATCGTAAGACATGATGGTGTAATCACCCGTGTCATCCGAGCCCGCGAGGGTCGTCGGCGCGCCCTGGGGGCTTAGTTGGAGTACGATCCGGCTTTCCTCATTCACCACGTAAACATTCCCGATTTCATCCACCGCGATCTTTAGTTCGGGGCCGAAATAACTTGAGTTTCCGGAAGTCCCCGACATTGCCAGGGTCGAAACCGCGCCCCGAGGCGTGATTTTGCGGATGGTGAAATTGTCCGAATCCGCCACATAGGCGTTTCCCGAGGCGTCCAGCACGACCGCGGAAGGATTACTGAACAAAGCGGCGGTCCCGATCCCATCGCTGGCGCCCGTCACCCCCGCCGAACCCGCCAGAGTGGTCACGGTACCATCCGGGCTTATCTTCCGAATGAGATGGTTGCCCGAATCCGCAACCAAAACCGTCCCGTCTTTATCGACCGCGAGACCTTTCGGGTTATGAAAAGAGGCCGCAGATCCTTTTCCGTCCGATGATCCTGTCACCCCCGCCGACCCCGCTAAAATTTTCTCCCCATCTTGTGTGATCTCCCGGATGACGTTTTTATTGGGGTCCGAGAAGTAAATATTTCCCGCATGGTCCACGGTCATGCCCGGGACCAGTTTAAAAAGCACGTCCAGACCCTTGGTTTGGGAAGGATTGTCGATCTGCGTAGCTCCTGCCGTCCCAGGTACCTCTCCTGCCATTTTCCGGATGATCCCGATCCCGACGGCCGTCAATTGTAAATTTCCCGAACCATCCGCCGAAACCCATATGGTCGGCGTCACCACCGGCAAAACCGCCGGGGGAGGGATGGGGTGTTCGCACCAAGCGGAAGGAACAAAAGGGGAAAAAGCCGGAAGAAAAAGTCCCAATGCCAAAAGAAAATCCATTCGATTCAAGTTACGCTCCCAATTTGTTCCGGTCGAGCTGATTGTTGGTTTCAAGGTCATCACGCGCAATGACAAACCATCAGCCGTTAGGCTTTTCCCTGTTTTTCACGCGTCTCGCGAATCTCGTTCCGCCGCCCCGCCCTCGCGCCCAGTAGTTGGATGTGGGACAAAGACGAATCAACAATCAGGTCAGGTTGTCAGCCAATTGATGGATTGGTTTTTTGCGACATGGACATGACCCACTAGAAGCGAATAAAAAACCTAACCTTGGTTTACTTCTTGGTCGATTTGGGGTCCTTGGATTCCTGGCTCAGGAGGAGGAGCAGGTCCAATATACCTTCCACAAAATCGACGTCCCGATGAACCTTAGCGAAACTGACCAGGGGAATCTTCACGGCTTGGATCAGTTTGTGGGAATCTTCCTTCAAGAAAGCCTTTTCCAAACGTTTGTTGAATAGCTCGATGGCTTTCAATTTGATCGTCAGTTGGGGAGCATTCAGCCCGTTTTGTTCCAGAGCCTCGCTCG
>CAZGKT010000027.1:0-17240 GCA_964525605.1 uncultured bacterium
ATATGCACTTGGTTGGCTATGGCGCCCTGGACGTAATCCTGGGCCAATTTGGCCTTGGGGGTGTCGCCGGGGGCAAGTTCCAGATACTTCTTCCAGCATTCCACGGCCTTATCCTTGTGACCCCGGTTCAAATAGATGCCCCCCAGGGCGAAGTGAACGTCAATGTGCTTGGGGTCTAACTGCATGACCCTTTCATATTCCACCAGGGCCTCTTCCCACCACATCTTGGCGTAGTAGGCGTTGCCTAAGTGAAAATGAGCTGAAGGGTGTTGGGAATTGAGGGCGACTGCCTTGGTGCATTCCTTGATGGAGTCGTCGAAATTCCCGGTTTTGAAATGGAGAATGCCCAGGTTGAGTTGGGCGGGAAAATAGGTTGGATCAGCCTGAATGGCCTCCCGGTAGAGCTTTTCAGCCCCGGGAAAATCCTGGTTCTTATAAAGAAGAACCGCTTGTTTGTTGATTTCCGACGGTTCAGTCATGGGACCTCATTCGGTAAACACAGAAACTTTTACAAAACCTATTTAACCGCCAAGACGCCAAGTTCGCCAAGAAAACCTTTAATTCTTTATTAAAGCCCGCCAAAAACAAGAAAATCAAATACCTTTTTTAGAGTTTTCAAATCTCTAAATAATTTGAACCCTTTTTTGGTTTTGCCTTTCTTGGCGAACTTGGCGTCTTGGCGGTGGAAAATTTGATTTGCGGTTAGGGTTTTAGTCGAATCAAGGTATCACTTTGTTTAAGGGATATTCCACGATGCCTTCGGCGCCCTGGTCCTTGAGCTTGGGGATCAGGTCGCGGACGGTCTTTTCGTTCACCACCGTGTCCACATCCACCCAGTTCTTATCCTGCAGTTCAGAAACGGTGGGGGAATTCAGGGAGGGCAGAACCTTCAAAACCGCGTCCAGCTTGGCGCGGGGAACGTTCATTTTCAGGCCCACTTTCTCCTCGGCCGCCAGGGCCCCCTTGAGCAAGAGAACCATGTCTTCGATCTTCTTTTTCTTCCAGGGATCGGCCCAGGCCGCCTTGTTGGCGATGACCAGGGTGTTGGATTCCATGAGGGTTTCCAAAATCACCAGGTTGTTGGCCCGGAGGGAAGAACCGGTTTCGGTGACCTCAATGATGGCATCGGCCAGCTCGGGCGGCTTGGCTTCGGTGGCGCCCCAGGAAAATTCAACCACGGCGTTGACACCGTTCTTTTTCAAATAGGCTTTCGAAACATTCACCAGCTCGGTGGCGACCTTCTTGCCTTCCAGGTCCTTGACGCTCTTGATGGAAGAATTGGCGGGTGCGGCCAGCACCCAACGCACGGGCCTCAGACCCGCTTTGGCGTAGATGAGTTCGGCCACTTCATGAACCGAAGAGCCGTTTTCCATCACCCAGTCCCGGCCGGTCATGCCCACATCCAGCGTGCCGTCTTCCACATACCGGCTCATTTCCTGGGCGCGGATGAGCATGGCTTTCATTTCAGGGTCGTCGATGTTGGGAAAATAGGACCGGGAGGTGGAGGAGATCTTGTATCCGGCCTTGGCGAAAAGATGAAAAGTGGATTCCTGGAGGCTTCCCTTGGGCAGTCCCAGTTTGAGCAGGTTAGGCATTTTTGGATTTCCTTGAGTTTGGTGGTAAGGCTCGCTTATTTAACAAAAGGCGCCTCTCTTTGGCAACCCTTAAAGACAACGACACCTATTCACCGCGAAGACGCGGAGAAGCGAAGTAAACCCAAACCATGATTTTTGCTCCATTTAAGATAATGCCCCTCGAAAATGAAATGTTTGGTCTTGGTTGAGCCGAAAAAAGCCTTTCTTCGCGTCTCCGCGGTAAATGCTGTTTTTTCTGTAGTTCTTAAATCAGCCCTGTTCTTTTGGTAGACTAACCGCCATTCATCGGTACTGAAAGGCTCGTCTTGCTACCCCCCCTGGATCTTTACAATTTCACGCGCGAGGAACTTATCCAATACCTCGCCCAAACCGGCGCGCCCCGGCACACGGGCATACAGGTTTACCATTGGCTCCACCAAAAGAAAGCCGGGACCTTCGATGAAATGACGGATCTTTCCAAGACCCTGCGCGAAGAGCTTTCCCAAAAAACCCGGTTGACCCCCTTGAGCCTGGCGGGGAAACAATCTTCCACCGACGGAACGGTCAAATATCTCTGGGGCATTCCCCCCGACGAGAACGGAAAAACAGGCCAGGTGGAAAGCGTTCTATTGCCCATGTCCCGGGACGAGGAGGGGGAGGCGGGGTTTTACACCGCCTGCATCTCCACCCAGGCGGGGTGCCGGATGAAATGCACTTTTTGCGCGACCGGTGTTCCCAAATTTGGGCGCCACCTCACGACCGCCGAGATCGTGGGCCAGGTTCTGGGCATGGAAAGGGATTCGGGGATCAAGTTCAGCAACATCGTGGTGATGGGCATGGGGGAACCCCTGGACAACTACGAACCCACCCAAAAGGCCATGAGGACTTTCCACGATCCCGAGGGCCTCAATCTGGGACGACGCCGCATGACGGTTTCCACCTCCGGTCTTCTCGAACCGCTGAAACGCTTCATCAAGGATGACTGGCCCGTTTCCCTAGCCCTTTCCCTGCACAGCGCCGACCCCGAAATACGAAGCCGTCTGATGCCGATCAACCGTTCCAATCCCCTGGAGAAGCTCAAGAAATTATTGAGGGAATTCACTTTTACCCGGCGCCTGCCCGTGACCCTGGAATACATTCTCTTGAAGGGCATCAACGACCGCCCCGAGGACGCCCAAAAGCTCGCGAGCTTCTGCAAGGACCTGCTTTGCAAGGTCAACCTGATCCGCTACAACCCGGTTCCCACCCTTCCCTTTCAATCCCCGGATGAAGCGGCTGTGGACCATTTCAAGAGTTCCCTGCGGGAAAAGGGCATGATGGTTTTTCTGCGGGAGCGCAAGGGCGTGGATATCGACGCGGCCTGCGGCCAACTGGGGTTCAAGGAAGCCCTGGCCGGCCCGGCGGAGGCGAAGCCATGAACGAAAAATTCTACCAAAAGAAATGGGCGGCCTTGACCGCCGCCGAAAAAGCACTGATCCAAAAGGCCTTGAGTCTCTTGACCGTTTTTACCCTGATCGCCTTCGTCTGCGGCGGGGCCGCCCTTTTCGTCACCCATCTTCACCAGGCCATGATTGTTCCCAAAATTGTGGGGATGAACGAAACCCAGGCCACCGAGGCCCTGGCTTCCAAGGGGCTGAAGATCAAGGTTCTTCGGACCCAATATGACGATCATGTTCCGGTAGGGCTTTTGAGCGAACAAAGCCCCCGGGCGAACAGTTATATGAAACGGGGCCAGGAAGTGGGGGTAGTGATCAGCAAGGGAAACCCGAAGGTGAAGATTCCGATGGTGGCCCTTCTCTCGATACGGGAAGCCCAAATTCTCCTGGCCGCCAACAGGCTCCGGATCGGGCGGGAATCCTTTGTCTCCGACGCCCTGAACCCCAAGGACACAGTCCTGGCCCAGGTGCCCGAGGCGGGTGAAACCGCCGGGGCTTTCGGCTCGGTGGACCTGCTCGTTTCCACCGGCCCCCAGGACCCGAGTTATCTAATGCCCAACCTCATCCAGCAACCCCTGGAGAAGGCCTTCAAGCTTTTGAGGCCGGTAGGCATCACGCTCGACAAAATCAAGATTGAGGTTCATGACGATCTGGATTCGGAAACCATCCTCGCCCAGACCCCCCCGGGGGGTTCCCGGATGCAACGCGGCGGAACGGTTGAACTGGTGGTGAGCGCGAAAAGCTCGGACGCTTCCCTGAAAGCCCGTTTCGCCAAGATTGTCTTCGACATGCCGGTGGGAAACACCCGCAGGCTTCAGATTGACGTCTTCGACTCTACCGGCACCCGCACCCTTTACAACCGCATGCAAAGCCCTTTGGATCATGTGGAGGTGGAGGCCAGCGTGACCGGAAAGGCTTCCGCCCAGGTTTATTTGAACCAGGAATTCGTCGAGGAAATACCGATCGAATAAAGGCCAACATTCACCGCGAAGACGCGAAGAAAAACTAAAACCCCAAAAAAATTATTTCCTCTGAACCTCCGCGGTAAATGCTTGAAGTTTTTTCGAAAGAGCTCCCCTTGGCCCTGACCTCTACCCTCTACCGCTTCCAGATCGATCTTTCGGACGTGGACCGGAACCTTTATCAAACCCTTGAGTTCCGGGCGGCCATGCACCCCTCCGAATCCTCGCCCTTCTTCGTCACGCGGATTCTGGCCTATTGCCTCCATTACCGGGAAGGTCTGGAATTTTCAGCCGGCATCAGTTCCCCCGAAGAGCCGGCCATCCGGGTGATGGGCCCCACCGGAGGGATCGAACTTTGGATCGATATCGGCAACCCCGCCGCCCGGAGGGTACACAAGGCTTCCAAATCGGCGAAAGAGTTGGCGATTTATACCCACAAGGACGCGCAATCGCTGGCGAAAGAATTGAGGGAGGAGAAGGTTCATCGGCTGGAGGAGATCGGTCTTTATGCCTTGGACCCCCGATTGCTGAATGCTTTGGGGGCGCTTATCGAGCGGGACAACCATTGGGAGATTACACGCAATGAGGGAGAATTATACGTGGGAGTCGGAAAGGAATCTTTTCAGGGGCGGTTGGAGCGTTTGCCGCTGGGGGACCTGTCTCAATAGGGCACGAGACATTCGGGGCTTCACGCTTCCGCGATGAGCTCTATTTCCACATCTCGCTTAACAAACTTGATTTGATTTCAATGTTCAGGTTTCGTGATGCGAACGCCATGGCCCGCCCCAGATCTTCGTAACCCGTTTTGCCCAGCTTGGACTTTTCCAGCTCCCGATAAATTTCACGCGCTTGGGCCAAGGCTTCCCGGCTCCAGGGCCCGCAACGTTTGGAAGCTTCCTCGGCCCAGCGCTGGAAAAACCGGGCCCAATCGATCACTTCGGGGTCCATCGCGCCACGGCACATCCCGTAATGCAAAATCAAAACATGAAGTTCTTGTTCCAGATCTAAATAGAAACCCTTTTTCGAGTCCATTTTCTCTTAATATTCCTCTCGTGGGTTGGGAGTCAAAGTTTCGAACGGATCATCGATCAGAGTTCTAGGGAAGACGATCAGTGGGCTGTACAGGGCGGGCGTTGTAAAAGCATCCCGGCCAGGTCGGCGATTTCGCCGTGGGCCGCTGGTTTTTGAACGAACCAAACCATGGGATCTTTTTTAAATTCCATCAACAATTCGGGAGTGATGCGGTCGGACAGGGCCACCACCGGCTGGATATCCGCTCCCCGGGACGAACGGAGCTTTTGAAGAAACGTCCTGCCTTCCGAACCAGGCATTTCCAGGTCGGCGACAATGAGTTCCACATTCTTTTGATCCATCGCCTGAAGCGCGGTCCTCGCGTCCTTGGCTTCCCCAAAGGCGATTTCCCCCAACGCCTGGGAAAGGGATTGTTTCAGTCCCTCCCTCGCCTCCCGGTTCGGCTCCACGACCAGCACGTTCAGGGTCATGACGTCAAGCCTCCATGGATAAAGGACGGGCAGCTAGTTTTGAATCACTCGCCTGAAGGCTCTTCCCCTGATTTTCCAACTCGGCGATCAATAATTGAATGTGGCTGGAAGCTTCCACGACACAACGGAGGAGGGGTTCGAATATTTCTTCTTCCGGCTGACCCCTTCGGAGGGTCAATTGCATGTCCTGGGTCTTTTCAGCGATTTCGAGGGTCCAGGTTCGTTCCAGGGTGGAGGCTTTTGCGGTCCATGCGGCAAATTCTTCCAGCTGCTTGCGGATTTCACCTTTTTTCTTCCCGGAGGAAAAACAGAGGCGGGTCACCAGGGCATAAAGCTCCCGATCCAGCTGCCGGATCATCTCGTCCGAGGAGCGGATCATGAGGCCTTCCCCTTTTCAACCCAAAACCGTATTTCCACCGGGCATTGATCGAGAAGAATGGCCACCGAGGCCTGGGGTTTTTCTTTAGGCCAGGATTTGGGAGTGCTGACATGGGAAGGAATCGTCTGATTCCCATCCATCTTCCAAAAATTGGAAAGTAAGTGACCGCAAAAAACTTGAAGCAGCTCTCGGAAAGCTTCATCGCTGGTTTGCAAAGCCCGGTTCCACGTTTCGTTTTTTTCCAGCAGAACCCCGCCCAACCGGCTATGGGCTCGCAGATTGACCAGACCCTGGATCGGACCCGCCAGATAAGCGCATCGTTCCAGGGGCATAACCGAGGGCCCTTCGACGGGCTGACCCAGTGATTGGCACGAGAGATTCAACCAAGCCCGTGTAATGGATTTGAAGGATTGAAAAAGATCATCACCCTTCGGCATGCGGGTGGGGTCTTTGTTTTCGTCAGGAAAGCCGCCATTGGAGGTGGCATTGGCCATGGATTTCCTTAAGACGGGTTTCAATTTTCGGGAAACAACCATGGGCGGAATAAAAGCAAGGCATATGCCAAATCAAGGCGGCGGAAAGTTGGAAATTTAAGGGAATTCAGGCTGAAACGAACGGAGTGGGATACCCAATGACTCAAAATCGGAAATGGTTTACACAAATTGGGTAATCGCGGTTGTTCGGGGGCTACGGGGAAAAATTAAAGGGAATATTTCTTCATTTTATTGAACAGGGTCTTGCGGGAAATTCCGAGGAATTCGGCGGTCTTCGATTTGTTCCATTTCATTTCCTGAAGAGCCTTCTCTATTTTCACTTTCTCGTCGGGGCTCGCGGGTTCCGTGTCCGCCCCCTCGGAGGGGTGAAGGAGAATTTCCTCTTCCAACATCATGATCTCATCGGGAATGTCCCCCACGCCGACCTTGGGGCCGCGGGTGTTGATCACCATACGGTTGATGGCGTTCTTTAACTCCCTCACGTTACCCGGCCAGGGATAGGCTTGAAGTTCACGAATGACGGCTTCAGGCAGCAGGTCCAGTTTTTTGTCGAAGGCCTGGCAGGCTTCCTTCCAAAAAAAACGGGCCAGTTCGGCCACGTCATCGGGCCGGCTCCGCAGGGGAGGAAGCTTGAGGGGAATCACGTTGAGGCGGTAAAAAAGATCCGCGCGGAATCTTCCGGCCTTGGTTTCCTTTTCCAGATCCCGGTTGGTGGCGGCGATGATCCGCACGTCCAGGGTAATCTCCTTGATGCCGCCCAGGTGGCGGAGCTTGTGGTCTTCCAAAACCTTCAGGAGCTTGGTCTGGGTGGAAAGGGGCATTTCCCCCACCTCATCCAGAAATAGACTTCCTCCCTGGGCGGCCTCGAAGAGGCCGGGCTTTTGTTTGCGCGCGTCCGTGAAGGCCCCCGCCTCGTAACCGAACAGTTCGGATTCCATGAGGCTCTCGGGAAGCGCCCCGCAATGAAGCTCGATAAAAGGTTTGGAGGCGCGGGGAGAAAGATAATGGATGAGTTTGGCGGCGTGCTCTTTTCCGGTACCCGTTTCGCCCAGGATCAGGGCCGTCACCTTGTCCAGCTTGGCCAGCTGTTCGATCTTCTCGTAAACCTGGGCCATGGCGGGATCGGACAGGAAAAGATATTCGTGAGCGAACTGGTCCTGAAGATAGCGTTTCAAAACCGCCACTTCCTTGCGCAGGCCCAGTTTCTCGGTGGCGCGGGCCAGGACAATTTGAAGATCGTCCAGGTTCAGCGGTTTTTGGAGATAATCCTCCGCCCCCGACTTGATGGCTTCCACGGCGGTCTTGATGGCCGCCGCCGCGGTCATGATGACTACCCCCACGTTGGGGTGGTCATTGCGGAATTTATCCAGGAGTTCCAAACCATTGAGGTCGGGAAGATACAGATCGAGCAAAATCAGGTCGGGTTTGAAATCCCGCGCCAATTGCTTGCCCTCGGCACCCGTATAAGCCGAGGAGGTTTCGTGCCCTAATTCGTTGAGGAATGGGGCCAGGGCCACATGCATGGATTTTTCATCGTCGATGAGGAGAATTTTCATGGTTTGGTATCGGTATTTTGCGCTTGTGAGGCGGGTAGTTCAACTAAGAAGGCAGTTCCCTGGGGTAGACTATCCACCCGCAGAACTCCGCCATGGGCCTCAACAATTTTCTGACTGACCGAAAGCCCCAATCCGGAGCCATTTTGCTTAGTGGTGAAAAACGGCTCAAAAAGGCGGGTCCTGACCTCCGGCGAAATTCCGGAGCCGTCATCCGCCACCCTTAATATCATTTTTGGACCCTCTTGTGTACAACCCAGGGTTAAGGTCCCTCCCTTTTCCATAGCCTGGAAGGCATTCAGCATGAGGTTCACCAGCACTTGTTGAATCCGGTTGGTGTTCACCGTAAGGAAAAACCGGCCTTTTTCAAAGGTCCATTTCACATGGAACCCGGCATGCCGAGGCCCGAACTGCACCTGGACAAATCTTAGGGAAGTTTGCATGAGATCCATGGCATCCACGCGGTTCAAGTCCTGGGCGGTGGAATCCCGTGAGAAATCCAGTGTGTCGTTGACCAACTGCTTCAATCTTTCAGTTTGATCCAAGATGTTTTGGACCTGCACCTCGGCATCGGGCGCCTCCACCCATTTTCGCTTCAGGTATTGGGCGGAAAGGCCGATCCCTGAAAGCGGGTTCCGAATTTCGTGGGCCAAACCTGCGGCCATTTCTCCCATGGCCCCTAATCGAGTGTATTTCAAAAGAACCTGTTCAGCGTTCTTGCGCTCGGTCAGGTCGCGGAAAACAGCCGCCCAGGCCATTTGGCCCTCAAAGAGAATGGTGAAACTCACCACTTCCACCGGGATGGATTGGCCGTTTTTCTTGATGATCCGCCTCTCAATCGAAGGGTTGACGGAGGATATTTCCCGCAGGCGGTTGATCCTTCCTGCCACATGATCTTTTTCCTCGGCCGGTACGACCAAACCCCAGGGCTTACCCACCAACTCCCCGGCTTGGTCATATCCCAACATTTTAAGAAAAGCGGGATTCACGTATAGCGCGAGGTCCTTGGAGTGAATCATGATCGCGTCGGGTGAATTTTCGATAAAATTTCGGAAACTTTCTTCGGAACGCATCAGCGCCAATGCGGCTTGTTTTTTTTCCGAGAGGTCCCGGATAACTCCCACAGCCAACTTCTCATTCTCAACCAAGATGTTAAAACTCAAGGATTCGATTGGAAGAAGGGTCCCATCCTTGCGTTTAAGCGTGCGTTCGCGGGGCGGGTTGTAGGCATCCGGTTCAGCGGCCAAGGTTTGAATGCGGTCCCAAACTTCTTGATACTCACCGGGAGGGAGATGGAAATTCCAGGGACGGCCGATGACCTCTTCCGCCTTTTCATAACCCGCCATCCGAAGGAAAGCGGGGTTCGCGTAAGAAATGATATCCTCCCGGTGAACGAGGATTCCATCCGGCGATTTTTCAATCAAGGCGCGGAAACTTTCCTGTGATTGGATCTGGGCTTCTTCGGCCTTGATCCTTTCGGTCACGTCCCGGTAGTTCAAAACAATTCCCCGAATGGCCGGGTTATCGGTCAAATTCGTTCCCGCGCCCTCCAGGATGCGCCAGGAACCGTTTTTATGAAGAACCCGAACCGTGGCCAAAACGGTTCCGTCCTTTCGACGGTTCAGTTCTTCAAGCTTTTGTACCAGTTCGGCCCGATCCTCCGGATGGACGATCTCCAGAAACGGTTTTCCCTCCCTTTCCTGAGGGGTGTAGCCCATGATTTTTTCCATGGAAGAACTGACATATCGGGTGATTCCTTCCGGCGAAAGGATTGAAATGACATCGTGCGCGTTTTCGATCAGCCCCCTGAATTTTTCTTCGACCAATATTCTTTCGGTCACGTCCCGTGTGTTTAATACGATTCCCCTGATCGAAGGATTATCCAACAGGTTATTGGCGGTCCCCTCCATGTAAATCCAGGAGCCGTTCTTATGCTGGATGCGATACCGGGTCGACATCGAAGGAATTTTATTTTTTATAAATTCTTTGAATTCTTGGTTAATCCTTTCTTTATCTTCCGGGTGGAGACGTTCCATGGAGTTTCGGCCCATCCGTTCGGACGCCTCAAACCCCGTAACCCGTTTAACCGAGGGGCTGATATAGCTCACCTTTCCTTCCTGATCCAAAATCATGAAAAGGTCGTAGGAATTCTCGATGAGGTTGCGAAAGTATTCTTCCGACTTCACCAATGCTTCTTCCGCCATAACACCCTGAGTCACATCCCGGAAGTTGAGGATAATGGCCCGCACAAGAGGGTTTTCCATGTGATTGGTCGCGGAGGCTTCGTAATGGCCCCATTTACCGTCGGCATTCTTGAGTCGAAATCTGCCGTTAAAAGTGGCCCCTGGGTTCTGGATCAGCGATTCATAAGAACGGCGGATGCCGGGCGCGTCCTCCGGATGGATAATTTCGAAGAAGGAACGGCCCAATCGGTCCGGGATACGGTAACCCACAATTTTCTCATAGGAAGGGCTGATGTAGATGGAGCGTCCCTGGGTATCGACCAGGGCTACCACATCATTTGAATTTTCTATCAGACTCCGGAACTTTTCCTCCGACTGGCGCAATTCAATTTCGGCTTTTTTGCGGTCGGTAATATCCCTCGCGTTGATCACCACACCCTTGACCGTGGGATTCTCCAGCAGGTTTTCACCCGCAATTTCCATTTCCACCCATCTCCCGTCCTTGTGGCGGATACGGGCGGTGAAGACGAGCGACGCTCCTGGTTTTTCAAGAATATCCTTTACGGGTCCGCGGACCCGATCTCGGTCGTCGGGGTGGAGAAAATCAAAGATGGTGGACCCGGACCTCTCCCCGGGCTTATAACCCAGGATCCGCTCCACCGAGGGGCTTTCATAAACTCGTTTGGCCTCCCGGTCGAGGATATAAACCAAATCGTGGGAATGCTCGATCAGGGCCCGGTAATGGCTTTCCTTTTGCCTAAGAGCCTCCTCGGCCGCCACCATCCCGGTTACGTCCCGGTAATTGACCACGATTCCCTCCACATCGGGATCTTCGAGCAAGTTGGTTGCCGTGACGTCCACCACGCGGTAATGCCCGTCCCGGTGCATGAACCGCAATCTTTCGTTCGTAAAAGCTCCGGGCGTTTGAACAAGGCGGCGGTACATCAACCGGGCTTTTTCGCGCTCATCAGGATGGAGTGCATCAAAACTAATCCGGCCGCCTCTTTCCTCCAAGGTATAGCCCGTAAGGTTGACCACCCCCGGGCTGATGTAACGAACGGACCCGTCAGCCCCAAGCAAACCGATGACGTCGTATGATTTCTCAATCATGGCCCGGAACCATCGTTCCCGGCTTCTCAGTTCCTCCTCCGCTTTCTTTCGCTGGGTAACGTCCCGCGCGTTAACCACGATTCCCCTGACGGCGGGGTCCTTCAATAAATTGGTGATCGTCATCTCCGCGTCTATGAAGGTTCCGTCCTTGCGGCGGACTTTCAATTCGGCGGGAACAATTTTACCCGGATTTTTCAGGGCTTTCCGAACCGCCGCCCGGGCCTTGGGAACATCCTGGGGGGGATGGTTATCATAGGTGGTGCCTTTCCGTTCGCCCGGTCGAAAACCAAGAATGCGCTGGATGCTTGGGGCTTCATAAATACGGTGTCCGTCACGGTCCAGTAAAGTAATGATGTCCTGCGAGTTCTCGATGAGTCCCCGGAATCTCAGTTCCGAGAGGCGAAGGGCTTCCTCAGCTGTTTTTTTATCGGTCACGTCCCGGGTCTGCACCACCAACGCTTCCACACCGGGAACATGCAAAAAATTGGTCATGATGACATCACCGTGGATCCAGTGGCCGTCCTTATGTCTTAATCGGGCCTCGACCCGAATGGGCATATCGGGGTTTTGAAGGGCCCGGTTATAGGAAGCCTTGACCCCCTTCCGGTCCTGCGGATGGATGAGCCCGAAGAGACCAAAAGATTCCCGTTCCCCCGGCTTAAACCCCAGGATTTTCTCCACCCCGGGGCTCTCATAAATTCTTTGGCCCTTCCGGGAAAAAAAGGTCACCAGATCCAGGGAAGTCTGCGCAAGGACTTCTTCCCGCTTTTCCTTTCGCCATAATTCCTGTATGGATTTAAACGACTCCGTGACATCGATGGAAAAACCGAAGGATCCCAGGATCCGTCGTTCCGAGTTTTTCCATGGAATAAACCGAGTTTCAAAAAAGCTGTTTTCCAACGTCAGGATGAGGGAAAAGGCCTCCCCTTTGAGGGCCCGGCGAAAGGCTTTTTGAAAATCCGAATTCCGGGGGAAACGCTTGAAAATATTCTTTCCGGCCAAATCCGCCGGTTTTAACCCCAAAACCTTCAAACCTGCTCCTTCCGAGATGCAGATTTTCCCCTTCAGGTCGACCGCCCAAAAGATCACATTTGATCGGCTCAAGAATTGCCGGAGAATTTCAACCGGCATTTCCGTCGGGGGATTCTTTTTTTTATTCCGGGAGAGGGGTTTTCGCTTGGAAATTCTTTTCATCGGGAACCATTCTCTTGATTTGCCATTGAAGGATAAGGGTGGTCAAACGGATTCAAGTATAAATGATTCGCGGGATCGATGCTCGTTGTCCGTGCGATCTTCGACCAGCCCCGCGTCTTAAAAAAGCCGGTGGGAATCCATTTCCGCCCCTTTATTTACCAAGTTTTCTTCGTGCCTGCCGGATAGGATTACCCCCCATGTTTTGTTACCATGGACGCGTTTTTCAGCGCCCGCCCATGGGCCTTACCTTTCACGAGGATTTCATGAAACCCGTCAAAGTTTCCGCTTCTGTCCTGTCCGCCGATTTCGGCAACCTATTGGGAGATTCCCTGAAGGCCGTTCAAGCGGGTGTTGATATGCTGCACATGGACGTGATGGACGGTCATTTCGTTCCCAATATCACCTTCGGAGCCCCTGTCATCGCGGGCCTCAAGGGCAAGGTGCAGGTTCCCATCGACAGCCACCTGATGATTGAAAACGCCGAAAAATATATTCCCGATTTCGCCAAGGCCGGGTCCACCTATATCCTTTTTCACGCGGAAGCCGTTTTGGAGCCGAAACAAGTCATTGCCCAGATCCGATCCCTGGGGTGCAAACCGGGAATGGTCCTGAACCCTGATACCACCGAGGAGATTGTCAAACCCTTCGCCGCCAGTCTGGAATATATCCTCTTTATGTCGGTCTTCCCCGGATTCGCGGGCCAGTCCTTCATTCCCTCGGTAGTACCCAAAATAGCCCGCTTCTCCAAGTGGTGCCGGGCAGAGGGCCTCGACCCTTTCATCGCCGTGGATGGCGGTATTTCTCCCCAAACCGCCCCCTCCGTAGTGGAAGCCGGCGCCAATCTCCTGGTAGCGGCTACCGCCATCTTCAAGGCCCCGGACATGGCCCAGGCCGTTCGGGACCTGAAAAACGCCGGGACCTGAACTTGAAACAATTACTCTCCCTCTTATTGATTGTTTCGGCGTTGTTGGCGGGTTGTGCCACTACCCCGCCCCTGCCCACGGTCAAGGTGGAAACGGATCCCACTCTCGTCATGCTATCCAAGGCGGCTTCTCAATTATCCGCCCCTGACGCGCCCGAGTGGATGAGGGCCGCGGACGAAGCTACCGCCCAGTGGAATATCGATAAAAGCCTGAAAATCACCGTGCATGAAATTTGGGCCATGCGGGCCAAGCCCAGTCAGGCCCTTCCGCCACTTGCCGCCCTCAACACCGATTCCGAAGAACTGAAAGTCCAAACCCTCAAGCGCTACAACTTGAATTCGGATGGAACCATTTCCCCTTCTCCCTTTCCGGGGGAATGCAAATTTTCCCCCCCTGCCCCCGATCTTCCCCCTGGTCTCGCCAGCGTTACCATTGTCCGATTGCCCGACCTGAACGCGGGCGAAGCGTTGGAAGTGCAGTACACCCTGCAAACCAAAACGTCCGCTCTTCCCCCGAGCAAACCCGTTTCCCAGGGAGCCCTCCTGCTCCACCCGGTTCGGGCCGAGGGAAGTTTCGCTTTTTCCTGGAATGATTTCGTGCCGGCCCTGGATAGGGGATTGACAGTCACTTACCCGAAGGATTTGCGGCTCTACGCGGTCAATCTAAGATTCCCGGGGAATTATCAGCCCATCGAGCAAACGGTGGATACCAACCATTCCATGGCTTTTCCCATCCCCGCTTCCCCTTTCACCCTCTCTCTGGAAGCCTTCGGCCCCGCTCGATGGGATATGGCTCCCTTTACGGGTTTCACCTTGAGCAAAAGCTGGGAAGAAGCGGTCATGCCTTACCGAAAGAGGATCCAGCAGTACCTGATGGGTGATCCCAAAGCGGTGAATGAACAGTTGGCCGACTCGCTGGGAAATACCACAATGGCCCTCACCGACCGTTTGGCCAAAATAAAAGCCGCGATCCATCAAAAGGTGGAATACGTGGACACGGGTTTGCCGGTTTACCTGAATCCGGATCGCACCCTGGCCGATATTTTGGAAAGCGGAAAGGGGTCCGCCCATGACCTGACGGTCGTATTTGTAACCGCCTTGAAGGCCATGAACCTGAATCCTCTGGTTTATCTTTACCGCAAGGCGGATTCGGGAGATTTAGTGGGCGACTTACCCGCCCTGTCCCAGATGGATGGTGTCCTGGTGGCGGTGGAAGGAACTGGCAAAAGCCTGGTATGGATGGACCCCACCGAACCCCTAGCGGCCCCGAACGTACTTCCGATTAATGCTTTGGACCGGCAGGCCCTGGCGGTCCTTTCCCCGTTAGTTTGGAAAAACACCCCCCTCTTCATTTCCAAGGACCACCGCAAGGAAAGGGATGTGACTGCCGATCTCATGACCGATGGCTCCGTGAATTGCACCGTGGATCTGCGGGCCTATGGATCGACGGAACTTTCCATGAGGCAATTTTTCAGACAGACCAACGAGGAAACCCGGCGTTCCTTCGTGCTCCGAGGACTCTCCAAGCGATATGCCGGGGTGACCCTGCAAGATTACCAGGCCGGGGATTACCGGGATCTTTCCCAACCCCTGACCATCCATTATTCATTCACCGTCCCCCACTACGCCGAGTCCCTCCCAAAAAAGGGATGGAAGATCTATCCTTTGGTGTTCGACGATGTGGAGGAATTTTTGACAAGCTTGAAGGAGACGAGGGAAACCCCGGTGGTGGCCCCTCAAAACTTCAATTCCATCACCCGGGAACTGTTAAAACTTCCATCCGGATTCCAATGGGGCGATCTGCCAAAAGATATTACTTACTCCAACACGACGGCCGAGTTCGTAACCGGCTCAAAGCTCCAATTCGGGACTCTCACTTTCGAGCGGGACCTGAATCTCAAACAGAGGGTGATTAGTCCAGGGAAGGATTATTCGGACCTCCAAAGCTTTTATCAGATCGTTTTGTCGCAAGATCGAACCCCCTACAAAGCGCTTTTCAACCGATAATTGTTTTTCGTGGTTCCCCGCCCCCTTTTTATAGGTTTTTGATACAATTTTAACGCATCAACTAAAAGACGGCTGGAGATCCCCACATCCTTAAAATTTTTGAAATTCAATTCATCATAATAACGTTTTTTGCCAGTGTCGCCGTTCAGGCCGCTTCCATTTCGTTTACAGTGGATCCAACACAAGGAAACAGCGCCATTTCGCCTTTAACTTATGGGAGCGATCAGGACATCGGCGTCTCCCAAATTCCTTTTTACCGGCAGGGCGGAAACCGCATGACCGGTTACAACTGGGAAAACAATTCTTCCAATGCGGGTACGGACTACGGCCCCAATCACGAGGATTGGTATCTCCTCTCCGTCATGAACCCGGCCCCTCCCCAGGACGGCAACGAAATGCCCGCCACCGTCGTGTGCCAATTCATAAATAACAACAACGCCCGAAACGCCGCCTCACTGATTACGGTCCAAATGGCTGGTTACGTTTCCGCGGATGGCAATTGCAATTGCGATGTCACCATCACCGGTGCCCAAGACACGGCGGGCACCTACGCACCCGTGGGTACTTTTTGGAAGAATGTGGTCAACGTCAATGCCGCCGATCCCCCTTACCCTGGCGCCCCAGTCACAACGGACGATTTCGTCTATATGAACGAGTTTCTTCATTACCTATTCACCCAAGTGGGTACAGCTTCCACCACCGGTGCCAAATATTACGATCTGGATAATGAGCCCGCACTCTGGAATAGCACCCATCCCATGATCCATCCGTCCCAACCCCTTTGTGCTGAAGTGGCCAATAAGGGAATAAGCCTGTCCACCCTTGTCACCTCGATGGATCCGGCAGCCCAGATATTGGGTCCCGTGTGTTTCGGTTGGAGCGAATATGTCGATAACAACACGGCGCCCGACTCAGGCGCTCTATTGGGTCCTTACACAAACGGGAACGATATCCAATATCTCAATTACTATCTGGCCCAGATGAAAGCGGCCTCCAACTCGGCGGGTCGAAGGCTTCTCAATTATTTGGATCTTCATTGGTATCCCGAAGCGACCGGGTTGGATGGCACGAATGCGGTTCGAATCACCAACGATGACACCACGCAAGGAGTTGCCATTGCCCGCATGCAAGCCCCCCGTTCACTCTGGGATCCCACCTTTACCGAAACCAGCTGGATCACCCAGGATTCCACCGGGGGCCCCATCACCCTCATCCCCAGGCTTCAGGCGGCCGTGAGCCAGTATTATCCCGGCACCGGGCTTTCTTTTTCGGAGTACCAATACGGGTCCGGGGAGGATATCTCGGGCGGTGTGGCCGAGGCGGACGCACTCGGGCTTTTAGGCAAATACGGGGTCATCGCCTGCCGTTGGGATGACGGAACTTCTGATACCTATGTCAAAGCCGCCTATTATCTTTATCTGGATTACGATGGAAACAACTCTACGTTTGGCAATACTTCCATCCTCGCAACAACCAGTTCCGTGACCGAAACATCCATCTACGCCGCAAAGGACAGCACCCATCCCAACCGTATCAACGTCATCCTCTTAAACAAAGATTATTCCAACATCAACCAGGCCGCCGTGACCCTCAACCATCTCACCGCGGGCCAGCAAATTTCGGGTATGCGGGTTTTCCGGTTTGATTCCACCACTTCCAATTTGTATACCCCTGGCACCGCCCCCACCACCACGGTCAACAGTTTTTCGGACACCTTACCCTTCCGTTCGGCCACGCTTTATGAAATCACCCTGGGTACCCCAACCCCCACCTTCACCGTTACCTCCACCGCCACCTCGACCAATATCAATACATCTACCGCGACTCCAACCTTTACATCCACTCTCACTCCGACTCAAACCGGTACACCCACCAACTCCCCCACCATCACGAATACTTCCACGATCAATTTGACCCCCAGCGC
>CAZGKT010000027.1:17340-45311 GCA_964525605.1 uncultured bacterium
CCCACTTGGACTGGAACCCCCTCGTTCACCAACACCCTAACGAATACCCCTCCTCCTACATTTACCGGCACACCTACCTGGACCCCGACTTATACCAACACCGTAGTTTTCACCGCCACTCCGACCATCACGGCTAGCGCCACTTTCTCACCGGCATTTACCGCCACCTATTCCGTTACCTTGCAAGGTCCCATCTCAACTCCCGTGCCCTTCCCTAATCCAGACCTCGGCACCCTCCCGGTGAACGTGGCTTTTGTGCTCCAAAATTTAACCCCCAACCTGGAAATTAAAATGTTCACGACTGCCTTCCGAAAAGTCTGGCACACCACCTTGCAGAACGTTCCGGCCGGTTATAACCAGGTTCCATTGCCATTAAACATTCCTGGAGGGCTTAACCTGGCAAACGGCATTTACTACATCGTGGTCAGCGACGGCAAAAGTCGCGGAGTAGGCAAGCTGATGTTGATCCACTAAACCTGTTTTTAGCCTATCACTTGATAATTCCATCTAAGCGTTTTATAAGTCTTTCCATGGATCGCCCCTTAACCCGCTTATCCCTTTTATTCCTGGCCTTTTGGATCACGGGAGGCCAATGGCTGATGCTTCAATCTGTTGCCTGGGTCAACATGGTTCGGGATTATTCCCAAAACGCCACTCTTTCCCAGGCATTCACCAAAACCTTCGATGGAAATCACCCCTGCCCCTTATGCCGTTTCATCCAAAAGGAAAAGGCCGCACAAAACGCCCCTAAAGCTGTTCCTTCCCCCCAAAAAAATCCATTCCTGGCAGTGCCCTTCGCTATGCTCGTGGTCATGTTTATATTTCAACCTCGGTTAAATTTCTTTCACACTCTGTCGTCTGAGCTTCACTTCCCGCCTTTTTCTCCCCCTCCGGAAACCTTTCCCCAGTTTTAGAGCTATTCATTTCAAAACTTTTTGGGTTGGCCTGAAACTAAATAATTCAGCCATACCAAATTTTCATTTCAACCAACATGGAGAAAATAAAATGCTCATAAAATTAAGCCGTTATCACTTCATCTCTTTCCTTTTTACGATTGTTTCAATTTTTACCACAAATCCATCATGGGCCTGTTCGGTCTGCGGCTGCGGCGATCCCCTGGCTTCTTCAGGATCCGCTCATCCAATGGCGGATTCGTTTCGGTTGGACTTTGAGAGCATCTACCTCACCGCCTCCGCGATCGGCGACGCTTTAGGCGATACTCAATGGGAGTCGCTAACCCAAGTCAACATGAACACCACTTTGAGTTATGCTCCCACCGATGACCTTTCGTTGATTGTGATGGTGCCCATCGTTGAGAAATATTGGTCCCTTTCAGCAGGACCCAACAATGAATTTTCCCTCATTCCAGGCGGGGACATTGCGGACACGGGAACGCCTTTCGGGATAGGGGATATGAATGTCGGAATCCGCTACTTTTTTTGGGAAGAGACCGATTTCAAAACTAAAACGCACCAGGCCTTGGCGCTTTCGCTTGGGTCTTACCTGCCTACGGGTGGAACAAATATTATTTCGGGAATTACAGGACAACCGATTGATACCCATGCCCAGCTCGGCACAGGAGCATTCGGTCCCTATGCTGGCCTGCTGTATAACCACCTTTGGGACGATTTCACCTTCAGCGCGAATGCGAACGTGGTGATCCATACCACCGCTTACACGAATGAAATTAACTCGGCGGTTTACGAATATACCTTTGGAACAACCTATACCGGTGGTCTTTCAGTGCAATTAAAGGCAACGGACACCTTGGCCATAGGTTTGGCGGTGGAAGGAAGATATACGGATTCAGATACCGAACCCAACCCCAACGATAACCTGGTCGCAGGAGTTCCAACTTGGGATACCCCTAACACGGGGGGCACAGTCATCGATCTATCGCCTTCGGTTTATTGGAATGTGTCGGGCGATTCGGTTCTTTATGGAAAATTACAGATTCCCACGATCACTGCATTCAATGGTTCTCAAACGCTGGGTCCCACCTATGTTTTTGGCACCCAATTTCTTATCCATTAATTGGGATTTGAAAAGGCACAAAAAGCGAACTTCCCCCATGCCCTCCGCAGTTTAAAGGCGGAGTGCATGGGAAAGTTCAACTTCCTGTCGTTTTGGGGAAGATGATTGATACTATTTTCAGAAGAGAAAAAAGTTAGCGTTATTTTCGGGAGGAACCCGGGGTACCGGTCTCCGTCGGTGTGGATTGGAGCTCAACCAAGCTCTTTGGCATGGCGAGTAGGGTGAAATTTTTGGCCCGGTCCCAGGCCAGGGTAAAGTCCTTGATCGGAACATTTAATGACCCGATGGCCGGGTCGACGACGAAAAGTTGGCCCTGTTTCTGGTCAAAGCCGGTGACAACATCGTAATGGCTGTTATGCCCATCCTTGCTCGTGATCATGAGGATCATGGGCCGCCCCTTTTTCAAATGAAAGAAAAGACCCGTGCTTTCATCCGCCGAAAGGGTGCCGGGAAATACCGCCGTCTCATAATCGGCGGCCCGCAAAACGGTTACCAAGTCGAGCCCCTTGAGTCCGGAACCGGAACCAGCCGTCGTCCGCAGCCAGTCTTCCTGGGTTTGATTTAACTTCTGGTTATAAAAATGAGTAAGCATCTCGAGGGCGGCCAAACCACACAGATTGGGATTCTCCTGCTTGACCCAAGAAACCTCCAACTTGACTGGAGGGAGGATGGAAACGGGTGACACGGCCGGGGTTGGTGTTTGAGCTCCGCAAGACAGGAAACCCATTAGGCCCACCCACCCTAAGGTGATCCATCCCATAACCGATCGAGCCTTCATGCTATTCCTTTTCGCTACCGTTGATTTATCGCCCACGCATAATACAAGCAGCTAGTTTTGTTTCAATGTATTGGTCCATTAACTTTGCATCTTATTTATCAATTAATTTATTGCTTGTTTCTTGATAACTCTAATTAATTCCATATAATGCTGGAAACTCTTGGAGGAACTCAAACATGAAAAAAGTGATTTTCTTGATGGCGTTGGGGCTTTTATTCCAAGTTACACCCACCAAAGCAGGAACCACCGTTTTAGGCAGCGGTGGATCTGCCGTTGCTCTTGGATTTCTCTCAGCGGTTGGTATTGATCCCCTAGGTCTGGGTCTGGGCGGTTCTTCTTCCACACCTTCTACCGCCACCCCTAAAGACCAAAGCAGTATCAAATCTCAATTCGAGACTTTGGCTGCTCTTCCTGGTTCTTTTGATCTATTGAACCAATCAGCCGGCAGTTCACTCAATACGCTCGAAATTTTGAAATAACCTTCATTGATCAAAAAAGGCCGCCCTTTTCGGCGGCCTTTTTTATTTGTCCTCGGTCAGTTTAAAAAGTAAAAAAGCGCAGATTTTGATCTATTAACTCTTTGTGAAAACCGCCCAACATGTTCAATCAATTCACTGAAAAAATTCAAAAGGTCTTCAAGAATCTTCGTGGCCAGGGCAAACTAACCGAGGCCAACATTGAGGATGCTCTTGAGCAGGTTCGTCTGGCTCTTCTGGACGCGGATGTGCATTTGGAAACCGCCAAGCTTTTCCTCGAAAGGGTAAAAACCAAAGCTCTCGGCAAAGAGGTATCCCTCAGCCTGAATCCAGGCCAGGTTTTCATCAAGATCGTCCATGATGAGTTGATTCAACTCCTCACCCCCAAGGACCGAAACGCAACCAAACTTCACTTTGCTCCCGCTCCCCCCACCCTGATCCTTTTGGCTGGTCTGCAGGGAACGGGGAAAACCACTACCGCCGCCAAAATAGCCCTATGGCTTAAAAAAGACGGACGTCGGCCCGGACTGGTGGCCGCCGATCTGGTGCGTCCTGCGGCCATCGACCAGCTGGGCGTCTTGGCCGCCGAGATCGGCGTTCCCTTCTTCAAGCCCCAACCGGGAGAAGGGGCGCTAGAAGTTTGCCAGCGTGCTGTTAAGACTTGCCTGCAAAAGGAATGTAACATTCTTTTGCTGGACACGGCCGGACGACTGCAGGTGGATGAGGCCATGATGGCCGAGATCACTCTTCTGGCGCAGAAACTCAAACCGGGCAATATCCTTTTCACGCTCGACGCCATGACGGGACAAAACGCCGTGACGGTCGCCAAGGCTTTCCATGAGCGACTCCATCTCACGGGGCTTGTCCTCACCAAGGCGGACGGTGATGCCCGGGGCGGTGCCCTTTTTTCCATCACCTCAGCCACCGGCCTCCCCATTCAATTCGTGGGCGTAAGTGAAAAAATGGAAGGACTGGAACCCTTTTATCCGGACCGAATGGCTTCCCGCATTTTGGGTATGGGCGACCTGTTGAGTTTTGTGGAAAAGGCCGAAGCGGTAGCCCGGCAGGCGGCTGCCGAAAAACAAATCCCCTCCAAACCTTCCGATTTCAATCTCAACCACCTTCTGGACCAAATCCGCCAGTTGAAAAAGATGGGTTCAATGGAAGAAATGATTTCCATGCTGCCGGGAAACCCCGCTCAAAAGAAGCAAATGATGTCCCAAGCCCCCGACGAGAAGAAAATAAAGCGCATGGAGGCAATCCTTCTTTCCATGACAGCACGGGAAAGGCAGTTTCCGCAGCTTTTGGATGGATCCCGCAAACGCCGTATCGCGTCCGGTTCGGGCACCCGGCCGGATGAGATCAACGTGTTATTGAAGCAATACGACATGATGAGAAAAGTGATGAAAAAAGGCGCCATGGGTAAGTTTCCGCCCATGATGGGAGGCGGATTCAACTCCGGCGGGGGATTTCCCCCTGGTTTCCCCCGGTAATCATCCTGATTTCGTAAGCCCTATTTCCTCTTGTTTTTGCTCCAAAGAAAACTACCAATGTATCCCTTCTGAGCGAACCCGGTTCACGTTGACGTTCTCAAAGAAGCGGGGATAGAATGACCCTTCTTTTCCACTCCTCACTTTTTTCAAGGTTAAACAGCCAAACATGGGACTCTTCGGAAGCAAAGACGACAAAAAAAAAGAACTCCTGGAAACCGCCGAGAAACTGGCGGATCAGGGCGAAACTTCCAAGGCGCTGAAAGAACTCCAAAAAGCGGTTGAGTTGGATCCTCAATTTAAGGAAGCCTATACCGCGATGGCTTTCCTATATACCGACTTGGGTCAGTCGGACAATGCGATTGAGATTTTTCGTAAGGTCATCAACCTCGACAATAATTCCCCCGAAGCTTGGAACAATTTAGGGCTCACCTTTGCTCGGTGCGAGCGTTACAAAGAAGCCATCAAAACCTTTGAAGACGCCATCTCCCGCAATCCCAAGACCGCCACTTTCTTCAACAACCTGGGTAATGTTTATTACGAACTCGGGCAATATACCCAGGCCATGCAAGTATTTCAAACCGCCGTGGAACTCGACCCTTCCTATGCCGAAGCCTATCACCGGTTGGGAATAGATAAGGACACCGCCGGCAACATGGACGTGGCTTTAAAACGGCTGGAGGAAGCCGCCAAAACCGGGAAGAACAAAGCCAAGGTGGCCTTCGACATGGGCACCCTTTACGCCAAACAGGAACTCCTCGATAAGGCGGTCAAATCGTTCAGCGAAGCCTGTCGGCTCGATCCCCGGTTTGAACAGGCCTTTATGGCCCTGGGATTCGCTTATGAGCGCAAGGGCGATCTTCAAAAGGCCCTGGAAACCTTCGGAAACGTGGTCACCCTGAATCCACAAAGCGCCAAGGTCCACAACACCATGGGGCTGATCTTTGACAAGCTCAAACTCTACAAGCAGGCTATCAACGAGTACCGCATCGCCATCAAGCTCGAACCCAGTTATGCCAATGCGCACTTCGTCTTGGGTCAGGTTTATGAAAACAAGGGAATCATTGAAAAGGCCGTAGCCGAATATGAAAAATTTGTGCGTATCCATGAAACTGGCGCCATGGTTGAGGAAGCCAAAACTCGAATTGCCCGCATCCGCAATATTTCCCTTGAAGACGTGGAACAATCTTTAGCGCAGAAAAAGCAGGATGCTCCTGGAGGCTCCGGACACCCTGAACGAACTGTTTCTCAAAGCCCGACCCCCGCGACGCCAACGACCAATTCTCCCCCTGTGCCTGCGACAGCCACCGGTTCCCAATTAAATTCCACACCATCCCCAAACCCCGCACCCGCCGATCCAGGCAGCGTCAAACTGACCGATCCCAAAGAATACCTCAAACAGGTCCTAGCCAAAGCCCGCGCCGCAAAAAACCCGCAGGCTGCCGCTCCAGAAACCATCCCAGCGGGGACGCCGGGTTCCCCTGCAGCCCCCACTTCAAGTGCGGCATCAGCCACCCTCATCCCACAGGTTCCAAAACCCGTAACGGTTCCGAAGCCAACACCCTCCCTGGCCCCTGATTCTGTTTCAGAACCCACCCCACCCGCCGCGCCTCAACCTAAAATCGTCATGGTTCCCCGTCCCCAGATTCCGGTTCCGGCTCCGGCGCCCTCCCCCATGGCGTCCCCTCAACCTGCTCTTGTCCCCGCACCCGTTTCACCACCCCCCGAGGAAACAGCTCCCCCCACCGATCCCGTTTCCTTAACGACTCAACCTGAACCGGCCGCTGAGGGCGTCCTTCCCACGCCCTTGGAACCCGTTGCGCAGGTTGTTCCCATAGCCATGACCTCACCTGAAGTTTCAAATGCGGCAACAGCTCCAGCCACTGAACCTGCGTTTAGTTTCGACAATCTTCCCGTTTCAGCCCTGGACGGATACGAACTCGACGAGCAGGATGTTTTGAATGCTATCGCCCACGTCGATACCCAAAGCGTCGAGCAGGAATCTCAGGTCTTAGAAACCGTGGAAGCCATCGGATTATCATCTTCCGATGAAATTTTGGATGACAGCGCTCAAGACCTTCCGGCTCCCTCAACGGGCACCCCGAGCGTCGATTCGGCCGTTCCCCCTTCAGCCAATCCCGTCATCCAACGGGGTTTTTATTGAGAAGCAAGGGGCTTGTTTTCCCTTGCCAGTAGCAAGGACAATCATAAAATTGGTTTTATTCAAAAGGTTCAAGGAGACACCCCATGCCTGAAGTGACTTATCTGGCCAAATATTCCCCTTTTAAATCCTTCGATGGCAACGACCTCGAAGCCTTGGGATCAGTCGGCGAAGAAATAATCGTGAAGAAAGATGAGTTGGTTTTTGATGAGGATTCCAAAGGCGACAGTATGTATATCCTCAAAACCGGCGCCGTTAAGATTCTGAAGAAAGTCAAGAATCAAGAAAACACCATCGCGGTTTTGAATCCCGGAGAGTTTTTCGGCGAAATGGCCCTCTTGGACGGACTTCCCCGTTCGGCGGCGGTTCGGGCCACCACCGACAGTGAAGTTCTCCAGGTCACTCTGGAGGGCTATCAAAAACTTCGCCGGGAAAAACCCCACACGGCCTTAAAGCTCATGGACATTATCATTAAGGTTTTGTCGAACCGTCTGCGCCAGGCAAACAAAAACCTGGAAGTCATCAGTTTCTGGATCGAGTAAAAACCACTTAAAAAATTATATTTTTAAACTTATCTCATGGATACCAGTCGGTGGGCAAAAAAAAGCCCCGGATGGGGACCGGGGCTTCAAGAGGGGGGATCCCCTCGGTGCCCGGCTGGGGAGCCGGGACACGGTTTTCAATAGACAGTCGATTAGTTGTTTTGCACCTGCTGCTGTTTTTTAGCTTCCTGTTCCTGAAGGCGCTGTTGTTTTTTGGCTTCCCGATCAACGTCATCCTGCAGAGCGGTTAATATATTCGCGATGCGGGCCTGCATATTGCGTAAAACCCGTTCCCTACCCCCGCCCAAGTCAGGTACGGTGATTTCACCAAAATTATTGATGTGAGTCTTGGCGAACACCTTTCCCTTTTCTTCAAATAAGACAACCTCGAAATCCTTCTCGCGGACCGTCACTTTCACTTTTTCGCCTGATTGGGTCATGAAAATAAGCTCCTTGGCGTTTCTTTGGGAGCGACATAGTACATTTCCCGGAAGCCTTTTGCAAGTTATGGAGCCTATCGCCCCCTTTGGCCCCTTTGTTTTTCTTGCAAGTTTTCGGGGGCCCTGTTATCAATACCTTTGTTTTGGTATCAGCTATAAAGGGTTTGAATATGCTCGCGAATATACGAAGTGCCGCCCTCCTGGGCATTGATGCTTACCCGGTCGAGTGCGAAGTCGACATTGCCCCGGGACTCCCGACCTTCCAAACCGTTGGCCTCCCCGACGCGGCGGTCAAGGAATCCAAGGACAGGGTCAAGAGCGCACTCACAAACAGTCAATTTCCCTTTCCGGTTCAACGCATTACCGTCAACTTAGCTCCCGCCGATACAAAAAAAGAGGGTCCTTCCTTTGATTTGCCCATGGCGGTCGGAATTCTGGTCGCCTCCGGCAAGCTCCCCGCCCAATCAGTTGAAAAATGCTGGATGGTAGGTGAGCTGGCTTTGGATGGAAAGGTAAGGCCCATCCGGGGAAGTTTGCCCATTTCCCTTGCCGCACGAGAAGCAGGGGTACGCGCTTTGCTGGTTCCTCCCGAGAACGCCAAGGAAGCCGCAGTGGTCAAGGAAACTCCCGTTTTTCCGGTGCGCACTCTCCGGGAAGCCTACGAGTTATTGGCCGGATTCAAAAAACTCGATCCGGTTCAGGTGGACCTGCAGACGGAGTTCCAGCAGCACTCGGCCTATCGAGTGGATTTCTCCGACGTCAAAGGCCAGGAAAACGCAAAAAGAGCCATGGAAGTGGCTGCCGCCGGAGGACACAACATTTTATTGGTCGGGCCGCCGGGTTCAGGCAAAACTATGTTGGCCAAACGCCTGCCCACGATCCTCCCTCCCCTCACTCTGGAGGAGGCCATCCAAACTACCAAGATCCATTCTATCGCCGGCATTCTGGGACGCCGGAAAGCTCTGTTGGCAACCCGTCCCTTTCGATCTCCCCATCACACCATATCGGATGCTGGACTTATTGGCGGTGGAACAATCCCCCGTCCCGGCGAAGTCAGTCTGTCCCACCACGGGGTTCTTTTTTTGGATGAATTTCCCGAGTTCAACAAGAACGTTCTAGAGGTCTTGCGCCAGCCCCTGGAAGACGGCCTCGTCACCATTTCCCGGGTCCAGACCAGCCTGACCTTTCCCGCCCAATTCATGCTGGCAGCCGCTATGAACCCCTGCCCCTGCGGCTACTATACGGATCCCGCCCGGGAATGCGTCTGTACACCCCGCCAGATCCAAAAATACCTGGGCCGGATTTCCGGACCTCTTCTGGACCGCATCGACCTTCATATCGAGGTCCCTTCCCTCAAATGGAAGGAAATTGCGGATACCTCTCCCTCGGAGGCCTCCGCTCCGATCCGGGAAAGAGTTTGCCGGGCGAGGGAGATTCAGGAAAAAAGATTCCTGAATTCAGGCATCCACGGCAACGCCCAGATGACTCCTTCGCTTTTGAGGGAACATTGCCGACTGGATGATTCCTCCCAATCTCTGCTTCAGACGGCCATGGAAAAATTCGGCCTTTCGGCCAGGGCATTTGATCGGATTTTGAAAGTGTCCCGTACACTCGCCGATCTGGATGGCGTCCCGGATTTGGAACCACGTCACGTGGCCGAGGCCATCCAATACCGCAACCTGGACCGAAGCGTTTGGCGATCATAACAAGAGTCGAATTTCACGGTTTAACTTAGCCCAATGGGTAAAATATACTCATACTCCTCCTCAAATGTCCAAGCCAAGCGCCGTTTCCAAAATCTTTTCGAAATTAAAATCCGAAACCCATGAAGGGTTCCTTCGAAAGGATTAAAATAAGTGGGTTCCTATTAAACCTCGGCTCGGAAAAATCATGGTTCCCCACTTCCCATTGAACCAACACAGGTCTTTTCTCATCGGAATCATCCTGGCCATTTCTTTTTTTTCCAGCATAGGCATTTTCTCTTTTCTCACCATCAGCCGAAATGAGGATTCAGCGGTTTGGGTGGAACAATCCTACGAGGCCATCTCAGCCCTCCAAAAAATTCCGGCCGATCTTCGGGCCATGGAAAGCGGATCCCGAGGATTTCTCCTCACCCATGACCTCCATTATCTGTCCTCCTATCGAGCGGGAAACAAATCGATCCAAACGGACCTTTTAAGAGCCCGCTCCCTCTCCCAGGACATCCCGGATTTGTCCCTCCTTTTTAATCAGCTCGATCCTCTCGTTTCGGCAAAAATAAATATCACAAACCAAACCGTCCGGACATGCCAAAAGGGCGGTTTTGACGATGCTCTGAATTTTGTCAAGAAAGGCCCGGGTCAAAACTTGATGAACCAGGTGGATTCAACCATCTCGGATATGCGATCTACAGAACTCCGATTCCTCCAAAACCGCAAAGCATTTGAATACGCAAACCAGGAAAGAGAACTCTGGACCCTGTTCTTATCTGGCCTCGCGGTGATTGTCCTTCTCTTTGTCGGCGGTGGATTGTTCCTTCACCAGGCGCGACTTTCACAGGCCACCGCCCTCAAACTTCTTTCCAGTGAAAAGAGATTCCATTCCCTTCTAGAATCCACTACCGATTCCTTTATCACCACGAACGGGACGGGCCAAATCGTGGACGTAAACCCCGCCACCGAAATTCTTTTCGGATTTGCCCAGGCTGAACTGAGGGGCCAATCACTGGAATGGGTTCTCGCCAACCCCCGGCAGGAAGGAGATTCCACACCACCTTTCGAGCGTTTTCTTCGGACCGCCGAAACGGGGCGGAACACGGGAGCGATGGAATTAAACATGAAACGCAAGGACAAAAGTGAGTTCCCGGCCGAAGTTTCACTGGCGACCTGGAAAACCGACGAAGAAACTTTTTATACCATCATCTCCCGAGACATTTCGGAAAGAAAATTTTTCACCAAGATGCTCATGAAGAACGAGCACCGGCTCTTCCAATTTCTGGAAGCCATCCCCGTGGGAATCTTCGTATTGGACCGCCTGGGAAAACCCTATTACGCCAACCAGGCCGCCAAGACTCTGTTTCCCAAACGGGTGGACGCTCGGGTTCCACCCGATCAATTCGCCGAGGCTTATCATCTTTTCCGAGCGGATCAAAACATGCCCTATCCTTCTGATCAAATTCCATTAGTACGAGCCCTGAAGGGTGAAAAATCCTCCGTGGACGATCTGGAAATTCGAGACGGAGGTAACATCACTCCTCTTCAAGCTTGGGGTGTCCCCATCCTGGATGAAGTTGGAAAAGTGAAATACTGCGTGGGGGTCTTCCTCGATATTACGGAACGTCGGCAAAACATGCAGGCCCTCCAGGAGCGGGAAGAGTTTTTCAGAACCCTTTTTGATGATAGTCCCATCGGCATGACTCTGGCTTTTCCCGACGCGACCCTCATCAACGTTAATCAGTCCTTTGTCCGAATGACGGGTTACACCAAGGAAGAATTATTGGGGGGAACATACCGAAATCTGTCCCATCCCCAGGATGCCGTGGTGGAAATCAATCTGGACCAAAAGCTTGCGCAAAAACAAATCCCTCAATACACGATTGAAAAACGAATCCTCACGAAGGGAGGCCAACCCCTCTGGTGCAAAAAATCCTCATCCCTCATCCTCGGCGTAAACGAGGAACCCCTGTTCATCCTAGGGATCGTGGAAAACATCCACGATCAAAAAGAAGCTGAAACCGTTCTGCGGAATAGTGAGGAACGGTTTCGGGTTTTAACCGAATCGATCAATGACGGCATCATTTCCACCGATTCCGCCGGCCGAATCTTATTCAGCAACCCCGCCACCGAACGCATCTTCGGGTATTCCCGAGCAGAACTGTTGGACATGACCATCTTTCCCCTGATGACAACAAACACGATCCAGGAAAATATGACACTGATCCAAAATTACCTAAAAACCGGGAATGCCACTTTGCCAGGCCAGACCGTCGAGTGGATGGGGGTCCGAAAGGACGGCCAGGAAATTCCCGTGGAGGTTTCCTATTTCTCATGGAAAACATCCCAAGGGTCCTTTTTTACCGGCATCCTAAGAGACATTACCGAGCGCAAACAGGTGGAAGAAATGAAGCGCGACCTGCTGGCGGTGGTTTCTCACCAACTCAAGACTCCCGTGGCGGAAATTAACGGCTACATTGAAAACCTTTTGGACGGCGTGGCGGGCCACCTAAGCGAAAAACAGCGTGAATACCTAACTGACATGAGGGAAATCGGGGTGGAAAATTACCGCCTCATTTCTGACCTGCTCAACATGTCCAAAATTGAGCGGGGGGTAGCGGCGGTCAACCTGCAGGCCGTTTCCCTTTGGCGGACTCTGGATCTGTCCCTGCGGGACTACGAGGCCACCATCCAGCGCAAAGGACTAGATTTGCGGATCGAAAAAAGCGGTCGGGATATGGAATTATGGGCTGACCAAGATAAAACCGTTGAAGCCCTCCGCAATATTATTAATAACGCCTTGAAATGCACAGACCGGGGCTTCATTGCTCTCCGGGTGAGGGAGGAGGACGATTTCGCGGTGACAGAGATCGAAGACACGGGCATCGGCATGAAGCCTGAAGTCCTCAAACGGCTGTTCACGAAGGAAAGGGTCATGGGTGCTGAAGCTTCTCGATCCGGTTCAGGCCTGGGGCTTTTTATCGCCCGCAGCTTTATGCAGCTTCAGGGAGGCGATATCACCGTTGAGTCCCAGTTGGGCCAAGGGAGCGTTTTTAGAATCAAAATACCGTTGGTGAAAAGGAGCAGCCATGTCTAAAAAAATAATCTTGATCGTGGAAGACCAACCCGGTTTTCGGCGCATCTACCGGGATGTATTGGAAACGGACGGGTACGAAGTCCTGGAGGCGGAGGACGGGGCCACGGGCTGGACCATGGTCCAGGAGCGCAAACCCAACCTGGTCCTCCTGGATTTGGGCCTGCCCGTCCTTGACGGTTTCGAGGTTTTGAAAAAGATCCGGGGGGACGCCCAAACCCGATCCATCCCCGTGATTATTTTTTCCGTCCTGGGCGAGCAAAAGGATATCCAGCGGGGAATGGAACTAGGCGCCAACGATTACACGGTAAAGGGGTTTTACACACCCCGGCAGATCCTGGCAAAAATAAAAGACCTTTTGTCCAAACTTCCCCCGTCCGATACGGTTCCCCCGCCCGCCAAGGCTTCCACCTTCAAGGTGCGCATGACGACCGATTGGGGCGAGGAGCCGCGATTTTGTGCCGAACTTGGGCTGACCCAGGGCCACCCCTGTCCCCACTGCAACACCGAACTGGTATTGGAGCTCTTTCCCGATTACCAGCGCACCGACGGCCATTGGTTCACGGGGCACTTGACATGCACCAGTTGTCTCAAAAGTTTCTAATCCAATACCTAAAGGTGTCTTTGGTTCTCGCCCAGGTCGTGGTCCGAGGACAAATCGAAGTTTTCTGTTTTTATAGAATGATGAGCGACATAATTTAGATAAAGCCCCTCAAACGGGACTTTTCAACTTTCTTTTTAGAAAGGCAAACCATGGACACAACTCCCATTCCCGAATTACCGGATCCTGTTCCGGAAGGACCCACTAAGGGCCTCATCTTGATATGCGATGACCAGCGGGGTTTTCGCCGGATTTACCGTGATGTTTTAGAGAAGGACGGCTACTCGGTTTTGGAAGCCACCACGGGCGAGGAGGGCTGGGAAGCCATTATGGGAAGTAAACCGGACCTGGTTCTCCTGGACCTGGGCCTGCCGGTTTTGGACGGGTTTCAGGTATTGGAAAAGATGCGCCGTAGCACGCAAACCAAGGATATCCCCGTCATCATCTTTTCGGTCTTGGGTGAACCCCGGGACGTGCAAAAAGCCCTTCAAATGGGGGCCAACGACTATACGGTAAAGGGCTTCTACACTCCCCGCCAGGTCTTGAGCAAAATCAAGGACCTCATGCATAACCGGCAGAAAAAATCTTCCGGCACTTCCTATCATCTTCAAATTCAACACGAGATCAAGGATGAGCCATCCCTCCGCCAGGATCTTGGTTTTGAATTTGGGATCAGTTGTCCCGATTGCAATTTTCCGCTCGATGTGGAGTTTTTTCCAGATTACGCCCGCGCGGACGGACACTGGTTCGCGGCCCGGTTCATTTGCTCCAAATGCGGAAAGCCCTTTTAATCGGTCCCGTCCTTACCGGTTGACCGTGGTCATATCGGCATAGCGGGCTCCCGAAGTAACTCCCAGGGGAAAAACCTCATCCAAAAGATTTAAGTCGGCCTTGTTCATCTCCACATTCAGTGCGCCCACATTTTCCTCAATTCGTTTGCGCTTTTTAGTTCCCGGAATGGGGATAATGTCTTCCCCCTGGGACATGACCCAGGCCAGGGCCAACTGGGCGGGGGTACAGTTTTTTTCCACCGCCATTTCCTCCACATGCTTCACCAGTTGAAGATTCTTGGTGAAATTATCGCCCAGAAAACGGGGATGTTTGAGGCGCCAATCATCCTCAGGAAGGTCCGAAAGTTTCTGGAAGGAACCGGTCAGGAAACCCCGGCCTAATGGGCTATACGCCACGAACGCAATTCCTAGCTCGCGAGTGGTTTTAAAAATTTCTTGTTCCGGATCCCGCGACCAAAGTGAATACTCGGTCTGGAGGGCAGAAATCGGGTGAATCTGGTGAGCCCTCTGGATAGTTGCCGGCGCCGCCTCGGATAGCCCCAGAAAACGAACTTTTCCCTCCTTAACCAACCGGGCCATGGCCCCCACCGTCTCCTCGATGGGAGTGTTGGCGTCCACCCGATGTTGGTAATAAAGGTCGATATGGTCTATTTGAAGCCTTTTAAGGGAGGCCTCGCAGGCCGATTTCACGTATTCGGGTCGGCCATTAACCCCCAAAAATTTTCCATCCGCTGATCTTTGATTCCCGAATTTGGTGGCTAAAATCACCTTTTCCCTCTTTCCCTTGAGGAAACGACCCAATAATTCCTCGTTGGTGAAAGGGCCGTACATATCGGCGGTATCGAGAAAATTTATGCCCAGTTCCAAAGCCTTTTCCAGGGTGGCGAGAGACTCGGCCTCATCCCGGCCCGAGTAAAAGTCTGACATGCCCATACAGCCCAGCCCCATACGGGACACCATCGGGCCTTTCTTGCCCAAAGGAACTTGTTTCATTTTTTCCTCCCAAAACACGAATTTGCCCGGCTTCTCAGGGCTTGCTCCTCACCGGGGCTTGAGTACCAGTTAGCTTACCCAACTCCCCGCCCCTTTAACCATGCTTCATGTCAACGCCATGTTAAATCTGTTCAATTCAAGCCCCAACTTAACAGTTTAGGCACTTTATTTTAACGGGCCTTGGTAAAATTCCGTTCGTCATTTGTTGAGGGAACCTTTTATTGGAGAATTTATTTGCGCATCGCGATCTTTACCGAAAGTTTGCCTCCTCTTACGGACGGGGTAGCCCGGACCTATACCCGGCTCGCGGAAACCCTGAACGAGGATGGCCATGAATTTCTTTTCATCTGCCCCATGACCCCCGCGGAAGCCGAACCCTGGCGGGGCCGTGTGATCCAAGTCTATTCCGTCCCTTTCCCGCTTTATAAATATTACCGGGTCGGGCTTCCCAACCCTTTCAAATTAGATCCAATCCTAGACCGGTTCCAACCCGACCTGATCCAGGTAGCGGCGCCTACCCCTCTATGCCTCTACGGCCAAAACTACGCCAACCGTCGCAAAATCCCAACCATCGCCAGCTACCACACTCACTTCGTGGATTATTTCCCCTATTACGGTTACGCCTGGGCCATCGGCCTGGGATGGCAATGGATGAAATGGTGCTACAACCGGAGCCGCCTCACCTTCGTTCCAACACCCGGCGCGATTGCCGATCTGACTCAAAGAGGTTTCAAGAACGTCAGGCGTTGGCCCCGAGGCATCGATCGGTCAAAATTTTCACCTCAATTCCGCAGTGAGACTCTACGCCGGAAACTAGGTATAGGCGATGAGCCCATCCTTTTGTTTGTCGGACGGATGGTGGGGGAAAAAGACCTGCAGGATCTGGCAGACGCGGCCGTAATTCTGCGGTCCCAGGGTTACAAGTTCCGCCTGGCTTTTGCCGGCGATGGACCCTACCGTGCCACCATGGAAAAACAGCTTCCCCAGGATTACTTCGGAGGCTTTATCCAAGGCCAGCCCCTCGCGGACCTCTATGCCTCTTCCGATCTTTTCACCTTCCCTTCCACTACCGAAACCTTCGGCAACGTCATCCTGGAGGCCTTCGCCTCGGGATTGCCGGTCGTGGGGGTAAAAAAAGGCGGGGTGGCCGACCTAGTCGTAGACGGCCAAAATGGTTTTTTGGCCCGTCCCAAAGATCCAGCGGACATCGCCGAGAAAATTAAAACCATTCTGGACCAACCCGAGCTTCACCGGCGCCTTTCCCATGGTGCCCTTCAAACCGCCGATTCATACGATTGGCTTACCATCAACCGTAAGCTCATCGAGGAAGGCACCCAATTAGCCAACGAAAACCCATTCCGCTCCCCCGCTCCTAGAAACCTTCCTCTTTCCGGGGCCGAAGCGGCCAAACTGGCAAACGGTTAAACACCGTTGAAATTGCACTCCCGTCTCAATTCCCCTGTAAAATGTGCCCGTGAAAAGAACCCTCCTAGTCCTATTGTTCCTAAGCCTTATTCCCCTCAGCGTAGGGGCCGGGGCAGATAAGGAAATTCCCAGTTTCGGACTTCTGTTCAATGGTGGTGTGTGCTACCCCAGCGGTTTTATCTCCGGCTTCCAACCGGCCCCGGCCGCAGGTTTGGCCTTAAGTTACGGTATTAACGACCGTTGGGACGGTTTTTGGAGCCTCGATCACTACACCATGCCCGACATGCCCATGACCCTATTTTTCCCCACCCCTTCTGATCCCGTTTCTCAGCAAGCGGTCCAGCCCACCGACGACGTGGCCATTGCGGTGAATGCCCGATGGTACTGGTGGGACAAATACGATTACGTTCACCAACGATTTAACACCGTTCCCTACCTGACCGGGGGATTGGGCATGGATTTGATGGTGGATGAGGACCCCGCCCCTCAAGGCGCTTTTTTTTGGAGTAATACCTTCGATGTTCTTTTAGGAATGAACCTGGGCGCGGGCATGGATGTTTCTTTGGGGGACAGTTGGATTCTCTATGGGGAAGGCTTGGATCATCTGATTTTTTGGCAGGGCCTGACCCAGGTCTTCGTCGGCCGAATCGGCATCAAGGTGATGCTTGACTCGGCCCACGTGGACCCATTTCGGGGCTTGTTTTAATCTGATAGTCATTCATCAACTCAAAAAAAGCCGCCTATTAAAGGCTGCTCCTTTATGTAAAAACAAAACAGCTACTTCTTTTTAGGCCTTATTGTCGTCTATACAGATCGGGCAATCATCAGGTGCCTCATTCCCTTCATGGATATGGACAAAAATGTCGCAAGCTCAAACTTTCGCTTCCGCGAGGCCCTTTCCCTTTTCCACCTATGCAGGTCATAGTGACCATTTTCGTATTCCAAGGCGTATTTGAATGATTTGATGGCGGCAGGCATGCTTTCTTTCTCTTCCAGGGCTAGGAATTCAGGGTACATGGGCTTGAACTTATAAACCTCACCTTCCATCCCCGAATATGAGTTCTCAGCTGTGGATTTGACAATATTATTTTATTTGGCGTGTAATCAAGAATGATTAAACCCTGGGTTCCCGGCGGTCCTTCTCTACGGGTTGGGGGCCCCTATTTTTGCGACGATCCCTCGTGAAGAGAACCAACTTTCCCCCCGCCTTACGATAGATATCCTTGCTTTTCAAATCCCAATAGAGACCCTGCCCCAATGGTTTCATTTCGCCGGGCAGAAGTTGTTCCTTCTTTCTCCGGTCCAGGGGCACGGGACGGCTGGATCGTCTTCGATCGTGCAAAACCGTGATATACCGCCCCCCTTGTTTTTTGAGAATGATTTTTTGAACCGGGTCAAAAAAGTAATTTCCAGTTAGTTTGACGTATTTGGTTTCTTCCATGTCAATCTCCTGTTTCAATTCTTTAATCCGAAGATGGGAAACACAAGGACCGAATGTCCTTCCTCAACTCGATTCGAGAGTACCGGTAACTATATCCGGAGTTCAGAGGATTTTATCAAACTATTCGGTTAATACGGGGCTTAACCACAAATTAAGCTCTGTGCCGGCATTCGTGCTTTTTCCGCCCACAATAACAGCGCCACCATCCATAACCCTTCCCAAGACAACCTAGCGGAGACCAACCTTTGTCCACCAGCAAATTTTTAATTGGGCGTTATTATTCGAACCAACCCGTTGAAGGGATCCACGCCGTACACTTGGCCTTTGGAATCAACGGCAACGCCATAAGGCAAAAATTTTGCCGTGTCGTTTGCTGGGCCGAGATCAGTGCCCCTAATTTTCGGCCCCGCATAGGTCGAGACCTCGCCTGAGGACGTTATTTTCCGTATCAACGAGTTTCCCGAGTCCGCTACAAATAGATTTCCCGAAGCATCTATCGCGATCCCCGAAGGCCAGTTGAACGACGCGGCCGAACCGTGCCCATTGGCGGCCCCACCCGCCCCACCCCCGGCTAGGGTCGTGACCTCCCCCTTCGAGGTTATTTTCCGAATTAAATGATTGGCCGTATCCGCGACGAAAACATTGCCTGCGGTATCCACGGCGATACCCATAGGCCGGTTAAAAGAAGCGGCTGAACCCGTTCCATCCGTAGACCCAGGTGTCATTCCACCCGCCAGGGTCGAGACTACTCCCTTGGGAGTGATCTTTCGGATCAGGTTATTCGCCATATCCGCGATATAAAGATTTCCCGTACTGTCCACTGCGACAGCCCAAGGATCATTGAATAATGCGTCCCTTCCAGTTCCGTTACTGGCTCCAGTTACCCCCGCCTGGCCTGCCACGGTTGACACATCGTTTTCACCATTCATTTTACGGATCATGTCATCGCCCGAATCAGCGATATAAACATTTCCAGAAGCGTCAATGGCGATTCCGGTTGGAAAATCAAACGAAGCGTCGGTCCCATTTCCATCCACCGCATCTCTGGAATAAGAACCTGCCAGAGTCGTCACTCCTCCATCGGGATCAATTTGACGAATCCTGCAGTGAAGCGAATCAGCCACGTCCACATTTCCATGGGAGTCTACCGCCACTGAATAAGGCATACGAAAGGGCGTATCCGAGCGATTCACGGAAACCGGCGCGTTGGAACTTGCCCACCCGGCGACCCGGGGAGGTGCAGAGGCCTGCGAGGATCCCGCCCCAGCCCCGTGAGAAGCGGGTCCAACAGTGGGAGAAATCCTGGTTCCTGGTGAGGTTGTTTGGTTATTTGGGGTTAAAGTTCCATCCGGCGTTCCCGCAGAAACTGGGCTCCCAGTAGGTGTCATTCCCACACTTGGTGTTGTCGTAGGGGAAACGGAGGTAACTGTTCCTGATGGAGACAGGGCGGGGGCCGGCGTCAACGTCGGAGAGGAAATGGCGGAAACGGGACTGTTGTTATCCGCATATACGAAAGAACATATACCCACAAAACCGCATAACGTGAGGCTGATACAAAAATTAAAAATAAATCGGCCCAAGTTTCCCTCCCAAAAATATCCGCATCCAGCTTAAACCTGTTCTCTGCGGGATGACAACCTTAGAGTATGGACGACTTCTGAGAACAGAATGAGCTGGTCAGATTTTCGGTTATTGAAATTTACAAATGAGTATTTCTAGCGAATGGGAAACCCTGCTCCCCCATAGGGAACGGAATCATCGGGGGTAGGAGTAGGTGATGGGGTGGGTTCAGGTGTTTCCACTGCGACGGCAATCCCGAATTGATCCAGCAGAGGCTTTTCGACCTTGATCAACTTCAAGCGGATGATGCAATTGTTTTGGATGTCGGTGACATAAAGCCTATTCTTTGAGTCGCAAGCTACACCCCTAAAACGCGGGGGAGAGGCCAGGCTCACGTTATCATCCGAAGCTTTCCATTGACCCAGAAATTCAAATCGTCCATTGAACAATTCCACCCGGCCTGATAAACCGTCGGCCACCGCGATCCCTCCGGTTTTGGTCATACAAACCCCGGCCGGTTCCTTGAATTGGAAGGGGCCATCTCCATACCAGCCCTCAATCGTGACGGGGCTATTATCGATGGGAGTCGGTTCCATCGTGACGGTTCCTGAATCGGTCGTTACCGGAGACTGGTCGATATGGGAGGGAGATTGGTCGTTAAAGACCACGATTCGAAAATTGCCCGTATCCGCCACGATACACTGGTCGGTATTATTCAAAGCCATTCCTAGGGGTAGGTTCATCTGGCCGCTCCCGGTTCCCAAGGTTCCAAAGGTGTAGTTGTACTTTCCAGTATTGGTGAAATTGGAGATCCTGGAGTTTCCGGAATCCAACACCCAGATATTGCCGTAATGGTCTTTGGTAACCTCCCGGGGCTGAGTGAATTGACGGTGTCGGGTCCCCATAGATCCCCAAGCCGTCAACACGAGACCGTCCGGGTCCAGCATCACAACACGGTTATTGAGGGTGTCCGCGACATACATCTGGCCGTTGGGAAGCACCAGCACCCCCGCGGGATGGTCAAATTGGGGATCATTGCGCCAGACAGCGGAGGGTCCATAAGAACCGATGGATTTAACAGGCTGTCCATCACAGGTCCAGACTTGGATTCGGTTGTTTTGGGTATCCGCGATATAAAGATTGTCGTCGGGCCCCACGCAAATCCCTTCGGGACCATTGATTTCATTTAGTCCCGCTCCTTTAGTCCCAAAAAGAGTGTCAAAGGTGTAAATTTTCTCGCCTACCCAATTTTTGGGCAAGGCATTTGCCGGAGGAAGTTGGTCAGATGAAACAGTCACCGAAGGAGTAGGGAGAACAGCGGGAGTAGGTGTGAAGCCTCCGATGACGTTATCCGCCCCGGCGACACCCGGAATGGCTGATAAAGCCAAAAAAAGAATGGGGCAAACAGGTATCCATTTCAAAAGGGAAATCATGGGAAGCATGCTAGAAGTATACCTAATCCCCGTCAATGATCGGGTGAAATGGATTTGCGGTATTTTTCTGGATTCGGGGAATATTTCCGGCGAAAACCCAAACTACCCAAGAAAAGTAGCGTTAAATCTCAAAATGGAACCGGCCAGCGACAACGCCCACCGGACCCCGATCTTGATTGTAGGCGGGATTATTGAAACCTTGTAAGTCGAGAGTAAGTGCGATTGATTGGACCGGTTTATAAAGATAATAAAGTTCCACCATTTCCTCCGGGGCGTAATTCAAGGCCCCATCCCCTAGGTCAAAATCAGACCCGCCTGCGGCCAAATAGGCC
The DNA here is from genome assembly GCA_964525605.1 of uncultured bacterium. Classification (GTDB taxonomy): domain Bacteria; phylum Oederibacteriota; class Muellerivitia; order Muellerivitales; family Muellerivitaceae; genus CAVTWJ01. The sequence continues at coordinate 38,623 of CAZGKT010000027.1, forward strand.
TGGTGGACTGAGGAAATCCCGGCGATGGCGAAACCCAGTCCTGCTTGATCCTGGGCTCTTCCCCAGGCATTGCCCTTAAGCGACAGCCCAAGGGAAGCCACCTGGTCCACTGCCGTGAATTCCCAGGTTTCGCTTTGACCGTCATTCCACCCGATACGGGCGAAAAACCCCAGATTGGTTCCGGCGCTTTGCTCCCAGTTCAACCCCAGCCCAAACCTTTCGCGGTACTGCCTGGTCGAGATGACATTCGGATCGATGGGCAAGGCATTTAAGGCGTCCTGATATCCACCCATGTGCGCGTGGTTAGCGTAGGCGAGAACCCGGAGCTTCCCTGTCCCCGTATCGGCCCCATAGCGCCATTCCAGCTCGGCATTTTCCGCTCGGGCCTCGGGAAAGTTCGTGTCGAATACGGGGCCGTTGGCATAGGTGGATACCATGGCCTCGGCAAACCGGAAGGCCCAGTCTTTCTGGTTCAGTTCGGCCTGCACAGCAATCGTATAGCCGTGGGTATCGGCAGCGTAATCCCAGGCGGTGTTGGTTTCCAGGGCCTCATTCATGAATTGGGTGCGGGGGTCGTGGGCGTAGGCGTTTTGGTCGAAAAAATCCCCCAGGGCGTATTTACCCGCCGTGAAGGTCAGGCGGGAGATGTCTTCCTTGCAGGAAAGCTGGTTTTGGTCGTCGTCGATGGATTCTTGTTCCCCGCCCAGCCCCAATACCTGTTGAAAATAAAGCCGGGCCTGGTTATAGGTTGGATTGGCCGTCCCGACTTTTGAGATTTCAGCGTTCGGGAAATCCGCCAATCCCGTGACGTTGGAAAAGCCGCTACCCGCCGGGACTTCCGGATCGGCGTACAGATACCCCCCCTGCCAGGTATTGAGCCCTAGGAAAAGGGTTGTCGTAAAAGAACAATTCAATTCTGATGTATTTTGCAAACTGGTAGTGGGGGAGGTGTACTTCGCCGGAAAGGCGGGGTGGTATTGCGGGAGGATCGTCATTTGATAGTGGATATTGTAAAGCTCGGGATGAGTAATTTCGACTGCTTCATCGGCCCAGAGGGCACGAACAAATCCAGCCATGAATAAAAAAAGGAATATTGTTTTCATTCAAGCGCCTTGAGTTGCCCTATCGTTGAGAAATCAATGCCCATGAAGCGGGGATACTATAAGTGAGGTATTGAAAACATTGAACGCGAAAATGAGTGTTTACAATTCTTTTACCCTAACTGGGAACCTCGACTCGACGGTTCAAAAGATAAAGGAACCCCTGCGCCATGCCGCAGGCCAATAGGGCCACACCGAAAGCCGCCCCAGTTCCCCAAGATGACAAACCTAAAGACAACACGGCACAAAAGACGCAGAAGGCCTGCATGCCCATCAAGCTTCCGGATAATAACCGGGCGGCTCCTTCTCCGCCCCGACGGTGATGGGCAAAAGCCACCAGAACGGTGGAGGCCACAGGAAAGGGGGCCAAGGCTCCGCTAGCGGAAGGGCCCAAATACCCGGCGGCCTCGGTGAGAGCTAGGACCAACAAGGCAGTCGCAAACATCCTTAAGGGTAAATCCCAAGGCGAATATTCCAACGAGTTTGAGGTTTTTTTCGGAGTCGATCTCTTCGGCATGAAAAATCTCGCACCCCAAAGCGAGCCCACTCCCAGGCCCATTGCGGCCCATAGGGAAAAGGGAAAGTGCGATAGCGATAGGCTAATCAGTAGAAAAACAATCCATGCGACGGGAATGGCCCATGCCAAACCCCGACGGCGGCTCACCCAGGCGTACACCAACGCGAAGAAGCTGAACCCCACCACGCCCAATAGGGTTTCCTTCGCCGCTTCCGAGGCGAAGGCCGTTCCCTGTTCGAGCGCGAAAAAATAAAGGATAGGCCCGGCCACAATAGGGAAGGTGCTGATCCACCCGGAAACCGCCAGGCCCCACCGCCTACCGGCCAGAGAGGCGAGGGCCACGAACCCGGGTGCCAGGATTAATTTGAGAGAAATTAAAAACAAGGAGAGGTCTCCAGATTCAAAATGAATCGGGAGTCTAGCGGAAGAGAAACCAATTGGGTTAGAAAATCGGGCAGTCTTATAAGATAGTCAACGCCCGGACCATGCCACGGTTTGAGAGGTGTACACCATTCCAAGGGGTGAACGGCGAGCCCATGGTCTAGGGCCACCCGCGTGAAAACCCCCGCGGGAACCGCCTGATCCCAAATAAAATACCTGCTGGGTCATGGAATCTCCTTTGAAGGGACCATCGTAACCGCCTTTCAATTCGCCCGGCCTCTCGCCCTTGTGATCGGTGATATTTCCCCGGTCGTCACAAGTGTAATAGGACCCTTCCCGATAAAGGCATAGGGGGCCGTTGCCGTCGTTGCCTTTCCACCACCAACTGGCCTTGGCATAGCACAGCCAGCGGGCATCCAAGGGTTCCTGGGTCCAAAGTATTCCCTGGTCGGCGAATACCCATTGGAACTTGGTGTCATCCTGCCAGCCAAACCAATCATCACCCTGGAAGTCCACCAAATGGCAATAGGGCCCCAATCCCCCCTGGTGCCAATATAAATGGCTGGGCAGATTTTCGGCCGGGAAGGTCTTCAGGATTTGGGCTGCGTTTTGGACCATATCCTCCATCCGATCATTGGATGGGAGGGTCGTGGAGAAGACGGCCTTAATGGAATGGCCTTCCCAATCCAATCGGGGAATGGGAGGCAGGGTCATTTGGTTAAAAGAGGGGGCATCGGATGGGATAAGGGGGGCTTGGGCAAATAGAAGGGCTGGAAGGAGAACGAATAGGCCGAAGAGAACTTTTCGCATGGTCCACCTCCCTTTACATAGTTTGGACGAACCATGGTTTGCCGAAGTGACACTTATTTTAAAGAATTATTGTCCCCCTTCACCAATCGGCTGATTTCCTTGAATTCTGGGGTACCCGCCCGCTCGGTCCACTCGAAAAGTGCGGCCTCGGCGGTGGTCAGGGTCACACCCGCTTTTTCCATGCGATGAAGGGCCCAATCGTGGTCTAAGACTTTCCGGCTTCCCATGGCGTCCACCGCCCCGAAAACCTCGAATCCCAGGGCGGACAAATCCAATGCCGTTTGAAGGATACATACGTGAGTTTCGATTCCCACCAAGAGGATTTTCTTGAGATGACGGGCCTTGAAAAAAGTAAGGACTCCTTCCAAGGCGGCGCAGCTGAAATCCACTTTTTCCAGGGGCGGATTCAAGAGTGAAATCAAATCGGGGTGGGTCGGCCCCAGGCCCTTGGGATACTGCTCGGTAGCTAGGACCGGCAACCCCAAAATTTTAGCCCCTTCCACCAGTTGAGCCGTCTTGTGGACAATGGATTCACCGGCAGGGATGACCTTGAGAAGCTTGACCTGAAGGTCAATAACCAATAACCCCGTGTCGGACCGGCCCATGATTGAAGGAAGGTTCATTTTATTTTTCAGGAAGGCTTTTTCTTGTAAACGTTCAAGCCAACCTTCTCATCCCTCTCGGGCACCGTCACATTACCCTCGGTGGAAGCCACGATGATGGTCTTTCCGCTGGAGGAAGGCCCGTATTCTTTGGATAGATCCACCTTGATAGTTAAAATGTTCCCTTCTACTTTTAGATCCACGTTTTTCACCCTGAGCCTCCTCAAAATGTTTTACGAAAGCTTGATGCCCAATAGATGGCCTAATCCGAACGTCAAGGCCGCAGCCAGGAGACCCAGTATCAACTGACGGGTCCCGGAAAACCAAACCCCTTTTCCCGTGAAAAGAGTGCCCATGGCCCCAAAACCAAAAAGGGCCAAGGCGCTTATACCCAGGCTAGTCCAAACCGCCGTCGAACCCGATAAAAAGAAAAAAGGGAGCACTGGCACCAGGGCACCCATCGAGAAAAGTAGGAAGGAAATACCCGCCGCCGACCAAGGACTTCCTCCCCGGTCTTCCGGATTCAGACCCAATTCCTCACGAGCCAATGTATCCATGGCGCGGGCCTTGTCCGAAAGCATATAACGGGCTAATTTTTCAGCTTCCACCGGCGACATGCCCTTGGATTCGTAGATAAGTTTCAATTCTTCCACTTCTCCTTCCGGATTTTTCTCGAACTCCTGTTCCTCAACCCGAATTTCCCTCTCGGCCAGTTCGTTGGAATTGGTCACCGAAAGCCATTCCCCCAGGGCCATGGAACAGGCGCCTGCCAGGAGTCCAGCCAATCCCGTCAAAAGAAGCAGATGGTTGTTCACGGTGGCTCCCGCCACCCCCATCACCAGACTCATGTTGGAGCAAAGCCCATCGTTAGCGCCCATGACCGCCGCGCGTAGAGTGTTTCCACCCACGTTCTGGTGGCGTCCTTCCATGGCGGCGACCTGGGTACCCGTAGCTCCCATCGTGGTGGTGTTCAATATCTCATCCAGAACACGATCATGGCCGTGCTCTTCGGATACCATGAGGGTTCCCTTGGTTTCAGGCTGGGGCGCATAAAGGTTCCGGTCGGCTTTTTCCAAGCCTGAAATGGTGCTCAAAACCATACTGGGGCCAAAGGTTTGAGCGATCCAGATCAACATCCTGGCCCGCCAACTCGGCTCTCGGGGCGGGACCTTTCCCCCCGCCTGGGTGATCTGGGTTTCCCAAAAATTCCTGTGTTTGACCTCAATTTCAGCCAGATTGGAGTAAACCTTGGAAAGCTGGGGGCTCTTCTCTATCAGGGAGAGGACTTGATACTGGGCCGCGCTATCAACTTCCCCTTGCCAGTTTTCGAGGTATCTTTTTAAATCTTTTTTCGCCAAGGTATTCTCCTGTCGGGGTCATCCGCAAACAGCCATTATAGGCCGGGTCAAAAAAAAAGGTTTCGTTTGTGCGCCATTTCCGAAAGGCAGGTAAAATAACCCACATGCGTTTCACTTCCCTCTTTCTTTCCGGAATCCTTATGAGCCTCCTCGTTCTTGACGGTGGCTGTTCCCTTTCCGGGAATAAGGGACCAGCCCTGCAGGAGATCGCCTTTCCCACCCCCACAGTTCAGCCCTTCCCCACCCAGACCCCGGGTGCCGTAACCGTTACCGCCGCCGAACCGACCCCAACCGACACTCCTGAACCGCTGGAATATGTGGTCGAAGAAGCGAAAGGGACTGTGCTATTGGTTCAGAACGGAAACCCCCAACCCGTGGCATTGGAAGAAGAAGAAATGGTCCAGCAGGGAGATGAGATCATCACGAAGGAGGATTCCCAGGCCACCCTTTCCCTGGACGAAAATACGCTCATTCGCCTGGGGCCGGACAGCGACCTGCACATCAATGCTCTTGCGCCCAATGAAACCAATGGTTTCATCAGCCTCCTGGAACTCGCAGGTGGGAAAATCATGAGCGATGTAGAACATTTGGCCGACCGCCAATCTTCCTTTGAGGTAACCTCCGGGGGAGTGGTTTGCGGGGTTCGGGGAACGGCCTTCGAGGTCGAAAAACAAGGACAGGAGGTCCAAACCAATACCTTCCGAGGCGTGGTGGAAATGAAAAAGGACCACTATGTTCAAAAGGTCAAGGCCAACGAGCACCTTGCTTTTTCTTTTAGGAAAAAATCATTCCTGGGAAAAAGAAAAGTCAATTCCCAGGAAATGGGCAATTACCATGCGTGGAACGCCAAGCTGGGGGGGTATCAGCAAAAAGCCAGGGAACGCCGAAACATGATGGAATCCCTGAATCGTCTTTCCCCGGAGGACAAATCGAGAATTCTCAGGCAAATGAAACAGGTCCCTCCCCGCCAACGCTTCAAGGCCCTTCGCCATGCAGTCCATCCCGGGAACGTTATCTCTCCTGGTCATAATACCAATAGGCTATCGGGCAATGAAAAACCAAGCCAGCGTCAAGCCCCACTTCTGAAAAAACCCAACCGCCCAATGACCCAGGTTCAAAATCGAGGAGGAAACGGGACCCACCAGGAAGGTAACCAAAACGGTCATTCACCTATGTTTAAGGGCAATGATAAAAGACCGCTTGTGAAATCCAAACCCCAGATCCGGCATCCTCAATACGTAACACCCAACGCACCCAAAAAACGCGGACCTAAAAGAGAATTTCATGTTCAACACCCGCAAAACAACCAGTCCCCAATCCGCTCTCGTCCGCCGCAGAATCCAAAGGCAAAAAGAAAAAAACAGGACACTGAAAAAGATTCTAAAAACTGAACATGAGGACGGGTCGAATCGAAGGGGACGGCGGGAAATGGGCCCTTAAAGTACCGAAATGGGGGTTTTGACCGACCGAGGTTTTTTGGGGGAGGGCAAGGCTTTGTTGTTACTGTGTCCCTTGACTTCATTTTCCAACAAACCCTTCGCTTCATCCAATTCCAGAATTTGATGGTTTTCCACATGAAAATATCTTGAATCAAATAGAGCGTTGAGAAAATTATCCTGTTCCAGCCAAATGTCCGCCTGCATAATCAGGAACCCGCCTCTTTCATCCGCCATCAGTCCGCCCTCCACCAGCCGACCTGATTTTTTCAGGACATAGAGGATAAATAAAAGCTCCTCACGAATCCCTGGTTTCGATTCATAAAGAGCAGAATCCAACTCGGGTATACGGACAAAAAATCTCATAATTCACCTCCCAAGCGAGCGTAGGATTAGATGGGTTTAAAAGAGAACTTTGGAAGGCTTGGTCAGAAGCCAAGAGCGGAGGCAAACCCCCGCGGGGGAGGCACCGTTTCAGCGATGCC
>CAZGKT010000028.1:0-8929 GCA_964525605.1 uncultured bacterium
ATACCAAGAGCCGTCTTCAGCACTTCGGGCCCACGATTTTTGACGGGGATTTTTCTACACAGTTCTCATCCGAAGGCTCATAAAATTTAATTTTCTTAAGCTGAGAAAGGGAAATTATTATGGATAACTATTTACATATTACCGGCCATGAAGAACTTCGAAAATACTATGGAGAAGAGCTTTCTTTTCACGATAGTGAGATTTTTACTGTTCTTCTCGACCGTGGCCCTCAAGGACCAAATGAGTGGTCGCCTAGCCTAACTGCCGTATTCCATCTTTTCGCGTGGTTACCTGCCGACCCTAAAACACATTTATTCTCATTTCATAAACATTCTTTAGCCACTATTCGGTTTAACGGGATTTATGACTTGGAGATGGACGGGTTCAACCATCAAAATGCGATATTAGAGTTAATTATTAATCGACTTGAAGATGTTGGACACGCTCAACGTTATAGCGTCTGTTTAGATCCCGCTCATGGACTCGGCGCTAAATTTATATGTTGTTCGATCGAGTTAATTTCTTTTGAAAAAGATCTGGTGGGAGGTAAAGTTCCTGGTGGCTACAAATTTAATAAAGATGTTTAGGATTAGTTGAATTATTTTTGCCTTTTTAGATTGAAAAAATAAACGAGGTAAAAATGGGGTCTGAACGTAACTCTCTCTGCAGCTGGATATTTATTCTTTCCTCGTTTCTTATTTTTCCATCCGCTTCTTTTTCACAATCACGGATCAATTCAGAATATTCCCTTCTTCAGAAACTTTCATTGGACACCTTGAAGAAACTGCGGGGCGGAAAACCCAATTCCAACGGCATGGTGAGCCACAACGTCGATAACGGATATATCGGGGCCGAATACCAGCGGGGCGCCATGGATACCCTCATCGCCGGGGCCGTACTGGGAAATAAAGATTGGATCGAGGAAGGGTTTCGGGTTGTGGACGTGACCTTCGCCCACCAGAACAACCAGGGCGGTTTCGGGGACAAGGTGCCCACGGGCGGAGCCTTTTGGATCACGGCCCTGGCAAGGGCTTTCCTGGTTTTGCAGGACAGCCCCTACGGAAAAGAATACCGTCCGCGGATGAAGGCCTATTTTCCGAAAATCCACAAAGCCCTGAATTTTCTTTCCAAGAACCGAGACAAACTGGAAAAGCACGACGGTCAAACCCCGAATCGCCTTTTCATCGACGCCGACGCTTTCTTTCTCTCCTCGAAACTTCTCAAAAAAGACATCCACTTGGACGACGCGAAGTACCTGCAAAACCTGGGGATTCAACTCTTTGACGCCGCCCAGGGCACCTTTATGGAAAACGGCGGGGGAGACACCAGTTACCAGGCCGTCAATTTGCTTATGTTGATCTACTATGAACTTTACTATCCCTCCCCCGAGATCGAGTCCTTGATTAAAAAGGGGGAAGCCTGGGAGCTTTCCAAAGTGAACCCGGATGGAACCCTGGACGTTTCCTCGAATTCCCGAACCGGCAAGGGGCAGGAAATTTATTTCGGCAAGCCCAAGGGCGTGAACTACCGGGAAGTGGCGCAGATGTTCAATTATTACGGGGTTCTTTTTAGCGATGATTCGGCCACCCAAGCGGCCCACCTGATTCAAAACCGACCCAAGGAGAAATGAAAATGGCAGACCTCAAATCGATCGTTCAGGACAACCAAAAGGAAAGGGAACGCCTGTTGGCTTTCATGGCGGGTCTGAAAGAAAAGGATTTCAAGCGCCGCCTGCCCAACGGCTGGTCGGTATCCGTCGCGCTGGCCCATTTGGCCTTTTGGGATTTCAGGCAGGTCACCATGCTCCAGCGCTGGCTCGCGGAAAAGAAAGCGCCCGGCACCCTGGACGTGCTCGCGATCAACGAGCCTTTGAGCCTTCTTTCGGAAGCCATTCCGGGGCCCGTGGTCGTGAAGTTCACCAAGGCGGCGGCGGAAATGTCGGACCAATCGGTGGAAGCGTTAACCCAGGCGCAGGCGGATGAGTTCTTGAAGGTGGGGACGGAGAGGTTTTTGCACCGGGCCCAGCACCGGCGGGAACACCTGGACAAGATCGTGAAGGCGCTGGAAGGCCCCGCCGGGAAGGGATAGGCCATGGAAGAACCCTCCGCCCCCAAAGAAGAAGTTCCATACACTGGAACTGCCAAGGCAACCGCCATCACCCTCGCGCTGGATGATTACGAGGACCTTTTCTCGGATTTCGACCCCCGGCCCTATTCGGAACGCAGCCTTTCCGAGGACTTTCTCTACGAACTCAAGCACGCCGCCCGCGACAAGGAGGAATGGGGCCTTGCCCTGACACTATTGGTTCCTCCGAACGCGCGCGACACGCAACACGAGCGTGTCATCCTGGAGCGGCTCCGGAACCATTTTCGGCGCCACCATAAATTGTTGAGGGCCAAACGCAAGGGCGAGATTAAAACCGGCGTTAAAATGGTTTCACTGGGGGTGGCCTTCATGTTTCTGGCCACTTATATCCTTTATGCCTACAAACAAACCTTTTTGACTTCCTTCATCGTGGTGCTCCTGGAACCTGCCGGCTGGTTCACCCTGTGGGAGGGGATGAGTCTTATCCTTTTTCATGTCAAGGAGATCAAGCCCGAACTCGAGTTCTACCGGAAGATGTCGGGGGCCAAGACCCTCTTCGTTTCTCCGACGCCTGCGGTAGTTCCAAATAAACCCTAAGGTTTCGTCTCGGGAAAGGCCGTCACCCTCAACTTGGTCGAGCCGTAGGGAACCAGCACCAGGGTCTCGGGCGGGCTGGTGGTCTCGATGGGACTTTGCGGGGGAGGAAGCAGGGCCCCATGGTCCACGCCCCAGTCGAAGCTTTTTCCCTGAACCGTGACATGGGAGGGTGCTCCCTCCGGAGTGAAGGGGTTCCCTTTTAGGGTTCCCGGCTCGAAGATCAGATAGTTGTCCGGATGGTCCGGGTCCAACACAAGCGCGTAGTTCCAATGGGTTTGCGGCAAAATCATGTAGTCGTTCTTTTTCATCCCCGGGGGCTGCTGCTTGAAGGGCATGAATACCCGCCACTGTTCCTTGAGACCCAGGCTGTAAACCAGGGGACCGCGCTGAATGCTCAAGGAATCGTTGTAGCCTTTGGTCACCTTAAAGTTCATGGGCAGATAAAGGGTGATCGCTTCCGATCCGCTCCACTTGCGAAGAATCCGGTTATATTTTCCTGAATCGAGTTTTTGAACCATTCCATCGGGCATTTTCACGGTGGCATCCTTGCACCATTCGGGAACCCTCAGGTAGAGGGGAAATTCGAAAGGCTGCTGGACCGTGACGTTGAAGGTCAGGTTCTCGCTGAAGGGATAGTCGGTGACCAATTCCACCTTTACCGGGTTGCCCCCGATATTGGTTTCCACCACGCTGGGAGCGTAGGCGGCCGCGGCCAGACCGCCGTCGGGGGTGCCCATCCAGAGGTGGGACGTGAACTTGGGCCAGCCCTGGTGGAAATTGGCCAGACAGCATCCGAACTGGGGTTCCAGCCCGAACAGGTTGGCGTCGCCCCGGTTGGTGGTGTAAACGGGTTGGGGATCAAACACGCAGGCCACCTGGTTGGATTGTTCGTCGTATTGATGCCCCCAGAAGTCGGGGGTGATGGCGGCGGGCAGGGCGTTGAAGGCCACCTTTTCCAGCCGGTCGGCGAATTTCACCTCACCCGTGAGGGACACCAGGTTTTCCATCGAGAACATGGTTTCCACGATGGCGCAAAGTTCCGTGCCCTGGGAGGGGTTTCGCCCGGCCAGGCACTCGTCGCCGCTCATCAGGCCGTTGGGTTCGCCGTGGTAGCGGTCGAGGTTGTCCAGTTCATGGAGGGTCGATTTCTTAAAACGGCTTTCGCCCGTCAGGCGGTACAGAAGGGCGGGGGTTTTCAAACCCATGGCGTTGTTCACCACGTGTCCCAGCCAGTTCCAACGGGCGGATCTTTCCTTCACCGGCAGGTCGTCAAAGTGCTTGGCCCAGTTGTAGCCCTGGCTCCCCACCTTGCGTTCCATACTTAGAAGCCAGGTTTCGCCGGTGTGGTCGAATAGCCAGTCGAGAGTCACGGCCAGGTCGCCCCAGCGGAAAAAATTCCACGCGTAGAGTTCCTGCCCCTTCGAGAGCCCATTCTGATCCATCTGGTTGCTGATGGCCTGGACATCCCTTTCCATGGCGGGGATGACCCGGGGGTCGCCCGTGGCCTCCTCATATTGGGCCAGGACCTTGAGGATGATGAACTGGGGCCAGGGATCACGGGGCGTGGGGGATTCGCCGTGGCTTCCGAAGGGGGGCGGACTGGTTTCCGGGCCCAACCAGCCGCCCTTCAACTGGTGGTTGAGGATATAGTCGATCCAACGGTTGGCTTTTTTCTTCAGCTTCTCGTCGCCGGTCAAATAGGCCAGGGGAACCATCCCATCCAGCCAGTAGGGAGCCCTTTCCCAACCCTCATACTTGCCGCCGATCCATCCGCTTCCCATCACATCCGGCCAGAACTCGTCCAGATGGCCGCTTAACCCGGACGCCTGAAGTTTCAACTGGTCCAACAGCCAGCCTTCCGGTTTGACCGTGCCCAAGGGAAGGGGCTGGAAGACCAGGGGTTCCAGGGTGGTCAAGTGGTTGGCGATCCGGTTTTCCTCGGCCCGGCGCAGGAGAAACCAAACCAAAAATCCCGAAACGATCAGAATCAATATAAGAAGGGGAATGGCAAGGGAACGGGGCTTGGCGGGAGGGGCCTGGATGGGGGGCTGAGGTTGTGAAGTGGTTTCCGCCATGGGCTGGGTAACTCCCGAAAGTGATTTTGTAGGAAACGCAAGTAATTTAGCATTAATTAGGCATTGTCCCCAGTACATATAAGAGGAAAAACAACCCGTAAAAGAACAACCCACAAAATCAACCTTGGCCGGGAGTGGGGTGTTTATAATTCGTTGACAAGGCCTCGATACTCAAATTTCGCTCTTCATGGGAATATTTTCCCTTTGAGCGGCTCTAAGTAGAAGGAGATCCATTGGACGAGCGGCTCCTAGTCAAGCGGGTCCTGAAGGGTGAGGAAAAGGCCAAGCTTGAGTTCTACCAGCTCTACCACCAAAAGCTCTACAGCTTTTGCGTGTACTTCATGGGGTCCAACGACCCTGAAATCGAGGACATCCTCCAGGAGGTTTTTCTGACCGCTTTCCAGAAACTGGGCCAGTTCGAGTTCCGATCCAGCCTGAATACCTGGCTGACCCAGATTTGCATCCACAAGTGCTACCGGCATTTTCGGAAACGGGGCCGGATGGTGGTGCAGGTAGAGCAAGACCTGGAAACCCGATTGCAGGGCCGGGCCCTGGAAGCCTCCGACCAGGCGGCCTTGGACCAGGAACAGAACGTGAAGAAAAAATGGGTTGAAAAGGCTCTCGAAAACATGGGGGAGCCCTGCAAGCGATTGCTTCAGTTGAGGATGAAAGAGGACGCGAGTTACATGGAAATGGCCCGGACACTGAAGGTTCCCGTGGGAACGATCATGTCCCGCTTGGCCCGATGCACGGCCGCCTTGAAGGAATTGGTGGCGCGAATGCTGGAAGAAGGGACGAAATGACGAATCTGGTCGACGCGTTTTTTAGCCGAAACCTGACCGAGGCCGAAGCCGAGGGCCTGGATCAGCTTTTGGAAAAATCGCCCGAGGAAGCCTTGCGCCTCGGCGAAAAAATGCGACTCGAATATCTGGCCATGGGATACCCCGAGCCAATCATGCCCAAGCATTTCGGCCCGCCCCACCTGGGGTTTCCCTTCGCCAAACTCATCCTGCTGGCCGCGGCTTGTTCCACGGGTATCCTGACCTGGGCTTTGTGGCCCAAGCCCACGGTTAAAATTTCCGAGCCCGCGTTACCGGTGATGAAAGCCGTGGCTCCGGCTGTTTCCAAGTCCCTGTCTCCGCTTCCCCCGCCGCCCCTACAGATTCCCCAACGCTTGTTAGGTTCCTCTGACGAGGGCAACCGCCTGAGCGTCGTGGTCGAATTGGATCAAAAGGCGCCGGTTCAGGTCTGCATTCTGGACCCGCAAAACCAACCCATCCGAAATCTGTACCAGGGCGTTTTGCCCTCTGGCAAATGGTCGGTCCGATGGGACGGACTGCTTTCCGACGGCTCCCAGGCCCCCTCGGGAAATTACCGCATCCAGGTCAAATCCGGTTCCACTGAAATGACCAAGAATGTGAGTATTGAGAAGGGTTCTTCCGCCTCTTCCACACCATAGAAAGAGCCACGAAGCCACGGGAATGCTATGATTTTCCCGGAGGCTCTCATGGGGCAGGACCTTATCTTTAAATTCCAAACCCTTTTCACTGGGATAGGCCCTCGGTTTTTGTTTTTCCTGGGTTGGGGAACGGGTCTCCTGATTTTCCCCTCCTTTGTTTTTTCCCAGACCGTGACGCAGGCGGCGAGTTTAGCGGCGCCGTTGGAAAACCTGGAAGGTTCGGCCCGGGATTTGGCCTTGGGTTCGGCCTTCGTGGGCGTGGCCGACGATTCCTCCGCGATCTATTTCAATCCGGCGGGGCTTTCGAATCTACAAAATCCCGAAATCGCCCTTCATCACAACAGCTACCTGGCCGGAACTTTTCAGGAAACTCTAGAAGCGGGTTTTCCCGCCGGAGACATGGGAGGACTGGCCTTTTCGCTGGACTACGTGGGATGGGGAACGCTGGACCTTCGTAACGCCTACGGGGCATCCGAAGGCAGTTTCAACGACAGCGATGTGGGGTTCACGGCGGGATGGGGAAGGGAATGGCTCCCCGGTTTTTCGGCCGGACTGGCCTTGCGGGGACTTCAACAGAAAGTCGTGAACGACCTTTACGCCAGCCTGGCCGGGGATATCGGGGTGCTTTGGGTGCCCGTGAAAAACCTACGCCTGGCAATGTCCTATCTCAACCTGGGCACACCCGTGGCGGGCAACCAGCTTTCAGGAGATTGGAAAGCGGGAGGATCTTGTCTCATCCGTTTTGATTCCCGCTTCACCCTTTTGACGGCCTTATCCGGCGATTGGACCCCGGGAGGAGTCGGCTCGGCCCAGGCGGGGTTGGAAGGAACGCTGAACAAGCAATGGACCTTGCGGGTAGGATATCAACTACCCTTTTATGACAATCAAATCGACGGCCTGACGGGTCTGACGGCGGGTGCCGGGATCAAGATTTCATCGCTGACACTGGATTACGCTTATCTGCCTTTCGGAACCCTGGGCGATTCCAACCGGATCAGCCTGACCTACCAGTTCGACCTGCCCAAACAGGTCGTGAAGGAAGTGGTTCAAGTGAATGTGCCGGTTCAGATGCCGGTCACGGTGATTCAAATGGTTCCCCAACCACCTGACGCGAAAGATGTGGAGGTTCATTTCAAGATTTCCACCGATCCCCTGGCCCAGGGACAGGCGTTTGAAAAAGAGGGAAAATGGAAGGAAGCCATTGAGTTGTATGTGGAAGCGCTTAAGGAGAAGCCCGACGACGATCTGCTTTGGAAGGCGTTGGCCAACGGTTATTACCACCTGGGTAAAAGGGATTACGCCATCCAAAGTTTCGAAAAGGTGATTCAATTGGAACCGGATAACCAGACACTGAAGGATTGGCTGATCCAGTATAAAAATTCGGTGAATTCAAACTAAAGGAAAGACGAAAAAGATGCCTAGCTCGCGGAAAAAATATTTTCTTCTCTTCCTGGGGGTCGTCCTCGGCGGCATGAGTGGGGCCGTAGGACGGGTTTGGGCCCAAGCGGTTTATTTGAATCAATCCTCCCCTGCCAGTCAGGTGCTGGGTGGACAATCGGTGATTTACAACCTGGTCTATGGAAACACGGCTGTTCCGGTGACCACGATGGATACGTTTGAGGCGGACACTGCGGGGAATATGCCGTTGGGATGGGTAACTTACGGGGGAACCACCGGCACGGTCATGTCGGCAACGGTTACTTCGGGAATCAATGGGCCCTCCGCTGCGGGCAATCAAGCCATCTACGCTGTTTTCAATTACGGGTGCACGCCCTATTGCGGGCGTATGGATTACACCGCCCCAGGCCCCGTGACGGATGGATTCATCCAGGCGGATTTATATTTTCCCAATACGGGAAACGCCGCCGGCCTCATGTGGCGCAACGACGCGAACAACAACCAATATCAAATGACCGTTGCGCAGGGAACCAACAACAATATTAATTTGGTAGCCCAGGACAATTCCCCTTATCAAATCCTCACCACCACCAGCGCGGTTATCAACACGGGACAATGGTACACGGTCAAGTTGGCCGTATCGGGTGTAGGTCCGGTGACATTGACGGGTTATGTGAACGGTGGACTGGTTTCCACAGCAAGCACCACGATCGCTTTGGGCCCGGGATACCCGGGAGTTCAGGTGCAAGGTAACTCGATGGTGATTTTCGACAATGTCCAGATCATCCAGTCGCCTGACGCGGATAGCGTGAAATTGATGGATACCCTTCCGACGGGGTTGGCGTATATCACCTCGACCGGCAGTCCGGTTTTATCGGGTCAGTTGGCCACCTGGAATCTTGGAAATGTCGTCGCCGGATCGGCCGCAACGATTCAGTTGGTGACGACGGCCAATAACTGCAACACCACTTTTATTAATTCTCCGCTTTTGACGGTGGGGGCGCCCTCAAGCGCGGTGACGGCCGGTCCGGTGACTGTTCAAGCCCTTTGCAGTCCCACGGCCACCCCACCCGCGCCCGGCAACAAACCCTATGTTTATTCCAATCCTTCCAGCGGCCCCACCGTTCAATTCGTTTACAACATGGCCGACAGCGGGAAAGCCGATATTAGGGTTTGGAACGCTTCCGGGGTTCTGGCCGCTAGCCTGGAGGATGTGAAACCTTCCGGGATCCAGCAAAGCACCCTCAACATTCAAGCTTTCGCACCGGGGCATTACTTTTACCAGATTGATTTGAAGTACGATTCCGGTCAGGAA
>CAZGKT010000028.1:9029-17539 GCA_964525605.1 uncultured bacterium
GGCTGTTGAGGATTTATCAGTGATGTCCAGGGGGTTATCGTTTCTTTCAAATTCGACTTGTCGGGCGATTTCCCACACCATTTCATCCAGGTATTGTTCAAAAGGTGGTTTTTGCTTGTCCATAAAAATACCTCACGGCTTTTCGGGTTTTATAACCCTCTAAACATGAGTGTTACGAGGGGTGAGGTTTATTCCGGTTTATTAAAGGAAGGTTTTTTGTAATTATTGTGAAACAATCAACTAATTGGCGGAAGCGCTCTTAAGGGCCGAAATCGAGAGGTTCAGAAACGTCGTAAGCGTTTTCTTGGTGAAAAATCCCTTTTCGGGCTCAAAATGGAATAAATCGTTCACGTTAAACACTCATTGATAGGAGAACTCTTGGAAGAAAGGGACTTAGTTCAAAAAATCCTCCAAGGGGATGAACAGGCCAAAACCCAGTTCTATGTCCAGTACAGGGAACGCTTGTACAAAGATTGTGTTTTCCTCCTGGGTTACCGAGACCCGGAAGCGGAGGACGTGGTCCAGGAGGCCTTCATGGTCGCCTTCAAGAAACTCCCGGAATTCGAGTTTCGGTCCACGCTCTCGACCTGGCTGACGCAGATTTGCATCTATCTCTGCTACAACCGGTATAGGGCCAGGGCCAAGACCGTGGTGCATGAACAAGACGAATTGGAAAGACTTTTGGGCCGCCGATCGGTGGAGGGCGATGGACGGAAAGACCAGGACGAGGAAAGGGCAGTGAAGCTCCAACTGATCGACAGGGGCCTGGAAAAGATCGGGGAAGAATGTCGACAGATCGTGGTGTTAAGGGACAAAGAAGAGAAAACCTATATCGAGATCGGGAAAATCATGAAGATTCCCCTAGGAACCGTGATGTCCCGCTTGTCCCGGTGTAAAAAAGCCCTGAAGGTGATTGTTCAACAGATGATGGGGGAAGGTTGAAATGGCTGATTTGATAAAGGAATTTTTCGAGCGTGAATTGAGCGGCCGAGAAGCCGACTCGCTGGGGGAACTGCTGCAAAAATCCCCGGAGGAATCTTTGCGCTTCGAGGGATTTCTGGAAAAACATTATCTCGCGACGGGTTTGCCCATGCCCCAAGTTCCCTCGGGCATGACTTTGCCCCCCGGAACTGGCGGTTTGGGTTTGATGGGTAAAATTCTTGGGGTTGCCCTGGTCGCCTTGACGGGGGCCGGTGTCCTCTGGAAATTCTGGCCCCACGCCCCGGTGGAAACCCCTTTGAAATCCATAACTTCGCCCATTCTTTCCGCTCCGATCAAAGCAACCCTGGCCCCCCAACTGCAATCGCGCACGCGCGTCATGACCGCGCCGATTCAACCCATGCCGGTCGGTCCCACGGCGGAAGGGGAAGCCCTCAGCGTGGTTGTGGGTACTCAAACAAAGGCTCTCGTGACGGTTCGCGTTCTCGATTCAACCAGGAAGGAAGTGCGGAATCTTTACACCGGGTTCGTCCAGCCGGGCCATTGGTCCTTCCGTTGGGACGGCGAGCTTGCCAACGGGGTTCCGGCCCCGGCAGGGGATTATCAAATTGACGTCCAGAGCGGTGCCTCGCACCAATCCAAGGAAATCCGAATCAAACCCAATTGAAATTTGTTTAGTTTCCCCTCGTCGGATAGTCATAAAATAAGATGATCCGGGGGGTTCTCGCACCATGGGTTTTAAACGTTTCCAATTATTTTTATCTCTTTGTCTTCTATTCCTCCCTCTTCTCGCGCGGGCCCAATATGACGGTTACGGGCTCAAGGCCGCCTTTTACATCAACGATAACCTGACCAACGCGGCTGTGAGCGAGGTGGATCCCTGGTTGAGTTTCCTTTGGAACGGCTGTCCGCCCCAGCCGAATATGTCCGTCTCCGTCTTCTCGGCCCAATGGACAGGCTACGTGGAACCCAGTTATAGCGAACCCTATACCTTCATCGCTTACGTTGGCGGCGGGGTGAGCGTGATCGTGAACGGCCAAACGGTGATCAGCCAATGGACCGATTCGGCCAATACCAGCTATCAGGGTTCCATCGCGTTGAGCGCGGGGGTCAAATACCCCCTGGTCGTGGATTATTTCACCGATGGCGGCAATCCCACCACCGACCACATCCAACTGGCCTGGCAGAGTCCCTCCCAACCCCAAGTTACCATTCCCCGCGTGTGTCTCCTCACGGGCGCGTCCATCGTTCCTACGCCCACGCCTCAAACACCCTCCGCCTGTCAGGGCACGGCCCCGGTCACAGTCAACGGAGTCTTGAGCGAATGGGCCTGGAACACCGCCTCGGGTTGGAATGAGGTCAATCACGCCGTCGGGGGAAATACCTACAGCGCCTCGGCTGTGTTCAAAACGCTTTGGGACACGGCCAATCTCTATTTTGGGGTGACCGTCACCGACAACGTGCTCACCAACACGGGGTCTTCCACGCCCGCCTTTGAGAATTCCGCAGTTGAGTTTTATCTGGATCCTACTGATTCAAAAAGCGCCACCCAGAATAGCTCCTGTTTCGAGTATATGTTCCGGTGGAACGACACTGTGCCGCAGGAACTCAATGGCCGGACCGGAGGGGTCTCCATGAGTACTTCGACGCTCTTCGCGGGCAGTGTGACCATGGGTTATGTGGTCGAAGCCTCGATTCCCTGGACCATTCTGGGTATCAGTCCCAGCACTGGGACTGTGATGGGCCTCGACGTGGGGGTGGACGTGAACCACAACGGCGGGGACTGCCGGGACGGCCAGCTTATCTGGAACGGTGGGCCGGACGATTACGCCAACGCCAGCGCCTACGCCCAGCTTTCCCTGGGCAGCGCCTGCCCAACGCCCATATCCACGCCGCCCGTACCCACCGGGGGAAACCCCTATGTGGCGCCCAATCCCACAAGCGGTCCCACGGTGGAATTCGTCTACCAGATGGCCGAGGCGGGAACCGCCCAGATCAAGGTTTGGAACGCCTGGGGCAACCTTTGCGCGACGATCAACGACGCCAAACCCGCCGGGCTCGCTTCCAGCATTCTGAATATCAGTTCCTTTGCGCCAGGACATTATTTCTACCGGGTTGTCTTAAACTACAACTCTGGCAAGAAGGATGAGTACCAAACGCAAGTCCTGGCGATCCGAAAATGAAGAGAGCGGAATTTTTACCACCAAGCCACCAAGGCACCAAGAAATGGAAAACGGAAAAAGGTAATAGAAATAATGGTTTAGGCTTTCCTTCGCGCCTTGGTGTCTTGGTGGTTCAATTATTTTTTCCGGTCTTGTGTTTTTCTCAAACGGTGACTTCCAACGCGGGACTGGTTACTCCCTTGAGCGCCTTGGGCGCTTCGGCCCGCGCGGATGCCTTGGGGTCAGCCTTCACCGGCATCGCCGATGATGCCTCCGCGCTCTTCTTCAACAGCGCCGGGTTGTCCGGCCTGGATCACGCCCAGCTCAGTTTGAACCATAACAGTTATCTGGGCGGTTCCTTTGAGGAAACCTTTTTGGTGGGCCTTCCTGTCGGGGATTGGGGCGGATTCGCGGGTGCGGTCCAATATGTGTTCTGGGGTAACCTGGATGAAAGGGACCCCAACGGCGTACCCCTGGGAACCTTCACCGACAGCGACGTGTCTTTGAGCTTGGGCTGGGGCAGGGAATGGGCGAAAGGATTTTCCCTTGGCTTAGCGGTTCATGGAACGCAGCAAAAGGTTGTGGATTCGTTGTACAACAGTTTCTCGGTTGACCTCGGACTCCTATGGCTTCCGGCCAAGGACCTGCGGGTGGGTTTAACCGCAACCGGATTAGGAACCCCGGTCGCCGGCCAATCTCTGGCGACGGATTTCAAGGGGGGTGTTTCCAACCTATTTCATTTGGGCCATCAAGTGGCATTGCTGGCCGCCCTTTCCGGATATTACGAGCCTAATGGAGTGAGCCGTCTGCAAGGCGGAGTGGAATCGGTTTATCAGAAAAATTTCTTTCTTCGCGTGGGCTATCAGCAACCCCTGTCGGACAATCAGGTTACGGGATTCACGGGGTTTACCGCGGGCGCGGGAATTCGCTTGGAGCCTATGACGTTAGACTACGCCTATGTGCCCTACGGAGATTTGGGAACATCCCACCGCATCAGCTTATCTTATGAATTTCCCAACCCGACCCCCGTGCCGGTTATACCCGTCACGGTAGTGTTGCCCCCTATTCCCGTGAAACCGGTAACTGTGTTCGCAACGCCAATCCCCACGCCCTTACCCACGGTTATGCCCATGCCCGCTAAACCTTCGGTGGCGGTTCATTTCGAGGTTCCCCTCAGTTCTGACATGGCCAACACTTCTCCAGAAATCCTGATCCAAATTCAACAATATCAAAAGGCCACTGAAACCAACCCTCAAGATGGCGACGCTTGGCATCAGCTAGGGCTTTTATATTGGAAAACCAGACAAAAGGATTTGGCAGTCCAATGCCTGGAGCAAGCATTACGGCTTAATCCTTCAGATACTCAATTAAAAGCCTGGATCGACCAATACCATGCCAACCAAACTGGGATTCGTTAAAAAGTTCCCATTCCACGACTAAAATCCAAAAGCATTTCTCTGAATAAGTTGTAGGACCGCCTGCCATGGGGCAACTTCCCGACGAAATTTTCCCCCGAAACGTTAAAACAAGGATTTCGACTGACGTTTTTTTCTTCCCGGCGGGAATAAAACCCCAAACCTCAAACACCCATCTATTGGGCAGGACTTTGTTCCCACTTGAAGGTGGAAACGCCTGTTCGGGGCCGGATTTAGACCCTGTTTTTAAAGTTATTTTGAGGGGGACACCATGCAAGGTCGTCAAATCAGTTTGAAACGTTATTCGATTTTTCTCTGGAGCTCTTTCCTCTGGATCCTCACCCTCGGATTTTCTTGGGCAGGAACCTGTACGATCAACGCCACCCAAACCAACCAATATATCCATTGTATTGGGGCTTCCAGCGCTTGGAGCGGCATCAACGGTTTGGGAACGCAGTTATTCGCGGACGACAACGTGAACGGCCATATCGGACTACAATCCCTCAGGGCCCGGATCGATCCTACCAACAACTTTTCTTCCGAAGTGAGCACCTTGGTTTCCGCCAAGGCCGTTAATCCCAATATCCTTTTTTGGGCCACGGAGTGGTCCCCGCCGGCCCAGTACAAGGCGAATGATAATGTGGACGGCGGCGCCAGTAACGATACTTTCCTGGGAGCCAGTTCGGGTTCCCCCAATAGCGACGATACGGGATTAGCGAGCTATCAAGTCTCGTTTATTCAATATTGCAAGAACCAGGGTATCAACCTTTACGCACTTTCCGTACAGAACGAACCGAATTTCAACCCCACCTACGAGGCCTGCCTTTGGTCGGCCGGCCAGTTTGACGTCTACGTTAAGGCCTTTTATAGCGCCCTCCAGAGCGCCGGGCTTTCGACCAAGATCATGATCCCCGAGCCGGACAACCCGGGCGGCATGAACCTGGCTTCGACCGCCATGGCTGATTCGGCTGCGGCGCCTGAAATCGGCATCATAGCCTCTCACGCCTACGGTGAAAATTTGGCTCCTCTTTCTTCCTACGGTTTTAGCAACATCACGAATCAAGAATGGTGGGAAACGGAAATATCTGGGAACACTACCGATGTGCCGGGCGCCATGCAGGAAGCGGGTTGGATCCACACCAGTCTGGTGGATGCCAGCACGAACGCCTTCCACTATTGGTGGATCCAGGACCTCTATAGCGGCAGCAGCCTCGACATCAAGGCTTTCGTATTAGGCAACTACAGTAAGTTCATCCGCCCCGGCTATTATCGCATGGGCGCGACCGAGGTTCCTTCTTCCGGCGTGTCGGTGAGCGCGTTCAAGAATACAAACACCTCTACGCCTCAGACCATCGTTTTCGTGGCCATCAACTCGAACAGCTCGGCGGTCAACCAGACCTTTACGATCAGCGGGGTCAATGTGACGTCGGTGACCCCCTGGGTGACGAACGGTAGCACCAACCTAGTGGCCCAACCTGCCGTTGCCGTATCGGGAAATTCCTTTACTTACAGTCTTACGGCTACAAGCGTGACGAGTTTCGTGGGAGTTGTTTCGGGTTCCGCCAACCCCACAGCCACTTTCACCTTTACGCCAACGCATTCCAACACCCCCACGGTGACAAATACCTTCACCTTTACGCATACCAACACGCCGGTTCCGCCAACCGCGACCTTCACCTTTACGCCAACCCATACCAACACCCTGGTGCCACCTACGGCGACCGCCACAAGGACGAATACGGCGATTCCGCCGACTTCGACCTACACGACGGTACCGCCTACGGCGACCCATACGAATAGCCCGGTGCCACCGACCGTGACGAATACGGCGTTGCCGCCTACCGTGACCAACACCCCGGCGCCACCGACGATGACGAATACGCCGGCTCCACCCACGGCTACCCATACCAATACACCTGTTCCACCCACAGCCACATGGACAAACAGTCCAGTGCCTCCGACGGTGACGTATACTCCGTTGCCGCCAACGGTGACATTTACTCCAGCTCCTCCGACCGCCACGAACACGGCGGTCCCCCCGACAGCGACTAGGACGAATACAGCGATTCCGCCTACTTCGACCGTCACGCCAGTGCCGCCAACTGCTACGGATTCGCCAACACCCTCGGGTTCGGCGGCCTTGACGGTCGACTTGCTGTCCGCGGTGACCACGGACTCCACCAACAGCCCCCATCCGTTTATCGAGGTCATCAACACGGGAAGCGGGCCCTTGAACCTGAACAATGTGGAAGTGCGTTACTGGTTCAACAGCGACAGCACCAATCAGACGGTGCAAAGCTGGGTGGATTGGGCGGGTTTACTGCCCGCTGGCACCTCGGTGACTTCGGATGTCTTGAACTCGGTGCAGTCCACCACCCTGGGAGGACAGACCAACTACGTGAGCTACAAGTTCACGGGGAACCTGGTGCTGGAGCCCGGGCAGATGATTCAGATCCAGAGCCGGTTCAACCTGAGCGACTGGGCGAACATGCTCCAGGATAACGACTGGAGCTTTGCGGCCAATACCAGCTATACCCCCGCGACCAAGGTCACGGCCTACGAGGGTGGAACCCTGGTGTGGGGCCAAGAACCCTCAGCCGCTTCTGCCGCATTGAAGGTGGCCAGCGTGGTCGCCTACCCGAACCCCTCCACGGGGAACGGGGTGAACCTGGCGGTGAACTTGTCAGGGAACGCCAGTGGAGCCACGGCCAGCGCCAAGGCCAGCCTGGTCTCAGGGTCGAACACGGAAACGGGAATCGATCCATCCGCCCTGATCACCCTGAAGGCCTACACCATGGCGGGCCGATTGATCTGGTCCACGACGGTGACCGGAGAATCATTCGGATCGACCGGCAACCATACGATCTATTGGGATGAGAGGAATCTGGCGGGGAATTACCTGGCCAACGGGGTTTACATCGTGGCGGTCACGGTGAAATCCCAGGGCAAGACCACCACTTCCACATCCAAATTGCTGATATTGAAATAGCGAATGAGTCGTGCCGAGGAAACGCGAAAGAGGGTCGGGGAATGAAGTGGGGCTTCCTTCCCTCCCCTCTCTTGCGGGCTCGGATGCCGAAATGAATTTCAAGTCGTTAGTTACAAGTCGATGGTATTGAACGAAACCTTTGATTTAAAAAAGTTTTTAAAAACGCCGGGGTTGATTCCCCGGCGTTTTTTTATTTCGGCCGATCTTTTTAAAAATTAAATTTCGCGAATGCGACCCTCGAAAGAATTCACTTCAAATATTTTTCTCCGGGAATAAACCTGGTTTTCAAAACACCAATCTAGTGGAAGGAACCGTCCACTTGTCGGTGGATGTGTTCCCGCCAGGAAGCGGCCTTCATGGCACTTCACAACATTTGATGGCGGGGGGTCCCATGCAAGGGCAACTGTTCAACTTGAAACGATATGTCGGGAATATAAATTTAAGGAACTCCTGGACGACACTGTTCAAAGCCGCTTTGCCAAGCCTCGTCATCCTGTTACTGGGGGCGAATGCTTCCGAACTTAACGCCCAGACAATTCCAGGTACCTTCTCGTGGTCTTCCACCGGGCCACTCATCAGCCCCAAGAGCGACTCCACCCACGATATGATCGCGGTCAAGGACCCATCGACCGTCTACTACAACGGGCAGTATATTGTTTACGCCTCCTCCGTCAATTCCGCGGGCGACTATGGCATGGAATACCTGAACTTCTCCAATTGGAGCACGGCCGGTGCCGCGACCCCCTATTTCATGGATAACACCCCCGGCTTCTCCGGCTACCACACCGCCCCCCAGGTGTTTTATTTCGCTCCTCAAAAAAAGTGGTACCTGATCTTCCAGAGCGGCCAGCCGCAGTACTCGACCAACAGCGACCCCACCAAGCCCCAGAATTGGTCCACTCCGACCAATTTTTTCGCGTCCCAACCCTCGAGCGTGAGCAATTGGATCGATTTCTGGATCATCAGCGATTCTACTAACGTCTATCTCTTCTTCTGCGGCGACAA
>CAZGKT010000028.1:17639-43572 GCA_964525605.1 uncultured bacterium
CGCTCGGCAATACGGCTAACCTCAATACTCCTTTTTTAGGAGCTCACAATGTCACCTTCCAATCCGGTGTCTCCAGCTGGACCGACGACTTCAGCAGCGGCGGGGCGGTGATCGACGGCTATGACTCAACCGATTCCATCAACCTCAACAACCTGACGTTCCTGTACCAGGGAGACAATCCCAATAATGGTGCGAGCTCCTACAATCTGATTCCCTGGCAACTCGGCCTGGCGTCCTCCAAGGCAAATGTCGCGACCTCTCCGACCCCTACGCCGACTTTAACCTCCATCCCCACCCCGGTGGTAGCCTCCAACTGGCGGGTCAATGCCGGAGGGCCAGCCTATACCGGCTCAACGGGCCTGGTTTGGTCCGCAGACGAGAACTACAACGGCGGCTCAACAGTGGCGGTGGGAGGAGCCGTGACCGGTACCTCGGATTCAACCCTTTATGACACCCAGCGCTACGGCAGCAGCTTCAGCTATTCCTTCAACGTGCCCGCCGGAAGCTACCAGATCACTTTGAAGTTCGCCGAGACCTACTCGGGTGATTTCGCCACCGGAGACCGGGTTTTCAATGTGGCGGTCAACGGGACGACGGCGTTGTCCAACCTGGATGTCTATTCCCAGGTTGGGGCCAACACCGAGGATGACAAGGTGATCAATAATGTTTCGCCCAACGGAGGCGTCATCACGATCACGTTCACGGGGACTTCCAGCGCGGATACCAGCGCTATGGTGGAAGCCCTCCAGGTCATCCCCCAACTGGCCACGCCTACCTTCACGCCCACCAATACATGGACGCGAACCAATACGGCGACGTTTACGCCAAGCTTTACGCCGACCAAGACCATGACTCCGACCTTTAGTTCCACTTTCACGTCGACACGGACTAGCACGCCGGTGCCTCCGACCATGACGAACACGGCCGTACCGCCTACGGCAACGAACACTCTGGCGCTTCCGACGTTCACGAATACGCCGGTTCCACCTACGGCTACCCGGACGAACAGCCCTGTTCCTCCTACCGCGACCATGACGAACAGTCCAGTTCCGCCAACATTAACCAATACTCCAGCTCCTCCGACGGTGACGAATACCCCGGCACCACCAACGCCCACGAGGACGAACACGCAAGTTCCTCCCACCGCGACGAACACCAATAGCCCAGTGCCTCCAACGTCGACCAACACTCCGGCTCCGCCCACGGCTACCTACACTAATACGCCTGTGCCTCCGACCCCTACACGGACGAACAGTCCAGTGCCTCCGACGGTGACGAATACTCCGTTGCCGCCAACGGTGACATACACTCCGGCTCCGCCAACCGCGACGAACACGGCGGTCCCCCCGACAGCGACAAGGACGAATACGGCGATTCCGTCCACTTCGACCGTCACGTCGGTGCCGCCGACTGCTACGGATTCGCCTACACCCTCGGGTTCGGCGGCCTTAACTGTCGACTTGCTGTCGGCGGTAACCACGGACTCCACCAACAGCCCCCATCCCTTCCTAGAGGTCATCAACACCGGAAGCGGGCCCTTGAACCTGAACAACGTGGAAGTGCGTTACTGGTTCAACTGCGACTGCACCAACCAGACCGAGCAGGCCTGGGTGGATTGGGCGGGGTTGATGCCTGCCGGGACATCTGTTGCTTCGGATATCCAGGCTACGGTCCAACCCACTTCCCTGGGAGGACAGACCAACTACGTGAGCTACAAGTTCACAGGGAACCTGTTGCTGGAACCCGGGCAGATGATTCAGATCCAGAGCCGGTTCAACCTGAGCGACTGGGCGAACATGCTCCAGGATAACGACTGGAGCTTTGCGGCCAATACCAGCTATACCCCCGCGACCAAGGTCACGGCCTACGAGGGTGGAACTCTGGTCTGGGGCCAAGAACCCTCAGCCGCTTCCGCCGCATTGAAGGTGGCCAGCGTGGTCGCTTACCCGAACCCCTCGACGGGGAACGGGGTGAACCTGGCGGTGAATCTATCTGGGAATGGTGCCGGCGCCACGGCCAGCGCAAAGGCCAGTCTGGTCTCAGGATCATCTATGGAAACGGGAATCGATCCATCCGCCCTGATCACCCTGAAGGCCTACACGATGGCGGGCCGGTTGATCTGGTCCACGACGGTGACCGGAGAATCCTTCGGGTCGACCGGCAACCATACGATCTATTGGGATGAGCGGAATCTGGCGGGGAATTACCTGGCCAACGGGGTTTACATCGTGGCGGTCACGGTGAAATCTCACGGCAAAACCACCACTTCTACATCCAAATTGCTGATATTGAAATGAGGGGAATAAACAAAGATTAGAGTAAGTTCTGGATTCAACCTCCTGAGAGAAAGCGAAAGGCCCGCTGGAAAACTTGAGTTTCCCGAAACGGGACAAAGCGTTCTCCCCGGAGGTGATTCGGGTTTATGCATAGAAGCTTTCATCCCAACAGGTACAAAACATGAAAAATCAGGAAACGCTAGCAGATTTCTTGGATTCGCCCGGAAAATCCAGGCCCACCATGAATGATGTCGCCGTGTTAGCGGGGGTTAGCAAATCAACTGTTTCAATGGCATTGAGTAATGACCCTCGGATCACGATTGGCACACGCAAAAAGGTTCTGATGGCGGTTGAAATTCTAGAATACAGGATCAATGAAAAGGCTCAGGCTTTGGCCCGAATCAGAAAGGAATTAATCATCTGAAATTCGATAATTTGAAATCATATCGGCGGCCATAAATGGGAACTAAGGCATTCTCGAGATGGTATTTGGGACAAAAAACTATGAAAAACCTTTGTTTTACATTCAAATAATGGGGTAAAGGGGTATATTTATACGATAAACCGATTTTTGGAATAAACCCGCTTCTTCCAACACAAATGGGTAACAGGAAACTGTCTTCATTTGTCCTTGGAGGTGCCTTTTGGGGCCTTTCAAAGGCCTAGGTAACAGCCAATTTTGGAAGAGGATTTATGAAAAGCCGTTATTTCAGCTTGAAACGTTTTTCTGTATTGCTCTGGAGCTCTTTCCTTTGGAACCTCACCTTCGGATTTTCTTGGGCCGGAACCTGTACGGTCGATGCCACCACCACAAATCAATACATCCATTGCATCGGGGCTTCCAGCGCCTGGAGTGCGGTGGGAAGCATGGGCCAGGCGTTATTCGCCAACGATACCGTGAACGGCCATATCGGCCTGACCTCCCTCCGAACCCGCATCGACCCTACCGCCGTCGGGGGGAACACCGGCGCCTGGAACAGCGAACTCAACAACATCACCGCCGCCAACGCGGTCAACCCCAATGTGCTTTTCTGGAGCACCGAATGGTCGCCCCCCGCCGAATACAAAACCAATAACAGCGTTGATGGAGAGGTAGTAAACGCGGGGGTGACCGACGTCGGCGCCTTCACGGGTGCCGACACCGGTTCCGGCCCCAACAGCGCCGACACGGGCTATGCCCAATACCTGACCCAATACCTCCAATACTGTAAAACCTACACTGGCGTGAGCCTTTACTCCGTCTCGGCCCAGAACGAGCCCAGTTTTGAGGTCACCTATGAGGGTGCCAATTGGACCACGGGCCAGTTCGATATTTTCATCCCATGCCTGGCCGCTTCCATCACGAGCGCGGGCCTATCCACCAAGATCATGATGCCCGAGCCGCCGAATGAATGGGGCATGAACCTTGGCACCGCTACCATGTCCGATGCCAACGCGGCACCCCTGGTCAGCATCATCAACACCCACCTTTACGGAACCTTCTACGACACCTTGGCCCAGATCGCCTCCAATTACGGCTATACCAAATTGACGAACCAGGAATGGTGGGCTACGGAAATATCCGGCTGTACCACCGGGCTCATCACATCCCAGGTTTCGGCGGCCATGTGCGTGGCGGGCTGGGCGCACCAGTCATTGGTCGAGGGCCAGATGAACGCTTTCCATTACTGGTGGCTGGACGATCTGATCAACGGCACCTCACTCACCGACGCGGCTTTTGCGTTGGGTAATTTCTCCAAGTTCATCCGCCCGGGTTATTACCGCATGGGCGCCACCGAAGGCCCCCAGGCTGGCGTGACCATTTCCGCCTACAAGAACACTAACAATTCATCCCCCACCACTTTTGTGATTGTGGCCATCAACTACAACAACAATTCGGTGAACCAGACCTTCAACTTGACCGGACTCACTACCACCTCGGTCACGCCCTGGCTGACCGACCTGGGGAACGGTCTGGTCCAACAGGCCGCCGTGCCCGTATCGGGCAACAGCTTTACCTTCCAGATGCCGGTTTCCAGCATCGTATCCTTTGTGGGGCTCAACAACGCCGGGCCCACACCCACCTTTACGACCACCCCCACGCCCGTGGTGGCTTCCACCTGGCGGGTCAACGCGGGGGGACCGCAGTATGTCACCGCTTCGGGAGTGACCTGGGCCGCGGATGAGAACTTCACCGCCGGTTCCACGGTCGCCGTCGGGGGGGCTGTCACCGGCACTTCCGATTCGACCCTTTACGACACCCAACGTTACGGGAACAATTTCAGCTATGTGTTCAACGTTCCCGCCGGGAGTTACCAGCTCACGCTGGATTTCGCCGAGACCTATTCGGGCGATTTTGGGGTCGGGGACCGGGTTTTCAATGTGCTGGTGAACGGCGTCACGGTGCTGGCGAACCTGGATGTTTACGCCCAGGTGGGCGCTAATACGGCGTTGGATGAGATCATTAATAACGTGGCTCCCAGCGGGGGAGCCATCACCATCCAGTTCGAGGGAACGGCCAGCGCGGATACGAGCGCCATGGTGGAGGCCATCCAGATCATCCCCCAGCCTCCCACACCGACCTTCACGCCTACCTTCACTCCCAGCCACACCTCGACCGAGACCCCGACCTCTAGCCGGACCTCGACCCCGACCTTGACCTCAACGGCCTCCAATACTTCCACGCCGACCTTTACGGCGACCCGAACGGCCACGAATACCATGACCTCCTCCCCGACGGACACGGCGACCTCGAGCCCCACCCCTCTTTTGACCTCGACCTATTCTTTGACGCCTTCGGCCACTCCCACCCCAAGCGTTACCCAGACCGTGACCCCGACCCTCACGAGCACGATCACGGTCACGGCGACTGCAACCCACTCTTCCACTTCTACGGCGACCCCCACGGCCACAGTGTCCTCGACCTACACCCCCACCAACCAATACACGCCCACCAATACCCTTTCGCCGACTTCGACCTCGACGTCCACCCAGACCCACACCCCGACCATCACTCAGACCTTCACCACGACCGCTACGCCGACCTCGACATACACGGTGACGTTTACATCCACCACCACCCCAACGCCGACCCATACCATGACATGGTCCGTGACCCCGACCTCGACTTCCACGGCAACCTGGACCCCATCACCCACCGCCACCTGGACATCCACCTTCACGGCGACCTGGTCCTTCACCCCCAGCTGGACAAACACACCCAGTCCTACCTTCAGCCCCACGGCGACGGCCACCTGGACTGCGACCGAAAGCCCCACTTCCACCGTGACCCAGGCCCCGACCGCTTTGCCCGGCCATGTGGGCATCTACCCCAACCCGGCTCCGGGCCCGACGGTGAATATCCTGCCCCCCGCATACACCGGCACCGCGAATATCAGGGTGGAGGTCTTCACGCTTGCCTTCCGGAAGGTGCAGGACAATGACTATCCCGACTGGCCGTCGGGCATGGTCATCCGGCTTAACTTGACAGGCAGAAAGGGGAACGAGTTGGCGAACGGCGTTTATTACGTGGTGGTGACCGTGAACGGCCAGCGTTCCATCGGGAAACTTCTGGTCTTGCGGTGAGTGGTTTCAACCTGAAGGGCCGGGTCCGGTTTTCCTCATTTACCCTCTTCATGTTGGCTTTGCTTTTGTCCCTTTCCGCCCGTTCCTTCGCCCAAACCTATACCTGGCAGAACGTGGTCATCATGGGCGGCGGTTTCGTCCCGGGGGTGGCCTACAGCCCGGTCTCACAGGGATTGCTCTATGCCCGCACCGATGTGGGCGGTTTCTATCGCTGGAATAATTCGTCCGGTCAATGGTCTCCCCTGACCGATATGTACGGCCCCACCCAATCGAACTATTACGGCGGCGAAAGCATCGCGCCCGACCCGGTCAACCCCAATATCGTCTACGCGGCCGCCGGGTCCTCGGGCACGGGCGTGATCCTCAGCTCCACGAACCAGGGAGCTTCGTGGACGGTCAATTCCATCCCCGTCTCCATCGCGGGCAACAATGACGGCAGGGAAGCGGGGGAACGGTTGGCGGTGGACCCCAACCTGAACACCAAGCTCTATTTCGGTTCCCGCTGGCAGGGGCTTTGGGTGAGCACCGATTCGGCCGCCAACTGGTCCCAGGTCAATTCCTTTCCGGTCCTGGGAGATACGGGCTATGGGCTCTCCTGGGTCCTATTCCCTCCTCCCTCCAGTGGTTACGGCAACCCTTCGGGTTCGGCCTCGGCCACCATCTATGTGGGCGTCCTGGCCATGGCCTCGGGTAACAGCAACGTCTATCGCTCGACCAACGGAGGGACCAACTGGACCCTTATTTCGGGCGGGCCTTCCAATATGGTCACGCCCCACGCCAGCCTGGGCTCGGACGGAAACCTCTGGGTCGTTTATGATAGCGGCGGATATGGGCCCAACAGCATCACGACCGGCCAGATCTGGAAGCTCAACACAGGTACCCTGGCCTGGTCCAACGTGACCCCTTCCAACGGCCCCGGGAGCGGGAGCGGCGGCTATGCCGGCATCAGCGTGGACCATGCGAACGCCAACCACGCCCTGGTCACGACCATCGATTGGTGGGGCGGGCCCGACAAGGTCTTTTCGACGACCAACGGGGGCGGTTCCTGGTCGATCGTCGGCTCGCCCGGTTCCAGCTATTCCACCTATAACGACAATGGCGCCGTCTGGTCGCTGGGATGCGGCACCAGCACCCAGGGCGGGGTCGGTTGGGCGGGATGCGTGGCCATCGATCCGTTCAACGGCGACAACGCCATCTATCCTTCCAGCGGAGCCGCTCCGGGTGGCGGGGTTTGGAGCAGCACGAGCATCCAATCCAGTCCAGTCTCCTGGACCTTTACTGACCTCGGCATCGAGGAGATGGTGTCCATTTATATGCCGCCCTCCGCCGAGGGGGGAATCCTCTTATCCTGCATGGGCGACGTGGGAGGCATGCGCCACACGAACCTCACTCAATCTCCCGCCGCGGGCATGTACTGCAACCCCCAGTATTCCAACACCAACATGCTGGACTTCACCGAATCGAAACCCAATACCGTGGTGCGCGTAGGGAACAGCAACACCTCCACGAGCGATGATATGGCTTATTCCACCAATAACGGCCAGACCTGGACCCCCTGGGGAAGCGCCCCCTCCGGTTACACCACCGACAACGAAATGGAATCGGTGGCGGTCGCCGCGGACGGCTCCCGGGTGGTCGTGTCGCCCTATAGCGGCTACGGCTCCCCGGCCTACGCCTCCTCCCTCGGCGGGGCCTGGACCAGCTGTACGGGCCTTCCCAGTGGCGCGGCCGTGGCCTCCGACCGGTCCAACGCCTCCACTTTTTACGCCACCTATCCCGTGGAGTGGGTCTATGGAGGAACGGTAACGGTTTACGAAAGCACGAACGGCGGGGCCAGCTTCAACCAGGTGAATACGATCCCCGTGAATTGGAATGACGCCAACGGCAATGGGCAATGGGTCGTACCCCGACCCGTTTTCGGGGAGCCCGGGGAATTCTGGGTATCCACCTACAGCAACCTCTACCGGTTCACCAATGGGGGTTCGAGCGTAACGGCCCTCGCCAACGTTTTTGAACCCATGGGGCCGGTGGGGTTCGGCAAGGCCGCCTCGGGCCAGACCCACCCGGCGGTCTACCTGATCGGGACCGTGAGCGGAACCTATGGGTTTTACCGAAGCGACGACGGGGCGGGTGTCACCTGGACCCAGATCATGAACCCGAACCAGGAATACGGCAAACCGGGTTGGGCGGAAGGTGACGAAACGATTTATGGCCGCTGCTTTATCGGCGCCGGGGGCCGGGGAATTGTTTACGGGGATATCTCCGCTGTAACCCCCACGAATTCCCCCACCTCGACTTCCACTGTGACCCGCACTTCGACCGCAACCGTCACGCCCACGGCGACCCCGACAAAGACCATGACGATCACCGCGACCAATACGGTAGCCAATACATCCACCACGACCTCGACCCGAACCTCCACGACCACGGCAACTCAGACGGCGACACCAACTGTCACTTCAACGGCTTCGACTACGCCGACTTCGTCGGCTACGTCCACTTTCACCCCGACCCATACGGTGGTGAACACGCTCACCTACACCTCCACCGCAACCTCGACGGTCACCCGTACGAACACACTCACTTCGACCCCATCGTCTTCGTCCACCACTTCGCCGACCTTTACCCCCACCCTAACGGGAACCGCTACGGCGACCCTGCAGTTCAGCGCCACGAATACGTATTCCCCAACCGCGACTTCGACACCTACCTGGACGGATACCGCGACCTGTTCGATGACGCCTACCGCGTCCCTCACTGCAAGCCAGACACCAACAGTCAGTTCCACCTGGTCAGAGACTACGACGCGCACCACCACCACGACGGCAACCCCCACGACGACCGCTTCATCCACTCAAACCGCCACAGCGAGCCGCACGGGGACATCGACAATGACCTTCACCTCGACCCTCTCCTCCACCCCAACGCCAACCGCGCAATTCAGTTCTACAAATACCCTGTCTCCCACCGCGACTCCCACCTCTACCACGACTTTCACCTCGACCTGGACCGGTAGCCCGACCTCTACGCCAACCCTCACCAACACTCCCACCGCGACTTATAGTTCCACCCCGACTCTTTCCCCCACGAACACCTGGTCCTCCACGGTCACCAACACCCTCACCGCAACCTGGAGCTGGACCTCGACGCCGACCAATTCAAATACGACCACTTACACGATTACCTCTACCCGCACTTCCACGCCGACCTTTACGCCAACCTCAACCGGCACCCCGACCTCAACCTTCGCCCCCAGCTTCACGCCCACCCTCACCCTTACGGTCAGCCCCACGGCGACACCCAGCCAGGCCCCGACGGCTTTGTCCGGCCATGTGGGCATCTACCCCAACCCGGCTCCGGGCCCGATGGTGAATATCCTGCCCCCCGCATTCACCGGCACCGCGAATGTCAGGGTGGAGGTCTTCACGCTGGCCTTCCGGAAGGTGCAGGACAATGACTATCCCGACTGGCCGTCTGGCACGGCCATATCGCTTAACTTGACCGGCAGAAAGGGGAACGAGTTGGCGAACGGCGTTTATTACGTGGTGGTGACCGTGAACGGCCAGCGTTCCATCGGGAAACTTCTAGTTCTTCGTTAATTTCATTTATGGTAAGTCTCGCCAAACAAGGCTTCCCAAATTGGCCTGAGGGTACCAAGAAGGATAAAACGAAAGAATTTGGGGACATCGTTATATTTAAACGATAAAACAAATATTTTTTTGAATAATTTTCTAAAAAGGGAATAAAGCCATCGTGGGAAGTATCCAAGTTACAGGGAAAACTATCCCAGCCCAGCTTTGATGAGCGGGGATACACAAATATCGGGTGGTTGCGGGAAATGAAATTCTCTTTTTTATTTGATGTAACCGGTTTTACTTCGCGCCCTTTTAAATTTTCCTATTTGATCAAGCGATTAGCCTTAGCAATCTTTCTTTTAATTCCTCACTTCTCCCAAGCCAATGTCGCGGGTGGCGGAACCGGTACAGGCGCCAACGTCACCGTGACCCAAAACGGCACCAACGTCACATTGGCGAACGGCATCGTCTCCTTTGTCATTGATACGACCAACGGAAACGTAACGAATTTCACCTACAACGGAACGAACCTTCTGTCCGGAGGCAACGGCGGGGGTTACTTTTACTTCGACGGCTCCGGCGGACCCACCCTGGCGAATCCGGTCTATACGCTGAGTGTGAACCCGGTCAACAACGGAGGCAATCAGGCGGAAGTTTGGCTTCAATCCACGGCCAGTCCCATGGATATGGCCGTCTATTACGATTTGTTGCGCGGGCAACAGGGCATCTACGATACGGTGATCTTCACTCACGAGGCCAGTTATGTCGACTATCCCGGCGCCGAATTGCGAACCAATATGTACGTTGGTTCCGCGTTCGACTGGCTGTGCGTGGATCCCTACCGATTTCGGCAGATGGCGCCTCCCAGTACCGCAGTGACCACCGTGCCGGGCGCACCTCCGGAAGTAATGCAATACACCGCCGGACCCTACAATGGATTTACGAATTGTAAATATTCCTACAGCTCTCCCTTGGGCCAAGTCGATACCTGGGGTTGGGCCTCCTCTACCACAAAATACGGTGTTTGGCAGACGCTGCCCAGCCACGAGTTTGAAGACGGCGGGCCCATGCACCGGGAGCTCACCGAGCACATCGGAAACACGTTGCTGGATATGTTCGGGGGTGGGCATTACGGATTCGGCCTGACCCAAGATCAGCCTGCCGGTACCTTCTCCTCCAAAACCTTTGGGCCGGCGTTCATCTACGCCAACCAGTACACGGGTTCCGCCAGCGATCCCGTTTCCCTGAAGGCCAGAGTTCTTTGGGCGGATGCTCAAGCCCAGGCCCAGGCGGAACAGGCGGCCTGGCCCTACACCTGGTTCAATCCCCAAACGGTAGCCGGCGCGACCGGCACGGTTTATCCCCAAGCTTCCGGCCGCGCCACAGTGAGTGGAACGCTTTCTATCAATGATCCCTATAATCCGGAAACCTCACCTGTGAGCCTTTGGATTGGTTTGGCGCCGGTTGACGGCGGAGTGGATTTCCAACAGCAGTATTTCACCAGCCAGTTCTGGGTCAAAACGGGAACAGGCGGCAGTTTCACCATCCCGAATATTTTGCCAGGCACCTATAACCTTTGGGCTTTCGGTCCCGGCGTGGTCGGAACTTTTGAACAGGCCAATGTCACGGTGACCGCTGGCCAATCCTTGAACCTGGGGGCCCTTACCTGGTCGCCGCTGCGCCTGGGACCCACCGTGTGGGAAATTGGCACTCCCGACAGAAACTCGAACGAGTTCAACAACGGGGAACATCAATCGACGCCCTATAGCGGGATTCTGCCGGCCTACGCGGGCGGACCGCCCTTCGACGTGCCCGCGACCTGGGGAGCTTTTATGGCCTATCCCGCCCAATATCCCAACGGGGTCAGCTTTGTGGTGGGGACCAGCGATCCTGGTACCGATTGGAACTATTGCCAGCCCACGGTCCCTTCAGGGACTACCTATGCCGGTTCGACATCCAAGATCTATTTCAATCTTGCCTCGGCGCCCACAGCATCCCAAACCGCTCGGCTTTACATTGCCTTTGCATCTGCCTTTAGTTCGGCTTGCATCCTGACAATCAACGGCACCATCCAAACCGCTTCGGTTATGGGCTCTACCGACGGCAACTATGCCACGATCGCCAATGCGACCACCGGTTTTTACCCTCCAAACGTTAGTTTTGATTCCATCCTTCGTCTGGGCTCCCAGGGAGCCTGGGGCGACGCCTATCTGAACTTCGCGGGCAACAAACTGAAAGCCGGAACCAACGAGATCGATATCGGTCTGCGGCCGACCGGCGGCGCCAGCCTCGG
The DNA here is from genome assembly GCA_964525605.1 of uncultured bacterium. Taxonomy (GTDB): domain Bacteria; phylum Oederibacteriota; class Muellerivitia; order Muellerivitales; family Muellerivitaceae; genus CAVTWJ01. Next base: position 29,348 of record CAZGKT010000028.1, read on the forward strand.
TGAAGGTTTTGAATACGATTACGTGCGCCTGGAATTGACGGGGTTCGCGACTCCCACACCAACGCCGGCAGGCAGTAATCCCACGGCAACCTGGACCAATACCCCCGGCATTACCTCGACGGCTACCCCAACAGTCACTTCGTCCCCCACTCCAACCCTAACCAGCACACGAACCTCAACCCCCACTTCGACCTTTACTAACAGCATGACTTCCACGCCTACGGCTACTCGGACGAATACCTCCACCGTGACCTCTACTCAGACGGCCACAAGTTCCACGACTTCGACGCCAACCGCGACCCATTCGAATACGCCAACCGTTTCGTCGACCGCTACGGCAACATCTACTTATACCCAAACGGTCATGAATACCCCCACCGCCTCCTACACCATGACTAAAACCGCCACATCGATTTTTTCCAATACGACCACCCCAACTCCGACCGCTTCTACAACTTCAACCGCGACCTTGGTTTTCACCGCTACTTCCTCTCCCACTTTGACTTCAACCACCACACGAACCGTGACTCCAGTAAATACCCCCACCTCTAGTTCCACGACCTCGTCAACTTTCACCTCCACCTTCTCGCCCACGGCAACTTCCACCGCGTCGGCAACCCACTCCCCGACCGTCACGAACAGCCCCACCCCCTCCGCGACCCAGTCCCAAAGCCCCACGGGTACCCTGCCACCGACCAATACTTCGACCGTGACGAATACCTCTACCTTGAGCTTTACCCCGACTTCGACTTCCACCGAAACCTTCAGCCCCACCATCACCTCGACATGGACGTCAACTTTCACGCCCACTCCCACATCTTCGAACACACCTACTTTTACTTGGACATTCACTTCAACCCCTACGGCTACCTCCACCGAATCCATGACGTCTTCCATGACGGCCACCAAAACCCCAACGTTTACCGCGACCAACAGCTTTACGGCCACGCCCACTTTCACGAACACCTGGACTCCCACGGCTTCACCCACGGTCACATCCGCTTTCACATTCACGGTGACGCCAGCGCCTTCGGTGCCGGGTGGCACATTGGGAATCTATCCCAACCCGGCCACGGGCCCGACGGTGAATATCTTGCCTCCGACTTATTCAGGAATTTCAAACGTTCGGGTGGAAATCTACACGGTGGCTTTCCGAAAAGTTTTGGATGAGACCTTTGATGCCATTCCCTCAGGTACAGCCGTGGTGGTGCATTTGACGGGCCGGGGCGGGAACCCACTGGCCAACGGTGTTTACTACGTGGTGGTGACGACCAACACCGGTAGGGTTACCGGCAAACTTTTGGTCTTGAGATAATTTCCACTGAAAATAAATGAAGTCGGTTTTAAATCCGTTTTTTTGGATTACGGAATAGACCTCGGGGTAAGGGTTTTGGATTCGAGAAAGCGGGTCGAAAAATGAAGAAAAGCTTTCTTCTGGCCCTGTTCTCCGTTTTGGGACTTTTAACGGCGATTTCTTGCACCAGGCCTTTCAAGGTCAATCCGACCGATCCAGGCGTGAGGCAGCCGACAGATACCTCAACCCCCTCCAATACCCCCACCTCTACCCCCGCTGGAAGTTCCTCCAATACCCCCACATTCACCGTTACTCTCACCTTTACCATGACCGCAACCCCGACCTCCACCCCGACGAGAACACCGCTTTCAACCGCGACCCAAACCGGGACAGCCCCGCTTTCGCCCACCAATACACCGATTTTTGCATCCACATCAACTGCAACCTTCGTGAATACGATGACCTTCACGCCCAACTTTTCGACGACGAGCACACCCCTCGATACGGTGACTCCCACTCTTACGGGGACATCGGCTAAAACGGGTACCCCGATCTTTACCCAAACTGCCTCGGGAACATTCACTCTTGTCGTAACGAACACACCCTCCGCAAGCAGAACCCAAACGCCCTTACCTACATTCACTTCCACAAATACGGAGGTTTTAACGGGGACTTCCACCAACACCCCACAGAACACTACCACCCTTTCCCCGACACTCATGGTTACTTCTACCAGTTCGATGACATCGTCTCCCACCCCGATTCGAACGATGACGCCGACTGTAACGGGCACCGCAACCCCAACGGCGTCTTTTACCGGAACATCGACTCGGACCGCTTCTTCAACACCTTCACGGACGTCCACTCCAACCCTAACGCCGATCTTTACCACTACCCAAACGACGACCGAGACGACTACTTCGACCTCTTCTTTTACGCATACCGTCCTAATGACGGAGACCTCCACGGCCAGCTACAGCCCGACCGTAACCTCAACCCTTTCTGCGACGAATACGGCTACAGCCACTTTGACGTCTTCCCGCACCTTTACCGCCACTTCCACTCCAACCTCCACTCCCATGGCGACAGCGACCCATACATCTGTTCCGGTTCCTACCCCGACTTTGGCACCACCTCCCAACGGGCTCTTGAATGGCTGGGATATTTCCCTCTGGCCTACCATGCTCAGTCAGGGAGTGGTTTATAAAAATCCGGCCGCCGAGAACCTGCTTTCCATCGCGACCGATCATGGATACAGCATCATGCGTGTGCGGCTATGGGTGAACCCCAATGGGACGCAGGTTTACGTGAACAACCTGGCTTACGATACGACGCTCGGGGCACAGATCAAGGCGGCAGGTCTGAAGTTCTACCTCGACATCCACTATTCCGACACCTGGGCCGACCCTGGACACCAGACCATGCCGGCCGCTTGGGCGGGCATCACAACCCAAGCCGCGCTGGCGCAGCAAGTGCATGATTACACGGTGGGCGTCATCACCGGCCTGGCCGCGGGTGGCGCCATGCCCGACTATGTGGCCGTAGGGAACGAAATCACCAACGGCATGTGTTGGCCGGTAACCGCAGGCGCGCCGGGAGGCGAGATATCCGTTAACGGTTGGACCAACTTCGCCACCCTGCTCAAGGCAGGAATTCAAGGGGTCAAGGATGGGGCCGTCTCCGCATCCCAACCAGCCCCCAAGATCATCATCCATATCGACCGGGGCGGGGATTGGACCACGACCCAATCTTATTTCACCAACATTAATTCGCAGGGCGTCAGTTTCGACATTATTGGTGAAAGCTACTATCCCCAATACCACGGACCCATCACAAACGCCCAGACCTGCCTGACGAACGCGGCCAACACTTTCGGTAAGCCGGTTTACGTCGCCGAGACGGGCTACCCGAATTCCGCGGGTGTCACCGGTACGGGCATCACTTATCCCGAAACCCCGGCAGGGCAAGCGCAGTTCTTGACCGATCTCGTCACGACGGTGCAGGGCATACCCAACAACCTGGGGATGGGCATCAACTACTGGGAACCTGAGTGGCTGGAGTCCGTGGCGGGTTATCCGGCTTGGGGAGAACCTCTTTTTGATAGCGGCGGTGTTACCCTTTCGGGTGTGGCCGCCCTAGGGGGCAAGTAAAACAACTTTTTTGTAAAGGGATTTGACAGAAAAGTGAGGTGCGGAACTAAGCCATTATTTACCTGAAATGTAACCGGTTTAATTTAAGTGAGATTTAGCTAAGAGGATAAACTGACGTGGACAAGAAATCGAAGTCTCTCCCACAAATGCTGACATTGGGTTTAGGCCTTCTGGCTTCCCAAGCCTTTGCCCAAACCCTCACCATCACCTCTGCGCCCTATAACGCCTCCACGGGGAGTGCGGATAACGCCGCCGCCATTCAAGCCGCCGTCAACGCGGTGGGAAACGGCGGAACCGTGTTGGTTCCCGCTGGCAACTTCTTAAGCGGTCCCATCACCCTTAAAAGCAACATGACATTCCAGCTTTCCGCTGGGGCCACACTCCAAATGACCGCCATGGGTACTTTCCCGACGAGTGGGGATCTTCTTTATGGTTCAGGCTTGACCAATATCACCATCAATGGAAGCGGGGTCATGGACGGACAGGGTGCCGCCTGGTGGACCGCGTTTAATAACGATAGTTCGACCCCAAGGCCCGCCGCCATGATCTATTTGACCAATTGCGCGGGGGTGACCCTTACTGGAATCACAGTGCAGAATTCCCCCGAGTTTCATATCCAATTGCTGGGCAATGGAAGCAACATCTATGCCTCGGGCCTTAGTATCACGGCGCCCTGGCCTTCACCCAATACCGATGGCATTGATCTTCGTGGAAAGAACGTTCTGATTGAAAATTGTTATATCAGCGACGGGGATGACCTGATTCAATTGGGCGGTACGCAGGCGGTGCAGGGTGTCACGATCCGAAATTGTACTTTTGGTACAGGCCACGGACTTTCGATCGGGGGATACACTCAGGGAGGGGTGCAAGATCTCCTGGTTGATTCCTGCACATTTAAAGGAACCCAATACGGAATCCGTTGGAAATCGGGTCGAGACCGGGGTGGAACCAACACAAACCTCACCTATTCCAATATTACCATGACGGGTATTCTGGATTACCCCTTTTATCTCACGAGTTGGTACCCCGCCAACCTTCCACCCGCCTCGGACACATCCGCGCCGATTTCCGCGACCACTCCCTATTGGTACAACATCACGCTACAAAACATCACGGCTTCTACTGCGAGCGGGGCTGAAGGACCTGGGATTTTTTGGGCCGTACCAGAGGCGCCAGTATCAAATGTGCTCTTCGATGGGGTGACGATCACCAGTACGGGTGGGGTCGCAACGTTTGATATTCATCATGCCCGGGGTGTGACTTTCAATTGCAACTGCCGGGTGAATGGATCCCAACCCCCGACCAACATCGGTTCTTATGACGCGACGATTTCATATCCCGCCTGTGGCCCCTCGCCCACGCCGTCTTTTACGTCTTCAGTTCCCACCGCAACAACAACCAGCACGACGGTGCCGCCGACCGCAACATTTACGGAAACATCGGCAAGAACGAATACTTCCACCACGACCGCGACGGTTACAGCCACACGGACCCATACTCCCGTGAATACCCCCACGGCAACTGTTACCAGCACCCAAACGACCACCCAAACGAATACCCCTTTAAATACGGCAACCTCAACTGCTACTCCAACCCGCACCTTCACCGCGACCTTGACGATGACGGCCACCCAAACCCAAACGCCTGCTCCCCCGACCTCGACGAGTACAGCCACGGTTTCTTTCACACCCACTTACACCCACACGCCTTTTAATACACCCACATCCACTTCGACCCCTACGGTAATCCCTCCGACTTCAACAAGTACCGCCACATCGACGGCCACGTCCACGATGACCTCAACAGCGACTCGGACGAACACGGTCAATCCACCCACCCCGACCTTTACTCTTGTACTGCCAACTTCCACGGCTACATCGACGATTACGAGCTTTCCCACGGCCACTTATACCGTTGTTCCTCCGACCCCGACAAATACTTTAGTTCCGTCTACTCCGACCAGGACATCCACCCTCGAAGCGGCAACATCAACGAATACGGTCACTTCGACTTCCACACCCACGAACAGCCCGGTCCCCCCTACCCCTACAGCGACCGAAACCTACACCCTGGTTTTCACCGCAACTGTCCCCTTCACGAAAACCAGTACGCCGATTCCTCCCTCTTTCACATGGACGGCCACCGAGACTTCAACGGAAACATCCACATCGACAATGATCCCGGCGGCCACACCGACCAACACACCTAGCGCGACGCCGGTGACCACACCGACTCCCACTTCCACCACCGCCCCGACCGTGACGCAAACCCCGGTATCGGTGGTTGGTTCCGGTGCGCTGGCGATCTATCCCAATCCCGCGAAGGGTCCTACCGTCACCATAGTGCCTGCGTTTTATCCAGGAGTCTCGAATGTGAGGGTCGAGGTCTACACGATTGCTTTCCGAAAGGTTCAGGACACGACTTATTTATCTGTGCCCTCCGGAACGGGAGTGGCTTTGAATCTCGTGAACGAATGGGGAAACCCCTTGGCGAATGGACTTTATTACCTCGAAGTGACAACAAAGTCCGGTAAATCGACCTCAAAATTGTTGATCTTGAGATAGTGGGGAGTGACGCATTTTAAAAAGGTTTATTTTTGTTAATTTTAGTTTGTCGGTAAACAAGTGGAGATTGACCGTGAAACAACAAGCGGTTTCTTCGCGGAAAAATGAATAATTCGGTAAACTTTGGTAGCGGTTCAATGTCATAAATAACAATGATGTAACCGGTTTCGCCAATTGGCCTCATAACGATTTAGCTTTGAAAGAGGATTAGCTGAAGTGAATTTGAGATTGAAGTCTCTTTTATCAATAAAAGCGCTGACGTTGGGAATAGGATTTCTGGCTTCCCAAACTATTGCCCAGACTTACACGTGGAAAAACGTGACGGTACCGGCGGGAGGTTTTGTGGCTGGAGTGGATTATAGTCCCGTATCCCAGGGCCTTCTTTACGCTCGCACCGATATGGGCGGGTTCTACCGATGGGATAATTCCAACAGCGTTTGGGTTCCCCTCACGGACCAGTTTAGCAACAGCCAGTACACCTATTACGGCGGGGAAAGCATTGCTCCCGACCCGGTGAATGCGAACAACGTCTACATCGCGTCTGGAATGTACCTGACCAATGGCAATGGCGCGATCCTCAGTTCCACCAATCAAGGTAATTCCTGGACCATCAACACCATCGCCGTTCCCATGGGTGGCAACGATGATGGCCGGGAAGCCGGGGAGCGTTTGGCGGTCGACCCAAATTTAAACAGTATCCTGTATTTTGGTTCCCGCAGTAACGGTCTGTGGAAAAGCACCAATTCGGCGGCCAGTTGGAGCCAGGTAACTGCATTTCCCACAAACGGGGATACAGGTTACGGTATCAGCTACGAGATCTTCCTCCCGGGCGGCAACCCATCGGGCGGAGCTGAAACCATTTTTGTGGGTGTTGATTCCATGAGTGCGGGAAACAGTAGTCTCTATCGTTCCACGAATGCGGGCGCCAGTTGGGCCGTGGTTCCTGGTGGTCCAACCAACATGATCACGCCCCATGCCTCCCTCGGTAGTGATGGAAATCTATGGATCGTTTATGACAGCGGCGGATACGGACCCAATGGAATTACCACCGGGCAAGTTTGGAAGTTAAACACCAGCACCCTGGCATGGACGCACGTGACCCTGCCTGACCCGGCTGCCGGTGCGGGTGGTTTTGGCGGAATTTGTGTGGACCCCGAAAACGCACAGCATGTGGTAGTGACCACACTCGATTGGTGGGGCGGGCCCGATCACATCTACAGCACCGCCAATGGCGGGACGAGCTGGTCGGTCATTGGGAACGTCCAAAACAGCTGGGACGGTGGGCCCTTCGCCAATTACGCCAACAACGGCGCGCTCTGGACCCGGTTCTGCTCCGCCTATGACGGAGGATCAGGCTGGCAAGGGGACATCAAGATCGACCCGTTCAACAGCAACAACGCCATCTATACCACCGGGGGAGGAGTCTGGAGCAGCACCAACATCGAGGCCGCCACCCAGCCCGGGGGAGTCACATGGACCTTCACCGATTACGGTTTGGAAGAGACGGCGGTGCTGGCCATCAACGCCTCTTCCGCCGGCGGTATCTTTTTCAGCGCGGTGGGGGATATCGGCGGGATGCGTCATACCGACGTGACCCAATCGCCGGCTAGTGGAATGTACTGCAATCCCACTTTTACTAACACCAACTGTGTGGATTTCGAAGAAACCACGCCTAACAACACTGTGGTTCGGGTGGGGAACAGCAGTACGACCACAACAGATGTCGCCTATTCCACCAATAATGGTCAAACGTGGACACCCTGGGGGAGTGCGCCTCCAGGTTACGGCACCGCTAACGAGATGGAGTCTGTGGCGGTGGCCGCGGATGGTTCGCATGTGGTCGTGAGCCCTTTCAACGGTTACGGTTCCCCAGCCTATGCTTCGTCCCTCGGCGGTGCCTGGACAACCTGTACGGGACTTCCGAGCGGGTCGCAAATCGCCTCGGATCGGGCAAATGCCACGACCTTTTACGCCACGAATGGAACCAATCTTTATATCAGCACCAACAGTGGTTCCAGTTTCAGCGTGGTCAACACTTTCACCGGTGGAGGGATGCCCCGGGCAGTATTTGGCGTTGCGGGTGAGGTTTGGGTACCCGCAGGTGGAAGCGGCCTTTTCCGTTTCACAAACGGAGGAAGCACCAAGACGACCATTGCCAACGTTTCCAACGCGATCGCCGTGGGGTTTGGAAAGGCCGATGCTCCAACCTACACCCATCCGGCCGTTTACCTGGTGGGAACGGTAAGTGGCACGTATGGATTCTTCCGTTGTGATGACGGTGTGGGAACCACATGGACAAGGATTAATGACGCCAATCATCAGTTCGGGGCAGCGGGTTATGCGGGCGGTGATGAGACCGTTTATGGACGTATTTATGTGGGTACGAACGGCCGGGGTATTCTTTATGGTGATCTCGTCACCGGAGCCACGAATACCCCGACGAATACCCCCACCGTAACATCCACTACGACGCGAACCAACACTCCGACCCTGACCCCTACGGTTACTCCCACCACCACCCGAACCGTGACATCAACAACTACTTCAACGAATACGGCGGCCAGTACTTCCACCTCGACGCAGACGGTGACCATGACAACGACTCCGACGGCGAGCCGTACATTCACATCCACCCTAACGATGACGGTCACCCCGACGGTGACATCCACCGCCTCTTCGACCACTACCCGCACGACGACCCCCACAACGACTCCCACAACGACCTCAACGAATACGGTGGGGAATACCTCCACTTACAGCCCGACGTTAACCTCAACCGTCACTTCGACGACGACCCGCACGATAACCCCCACCTTAACTCCAACCACCACGGCCACTGACACATCTTCTGTCACTCCCAGCCAAACTATGACTCTGACACCGACCGTTACCCGCACGAATACTCAAACCGCGACTTCAACGGTTACTTCTACCTTGACCTTAACGGCAACCACAACCCTCACAGGAACGGCCACGGCGACCCTGCAATTCAGCGCCACGAACACCCTGTCCCCTACGGTTACCTTCACGCCCACTACGACAGCTACCTCAACTCAGACCCGGACCGCCACCTCTACTAATTCGATGACCTCTACTTCCACCGTGACCCCCACATCAACTCCAACCCGTACCCTGACAGTCACGGTTACTGTCACGTCGACGGATACCTCTAGCTCAACCCCCACTTCTCAATTTAGTTCCACCAACACCCTTTCTCCCACCGCGACGATGACATTTACCGCGACCTTCACACCGACCAATACTCTTTCCCCCACCCACACGTTCACGGTTACGAATACCAGTACGCAGACCCCCACATCCACGGCCACGAACACTCCGACCATGACCGATACCTCGACAGCCACAGGAACCTGGACGGTTACGCCATCCCCCACGGATACGCCAGTTGATTCCTATACCCCGACATTGACTTCGACCTTTACGTCTTCAAGTACTTTCACTTCGACTCAAACGCCCACCTTTACAGGCATCTTCACATCAACCCAGACGACCACGAACACCCATACCTGGACAGCCACTTCCACATTCACAACAACCCCCACTCACACCTTCACCTGGACTTGGACACCGAGCTGGACGCAAACCGCCACGCCCACCTACAGCCCCACGACTACCCCGACCCTAACGCTTACAATCAACCCCACTTCTACCCTCACACCCGCTCCCACGTCACTTTCCGGCGTTGTTTTAATCTATCCCAATCCCGTATCAGGCCCCACGGTTCAAATCCTTCCCCCGGCTTACAGCGGGATCACAAGCGTACGGGTAGAGATTTACACCTTGGCGTTTAGGAAGGTGCAGGACAAAACCTATCCTCCCATGCCATCGGGAACCGCCATTACCCTGACTTTGACGGGGAAATCGGGGAATCCATTGGCGAATGGGGTTTACTACTTGGTGGTGACTGTCGACGGTCACCGCTCCATCGGAAAACTGCTGGTTCTGCGTTGAGCCTTTGATTGGGGCCTGTTGAACCGGTTCTTTCAAATCAATATTTTAATGACCCGAACCCTGGCCCTAAATCTTTCGTGACTATTTTCTAAAAAGCGGGTTAACTTGAGGCCATGGCCTCCCGTCCTTCCCAAAACTCCCGTGTGTTCGAGAACCTCATCGGATATGAAGGGTTTCTCAATATCCTTCGCTATTACGTCGACCTGAATTGTTTCATTATCACGAAAGATCCGGGGACTGGAACCGAAGGTTGGCTGGCCGCCAATTACCACCGCCGGGACGCCTCCCTGTTTGACTTCGAAAAGAAATACGGTCAAAAATTCAATTGGGACAAGCTCACCGATCCGGACTACGAAAAGAAGCACCGGAAGGATGAGCCGCTTCTTTTGGAGACCCTGGGTTTCTGCGACATCTTCATGCCGATCCGGCGGGGAAAGACGAGGTTCGGAACGATCCTGTCCGGCGCCTTCGCGAAAGAGGAGGTGACCTATCCCCTCCTGAAGTTGAGTTGGAACCAGCTGACGGGTCAAACCGCGACCCCTGAAAACCCCGAATTCCGCCAGTTTGTCCGCGTGATGCTCGACACCCCTGTTCTGGAGGGTCCCGTTCTATCGGCCTACCGGGAAGCGTTGGGGTTGTTCGCCAATGTCCTGGTTCATGGAAATATCAGCCACGCTCCCCGGAGACTTCATGAACTTTCCACGAAAATATTTTCAAAACATTTCCCCCACAGTTACTTCATGGAGTGGGCTCTGGGACTTCCCACCCGGCAGGCCACGCCGCTCTGGAACACCGAGGTCCCGAAAATGGACTGGATACAAACCGACATCGGTATCCGCCGGGTTCCAACGACCGTCCTCACGGTTATTCCTTTAAGCACTCACGGCAAGAAAAGAGATCCCATCGAGGAAATGTTCCGGATCTACCGGTTCCAGAGGAAGAGTTTCCGAATTGCCCAGACCTATCCCCAGACGGTGGGGGGAAAATTGGAAAATTACGGGGCCCTATTCATCACCTCGTCCGACCCTTCCAAGAGCCGACCCCAACGCCGGAATCAAATAGAGGAGCTAGCCCAAAGGATCCACACCTTCGCCCAGGAAGAATTGGAGGGGCCCGTCCTGGTGGGAGTCGGGGAGACCGTCACGCCGGGGGACACGTTGTTCGAATCCTACCAACAGGCGGTGCTGGCCCTGCACTTGGGCCGGAGATCGGGCCAGGAAGTGGTTTTTTACAAACCCGTTCGGGTCGAAGCCTCCGAGGGCATCCTGGAAATTACAGGTCTCTTGGGGGAACTCAAACACCGAATCGAAACCTCATCCCTCTCGGGGATGGAAAAGGTACTGGATGAATTCTTGAAACAGGTCCTGACCCTTTCCATGCATGATCCAGACGGGATACGTCTGCATCTGCAATATGCCTTGATCCAAATGCGGGAAATGATCCGCACGCAGGGAGACTTGAACGAAAGGGAAGGCGATCAACTGCACCAGAGCCTGGTCCTTTCCCTGGAGAAGGCCGGGACCACCCAGGAAATGATCTTTGCCTTCAAGGACGCCCTGGAAAAACTTTTGCGGATCATGCAGGGCTCGGGCGCTCAGAAAGCGGCCTTATCCATGGAAAAGGTTCGGGATTATTTGGACAGTCATTTTGGCGAGCCCTTGCGGGCCGTCAAACTCGCCCAGTTTGCGGAGGTATCGGTCGCCACTCTCAGCCGCCATTTCAAAAAGACCATGGGAATGGGATTGGAAAACTATCTCCAGAATTTAAGGTTGGAGGAAGCGAAAAGGTTGTTGAAGACCGGAAGCCTGCCGGTTTCGCAAATCACCAAGACTTGTGGGTTCAAATCCGGGTCTTATTTTGCCCGCTTATTCCGACAAAAAACGGGCCTTTCTCCCCAGCAATTCCGCGATAGATCCCAGCGAAGTTAACCCGGAAATAATGAAGTTCCCTGCGATTGGGGGATGTGAAATAAAAGACTAATACATTGATGTTTTAGGACTATCGATTTATCCCCCTCTATTGTGCGTCTCCCCCTCCAGCGGTATGTTTCCTTCAAGGAACGATTCATGTCCATGAATGAAAGCGCTGTCTTCATTCATAAAATCGTTTTGAACCCAGGTTTGCCGCTGGTGCCAGGGAAAAGAGCCGGATGCCTCCGCCTCTTTTATGAGGAAAATGAAGTGAAAAAAATTGAAACAACATTAAACTTATTTTTGTTTTTCTCGACCATCGCTATTTCGGCGGTTCAGGCCCAAAACGTAACGGTCACTTCCGGCACGACCTATCAAACCATCTCGGGTTTCGGCGCATCCAGCCAATGGGACGGAGCCTTCTCCTCCTCGCTCGCTAACAATTTCTGGGCGGACGATTCGAGCCAGCCTCCTGCGAACCAGGTGAACGGAAATGTGGGCCTTTCCATCCTTCGCCTCGGCATTGATGACTCCGGCAACTCGAACTGGGGCTCCCAATGCGCCTTCGCGACCCAGGCGCTGGGCATCAACCCCAACATCAGGGTCTTCGGCAGTCCGTGGAGCCCGCCAGCCAAGTGGAAGAACAACAACAGTGTGGACGGAGAAGGTAGCGGTAACGATAACTTTAACCCCACGAACACCAATACCCTTATCACCTCCGACTACGGCGCCTATGCCACCTACCTTACCAGCTTCGCTACGGCCTGCAAGAATACCTACGGCTTCACACCCTACGCGATCTCGGTCCAGAACGAACCGGACTACGACCCTACCTACGACGCCTGCCTTTGGTCGCCCTCGGACATTGACAATTTCGTTGGGCAATACCTTGGCCCGGACCTCAATGCCGCCGGTTTCAGTAACATCGTCATGCTACCTGAATCCTTCGCGGACAACCTGACTGGGTCCGCCACCGCCATGGCGGATGCGACTGCGGCGAAATACGTAAGGATTATCGGCATGCACCTTTACGGCGGTGGTCCCAACACGATCCCGACTAGCTACGCCACTACGGCGGGCCACGCCGTCGAAAGCTGGTGCACTGAAACTTCCGAAAAAACCAGCGACAACAACATCGACAGCGGCATCTACTACGCCGGCCAGCTACACAGCTGCATTGTGGACCATAACTTCAACGCCTATTGCTACTGGTGGCTTGTCAATGCGAACACCGACGACGAGGGGCTCTGCACTAGTGCTGGCACTCCGACCCCGCGCATGTATTGTCTGGGTAATTACAGCAAGTTCGTCCGACCAGGTTATGTGCGCATCGGCGCCACCGAGGTGCCCTCGGCGGGCGTTTCAGTCTCCGCCTACTACAGCGCCACCGATGGCAAGGTCGTGATCGTGGCCATCAACGGCAACACCGGCTCCAGCGAAAACGAGACCTTCAACTACAGCGACCTGAACGTTTCCACGGTCTATCCCTGGCTTACGAACTCCAGCAATAACCTGGTACAACAGACGTCGGTGGCCGTCAGCGGAGGGAAATTCTCCTATCCCCTGCCGGCGGAGAGCGTGATGAGTTTCGTGGCATCGACGGGACCCGCTGGGCCGACTTCAACGCCGACGATGACGCCTACCCCGATTGTTTCCAACACCTGGCGCGTGAACGTCGGGGGGCCCGCCTATACCGATACCCTGGGAAACGTTTGGGCCGAAGATGAGAATTACAGCGGCGGGACCACCGTCGCCAGTGGAGGGACCATCACGGGTACATCGGACTCCACCCTTTACGACACCCAGCGTTATGGAAGCAGTTTCAGCTATTCGTTCAATGTTCCCGCCGGTTCCTACCAGGTGTCCCTCTTGTTTGCCGAGACCTATTCGGGCGATTTCGGGACGGGTGATCGGGTTTTCAATGTGGCCATCAACGGTGTGACCGTCCTATCGAACCTGGATGTTTATGCCAAAGTGGGCTCGAACACGGCGTTGGATGAGGTACTCAATAATATCTCTCCCAGCGGGGGGGTCATAACGATCACCTTCACGGGAACAACCAGCACCGACACCAGCGCCATGGTGGAAGCCATTCAGATTATTCCCATGCCGTCGTCCACACCTACATTTACTTCCAGCCCGACTGGAACTTTTACCAAATCCTTCACCCCCACCTCGACTGCAACAGGTACCCCCACTTCCTCCTCCACGGCCACACATACTTCAACCCCCGTCAATTCTTCCACGCCAACCAACACCTCTACCCCGACTCATACGACGACCCTGACCTTTACGCCGGTTAATACCGCAACTCCCACTTCCACCTCGACTTCTA